>NZ_JBHSKF010000001.1:0-813275 GCF_042657845.1 Actinokineospora guangxiensis | reverse complement strand
GCTACGATCCGACTTCCACCGGCCACGCCGCCCGCCTTGGCCCCCACCCCGCCTGGTTCCCCCACCAAATCGCCTGACCCGCTCAACCCGCGCCACCCACCCCTTCCGCCCGGCTGGCCTCCCAAGCCACCCAACCCGTTCCGCTCACCCGACTCACTCGACCCGCCCGACTTACCCCGCCCGCCTGACCTGCCCGACCCGCTCGGCCTGTCCGACTCACTCGACCCGCTCGGCCTGCCCAACCCACTCGGCCCGCCGGAGCCGCTCGACTCACTCGGCATGCCCGACTCGCCCGACCCACTCGGCCCGCCCGACACACCCTGCCTCCCCGACTCGCCCGACCCACTCGGCCCGCCCGACCCGCCCGGCTGGCCCGCCACACCATCCGACCTGCTCCTCCGCTCGCCCGACCCGCTCACCGCTCCCCGTCCGCCCCTCCGCCCGGCTGGCCCGCCAAGCCGTCCCACCCGTTCCGTTCACGCGACGCACTCACCGCGCCACCCAGTTCAACGCCGCGCCGCTCGACTCTCCCGTCCCGCGATCCCCGACCCACCTTGCCCGGCATGCTCACCCCGCCCGCTCAACTCCGCACGTCCCACTCGACCTGCCCCACAATCCCACCATTACATTGTTGAACAATCCCACGATCCCATGATCGGGCAAACGCCCGGAGAGCACGCCCCGACTTCCGCCAATCGCCCAGTGTCCCGTCACCCGCGCCACTGGGCCGACACGTCAGCCGCGCGGGTGCCGAGCAGCCGCCGCCAGGAGGCGGTTGCCACGTCGAGGTATGCCTGGATTGCTCGTTCAATTGCCCAACTGTCGAATCGCTCAACTGTCGGATTGTCCAACAATCCGACAGTTGCCCTGGCGACAGTGGAAGGTGAGTCAGATCCAGCGGTGACGAACGGCGTGGACGGCGAGTTGGAAGCGGGAGGTGGCGCCCGCGTGCTCCATCAGGCGCTGGAGGTGGCGGAAGACCGTGCGCCTGCTGATGCCCAGCTGGCGGGCGATGGAGTCGTCGTTGGCTCCGGCCGCGAGCAGTCCCAGGAGGCGCTGCTCGATCGGCTGGACCGGTGATGGCGCGTGGGCGCCCGCCTGCAACGGGACGGCCAGGCGCCAGGAGGACTCGAACAGGCCGATCAGCGCCGACAGCAGCGAACTGGGGTGCACGACCAGCAGGGACCGGTTCACGTCGGCCTCGGCCACCGGGAGGGACACGGTCGCGAACTGCTGGTCGACGATCGTCAGCTTGACCGGGACCTCGGGCAGCACGCGCGCCTGCTCCCCCGCCGCCACGCACGGCTGGATGTTGTTCGCGTACCGAGCCGGGTCCTCGACCGACGCGCGGGCGTACACCACCCGATACGTCACCTCACCGCGCGCCAGCTGCTCCAGCTCCGCGTTGTTGATGTGCCCCTCGGTGAAGTACGGCGGCGATTCCAGCCTGCGGATCTCCGTGCGCGCGCTCAGCTCCATCTGCTGGATGCGCTGCGCGATCGCCGTCCCCGTGACCACCTCGATCAGGTCGTCGGTGCGCTGCGGCGAGATCGCCCTGCGGAAGGTGTCATAGGCGTTGAGGGTGGCCACCCTGGCCTGCTCCAGCTCGCTGGCCCGCCGCCGGCTGAGGATCTCCAGGCCGGACGCGGGCGGCACGGGGGTCAGGACCCGGCCGTCGGGGCCGCCGCCGCCGATCAGGCCCGCGTCGACCAGCGCGCGGACGGCCGCCCGGACGCCGGGCAGCGCGCGCTCGGCGCCCGTGGCGATCTCCTCGACCGTGGAAGGGCCGGTGCGCAGCAGGTACTGGTAGGTACGGATCTCGTCGTCGGGGAGGCCGAGACGGGACAGGTGCGGCGCCAGGTCGCCATCGGACATGCGGGAACCTCCGTTGTGCACGCGGAGGGTGGCACAGATGGGACGCTGGCACAAACGTGGCGAATCCTCACCCTGCCGGGTTGACTCTTCACTTACTCTGCGTCATCGCCGCAGGCAGAACCCCAGCTTCGGGTACACCGTGTGCTGACACTCCCGCGACAGGGGAAGATAGGCCCGTGGTAGCACCTACGCAGCTCAACCCGACCGAACAGGACGCCCTGGTCAAGCAGATCGGGCTGGCTCTGCTCAGGGCCGCGCCCGCGGACTGGACCTCGGTCGAGGTCGCGTTCCGGGCGATCGGCCGCTATAGCGAGGTGCGCGGCCAGGTGTCCTTCGGCGAGGAGCGCACCGCCGAGTTCCCCATCACCCCCGAGGTCGCGAACCTGTTCGTGCGGCTGCGCGCGGGCATGTACCGAGAGGGCAGGGGGACCTGGTTCAACGCCAGGTACCAGCTCGACCGCCCCGCCGCCTACAACCTCGAATACGACCGCGACGAGCCGCACTGGCAGCACCAGCCGCCGCCACCCGCGTTCGTGGACGAGCTGCGGATGTTCCCGCGCGAGGAGGAGAACGTCCCGGAGTGGCTGGCGCGGCGGCTCGCCGCCCTGCAGCCGCCGTTCCGCACCGCCCGGATGTTCGACGGCATGGGCCCGGCGGGCCCGGTGATCAACCGCCCGCCGCTGGACGCCGACGAGCGCGAGCAGGTGCAGCGCTACCTCGACGCCGCGCCGCTGGCCCTGCCCGCGCGCGGCTACGACACCGACCACCTCGACGAGGAGCGCCGCCAGACCGTTCCCGTCGCCTTCCACACCGACGGCGTCTGGATCTGGCCCGCCGCCGTCAACTTCTACCTGCGCACCCATGGCGTGCCGCCGGACCCCGAGCTGGTGGCCCACGCCCGCCGGGCCGAGTTCCGCATGCCCGAGGTCGCCGAGCCGACCCGGCAGTCCGCGGCGATCTTCATCGCCGGCCCGCCGCGTCCGCCCGTCCGGCCCGCCCCTCCCGCCGAGCCCGCCCCCGAGGCCGAGCCGGTCGCGGAGCCCGCCATCGCCGAGCCGCAGAGCACCCAGGCCTACGTGCCCGGGTCCGACGACGAGCACGACGAGCACGACGAGCACGACGAGGCCCCGGTGCGCAGCGAGGCGGCGGACCCGCGCGGCTTCGCCGCCCACGACGTCGACAAGGCGCCCGAGTTCACCCAGCCCTCGGCGGACGACACGGACCCGCCGCACAGGTACGCCGACGAGCCCCGCGAACACGCCGAAGCCGCCGAGCCCCGCGAGTTCGCAGACCCCGAACCCCAGCCCGAGCAACCGTTCGCCGACACCGACGACCACGAGCCGACTGACGCCGACGAGCCTCTCCGGCACGCCGACGAGGAGCGGTCGTTCGTCGAGGTCGAGCCGACCCCCGCCCCCGCCGACGTGGTCGACCGGATGCGCGAGCGGCTCAGCGACGCGGGCGTGGCCGAATGGCGCTACACCGTCGGCGCGCCGTCGCAGACCGGGTGGGCGATGGAGCAGACGGGCAGCGGCTGGCGCGTCGGCTGGTTCGACGGGCACTACATCGCGCCCGCGGTCTTCGCCGAGATCGATGACGCTGCCGCTTTCCTCGCGGGCAAGCTCCTGCTGGAGTCCACCCCCGACGCCGTCCCCACCGACCCGGGTCCGTCGACCGTCCGCGCATCCCTGGCCGAGCTGGAGGATGACGACGACGACACCTACGACCAGCGTCCGCGGCGGCCCCTCCCCCCGCCGAGCAGGCCCGTGCAGTCCGGCCCGTCCGGCGACGACCTGTTCCGCCCGGTCCGCCCGGTCGAGGAGAACAGCCGCTTCGCCGCCCACCAGTTCGACGACGAGGAAGACGACTACCGCCCGGGCCGCCGCAGGCAGCCGGACGTCCCGCTTCCCGAAACCAGTCTCTTCAGCCCGTCCCAGCCCGTCCCCGCCCAGGAGAACGGCAGGCACGAGGCCCCGGCGGACGCGGGCCAGCCCACCGAGGCCCACCGCTACGAGGGCGATGGACAGGACTCGGCCGACCGGTTCTCCCCCGCGACGGCGCAGTCCACCGACGAACGCCGGTTCTCCCCGTCGGACACCCACGACGCGGCCGAACCGGGCCTGTTCACCCACACCGAGCCGGACGCACCGGAACCCGGCCGGTTCGACTCCCCGGCCGAGCCCTTCGCCGCCGACCGGGACGCCCCGCCCGCAGGCCCCTTCGGCCCCGAACCCGGAGCCCAGTTCTCCGCCTTCGAGCCAGGCCGGTTCGCGCCTGAGGACGAGCCCGCGGACCAGTTCGCCTCCGACGACCGCAGGCACGCCTCCGACAAGCCCGAGCACGACTCCGGCGGCGACCAGTTCCAGCCGCAGGAGACCCCCGCGCCTCAGGGCGGCCAGCGCTTCGCCCCCGAAGGCGAGCAGCATGTCGCGGCCCAGGGCGAGCAGTTCACCCCCGCCGCGACCGCGGACTTCGCACCGAAGGACGAGCAGTTCACCCCCGAGGCCGCCGGAGACTTCGCACCCCGAAGCGACCAGTTCACCCCTGCCACGGCCGGGGCCTTCGCACCGCAGGGCGAGCAGTTCTCCCCCGCGACCGCCGGAACCTTCGCACCGCAGGGCGAGCGGTTCACCCCCGAGACGAGCGGGGACTTCGCACCCCGGGGCGAGCAGACGCCCTCGTCGGCGCCAGGTGACCAGAGCTTCTCCAGCGGCCAGGAGTTCGCACCCCGAAGCGAGCAGTTCACCCCCGCCACGGCCGGGACCTTCACGCCGCACGGCGAGCAGTCCACACACCCCGGCGGCCAGGAGTTCGCACCGCGTGGCGAACAGTTCACCCCCGCCACGGCCGGAACCTTCACGCCGCACGGCGAGCAGCCCAACCCCGCCGATGACCAGCGCTTCGCACCCCAGGCCGAGCAGCCCGCCGCGCCCTCAGGGGACTTCGCACCCCAAGGCTTCGCCGCGGGTCCCCGGCACGCGCCGGGGCAGGCCGACGGCCAGCCCGTCCCCGAGCCGGGGATGTTCAGCCCGCACGGCGACCAGGACCGCGCTTTCGCGCAGGCGGGCCCGTCCCAGCAGGCCGCGGGCCAGCACGGGTTCGGGCAGGCCGAGCGGCCGGCCTCCGGCGGAGGTCAGTTCAACGGCGCCGGTCAGCCGGGGTTCTCGCCGTCCGGACAGGACCAGCACACCGATCAGCTCCCGCACCAGGAAGCCGAGGCCCGCAGGGCCGAGCCGCAGGGCATCCGCAGGCCCCAGGACTGGCCGATCCAGCCCCTGTCCGGCGAGCCCCCGCTGACGCTGTTCCGCGGCAAGCAGCTCACCCACCTCCCCGAAGGCGCCGAGTTCGACCGCTACGGCGACGCGACCGGCAACCTCACCTACGCGGTGGGCACGCCGTTCGACCGGCGCTCGCTGGTGCCGGAGTGGATCAACCGCCCGTACCGCGCCTACCGCGTGCTGCGCCCCACCGAGGTCCTCACCGGTTCGGCGATCCCGTGGTTCGACCAGCCCGGCGGCGGGACGGCTTACGTGCTCCCGCGGTCGGTGGCCGAGTTGGTCGACAGCGGAGCGATCGAGGAGATCCCCGACCGCAAGCCCCCGGCGCGCGCCTGACCTGGCGGCGGTGTCCGGCCCCCGCCGCAGGGTGTCGAGGTCTGGCTGAGAGCGGCCAGGTGTGCTCGGGAGCTGTGGATCGGCTGGGACGCTGCTGAGCGGTTGGCGGGCTCAGCCGACGCGGAGGCCGTGGGCGGCGGCGAAGGTGACCGCGGCGTCGAGGTCGACCCGGGCGCCGCGGAGGGTGGCCTGGACCCAGCCGTTGGCGTCGATGCGGGCGCCGCGGAGGTCGGCGTCGGTGAGGTTGGTGGCGCGGAGGCGGGCGCCGGTGAGGTCGGCGGCGCGCAGGTCGCACTCGCGGAGGTCGGCCTCGTCGAGGTTGGCCTCGCGCAGGCGCAGGCCGGAGAGGTCGGTCTTGCGCAGGGCCGCGCCGTGCAGGCTGACCAGGGTGAGGTCGCAGTCGCGGATGGTGATGGGGCGGAAGCGGCAGTCGAGGAACGTCGAGCCGATCAGGCTGCACCCGGTGAAGGTGCTGTCGGTGAGCGTGGTGCGGTCGAAGGCGCACGAGCGGAACGCGGTGCCGCGGCTGGTGGTTTCGCCGAGGTCGGCGCGGGTGAAGTCGCAGTCGGTGAACGTGCAGCGGTCCAGGACGGCGCCGCGCAGGTCGGCCTCGGTGAAGTCGCAGCCGGTGAAGTGCCGTTCGGTCCAGGTGACGCCGTGGAAGTCCTGGTCGGCGAAGTCGGTTCCCTCGTCCATCGCGCCACCCTGCCACGGACCCCCGACGTGCCCGGCGACCAGGTTCGCCCAGTGCGGCATCCGGCCCCCCGCCGCCAGGTTATGCCTCGGCGGGGGGTGGTTTCACCTCCGGGTTCAACGCTGTGGATGAGCGCCGACCAAGGCGGTGACCAGGTGCAGCCGTCGTTCGCTCACCGCGCGCAGCGGGGGCAGGAGCAGGACCGGCATGCCGACGGCGAGCGCGCCGCCGTCGGGGGTGGCTCGGTCGCCGACCATGAGGGTGCGCTCGGGTGGGGTGGCCAGGGCGGCGAGGGTGTGGCGGAAGATCTCGGGGGCGGGCTTCTGCACGCCCAGTTCGTAGGACAGGGCGTAGACGTCGACCACGTCGGCCAGGCCCGCGGCGGCGAAGACCGGGCGCAGGTCGAAGTGGATGTCGCTGAGGACGGCGATTCGGCGGCCGGTGGCGGCGATGGCACGCAGGCATTCGGCGGCGTCGTCGGCGAAGGGGTTGTGGGCGGGGTCGGACTCCACCGCGTAGAGGGCGCCCGCGAGGGCGGGGTCCACGCCCGCCTGGGTGAAGACGTGGTGGTAGGCGGCGTGGTGGGCGGCCAGGGAGGAGTCCACGCCCGGGGCGTCGAGGAGGTCCTCGTAGACGGAGATGCGCTGCCACAGCGCTTCCGGGGAGTCCTCACGGCCGAGCAGGCGCAGGGCCTCGGCCATCCACTCCACAGTGGACAAACAGGTGACCAGGGTGCCTCGCCAGTCGAACACCACCGCGTCGATCATTTCCTCCCCTTCAGCGGAAGTCCCGGGATGTGGCCGGGATGCGCATGTCCAAGTGTTGCAAGCGGTCCGCGGTCAGGCTGACCACGCCCTCCACGCTCTCCACCACCCCGCGCACCAGCAGCGCCGAGCTGGTGCGGGCGACGCGGCGGTAGCGGGCCCACAGGCCCGGCGAGCAGACGACGTTGACCATCCCCGTCTCGTCCTCCAGGTTGAGGAAGGTGACCCCGCCCGCGGTCTGCGGCCGCTGCCGGTGGGTGACCGCGCCGCCGACCAGGACGCGGGTTCCCTTCTCCACCGTCGACAGCGCCGCCGTGGTGAGCGCGCCGAGGGCGGTCAGGCGGGCGCGCAGGAACTGGGTGGGGAAGCTGTCCGGGGACAGGCCCGTCGCCCACACGTCGGCGACGGCGAGTTCGACGGCGTCCATGCCGGGCAGGGCCGGGGCGGCCACGCCGACGGCGATGCCGGGCAGGAACTCCGGGCGCTCGGCCGCCGCCGCCCCCGCCGCCCACAGCGCCTCGCGCCTGCTCAGGCCGAAGCAGTCGAACGCGCCCGCCGTGGCCAGGGCCTCCATCTGCGGCCGGGTCAGGCCCACGCGCCTGGCCAGGTCGACCATGTCCGCGTACGGCCTGCCCGCGGCGATCTTCTCGGCGAGGTCGGCGCCGATGGTGCGCACCGCGCCGATGCCCAGGCGCACCGACGTTCCCGCGTCCTCCAGGGTGGCGTGGGCGGGGCTGGCGTTGAGATCGGGGCCGCGGACCGCCACGCCGTGGCGGCGGGCGTCGGCGACCAGGGACTGCGGGGAGTAGAAGCCCATCGGCTGCGCGCGCAGCAGGGCCGCGCAGAACGCGGCCGGGTGGTACAGCTTGAACCAGGCGCTGGCGAAGACCAGGTAGGCGAAGCTGAGCGCGTGGCTCTCCGGGAAGCCGAAGTTGGCGAACGCCAACAGCTTCTCGTAGATGCGGGCCGCCAGCTCGGCGTCGACGCCGTTGCGGGTGGCGCCCGCGTGGAAGCGCTCGCGCAGCCGCTCCATGCGCGCGGTGGAGCGCTTGGCGCCCATGGCCCTGCGCAGCTCGTCGGCCTCGGCGGGGGTGAAGTCGGCGACGTCGACGGCGATCTGCATCAGCTGCTCCTGGAACAGCGGCACGCCCAGCGTCTTGTGCAGCGAGCGCTCCAGCAGGGGGTGGTCGTAGGTGACCGGGTCCTTGCCGTTCTTGCGCCGGATGTAGGGGTGCACCGAGCCGCCCTGGATGGGGCCGGGGCGGATCAGCGCGACCTCGACCACCAGGTCGTAGAACTCGCGCGGCCTGAGCCGGGGCAGCGTCGCCATCTGCGCGCGGCTCTCCACCTGGAACACCCCGACGGTGTCGGCGCGGCAGAGCATGTCGTAGACGTTCTGGTCGGCCAGGTCCAGCTCGCCCATGTCGACGCGCACGCCGCGGTGCTCGGCGACGAGGTCGATCACGTAGTGCAGCGCCGAGAGCATGCCCAGGCCGAGCAGGTCGAACTTGACCAGGTCGATGGCGGCGCAGTCGTCCTTGTCCCACTGCAGGACCGTGCGGTCCTTCATCCGCGCGGGCTCCACCGGGCACACCTCGCTGACCGGGCGGTCGCAGATCACCATGCCGCCGGAGTGGATGCCCAGGTGGCGGGGGAAGCCTTCCAACTGGGCCGCCAGCTCCAGCACGGGCTGCGGGATGTCGTGGTGGTTGTCGCCGACGGTGTCGGTCAGCGGGCCCCAGCGGTCGATCTGCTTGCTCCAGGCGTCCTGCTGGCCCGGGGAGTGGCCCAGCGCCTTGGCCATGTCGCGCACCGCGGACTTGGCGCGGTAGGTGATGACGTTGGCGACCTGGGCGGCGTGGCGGCGGCCGTGCTTGGCGTAGACGTACTGGATGACCTCCTCGCGCCGGTCGGACTCGATGTCGATGTCGATGTCCGGCGGCCCGTCGCGGGCCGGGGCCAGGAACCGCTCGAACAGCAGCTCCCAGCGCACCGCGTCGACCTTGGTGATCCCCAGGGCGAAGCAGACCGCGGAGTTGGCCGCCGAGCCGCGCCCCTGGCAGAGGATGTCGTTGTCGCGGCAGAACTTCACGATGTCGTGCACGACGAGGAAGTAGCCGGGGAAGCCCAGCTCGGTGATGACCCGCAGCTCGTGGGCGATCTGGTCGTAGGCGCGGGGGCGCTCGGCCGAGGAGCCGTAGACGCGGGCGGCGCCCTCGTAGGTGAGCTTGGCGAGGTAGGTGCTCTCGGTGTGGCCTTCCGGGACGTCGAACGGGGGGAGCTTGGGGGCCAGCAGCTTCAGGTCGAAGGAGAGCTGCACGCCGACGACCGCGGCCCGCTGCACGGCGCCGGGGTAGCGGGCGAAGCGGGCGGCCATCTCCTCGCCGGTGCGCAGGTGCGCGGTGGGGGCGGGCGGCAGCCAGCCCGCGAGGTCGTCCAGGCCGCGGCGGGCGCGGACGGCGGCGACCGCGGCGGCGAGGTGGCCGCGCTGCGGATGGGCGTAGTGCACGGCGTTGGTGGCGACGGTGGGCAGGCCGAGGTCGCGGGCCATCCCGTCGAGCAGGTCGTTGCGCTCGGAGTCCCCGGGCAGGCCCTGGTCGGTCAGCTCCACGAAGACGCGGTCTCGGCCGTAGGCGGTGACGAGGTGCTTGAGCTGCTCGAACGCCGCCGCGGGCCCCTGGTGCGCAAGCGTTTGCCGGACGGCGCCCTTGCGGCAGCCGGTGAGCACGACGCAGTGGTCGCGGGTCTCCTCGACCACGGAGGCGAGGTGGTAGAGAGGTTTGCCTTTCTCCTTGCCGTCGAGGTGAGCGGTGGTCAGGACGCGGGAGAGGCGGTGGTAGCCCTCCTGGCCGTCGGCGAGCAGGAGCAGGTGCTCGCCCTCCGGGTCCGGGTTGCCCGCCTGGGGCTCGGTCAGCCCCAGGCTCAGCTCCGCGCCGAAGACGGTCCGCACCCCCAGCTCGCGCGCGGCCTCGGCGAAGCGGACGACGCCGTAGAGGCCGTCGTGGTCGGTGAGGGCGATCGCGTCGAGCCCGAGCAGCGCGGCCGCCTCGACCAGCTCCTCGGGGTGGCTGGCGCCGTCGAGGAAGCTGAAGTTGGAGTGGCAGTGCAACTCGGCGTAGGGGACGCGGGCGTCGCCGTCGGGGTGGTCGGTCGGGCCGGGGTGCGCGGTGCCGCCGGTGGGCAGGTACCGCTCCCGCCTGCGCGTCCACGCCGGACTGTCCCCGCCGTCACCGACCTCCGGGGCACGGCCGGAGAGGATGCGCTCCAGCTCCGACCAGCGCACCGGCGGGTTGTTCCAGCCCATTCCGCCCCGCTCGCCTTTCCGAGGACGATCCTCGTGGTGACCATTTCACTTGCCGGACACTCCGATTGTTCAACAACTGGATCGTTGAACAATCTGGTTGTTCAACAAAAGGCTTGTTGGATGATCAGGGGGATCTGGACTCCACAGCGGGGTGACGGCTCCGGGGCAGGTGGCGGCTTCGGGGGCGGGGGTGGCTCCAGGGCGGGGACGGCCGAAGCGGGGGCAACTCCAGGGTGGGGGCCCGAAGCAGGCGCGGCCCGAAGCGAGGGCGGCGACTCCGGAGCGGCGATCTCGGCTCCGAAGTGGGGGTGGCGGCTCCGGGGTGGGCGTCGGGGTGGGCGGGCTCATGACTCGGGGAGGGGGGACCTGGGGTGGGGAATCAGGTCGGTGAGGTCGACAAGGTCGATCCAGTCCAGGGTGGGGTCGTCGTTCATCAGTCGTAGATCCCTTCTACTGTCCAGGTTTCGTTCTCGCGGGTCAGCAGGAGTGCGGGGTGGTTGTCCTCTTCGGACTCAGGGGCGAGGACCACCTGCAAGCGGGCTCGGCGGCGGCCGTCGGGGGACCACCAGCGTTCGTCGGCGGGCCACGGCCCGGCCCAGGTCAGCACTCGGCGGGCGGGGTGGCGGGCGACGGTGACCTCGGCCGGGTCGGCGGTGAGGCGGAAGCGGCCGGTCACCACGACCTCGGCGCCCTCGGCGTCGCGGAGGGTGGCGGGCAGGCGGTGGCGGGGGACGACGGTGGGCGAGGGGGCGGGCAGCGCGCCGGGCCACGGGCGGTCGGGTGGGGTCGGCGGGGTGCGGTCGTCGCCCCAGGGGACGAGGTGGACGCGGTCGGCCGGGCCGCGGCCGCCGGCCTCCACCGGGACCAGGACGCCGTTCGGGCCGAGCAGGCCCTGCACGTGGACCATCGCCCTGGCGGCACGCTCGGCGTGCTCGGCGTGGGCGCCCTGCCACATGCCCAGCTGCAGGGCGCGGCCGTCGACCACCTCCACCGGGTCCAGGCACAGGGTCGTGATCGGGCCGTCGGGGCGGCGGGGGCCGCTGAGCCAGCCGTCGAGCTGCCAGCGCAGACGGTCGGCGATGCCCGCGGGGGTGAGCGGCTCGGCGCAGCGCCACACCCTGGCCAGCTCCGCGCCCGTGCCGGTGGCGGCGTGGATGGCCAGGCGGGTGCAGGCCAGGCCGTGCGCGGCCAGCCCGGCGTGCAGGCGCTCGGCCAGGGCGCGGGCGAGGAAGGCGGCGGCGTCGACCCGGTCGACGGGCGGGTCGGGGTGGGCGGTGACGGACAGGTCGACCGGCGGGTCGCGCCGGGCGAGCGGGCGCTGCTCGCGGCCCGCGGCCAGGCGGTGGGCGTGCGCGGCGGCGGCGCCGAAGCGGGTGGCGACGTCGTGGGCGTCCAGGGCGGCGAAGGCGCCGAGGGTGCCGATGCCCAGCCGCCGCAGCAGGTCGACCAGGTCGGGGGCGTCCAGCTCGCGGATGTCGAGGGGGGCGAGGAAGGCGGGGGTGTCGGTGACGATGAGGCCACGCCGGGCGGCCAGGGTCGCGGCGAAGAGGCCGTCGGCGGCGCCGACCAGGCACTCGGCGTCGGCGCGGGCGGCGACGTGGTCGATCAGCCGCTCGGCGGCGGCCTCGGCGGAGCCGAAGTAGCCGACCGGCCCCTTGGCGGGCGCGGCCACCACGCCGGGCTCGACCACCTCCACCCCGACGGCCAGCTCCTCGACGGCCGCGGCCACCGGCTCGAAGCGGCGCGCGTCGCGATCCGGGTCGTCGGGCAGGACCACCAGCTCGGGGCAGCGGCCCTGCGCCTCCCGACCGCGCAGCCCGACGGCGACGCCCTCGGCCCGCGCCGGGCCGTTGCAGGCGAGCACCCGGTTGGCGGCGACCACCGCCGCGGGCACATCGATGCCCACGTCGGCGGCGGCGCAGGCGGCCACCACCGGCCAGTCCGGGCACCACACGACCAGCAGCACGCACTTCTCCCCAGCTCGGGCCGGTCCGTCGTGGGGAGCCGCCGGACATCGCAATCGAACATACGTTCGACACGATCCCGGGTCAAGTGGTTCCCACGCGCGGGTGATCCAGCCAGGCCAGCAGGGTCGCCGCGTGGGGCGAGTCCGACGCGGCGGCGGACACCTCGGCCCACCGGCGCACCGCGGGCTCGACGGCGATGGCCCGCGCGAGCAGCGGCTCGGCCTCGCCCGCGTGCCCGCCCAGCCACAGCCTGATCCCGGCGGCGCGCAGGGCGGCCGGGTCCTCGGGGGCGATGGCGACGGCGCGGCGCAGCTCGTCCAGCTCACCGGTCATGCCCGCGCGGATCAGGTGGCGGTGGGCGCGGGCGGTGGTGAGCAGGCGGGCCAGATCGGCGACCGGCGTGCGGGAGTCGTCGACGCGCAGGTCGACCACCGGGTCGTCCGGGTAGCCGGTGGCCTGCGAGCCGGGGACCGGGCCGACGACGAGCAGGGCGGCCGACTGCGGCCCCCGCACGTCGCCGCCTTCGGACTCCGCCGCGGCCAGGGCGGCCACCAGTCGCTCGGCCAGCGGGCCGTCTGCGGCGGCGTAGGCATCGATCATGGCGGGCCACACGCGCTCGGAGGCCAGCGTGTTGCCCTGCGCGCTGACCGCGCCCGCGCGGGCGTGCCCGGCGTGGGCCAGGCAGTCGGGTCCGGTGTGGACGGCGGTGGCGCCGGTCGCGTCCACCGCGGCGAACTGGGACTCGGCCGCGCCGGGGACCGTGGTGAGCGCGGCGACCGCCTCGGTGGCGCCCAGCCCCGAGGCGAGCAGGTCCAGCAGCATCGTCCGCCAGGTCAGCTCCGAGCCCGCCTGCACGGCGACCGCGCCGACGCCGGGGAGCGCGGCGGCCACCCGGGGGCCGACGGCGAGCACGCCGCTCTGCACGGCCACCCCGAGGCAGCCGGTCTCCTCATCGCGCGCGACGATCGAGTACGTCATCCGCCGACGCTAACCGGCGGCCGGGCAGGACCGGGCAGGACCGGGCAGGACGACGTCCACCCCGACCGGCCGAGCCGCCGCGCCGCGCCCCCGACCCCGCACCCGCACGGTCCGCTCCCGCAGCGACCCGTAGCCGCGCTCCGGCCCGCTCCAGCGGCCACGCGCGCAGGTCAGCTCGACGTCGACGCCCGGCCAGGGACCCAGGACCAGCAGCACCGAGCCCCGGCTGCGGGCCCTGGCCGAGAGCCTGCGCGCGTCGGCGGCGCGCACACCGGCGGCGACGGCGACCACGGCGAACCCGTCGAGCAGGGCGGCGATGACGCGGACGAGTTCGACACCGGGGGCGGGCACGAGGGCCAGGCGCCGGGCGGGCACGCCCGCCTCGACGGCGGCCAGCACGCCCAGGTCGGGCAGCCCGACCACGGCCCCCCACGCCCCGTCGGCGACCGCGTCGGCCAGCAGCGCCACGAGCAGCGCCCGCGATCCGCGCACCCCCACGGTGCCGCCGCGGCGCAGACCGCCCCAGGGGAAGAGCGGGGCGAGGTCAGGTCGCACCGGCAGCACGTCCGGACCGGTCGAGCCGCCCCCGGGGGCCAAGTCGGCGGCCGAACCGCCCGCCACGGCGCGCAGCGCGGCCAGGTCGACACCCCCGGCCACGGCGCGCAGCGCGACCACGTCGGCGCGCGCGTCCCCCGACTCCACATCGATCACCTACCCCTGCCGGACACCCCAACCCAGCCCCTGCTCGCAGGGATTGCTCAGTTCCGTCGCCCGCGAGCGAGTCGGGCATGCGGACGGGGGTCCGCGCAGGCGGCGCGAACCCCCGTCCTCGGCCGTCCTCGAATACTTCCCCGCGCTCGAAGACCGCCGACGTGCCCCATGGCGACACCCCCTCCTCCACGTCGACCGCGCACCGCTCATGCGCGTCCGCCGTGGGGAGCCGGCGCCCGGGGGTTCCGGCCTCGACTCCGGTCGCCCCGCGGGTCGAACACCTGTTCGACACCATCGAGATTACCCGCCATCGGCGCGGTGTCAAGCCGAAACGACAAAGCGACCGACCTGGGCTTTCACCAGGTCGGTCGCTTTGTGAGACGCACTAGTGGGCGAAGTGCCGCGTGCCCGTCAGGTACATGGTCACGCCCGCGGCCTCGGCCGCGGCGACGACCTCGGCGTCGCGCACCGAGCCGCCCGGCTGGACCACCGCGCGGACTCCGGCCCGCAGCAGCACCTCCAGGCCGTCGGGGAACGGGAAGAACGCGTCGGAGGCGGCGACCGAGCCCGCCACGCGCTCGCCCGCCCGGGCGACGGCGAGCTTGGCCGCGTCCACCCGGTTGACCTGGCCCATGCCCACACCGACGGTCGCGCCGTCGGCGGCGAGCAGGATGGCGTTGGACTTCACCGCGCGGCAGGCGCGCCAGGCGAAGGCCAGGTCGGCCAGGGCCGACTCGTCCAGCGGGGTGCCGGTGGCCAGGGTCCACTTGGCCGGGTCGTCGCCGTCGGCGGTGATCGCGTCGGACTCCTGCAGCAGCAGGCCGCCGGAGACCGGGCGCAGCTCGACCCCGCCGCGGCGCGGGGCCTCGGCGAGCAGGATGCGGACGTTCTTCTTGCGGGCCAGCACCTCGACCGCGCCGTCGGCGTAGGCCGGGGCCACCACGACCTCGGTGAAGATGTCGGCGACCTGCTCGGCCATGGCCACCGTGACCTCGCGGTTGGCGGCGATGATGCCGCCGAAGGCGCTGGCGGTGTCGCAGGCGTGGGCCTTGCGGTGCGCGTCGGCGATGTCCACCGCCGAGACCGCGATGCCGCACGGGTTGGCGTGCTTGATGATCGCCACGCACGGCTCGTCGTGGTCGTAGGCTGCGCGCCAGGCGGCGTCGGCGTCGATGTAGTTGTTGTACGACATCTCCTTGCCGTGCAGCTGCCTGGCCGACGCGAGTCCGACCGAGCCGTCGTTCTGGGTGTAGAGCGCCGCCTTCTGGTGCGGGTTCTCGCCGTAGCGCAGCACCGACGAGCGGGTCCACGACGCGCCCGCCCACTCCGGGAAGCCCTCGCCGCCGAACTCCGCGCCCATCCAGGACGCGACCGCGATGTCGTAGGAGGCGGTGTGCCGGAACGCCTCGACCGCCAGGCCGCGCCGGTCGTCCAGGCTGAACCCACC
This sequence comes from Actinokineospora guangxiensis, assembly GCF_042657845.1. Lineage (NCBI taxonomy): Bacteria > Bacillati > Actinomycetota > Actinomycetes > Pseudonocardiales > Pseudonocardiaceae > Actinokineospora > Actinokineospora guangxiensis. The sequence continues at coordinate 797,921 of NZ_JBHSKF010000001.1, read as the reverse complement.
CGCCGCGACCTGCTCCACGACCCACCCGTAGCGGGCCGGGTCGACCACGACGGCCACGCTGGCGTGGTTCTTCGCCGACGCGCGCACCATCGCGGGCCCGCCGATGTCGATCTGCTCGACGCACTCCTCGGCGGAGGCGCCCGAGCCGACCGTCCTGACGAACGGGTACAGGTTGACCACGAGCAGGTCGAACGGCGCGATGTCCAGCTCGGCGAGCTGGACGACGTGCGCCGGGTTGGTCGTGTCGGCGAGCAGGCCGGCGTGCACCCTCGGGTGCAGGGTCTTCACCCGCCCGTCGAACGACTCGGGGAAGCCGGTGACCTGCTCGACGGGCGTGACCGGCACCCCGGCGTCGGCCAGCGTCCTCGCCGTGCCGCCGGTGGAGACGATCTCCACCCCCGCCGCGTGCAGGCCGGTCGCCAGCTCCAGGAGACCGGACTTGTCGGACACGCCGATCAGCGCACGGCGCACGGGCCTGCGGGCTGATTCCGTCACGGGATGCTCACCTTTCGTCCGTTCACGGTGTAGCCGTCGCGGGCCATCGCGGCCACCACGTCGACCAGGAGCCGCCGCTCCACCACCTTGATGCGTTCGTGCAGGGCGGCCTCGTCGTCGCCGGGGGCGACCACGACGGCCTCCTGGGCGATGATCGGGCCGGTGTCCACTCCGCCGTCGACGAGGTGCACCGTGCTGCCGGTGACCTTGACCCCGTGGGCGAGCGCGTCGGCGACGGCGTGCGCGCCGGGGAAGGCGGGCAGCAGGGCGGGGTGGGTGTTGATGATGCGTCCGCCGAAGCGCTCCAGGAACGCCGGGCCGAGGATCTTCATGAAGCCCGCCGAGACGACGATGTCCGGCTCGTGCGCGGCGACGGCCTCGGCCAACGCCTCGTCCCAGGCGGCGCGGTCGGCGTGGTCGCGGGCGCGGACGGTGAACGTCGGCACCCCCGCGCGCTCGGCGCGCTCCAGCCCGGCGATCCCGGCGCGGTCGGCTCCGACGGCCACCACCTCGGCGGGCAGGTCGGCGTCGAGCAGCGCTTGCAGGAGGGTGCCGGAACCCGACACCAGGACGACGACCCGGGCCTGCGGCACGGGCGGGCGGTGGACGCTCAGCGTGGTCTCCTCGGCAGCGGCCGGAACGGGGCCGGGACCAGCGTAAGCGGTGGGTTAACGATCGCGGTCGGCGGCGTCGGTGTCCGAGGCCACACCGGTGTCCGCCGCGGGCGATTCGTCCTCATCGGACACATCGGGTTCGGCGGGCTCGTCCGACTCGGCGGGTTCAGCGGTCTCGTCCGGCTCGTCACCGTCAGCGGGCTCAGCGGGCTCAGCGGGCTCGTCGGAGTCGTCCGCGGGCGCGGCCTGCTCGTCGGAGTCGGGCCGCTCGGCCTCCTCGGGCCCGATGAGGCCCGCGGCGACGGGATGCGTCCCGGCGAACCAGGCGACCGCGGCCCCCGGCAGCCCGATCCAGCCGACCAGCGCCAGGGAGAGCCCGCTCGCGCGCAGGTCGACGGGGTCGAACGGCCCGCCCGCCAGCGCCCCGCCCGCCATCCCGGCCAGCACGGCGAACGCCGCGGCGACCACCACGGCCGCCACCGCGACCGCCCGCAGCCGGGCGAACGGCGACTCGTCGACCTCGCGCAGCACCCAGCCGACCAGCGCGCCCGCCAGCGCGGGCAGCAGGAGCAGCGCGGGCCACCACCCGTGCGCGGCCGAGGGCAGCGCGCCGAGCAGCGGCACGGCGGGCAGCGGTCCGCCCGCGAACTCCAGCGGCCCGACCGCGACCCCTCCGATGCCGAACCCGGGCCCGGCGGCGAACCCGACCGCGGCGACGATCGCGTTGGGCAGGTACCCCACCGACAGCAGCAGCAGGCCCGCGCCCGCCCCCGCGCCCCCGGTGAACAGCGCGCCGACCTCGCCGAACGACGTCACCAGCCCGAACAGCAACACCAGCGCCCCGATCAGCACCAGCGCCGCCGTGCCGAGGAGTCCGGCGCGCAGCCCGCGCACCGCGGCCGGGTCCACCCTGGCCGAGACCCGCTCCAGCAGCCCGGAGCGCCCGGCGAGCGCGACCGCGCAGGCGATGGCGCTGATCAGCGCCGGGTAGTAGAACCCCGCGAGCGGGTCGGCCTCGACCGGCCCGTCGAGCACGAGGGCCGCGGCCAGCCCGGCGCCCGCGTGGCCCAGGACGACGGCTCCGCCGATCCAGCCGGTCTCGCGCGGGCCCATCGCCGAGGTGCGCGCCGCGACGGCGCGGGCGGTCGCGCCGACCAGCGCGGCCACCAGCAGGGTCGCCAGCAGCGGCAGCACACCCAGCTCGCGCCCGCCGATGACCAGGGGGACCTGGTGGGCGGCCAGCCAGCCCGGCACGGCGGCCAGCAGCACACCGTCGGCGGTGAAAGCCGCCTTCGGGGCGAGCGCGGTGACCGTGGCGAACACCGCGGCGATCGCGGTGTAGCCGGCGACCAGGGGACCGAGCGCGGCGGTGGCGAGGTCCCCGACCCGCGTGCGCGCGGTCTGCCGCCGGGCCTCTTCGAGCAACGCCATGCGCCCACCCTGTCATCGGCGTTGCTCCGAACGGATGAGCCACGCCGACACACGAAAGGGCGGTACCGGATCACCGGTACCGCCCTTTCGGTGGTCTTCGCTAGGGCTGCTGCTGCGGGTAGCCGCCCGGCGGGGTGCCGGGGGCCTGGCCGAACTGGCCCTGCTGCGGGGCGAAGGTGGTCGCCTGGCCCGAGGGCGGGGGCTGCTGGCCGTACTGGCCGGGCTGCTGCGGGGCCTGGCCCGGGTGCGGCTGCTGCTGGCCGAACTGGCCGGAGGCCGGGTTGTAGCCGCCGGGCTGGCCGTAGGGCACCTGCTGCGCAGGGGCCGGGGGCTTGGCGATGCCCGTGTCGAAGAGGAAGGCCGCCACGGCCGCCGCGGCCTGGAGCAGGCCGAAGATCAGCAGCAGCACGGCGCCGGTGCCGTCGACGAAGCCGAACATGCCGAACAGCACCGTCAGCGCGGCGGTGACCGCGAACGCCGGGGCGAGCAGGCCGGGCTTCTTGTCCTCGCCGGGCAGGATCACCTTCAGCGAGACCAGGCCCGCCACCAGGAAGAAGCCGGGGATGAGCGACGCGCCGTCGAAGTAGTTGCCGCCGCCCGCCGCGTCGGCGAAGCCGAGGAAGAAGTTCAGCACGCCGAGACCGGCGACACCGAGGTGCAGCATCTGGGCGATCGTGAACTTCGGCCCGGTGGTCGGGGGCGGACCGTATGCCTGCGGGGGCTGCTGCCCGGGGCCCGGGTAGCCACCCGGTGCACCGCCTGGGTAGGTCATCGCTTCGCTCTCCTCGTTCAGGGCTGTGTGACGCCGCGCCTCGCGCGAACGCTAGCTCATCCGGCGTCTTCGATGGTCACCGGCACGCGACGGTTCCGCGCGGTGGTTCACGACATTTCGGGCATTGATACGGCGAAAGCCCGCCGCGGCACCCGCGGCGGGCTCCCTACCTGGTGTTACTTGGCGGCGAACAGCTCGCGCGCCAGCGCGGCGGTCTCCGACGGCGTCTTGCCGACCTTGACCCCGGCGGCCTCCAGGGCCTCCTTCTTGGCCTGCGCGGTGCCCGCCGAGCCGGAGACAATGGCGCCCGCGTGGCCCATCGTCTTGCCCTCGGGAGCGGTGAAGCCCGCGACGTAGCCGACGACCGGCTTGGTCACGTTCTCCTTGATGTAGGCCGCGGCCCGCTCCTCGGCGTCGCCGCCGATCTCGCCGATCATGACGATCAGCTCGGTCTCCGGGTCGGCCTCGAAGGCGGCCAGGGCGTCGATGTGGGTGGTCCCGATGATCGGGTCGCCGCCGATGCCCACGGCCGAGGAGAAGCCGATGTCGCGCAGCTCGTACATCATCTGGTAGGTCAGCGTGCCGGACTTGGACACCAGGCCGATCTTGCCCGCGCCGGTGATGTCGGCGGGGATGATGCCCGCGTTCGACTGGCCGGGGCTGATCAGGCCGGGGCAGTTCGGGCCGATGATCCTGGTCTTGTTGCCGGTGGCGACGGCGTGCGCCCAGAAGTAGGCGGTGTCGTGCACCGGGATGCCCTCGGTGATGACCACGGCGAGGCCGATGCCCGCGTCGATGGCCTCGATGACGGCGTCCTTGGCGAACTTCGGCGGCACGAAGATGACGGTGACGTCGGCGCCGGTCTTCTCCATCGCCTCGGCGACCGAGCCGAACACCGGCAGCGAGGTGCCGTCGATGTCGGCGGTGGTGCCCGCCTTGCGCGGGTTCACGCCGCCGACGATCTGGGTGCCGGACTTGAGCATGCGCGAGGTGTGCTTGGTGCCCTCGGCGCCGGTCATGCCCTGGACGATGACCTTGCTCTCGGAGGTCAGGAAGATTGCCATGTGTCAGGCCCCTGCCGCAGCCAGCTGGGCGGCCTTGTCGGCCGCGTTGTCCATCGTGTCGACCACGGTCACCAGCGGGTGGTTGGCCTCGGCCAGGATGCGCCGACCCTCGTCGACGTTGTTGCCGTCCAGGCGGACGACCAGCGGCTTGGTGGCCGCGTCGCCGAGGATCTCCAGCGCCGCGACGATGCCGTTGGCGACCGCGTCGCAGGCGGTGATGCCGCCGAAGACGTTGACGAAGACCGACTTGACGTCGGCGTCGCCCAGGATGATGTTCAGGCCGTTGGCCATCACCTCGGCGGAGGCGCCGCCGCCGATGTCGAGGAAGTTGGCGGGCTTGACCCCGCCGTGCTTCTCGCCCGCGTAGGCGACCACGTCCAGGGTGGACATGACCAGGCCCGCGCCGTTGCCGATGATGCCGACCTCACCGTCGAGCTTGACGTAGTTGAGGTCCTTCTCCTTGGCGGCGGCTTCGAGGGGGTTCTCCGCCTCCTTGTCCACCAGGTCGGCGTGCGCCGGGTGGCGGAAGCCCGCGTTCTCGTCGAGGGTGACCTTGCCGTCGAGGGCGATGATCTTGTCCTGCGGGTCGCGGACCAGCGGGTTGACCTCGACCAGCGTCGCGTCCTCGCCGACGAAGGCCTTCCACAGCTTGACGATGACCTCGGCGGCCTGCTCGGCGACCACGGCCGGGATCTTGGCGGCGGCGACGATCTCGCGCGCCTTCTCGATGTCGACACCGGCGATCGCGTCCACCGGGACCTTGGCCAGCGCCTCCGGGCGCTCGACGGCCAGCTGCTCGATGTCCATGCCGCCCTCGGCGGAGGCCATCGCGAGGAAGGTCCGGTTGGCGCGGTCGAGCAGGAACGAGAAGTAGTACTCCTCGGCGATGTCGGACGCCGTGGTGACGAGCACGCGTCGGGTGACGTGGCCCTTGATGTCCAAGCCGAGGATCGCCTCGGCCTTGGCCTGCGCGTCGTCGGCCGTCTCGGCCAGCTTCACGCCGCCCGCCTTGCCGCGGCCGCCGGTCTTGACCTGCGCCTTGATGACGACGGTCTGACCGAGCGACGCCGCGATCTCGCGGGCTTTCTCGGGGGTGTCGGCCACATCGCCCGGCAGGACCGGGACGTCGTGGGCGGCGAAGAGGTCCTTCGCCTGGTACTCGTACAGGTCCACGCGACAGTCTCCTGACTACGGTGTCGACACGATTGCTGTCAGACGTCAAGACTCTAGTGACCAGGCTTTTCGGTTGACACTTCGCACCCGGTGAGGTACCTCACCCCGGGTGGTGAGTTCGCTCACCGCGCGTGGCCAGCCACCCGGCGGCCCCCTCGGCCGCCAGCGCCTCGACGTCGTCGGCCCCCAGTCCGGCCAAGTGCCCCGCGACCGCGGGCGGGTCGTCGCAGACGACGGCGTCCACGTCTTCCTGGACAGCCGCGGCGGCCACCCTGGCGGGCTCGTCCGGTCCTGTGTAGACGACCTCGGCGCCGTGGTCGCGCAGCTCGCGCGCCAGGCCGGGTCGGTCGCAGGCGACCAGGAGCCGGATCACCGGCGGGTGCTCACGGCCGTCGCCGCGGCGACGACGAAGGCGGCGAAGGCGGCCAGCGCCAGCCACAGCCCCTGCCCGGGGGCGCCTTCGACGGCGCGGGCGGCGGTCAGCGGGTACTCCAGGGCCCGCACGCCCACCACGGCGGCCGCGCCCAGCAGCAGCGCGGCGGCCCTCGGCGGGCGGGCGGCGGGCGCGAGCGCGGCGGCGGCGATGACGGCGACGAGGGCGACGAGCAGCCCCCACGAGGCGAAGCGGAACTCCGAGAAGACGCCGGGGGCGACGAAGTCCGGAGCGGTGAGCACGGGCATCGCGAACGCGCCGACGGCCAGCAGCCCGGCCACGGCCGAGGTGGCCACGACGGCCAGGGGGTAGTCGCGCTCGGTCAGGTCGACGTCGTCGCGCTCGGCGCCGCCCGCGATGGCGGCGGTGACGGCGGTGGCCGCGGCCAGCAGCAGCGCGGCACCCGCGGACCAGACGCCCGCGCCGACACCCACCTCACCACTGGCTCCGGTCGCGGTGAACGCGGCGTCGAGGCTGCCCGCCGCCGCGAAGGCGATCCCGGCGAGCACCACGGCCAGCGCGGGCCGGGTCGCGGCGGCGGCGCCGCCCGCGGGCGGCGCGGTGCGCGTCGGGCGGGCCGGGCCGGTGGCGAACAGCGCACAGGAGAGCGCGGCGACGAGAGCGGCGAGCGGCAGGAACACCCGGCTCGCGTAGGCGGTCGGGGCGTCGACGCCCTCGGGGACGACCAGCTGCGCGCCCAGGCCCGCCAGCAGCGCGGCGGCGGCGGTCAGGAGCCCGAGGACGCCGGTGACCCGGTGCAGGCGCCGCAGGTCGAGGCGGACGTCGCCGGTCTCGGCGGCGGCCGACGGGCGGACCAGCCAGAGCGCGGCCGTCAGCGCGGCGGCGGCCAGCAGGGCGAGGTACGGGCCCGCGGCGGGGTGCAGGCGCTCGACGGCCAGACCGGCCGCGATCTGCGGCAGGGTCACCGCGGCCGTGGCGGCGAACAGGCCCGTGGCCGCGCCCCTGGCCACCGGCAGCCGGGCGGCGCCGCCTGCGACCACGGCCGCGGCGACCGTGCCGACGGCCAGCGCCAGCAGCCCCCAGCGGGCGGTGGCCGGGCCGTCGACGGCGTCGAGGGCCAGGACGAAGGCGTCCTCGGAGCCGAAGGGCACGAGCAAGAGGCCGACCGCGCCGACGGTCCCGGCGAGCAGGGCGGCGCGGACGAAGACCGAGCGCGCCCGGGTGGGGCGGTCGGCGGAGGGGTCGTCGAACTCCGCGGCGTAGGGGGTGCCCGGCACCGCGCCCGCGCGGCCCGCGGCCAGACCGCCCGCGACCACGGCGAGCAGGTGCCCGGCCAGGGCGAGCCAGAGGCCTGCCGACGGGGTCAGCGGGGCCAGGCTGGTGGGCAGGAACAGCTCGGGCCGGGAGGCGCGCAGCGCGTCGGCGGCCAGCTGCAGGTCGACCAGCGCCCGGCCGGGGGCCAGCAGCGCCGCGCCGAGCAGCACGGCCGCGCCGATGGCGGGCCTGCTGGCCGCGACGAAGGCGGCGGCGAGGCCCGCCGGGAGCAGCGCGAGCAGGACCAGCAGGGCGGTGGCGGCGAAACCGGGGGGCGGGGCGTCGGCCAGCGGGCCCACGAGTACGCCCGCCGCGGCGAGCACGGCGCCCGCCGCGGCGGTGGCGACACCGGCCTTGAGACGGGGTGGGACGTCAGCCCAGCCGATCCGCTCGGCCGCCTGGACGTCGGTGCGCTCCGGCTGGGCGGCTGCGCGCCCGGGGGTTCGCCGCTGGGTCCGCGAAGTCATCGAGGAGCACGCTAGCAAGGTCGCGGCGGGCCGCACGCGGGCAGCGCGGGCGGGCCCGGCGACGTGCCGGGATCGCGGAGATCTGGTGCCACCCAGACGGCCTATTGAAACGAGAGCCACGTCACATTAGGCGGGTGAACTGGGATTAACTTTCCGTAATCCCCCCAGCAAGCACCCCGGTCCGGTTCGCACGGCTGTCCCGATCCAGTCCGCTGCTGTTGCCCCCCTCGGTATCTCCCCGTTACTGTCCCCGCGTCCGTTGTCACGGTCAGATCACGGTTAGGGCAGGGCGGCAACCTCCCCCGGGGAGCCGCCCGAAGTGGGTCCCCCACCCACGAACGCCCCCGCCGAGCACGGCCCGTTCCCCGCGGGTCGCGGCGGTCGAGATCAGACCCCCCGAAGGCGGAAGGCCCGGTTTTGTCCCGACATCGCCCCACCGGCGACGAACGCGAGTTCGCCGTCGACGAAGACGCGCTCGAACGCACGAGGAGCTCCCGCGGCCGCGGGGTGCACCGGATCGCACCGCCGTCCTCGGCGCTGCGCGGTCGAGTTGTCGTGGCGGCGGTCGCCGTCGGCGCCTTCGCGGCAGCCGCGGCCGGACAGACCCTCCAGGCCGCGAGCGAGGGCGAGCAGACCGCCGCGGGCGCGAACGAGATCATGCCCCTGGCGAACCCGGCCAACGCCGCGGCGGCGATGGGCATGGGCGGCGACACCGCCGCGGCACCGGACCTGCTGGCCTTCACCGGCGGGACCGACACGGCCGTCGAGGCCGAGCAGATCGCCACCACCGAGCGCGTCGCCAAGAAGCGCGACGAGCGCATCGCCGCCGAGGAGGCGGCCCGCAAGGAAGCGGCCCGGCCCAAGTACGTGCGGCCCACCGTCGGCTCCTTCACCTCGGGCTTCGGCGCCCGCTGGGGAACCACCCACTACGGCATCGACATCGCCAACAGCATCGGCACGCCGATCGTCTCCGTGGCCGACGGCTACGTCATCGAGACCGGCCCGGCCAGTGGCTTCGGCCTGTGGGTGCGCGTGCAGCACGACGACGGCACCATCGGCGTCTACGGGCACATCAACGACTACGTGGTGCGCGAGGGCGAGCGGGTCAAGGCGGGCGAGCTGATCGCCCACATGGGCAACCGCGGCCAGTCGACCGGGCCCCACCTGCACTTCGAGATCTGGGACTCCGAGGGGCGCAAGATGAACCCCAACTCCTGGCTCAACCGCAAGGGCATCGGCTACTGACCCGACCCCCGCGGTCCACTCCCGATCCATCGTTCTCCCTCCCGCGCTGAGCTGTGCCCAGTCAACCGGAGGGGTACGACAATTCCTCGAACGCGCGTTCGAGCCCACTGCTCCGCGCGTGCGAAAGGGGTCCGTCCACACCGGGACGGACCCCTCAGCCAGAGGTCAGAGCTTCACCAGCGGGACGCTGCCGATCAGCATGAGGCGGATCGTCCCGGACGAGCCGAAATCGATCGTCGCCGTCGCGCGCGGGCCCGCGCCGTCGGTGGCCACCACCGTGCCCAGGCCGTACTTGTCGTGGTTGACGCGGTCGCCGACGTCGAGCGACAGGGCGGGCGTGTCCTTCCACTTGGCCGCCGGGGCCGGGCGGTGGGTGGTGCCCAGGCCGCCGCCGCTGCGCCCGCCCCACGTCGTGGCCCTGGTGGGGGCGGCGCGGTCGGGGCCGGTGCGGCGCCAGTCGATGAGGTCGGCGGGGATCTCGGCGAAGAAGCGCGAGGCCGGGTTGCTCATCGGCTGGCCCCAGGCGGCGCGCACGATCGCCCTGGACAGGTAGAGGCGCTCGCGGGCACGGGTGATGCCGACGTAGGCCAGCCTGCGCTCCTCGGCCAGCTCGACCGGGTCGCTCAGGGCGCGCAGGTGCGGGAAGACGCCGTCCTCCCACCCGGTGCTGAACACCACGGGGTACTCCAGGCCCTTGGCGGTGTGCAGGGTCATCAGGGTGACCACGCCGGAGGACTCCTCGTCGCCGTCCGGGATGGAGTCGGCGTCGGCGACCAGGGAGACGCGCTCCAGGAACGCGGCCAGCGAGCCGGACTCCGGCACCGCGACGGCCTCGGTGTCCGGCGGGGCGTCGTCGGGGGTGATGCCGGGGCCCTCGGCGAACTCCCGCGCGACGGTCACCAGCTCGGTCAGGTTCTCCAGGCGGGTGCCGTCCTGGGGGTCGTCGCTGGCCTCCAGTTCGGCGCGGTAGCCGGTCTGCTCCAGCACCGCGTCGAGGATCTCGGCGACGTCCTGGCCGTCGTCGACGAACCGGCGCAGGCCGTCGAGCAGCTCCACGAAGCCCGCGATCGCGCGCTGCGAGCGGGGGTTGAGCATCGCGACCTTGCCGTCGGCGGCGTCGCGCAGGGCCGCGGCGAAGGACGTCCGGTAGCGCTCGGCGTGGGTGGACACGCACGCCTCGGCGCGGTCGCCGATGCCGCGCTTGGGCACGTTGAGGATGCGGCGCAGGCTGACCGTGTCCTCCGGGTTGGCCAGCACGCGCAGGTAGGCCATCGCGTCGCGGACCTCGCGGCGCTCGTAGAAGCGCACGCCGCCGACGACCCGGTAGGGCAGGCCGAGGCGGATGAAGATCTCCTCGAAGACCCGGGACTGGTTGTTGGTCCGGTAGAAGACGGCGATGTCGTTGTTGTTGGCGTCGCCGGAGTCGACCAGCCTGTCGATCTCGTTGGCGACGAAGGACGCCTCGTCGTGCTCGTTGTCGCCGACGTAGCCGACGATCTTCTCGCCCTGGCCGTGGGCGGTCCACAGTCGCTTGTCGCGGCGGCCGGAGTTGCGCGAGATGACCGCGTTGGCCGCGTCCAGGATCGTCTGGGTGGAGCGGTAGTTCTGCTCCAGCATGACCGTGGTCGCGTTCGGGTAGTCGCGCTCGAACTCCACGATGTTGCGGATCGTCGCGCCGCGGAAGGCGTAGATGGACTGGTCGGCGTCGCCGACCACGCACAGCTCGGCGGGCGGCACGTCCGGCAGGCCCTTGCCGATCAGCTCGCGCACCAGCACGTACTGGGCGTGATTGGTGTCCTGGTACTCGTCGACCATGATGTGGCGGAAGCGGCGGTGGTAGTACTCGGCGACGTCCGGGAACAGCTGGAGCATCTCGACCGTGCGCATGATCAGGTCGTCGAAGTCCATCGCGTTGGCCTGGGCCAGGCGCTGCTGGTACTCCACGTAGACCTCGGCGACGCGCCGCTCCAGGTCGTTGGTCGCGTTCGCCTTGGCCGTCTCCGCGTCGATCAGCTCGTTCTTGAGGTTCGACAGGTGCACCGACAGGGTGCGCGCGGAGTAGCGCTTCGGGTCGAGGTCGAGGTCGCGGGCGACCAGGGTGATGAGCCTGCGCGAGTCGTCGGCGTCGTAGATGGAGAAGCCCGACGTCAGGCCGATCGTCTTCGCCTCGCGGCGCAGGATGCGCACGCACATGGAGTGGAAGGTCGACACCCACATCGCGTTCGCCCGGCGGCCGACGAGGTCGACCACCCGCTCCTTCATCTCGGCCGCGGCCTTGTTGGTGAAGGTGATGGCCATGATCTCGCCGGGGTGCACGCGGCGCTCGGCCAGCAGGTAGCCGATGCGCCGGGTGAGCACCCTGGTCTTGCCGGAACCGGCTCCGGCGACCACGAGCAGCGGGCTGCCCGCGTGCTCGACGGCCCTGCGCTGCTGGTCGTTGAGGTCGTCCAGGCTGGACGCGCCGGAGCGCGGCGGCGGGGACGAGCTGGGGAGGTCGAATAGCGCTTCCATTTGGGTCGCCACGCTACCCGGGCCCACCGACGATCGCGACGATCCCGCCTCGACCCGACGGGCGCGGATGTGCCACACTCGTGGCGTGCTGCGCACCTTCGAGTTTTTCTACGGGAACCGGACTCCGGCTCCCGTGGTGGCGTAGCGCCAAGACCCCCACACGAAGCCCCGGAGTCCGGTCGGACCCGGGGCTTTTCCGCGCCGGGCCGGGTGGCTCCACTCCCGCGGAGGACCACAATGAGCACCGTGTCCCAGGAATCCACGCCCCAGGAGTCCATGCTCGAGCAGGCCAAGCCCGCCACCGAGCTGCCGCAACCGGCCGAGGTCGCCGAGCTGCGCAAGGAGATCGACGACCTCGACAAGGAGATCCTGCGGCTGGTCAAGCGCCGCGCGGAGGTCTCCCAGCGGATCGGGGCGGCGCGGATGGCAGCCGGCGGGCCGCGCATCGTCGTGAACCGCGAGATGGACGTGCTGGCCCGCTACCGCGAGCTCGGCCAGGCGGGCCGGATGCTGGCGATGGCGCTGCTGGACCTCGGCCGCGGCAAGCTGGGCCGCTAATCAGGGAAATCCCCCCATACCGGGCCGCCGCACCTGGGGCACACTGGCAATCATGGGACTCATCGCGCTGATCGTGGTCATCGTCGGGCTCGTCGTGACGATCGGCCACGCGGCATATCTCGGGCTGTTGAACGCGGCGGCGAAGAAGAAGGGCTCCGCGGGGGAGGTCACCGCGCGCGACATGCGCGCGCGGCTCCCCGTGGCGGGCGCGACGGTGGCGGGCGCGGTGCTGGCCGGGCTCATCTCCGGCGGCTCCGGCTTCGCCGACATCCTGGCGATCCTGCTGGCGGGCGGTTCGGCGGCGATCGCGGCCTCGGCACAGGCGGCCACCCAGCAGCGCTACCGGATCGAGAGCTGAGCCGGAGAAACTGAACACTTCCGGGTGATCCGCCTACCCGGGTCCGGGACTCTGCGCTACGACCTAGGCTCCTGGAAATGAGCACTGCTCTGGTGGTGTGCGCCCACCCAGACGACGTCGACTTCGGCGCGGCGGGCACCGTCGCGTCCTGGACGTCGGCGGGCGACGAGGTCGTCTACTGCGTCGTGACGTCCGGGGACGCGGGCGGGCACCCCGGCGCGGTGCGGGAGGCGGAGCAGCGGGCCGCGGCCGAGGCGGTCGGCGTGGCCCAGGTCGTCTTCCTCGGGTACCCGGACGGCCGGGTGACGGCGTCGCTAGACCTGCGCCGCGACATCGCGCGCGTCATCCGCCAGGTCCGCCCCGACCGGGTGCTCACCTGGAGCCCGGAGATCAACTGGGACCAGGTCGCCACCACGCACCCCGACCACCGGGCGGTCGGCGAGGCGACCTTCGCCGCGGTCTACCCCGACGCCCGCAACCCGCACGCGCACCCCGAGCTGCTCGCCGAGGGCCTACAGCCGTGGTCGGTGCCCGAGCTGTGGCTGGCCGACGGCCCGGCCGGGCTGCGCAACCGCGCGGTCGACGTGACCGCCCACTTCGAGCGCAAACTCGCCGCGCTGGCCGCCCACGTCACCCAGACAGGCGGCAATCCCGACCTCCCGGCCCAGCTGCGCGCACACTTCACCGAGGTGGGACAGCGGCACGGCATCGACGGGCAGGCTGAGGAGTTCCAGGTAGTCGACACCAGATAGCGCGTAGTCGGTCGGTGACACAGAGTCGACGCAGGGTCGGATTTCGGCGTCACGACCGGCCAGAACGGGAGTCTCCACAGCATGACGAGGGGGCACGACAGCGGCAGGCACCGGCGGGGCGGGAGTCCGCTGGGCTGGACTCCGCGCGCGAGCAGGCGGGAGCGCTCGGCGCACGCGGTGGCCGAGGCCGAGACCGAGGTGATCCCGGTGGTCGACGAGTTCCCGGACTCGCCCGCCGCCGGGCTGGCCAAGTTCAACCTGGGGTCGATCCCGGCCTCGGTCTCCCCGCCGCGCAGCTGGCGCAGGGCGGCGTGGTTCTCCGTCGCCGCGTCGGCGCTGGTGCTCATCGGCCTGGTCTTCGCGGCGGCGACGCTGGTCACCGCGCCGCGCAAGCCCGACATCGTCGACGCGCTGCCGGGCATGCCGACGGCGCCGAACCTCGTCGTGGCCCCGACCGAGGAGCCGGTCCGCGAGCCGCTGCCCTCCGGGGGCGCCGCCACGACGACGACCCCGACCCCGGCGCCGGTGCCCACGACCACGACCCCGCCCGAGCCGGGACGGCCCGAGCGCCCGGAGCCGGTTCCACCGCCGCCCGGCGAGGCGGGCCCGCCCGCGCCGCCGCGCCCGCCCGCCCCGTCCGCCGCGCCGCAGAAGCCGCCGCGCACGACGATCTCCACGCCGATGCTGGTGCCGCCGCCCGCGACCGACGCGACCCTCATGGGCGACCGGACCGAGGAGTACTACGCGCAGGTCGCCGCCAACCCGGACGCGGCCCACGAGCTGACGACCGGGCCGCTGCGCCGGGAGGGCCCGGAGTCCATCGAGCGCCGGTACGCCGGTGTCGAGGAGGTCGAGGTCACCGCGATGACCATCGATCCCGGCCGGGGGACCACCCGGTCGCAGCTGCGCGTGGTGCGCGAGGACGGGTCGGTGTCGACCGTGGAGCGGGAGCTGACCTTCACCTACGGCGACAACCCCATGATCAGCGGCGACACCGCCGCGTCCTGAGCCCCTCCCCCGCCCGCCGGACCCGTGCGCCCGACCGGGTCGGGCGGTTGGACCTCGCGGCCGGACGGCCTGCTCCGATCGCCCTCGTGACGCCGGTAAACACGCGCGCTCCGAGTGAGCCGTTGCTCCGTTCGAGTGAATCTCCCCACCACCCTCTTTCCTCGATCGGGTGAACAGCCGAGAAAGGGTGGTGTGCGTGCTCTGAGCAGGGTACGAGTGGGCCGGTAGTGCATCGAGTGCGAAGGACAGCGGCAGTGGACCGACCGGGTACCGGCAAGCGCCGGGTTCGTTCGGGGGCCGTCCGTGCCACGGAGATCATCGACCGGGCCACCCGGCGATTCCCCCGCCACGCGGCCCCCGCCGCGGCGGACGCGCGGGCCGCCGGGCCCGTCCCCGCCGAGGCCGACGCGCCCGAGGAGACCCGCTCCCCCGCCTCGCGCGCGGCGAAGCTCGCCGGCCTGGCGCTGGCCGCGCTGACCCTGTGCGGCACGGTGGGCGCGGCCGTGGCCGTCTCCCGGGAGCGCGGCGAGACCGCCTCGGCCGGGCAGGCGGGCCCGATCACCGGCCCCCGCGCGCTGCTGCCCGACGACCTCGCGGCGGCCGTCTCCGGCACCGCGCGCCCCACCCAGCCGCCGCGCACCGCCGCCTCCACGGCGATCGTCGGCGCCCCGCCCGCCTCCGGCGAGGACAGGGCCGGTGGCGACGGCGGTGACGACCGAGGGGACGTCGGGAAGGGCGACGGGAAGAGCGACGGCACCCGCCCCGCCGCCGAGGACCCCGAGCCGCCGCCGTCGACAGCGGGGATGAGCGACGAGGACTTGGTCGCCGAGTACTACCGCCTGGTGCGCGAGGACCCGGTGGACGCCTTCGGCCTGCTCTCGGGCACCTCGTTCGGCGCCGACCTCGGCCACTTCATCTCGTCCTGGTCGGGCGTGACGGACGTGCGGGTCGGCGAGATCAGGACCACCGCCGACGGGGTGCTGGCCGACGTCCGGATGCTCCTCGCGACCGGGCAGACGCTCTGGGTGCGCCAGCTGTTCGACGTGACCGAGACCACACCGCGGCGGATCGCCAACGTCACTCTGCTCTCCGCTCAGGTCAGCTGACCAGCGATTCACACGTTCGGGCGACCACCTCCGTCCGGCTGTGACACCATGTAGCGGCTACTGAATCGCCCCGGTGATCCGGGACCGCGTTCAAACGCGCTGCGTGAACGCCTAGCCTGGACAGGTCGGCCTGGGGCCAACGTCGCCGAGTGGGTACCCGCCCAGGACGCACAGACGAGCAGGCCCGCGGATGAACGGCGCGGGCGAGGGAGGTTCCGGTCGGATGAGCGACGAGGGCCGGCTGGTCGCCGGGCGCTACCGGCTGGCCGAGCGCATCGGCAACGGCGCGATGGGCATCGTGTGGCGCGGCGTGGATGAGCGCCTCAACCGCGAGGTCGCGGTCAAGCAGCTCATCCTGTCGCCCCTGCTGCCCGCCGACGAGGCCGAGGAAGCCGTCGCGCGCTGCATGCGCGAAGGCCGCATCGCCGCCAAGCTGCACCACCCGAACGCCATCGGCGTGTTCGACGTGGTCGACGCCGACGGCACGCCGTGGCTGGTCATGGAGTACCTGCCCTCGGCGAGCCTGGCCAACGAGCTGGCCGACAACGGCCCGCTGCCCGTGGCCGAGGTCGCGCGCATCGGCCAGCAGATCGCCGCCGCGCTGGCCGCGGCGCACGCGGCGGGAATCGTGCACCGCGACGTCAAGCCCGGCAACATCCTGCTCGGCCACGACGGCACGGTGAAGATCACCGACTTCGGCATCTCCCGGGCCACCGACGACGTCACCGTCACCAAGACCGGCCTGATCGCGGGCACTCCGGCGTACCTGTCGCCCGAGGTGGCCATCGGCAAGGACCCCGCGCCCGCCTCCGACGTCTACTCCCTCGGCTCGACGCTGTACGCCGCGATCGAGGGCGAGCCGCCGTTCGGGCTCAGCGAGAACACCCTGGGCCTGCTGCACGCCGTCGCCGCGGGCCGGATCAACCCGCCGCAGCGCGCGGGCGCGCTGACCCCGGTGCTGATCGCGCTGCTGGCGCCCAACCCCGAGGACCGCCCGAGCGCGGTGCGGGTCCGGGAGATGCTGAGCGCCGTCGCCCGCGGCGAGGAGCCGGACGTGCCCGCGACGGCCCTGGTGGCCCCGGTGCTCGCCGGCGACGACAGCACCCGCATGGTGGCCAGGCCCAGCGAGCTGACCGGCACCGGCGCGCGGGCGCTGGGCACCACCGGCAGCGGCAGGCCCGTCGCCCCGCCGCCGGCCAAGTCGCACCGCCCGCTGATGTTCGCCAGCGCGGGCGTGGCCATCGTGATCGCGCTCGGCGCGTGGCTGCTGGTGCGCGCCACCGGCGCCGACGACCAGCCCGGCGGCACCCCGCTGCCCTCGCGCCAGCCGGTGACCACCACCCAGGTGATCACGACCACGGAGGCGACGACGGAGCCCGAGACCACCAGGACTACGGTCGCTCCGAGGACGACGCAGGAGCCGACGACGACCACCGCGGTTCCCACGACCACGGAGCCGACGACGACCACCGAGACGACCACGACGACCGAGCCGACGACGGACGAGCCCACCACCACGACGGCAGAGCCGACCACCAACCCGGTGACCACCACCGCCGCCAACCCCAACTGACCGGAGCTTCGATGTCCAGCGAGCAGACCCTGGTCGCGGGCCGCTACCGGCTCGGGAGCAAGATCGGCAGCGGCGCGATGGGCGTGGTCTGGCAGGCCCGCGACGAGCGCCTGCACCGCACGGTGGCGGTCAAGCAGCTGCTGTCGCAGCCCGGCCTGAGTTCCGAGCAGGCCGAGGAGTCGCGCCAGCGCGCCATGCGCGAGGGCCGCATCGCCGCGCGCCTCTCGCACCCCAACGCGATCACCGTCTACGACGTGGCCGAGCACGAGGGCCTGCCGTGGCTGATCATGGAATACCTGCCCTCGCGCAGCCTGGCCGCCGAGCTCAACGAGCGCGACACCATCGCCCCCACCGAGGCGGCCCGCATCGGCTCGCAGGTCGCCGCCGCACTGGTGGCCGCGCACGCGGCGGGGATCGTGCACCGCGACATCAAGCCCGCCAACGTGCTGCTCGGCGACGACGGCACGGTCAAGATCACCGACTTCGGCATCTCCCGGGCCACCGGCGACATCACCGTCACCGCGACCGGGATGCTGGCGGGCACGCCCGCCTACCTGGCCCCCGAGGTCGCCAAGGGCGAGACGCCCGCGCCGTCCTCGGACGTGTTCTCCCTCGGCTCGACGCTCTACACCGCCGTCGAGGGGCACTCGCCGTTCGGGCTCAGCGAGAACACGCTGGCCCTGCTCTACGCCGTCGCCGCCGGCCGGATCACCCCGCCGAAGCAGGCCGGCCCGCTGACGGCGCTGCTGATGCAGCTGCTGCGCCCGGACCCCAACGAGCGCCCGTCGATGGCCGCGGCGCGCGACGGCCTGGCCGCCATCGCCGCGGGCAAGGCGCTGCCCGCGGTCGCCAACCAGCTGACCGACCCGTACCCGAAGCCGCAGGGCAGACCGGTGCACAGCCCGCCGCCGCACACCCCGGCCCCAGGCACCCGGCTGGACATCCACCCCTACGGCGACCCGACCCCGCCGCCGCGCACCCCGCCGCCGGGCATGCCGATGGGCGCCCCGCAGGGCACCCCGCCGCGCGGGCAGCGCCCGATGCCGCCGCACACCCCGGCAGGGGGTGTGCGCTCGGCCGCGCAGGCGGGCGGTGCCCGCTCGGTCGCCCCGGCCGCTGCCCCGCCGCGCAAGCAGGGCCGCGACGTCCGCTCCATCGTGCTGACCGTGCTGGCCATCGTGGCCGCCGCGCTGGTGGGCATCCTCGTCGCA
Organism: Actinokineospora guangxiensis; assembly: GCF_042657845.1. Lineage (NCBI taxonomy): Bacteria > Bacillati > Actinomycetota > Actinomycetes > Pseudonocardiales > Pseudonocardiaceae > Actinokineospora > Actinokineospora guangxiensis. Next base: position 779,875 of record NZ_JBHSKF010000001.1, on the reverse strand, counting down.
AGCCTGATCACCAAGGGCGGCGACGACAACAAGGCCGACGGCAACCTGCCCACCACCACGAACGAGCAGCCCGCCACCACCACCTCGGCCGAGGCGCCCGAGACGACGACCGAGCGGCCGACGACCACGACCACCACCACGACGACCACCACCACGAAGCCCGCTCCGCAGGCCCCGCAGTTCGCGAAGTTCGTGAAGGACTACTACGGCCTGCTGCCGGAGAACATCGAAGGCGGCTGGAACCTGCTGACCGAGAACGCCCAGGCGCTCTCCGGCGGCTACGAGAACTTCAAGAAGTTCTACGGCGGCCTCAAGGACGTCTCCATCCGCAACATCAAGGCCGACGACCAGGGCAACGTCACCGCCCGGGTCCGCTTCGAGCCCAAGGACGGCGACGCCTCCAACGAGGCCTACACCTTCCGCGTGGTCGCCCTGGAAGACGGCACCTACCGCATCGACAGCTTCCGCTCAGGCGGCGGGGGCGGCGGAGACGACGACGGCTGAGCGGGCTCTCAGACCGGCCCCTCCGCCGCCTCGCGCAGCGCCGTGAGCAGACCCGCCACCGCGGGATGGTCCATCGATGACTCCCGAACGGCGGCGTGGATGACCCGCACCGGCTCCGGCTTGCGCAGTCTGCGCACCACCACCCCCGGGTGCCTGCTGCCCAGCCCCATCCTCGGGATCACCGTGACCCCGAGCCCCGCGGCCACGAAGCCCTGCGCCGAGGCGTAGTCCTCGCTCTCCACGACCACGTCCGGGCTGAACCCGGCCGCCGCGCACGCGTCGAGCAGGATGCGCAGGCAGGGACCGGGCGGCCACTCGCTGCCCACCCACGGGTCCTCGGCCAGGTCGGCCAGGTCCAGCACGCGCTTGGCGGCCAAGCGGTGCCCGCGCGGCAGGACGGCCTGGTACGGGTCGTCCAGCAGGTGCATGGTGCGCACGCCCGGCGCGACGAGCCTGCTGGAGCGGTGGATGAAGATGGCCAGGTCGGCGTCGCCGCGCTCGACCTCGACCAGGGGGTCCTCCGGGTCGATCAGCTTCAGGTCGACGCGGACGCCGGGGTGCTCGCGGCGCACCCTGGCCAGCGCGGGCGGGACCAGGGCGGCGCCCGCGGTAGAGAAGTAGCGGACCGCGACCCGGCCGGTGACACCCGCGCGCAGGTCGGCCAGGGCGGTCTCGGCTTCGGCGAGGCGGGTGCCGATGAGGCCGGCGTGCTCGGTGAGCAGGACGCCCGCGGCGGTGGGGCGCACGCCGCGACCACTGCGCTCCAGCAGGGCCACGCCCGCTTCCCGCTCCAGCGCGGCGATCTGCTGGCTGATGGCCGAGGGCGTGTAGCCGAGGTTCGTGGCCGCGGCGCTGACCGAGCCGCTGGTCACCACGGCCCTGAGCACCTGCATCCTGCGCACGTCGAGCATGTAGCCGAGCTTAAACGTCGGTGCACGACATTTCACTTGTCCTGCGAGGTCGGCGGGGGCACCGTGGGCCGCGAGAGGAGCGTGCGATGGCGGGCGGACGGGGAACCCTGGTCAGGATGGGCCTGGTGGCCTTGATCTGGGGGTCCAGTTTCTTGTGGACGGAGATCGCGCTGCGCGGGCTGGCGCCGGTGCAGATCGCGGTGGTGCGGTGCGTGCTCGGGGCGCTGGTGCTCATCGGGCTCTGCTACGCCTCGGGCAACCGGCTGCCGCGCGAGCGGCGCAGCTGGTTCCACATGGGAGTCGGGGCGCTGCTGGCCAACGCGCTGCCGTTCACCCTCTTCGCCGTCGGACAGCAGACCGTCGACTCCGGGGTCGCCGGGGTGATCAACGCGACCACGCCGCTGTGGCAGCTCGTGCTCGGACTGGCGCTGGGCTCCGACCGCGGCCTGGGCCCGGTGCGGGTGGCCGGGCTGCTCCTCGGCTTCCTCGGCACTCTGGTGATCTTCGCGCCGTGGGACGGGTCGCTGGGCTGGGGCGCGCTGGTGATCCTGGCCGCGGCGATCAGCTACGCCGTGGCCTACGCCTACCTCGACCGGACGATGAAGGGCCGCATGCAGCCGATCGCCATGTCGGCGACGCAGCTGAGCGCCGCGGCCGGGCTGATGCTGCTCGTGCTGCCCTTCGGGGGGACCGAGCCGGTCGCGCTGAGCTGGCCGGTGGTGCTGGCCGTCGGTGTGCTGGGCGTGTTCGGCACCGGCTTCGCGTTCGCGCTGTTCTACCGGCTCCTGGCCGACGAGGGCCCGACGAACGCCGCCGTGGTCGGCTACCTGCTGCCCGTGGTCTCGGTGCTGCTCGGCTCGACGTTCCTCGGCGAGCCGCTGAACGCGCGCATCGTCGCGGGCATGGCGGTCGTGCTGCTGGGCGTGGCGATGACCAGGATCACGCGCAGGCCCGCGGCGGTCACACGAGTCGTCGGTCCGACGCCCACCGCGACAGCTCGTAGCGATTAGACAGCTGCGTCTTGCGCAGGACGCTGGAGACGTGGGTCTCCACCGTCTTCACCGAGATGAACAGCTCGGAGGCGATCTCCTTGTAGGCGTAGCCGCGGGCGAGCAGGCGCAGCACGTCGCGCTCGCGCGGGGTCAGCAGGTCCAGCTCGGGGTCGCTGATCGGCGCGGCGCCCGGCCGGTCGGCGAAGGCGTCCAGGACGAACCCGGCCAGGCGCGGGGAGAACACCGCGTCGCCCTCGGAGACGCGGATGATGGCCTTGGTCAGCTCGGCGGCGGAGATCGTCTTGGTGACGTAGCCGCGCGCGCCCGCCCGGATGACCGCGATGACGTCCTCGGCGGCGTCGGAGACCGACAGCGCCAGGAACACCACCTGGGGGAACTTCTGCCGCGCCTGGCGCAGCACCTCGGCGCCGCCGCCGTCGGGCATGTGCACGTCGAGCAGCACGACCTGCGGCTTGAGGTGCCCGATGCCCGCCACGGCCTCGCCCACCGAGCCCGCCTCGCCGACGACCTCGATGTCACCACCGGCGCTATCCAGTTCGGAGCGCACGCCCGCGCGGAACATGCTGTGGTCGTCGACGAGGAACACCCGGACAGTCATGCGCCCACCTTCGCACGTGGCATCTGCAGTTCGACCTCGGTGCCCTCGCCCGGCGTGGTGCGCAGCCGGACACGGCCGCCGTTGCGCTCCATCCTGCCGTGGACGGAGTCGGCGAGGCCATGCCTGTCGTCGGGGACGGTGTCCGGGTCGAAGCCCTTGCCGCGGTCGCGGACGAACACCGTCACCACGTCGGGCTCCACCTCGGCGTAGACCGACACCTCGCCGACCCCGGCGTGCTTGGCCGCGTTGACCATGGCCTCGCGGGCGGCGGCGACCACGGCGTGCAGGCCCGCGGCGTCGAGGGGGCAGTCGCCGACGACGACGCTCTGCACGCTGATGGCGAAGGTGTCCTCCACCTGGCCCGCCGCGCGCGCCAGCACTTCCGAGAGCTGTTCCTCGACCGCCTCGCCGTCCTTGGCGTCGACCTTGCCGTAGCCCGACGGGCTGTAGAGCCAGGTCCGCAGCTGGCGCTCCTGGCCGCGGGCCAGCCGCAGCACCTCGCGCGGGGACTCGGACTGCTTCTGGATCAGCGCGAGCGTCTGCAGCACGGAGTCGTGCAGGTGGGCGGCGATCTCGGCGCGCTCCTCGGTGCGGATGCGGGCCCGCCGCTCGTCGCCGAGGTCGCGGACCAGGCGCAGCCACCACGGCACCGTCAGCAGGGCGACCCCGACCAGCGCGGCGATGACCGCGACCAGGGTGAACTGCACCTGGTCGAGGCCCATGCTGGTGAGCAGGAAGACGGCGATGCCCGCGGCGACCAGCGCCGCGCCGGAGAGCACCCGCACGACCGCCGCCGCGCCGCCCCCGCCGAGCACCGCGCCCTTGGCCTTGCGCCGGGTCGACTGGTCGGCCTCGCGCCAGACCAGCGCCGCGCCGACCAGGGTGACGCCGATGCCGCCCGCCACCCAGCCGTTGACCGCGCTGGAGAGCGCCCAGGTGCCGATGATCAGGCCGACGCCGAGGGCGAGCAGGCCGATGGCCTGCTGGCGCTCGCGGCCGGACACCTCGCGCATGGGGGTGTCGGCGGGCTGCTGCGGGGCGAAGATCCAGAACAGGCCGTAGGCCAGCACCCCCGCGCCGCCGAGCGCCGCGCCCACGGTGAAGGCGATGCGCACCCACAGCACCGGCAGGCCGGTGTGGTCGGACAGGCCGCCCGCGACGCCCGCGAGCGCGCGGCCGCTGCGGCGCCGCTGCAACCGGTCCCCGCCGGTCAGCGCCACCGTCTTCGGCCCGCTGCGCTCGATCTCGGCCTCCGGCTCGGTCATGGCTGTCTGCACTCCAGCATGCTCACACGGGCGCGCGTCCACAACATCGGGGAAGGACCCTGACATCGGGTTCAGGGTCGATCCCCGATGCGCGCGGCGGGGTCGAGGGGCGATCCTCGGTAGCGTGAGTGGAGCATCGAAGTCCTCCCAGGTGGAGGACACCATCAAAGACATGTGGGCGACGCGGCCCAGACGACCGCGGCGGGGCCGCAAGGTCGCGGGCGTCGCCGCCGGCATCGGCGAGCGCTACGGGATCGACCCCGTCATCCCGCGCGTGCTGTTCGCCGTGCTGTCCTTCTACGGCGGGGCGGGCGTGCTGCTGTACGTGCTCGGCTGGCTGCTGCTGCCCGAGGAGGACGACGAGGTCTCCCCGGTGGAGTCGCTGGCGGGCAAGGGCCGCAGCGCCACGTCGGGGCTGTTCACCATCCTGCTGATCCTGGCGCTGATCCCGCTGTTCGGCTGGTTCTTCGACAAGGACTTCGGCGGCTTCTTCGGGCTTCTCGTCGGCGCGGGCGTACTGTTCCTGCTGCACCGGGGCCGCTCGCACCTGGGCAAGGTGCCACAGCCGCCCGCCCAGCAGACCTACGCCCCCGAGCACGCCACCGGGTACCCGCTGTACCCCTCCTACCCGGCGTACCAGACCGCCGGGGAGTCCTACCAGGGTCCCGCCGCGGCCCCTGGACAGGCAGCCCCGACGGACACCTTCAGCGCGTCCACCCACGGCGCACCCAGCTCCAGCGCGGCTGCCCCCAGCACGCCCGCTGGCGGCAGCCCCACCAGTGCTTCCAGCGGGTCGGAGGCCCCCATGAACAGCCACCACGCGGTCGACGTCGAGCAGCCGCCCACGCCGCCGGCGTGGGACCCGCTGGGCGCGGCGCCGTTCGCCTGGGACCTGCCCGAGCCCGCCCGGCACGAGCCGGAGCCCGACGCGCCCGCGGTGGTCCGCAAGCGCTCCAAGGCCGGGCTGGTCACCGTCGGGGTGGCGCTGCTGGCCGTCGGCGGGCTCGTGCTGGCCGGGCCGGTGCTCGGCGGCTGGGTGAGCGTGCCGCACATCATCGGCGTCGTGCTCGGCGTGCTGGGCCTGGGCATGTTCCTCGGCGCGTTCCGCGGCGGCGGCGCGGGCCTGATCGGCCTCGCCGCGCCGCTGGCCGCGGTCGGCATCGTGCTGACGGTGGTCTGGCCCAACGGCTGGGAGGGCTCGGGCGGCCTGGGCGACCTGCAGGCCCGCCCGACCACGCTGGAGCAGGTGCAGCCGGTCTACGCCCGCAACGTCGGCTCGGTCGACCTCGACCTCACCGCGCTGCCCGACAGCGGCTCGGTGACCACCAAGGCGGTCATCGACGTCGGCGACGTGACCGTCATCGTCCCGGAGAACGCCGACCTGGTGGTGCGCTGCTCCAGCGGTCTCGGCGAGGTGTTCTGCCTGCACGAGAGCCGCGGCGGCTCGGCCCCCTCGGTCGAGCTGACCGACTACGGCCCCGACGGGCCCGGCGGCCTGAAGATCGAGCTGCACGCCGAGACGAGCGGCCCTGGAAACGTGGAGGTCATCCGTGGCTGAGTGCACCAAGCACCGCAAGCCGAACCTGTTCACCATGGTGTGCGGCCTGGCGACGATGGCCGTGGCGGCCTTCATCCTCAGCGACGGCCGGATGTGGGTGCCCGTGCTGGACCTGCGCTGGATCGTCGCGGGCGGCGCGGTCTTCCTGGGCCTGCTGTTCCTGGCGGCCTCGACCAGGCGCAAGCGCGAGTAGCCCCCGTTCCACTCACACCACCCCGCTCACACGACGGCGGCCGTCCCACCCGGGACGGCCGCCGTTCTCGCGTCTACTCCCACTCGATGGTGCCCGGCGGCTTGCTGGTCACGTCCAGCACGACCCGGTTCACCTCGGCGACCTCGTTGGTGATGCGGGTGCTGATGCGCTCCAGCACGTCGTAGGGCAGGCGGGTCCAGTCGGCGGTCATCGCGTCCTCGCTGGACACCGGGCGCAGCACGACCGGGTGGCCGTAGGTGCGGCCGTCGCCCTGCACGCCGACGCTGCGCACGTCGGCCAGCAGCACCACCGGGCACTGCCAGATGTCGCGGTCCAGGCCGGCGGCGGTCAGCTCCTCGCGGGCGATGGCGTCGGCGGAGCGCAGGATGTCCAGGCGCTCGGCGGTGACCTCGCCGATGATGCGGATGCCCAGGCCGGGGCCGGGGAACGGCTGGCGCTGCACGATCGTCTCCGGCAGGCCCAGTTCGGTGCCGACCCGGCGGACCTCGTCCTTGAACAGCGCGCGCAGCGGCTCGACCAGCTCGAACTCCAGGTCCTCCGGCAGGCCGCCGACGTTGTGGTGGCTCTTGATGTTGGCCGTGCCCGCGCCGCCGCCGGACTCCACCACGTCCGGGTAGAGGGTGCCCTGCACCAGGAAGCGGAACTTCTCGCCGCCCGCGGCGGCCTGCAGGTCCAGCTCGGCCTGCTCGAAGACCCGGATGAACTCCCGGCCGATGATCTTGCGCTTCTGCTCGGGGTCGGTCACCCCGGCCAGGGCGTCCATGAACCGCTCGCGCGCGTCCACGGTCACCAGGTTGACCCCGGTCGCGGAGACGTAGTCGCGCTCGACCTGGGCGCGCTCGCCGGAGCGCAGCAGGCCGTGGTCGACGAACACGCACGTCAGCCGGTCGCCGATGGCGCGCTGCACCAGCGCGGCGGCGACGGCGGAGTCCACGCCGCCGGAGAGCCCGCAGATGGCCTTGCCGTCGCCGATCTGCTCGGCGATGCGCGCGACCTGCTCTTCCACGATCGACGCGGTCGTCCACTGCGGACGGATGCCGGCGATGTCGTGCAGGAAGCGGCGCAGCACCTCCTGCCCGTGCGGGGAGTGGCCGACCTCGGGGTGGTACTGCACGCCCGCGAAGCGGCGCTCGGTGTCCTCGAACGCCGCCACCGGGGCGCCCTGGCTGGTCGCGGTGACCGCGAAGCCCTCGGGGGCCTTGGTGACGGCGTCGCCGTGGCTCATCCACACCGGGTGCCGCCCGGGCAGCGCGTCGTGTAGGACGCCGCCGTCGGGGGCGAGGTCGGTGCGGCCGTACTCGCGGGTGCCGGTGCGCTCCACCACGCCGCCGAGGGCCTGGGCCATGGCCTGGAAGCCGTAGCAGATGCCGAAGACCGGCACGCCCGCCTCGAACAGGGCCGGGTCGACCGCCGGGGCGCCGTCGGCGTACACGCTGGACGGGCCGCCGGAGAGGACGATGGCGGCCGGGTCGCGCTCCAGCAGCTCGGCGACGGGCGCGGTGTGCGGGACGACCTCGGAGTACACCTGGGCCTCGCGCACGCGGCGGGCGATGAGCTGGGCGTACTGGGCGCCGAAATCGATGACGAGGACGGGCCGGTGGTCGGGGCTTGCCATGGGGCCTCCGGGTTCGGGCGTGCGCGTCGGCACGCAGGGTTCGCGTGCCGACCGGTCCCTCCCTGGGTTTCTCTCCCGGAGATGCCTGCCCGCTCCCGCGGGCTTTCCGTGGCGCTCGAACCAGACCCGCTCATCGCGGCGGAACCCTAGCCACCAACGTCGGTCGACGTGCGGCCATCCTAACTCCGGCGGGCTTCGGCGCCCGGCGCGGCCTACGGTTGGGGCATGACGTTCGACACCGCCGCCAAGCCCCGCCCGTTCTGGGTCGCGGGGTCGGCCCGCTCGGGGACCGAGACCCTGGACGTGCACCACCCCTACGACGGCACCGACGTGGCGACCGTCTCGGTGCCCTCGGCCCAGGACGTCGACGAGGCGGTCGCCGCGGCGGCCGGGGTGGCCAGGGAGTTCCGCTCGACGCCCGCGCACGTGCGCGCCGCCGCGCTCGACCACGTGTCCCGGGCGCTGGCCGCGCGCTCGGAGGAGATCGCCGAGACGATCACCGCCGAGAACGGCAAGCCGCTGAAGTGGGCCGAGGTCGAGGTGGCCCGCGCGGTGTCGACCTTCCGCTTCGCCGCCGAGGAGGCGCGCCGCTTCGTCGGCGAGCTGCAGCGGCTGGACACCGACCCCAACGGCGAAGGCAGGCTCGGCGTCGTGCTGCGCCGCCCGCGCGGGCCGGTGCTGGCGGTCGCGCCGTTCAACTTCCCGCTGAACCTGGTCGCGCACAAGGTCGCGCCCGCGCTGGCCGTCGGCGCGCCGGTCATCGTCAAGCCCGCCTCGGCGACCCCGCTCTCGGCGCTGATCCTCGGCGAGATCCTGGCCGAGACCGACCTGCCCGCGGGCGCGTTCTCCGTGCTGCCGGTGCGCGGGCGCGACATGGCCGCGCTGGTGCGGGACCCCCGGCTGCCGGTGATCTCCTTCACCGGGTCCACGTCGGTCGGCTGGGGGATCATGGACTCCGCGCCGCGCAAGCACGTGGTGATGGAGCTGGGCAGCAACAGCGCGGCCATCATCTGTCCTGACTGGACGGACTTCGGGCACGCGGCCAAGCGGATCGCGACCTTCGGCAACTACCAGGCCGGGCAATCCTGCATCGCGGTGCAGCGGGTCATCGTGCACCGCGACGTCGCCGAAGCGTTTGTGCCCGAGCTGGTCTCGGCGGTGCGCGCGCTGGTCGTGGGCGACCCGCACGACCCGGCCGTGGAGGTCGGGCCGCTCATCGATGAGGACAACGCCGAGCGGGTCGAGTCCTGGATCGCCGAGGCGGTCTCGGGTGGGGCGCGGGTGCTGGTCGGCGGCGAGCGGTCGGGGACGACGATCAGCCCGTGCGTGCTCGCCGACGTGCCGCCGGAGGCGTCGGTGTGCCGGGAAGAGGTGTTCGGGCCGGTGCTGGTGGTGTCGGTGGTCGACAGCGTGGACGAGGCGTTCGCGCAGGCCAACGCCACCGAGTACGGCCTGCAGGCGGGCGTGTTCACCCGCGATGTGCAGGTGGCGTTCCGGGCGGCGGCGGAGCTGGAGGTCGGCGGGGTCGTCGTCGGCGACGTGCCCAGCTACCGGGCCGACCAGATGCCCTACGGCGGGGTGAAGGGCTCGGGCACCGGGCGCGAGGGCGTGCGCTCGGCGATGGCCGACTACACCGAGGACCAGGTCGTGGTGCTCTCCGGGCTGACCCTCTAGGCCTTGGCCAAGCCCTGGGCGAAGGCGAAGACGTTGTCGGGGTCGTAGCGCTTGGCGGTGTCGCGCAGGCGGTTGACGTTGTCGCCGTAGTACATGATCCCCCAGTCGGGCATGGCGGACTCGATGTAGTTGACGTAGCCGCCGCTGAGCCCGTCGCGGGCCAGCGCGTCGCGCACCTCGGCGACCGCGCGCGAGGCGGACGCGGCGGCCTCGGCGGTGGCCTCCTGGTAGATCTGCACCGTCGCCAGCGCCTCCCGGTGCGGGAAGGCGGTCTCGGCGGGGCCGACCTCGGCGATGGCGCCGCCGAGGGAGTCGATCAGCAGGTCCATGCCGTCGCGGCCGTCGACCTGGGCGACCAGCCTGCCCGGGTCGGTGGGCGCGGCCAGCACCCGGGAACTGGCGGCGAAGGCCTCGCGCGGCGCGCGGGACGGCGCGCAGGCCGCGAGGCTGCCGCAGCCCGCGAAGTGCACCACGACGTCGAGGAAGTCGCCCTCGCGGACCAGCCGGTTCGCCGGGGTGGCGGCCAGCCCGTCGAGCAGGCCCTCCAGCCGCGAGCGCGGACCGACGAAGCACCCGCTGACCCGCCCGCGCGGCGGCGACCCGCCGACGACGACCAGGTTCGACCACAGCTCGGGCGGCGCGCCCGCGACCCACTCCTGCCAGGCGCCCAGCGCCTCGGCCACCGCGCCCGGGGCGAAGTCGAGGCGGAAGTAGGAAAGTTCGTCGGGGATCGGGTGGGTGGCGAAGGTGAAGTCGGTGACGATGCCGAAGTTGCCGCCCCCGCCGCCGCGCAGGCCCCAGAACAGGTCCGGCTCCTCCTCGGCCGAGACGCCCAGCTGCCGCGAGTCGGCGGTCACCACTGTCGCGCCGACCAGGTTGTCGCAGGTCAGGCCGTACTTGCGGCTGAGCACGCCGAGACCGCCGCCGAGGGTGAGCCCGCCGATGCCGACCGACGGGCAGGTGCCCGCGGGGATCATCCGGCCCCGCTCGGCGAGGGCGGTGTAGACGTCGATCAGGCGCGCGCCCGCGCCGACGACGGCGGTGCCGTCGTCGCGGACCTCGATGTCGGCCATGGCGGCGAGGTCGACGACGAGGCCGCGGTCGGGGGTGGAGTACCCGGCGTAGCTGTGCCCGCCGCTGCGCGCGGCGATCGGCAGCGCCGAGGCGGCGGCGGACTCGATACAGGCCTTCACGTGGTCGGCGGTGCTCGGGCTGGCGACGGCCAGGGGCTCGCGCTTGTCGAGCAGCGGGTTGTAGGAGCGGCGGACGGTGTCGTAGTCGGTCTCGCCCCTGGTGACCAGGGCCCCGTCGAGGGCGGCCCGCAGCGCGTCGAGGTCGGGCGGCACGACGGCGCGCGTCGTCGTGGTCGGCGGGACGGGCACGGGCGGCCCGCTCGGGGGCGTCGGCACGCTGCCACCCGAACACGCCGACACCGCCGCCGCAACCCCCGTCGCGCCTGCCACGTGCAGAAACGCCCGCCTGGTAAGCCCCACGCCGCACCTCCCCGGCGATCTCACCACCGCGGGGGCGTCGCGGCCACCCGCGGCTGTTGCCAGTTCTTCAGTCTTTTGACCGCTGCCGAGGTCGCGCCCGGGATACCCCGTCGGGCCCGTGAGCGGGACCACTTGCTGAGCGCGGGCACCGGTTCCACCGAATTGGCGGAATGCCTGGTTGTGGTCGCCTATCGTGCGGCCCATGATCACCCCAGCCCGCCCGCTGACCGCCGCGGGCGCCCTCTTCACCGACGGCGACGGCCGCGTCCTGCTGGTGGAGCCGACCTACAAGCCGGAGTGGGAGATCCCCGGCGGGGTGGTGGAGGGCAGCGAGACCCCGGCCGAGGGGTGCGCCCGGGAGGTGCGGGAGGAACTGGGCCTGGAGATCGTCCCCGGCAGACTCCTGGTGGTCGACTGGGCCCCGTGGCAGTCCGACGCCCGAGTCCTGTTCGTCTTCGACGGCGGAACCCTGCCCCCGACGACCTCCTTCCGCCTCCAGCCCGAGGAGATCCGCTCGGCTCGCTTCGCCGCTCCGGCCGAAGTCACCCACCGCTGCCTGCCACGCCTGTCCCGGCGCGTCCATGCGGCACTGGCGGCGTGGGAGCGTGGCGAGACCCGCTATCTGGAGAACGGCACAGCGGTCTGAGCCGACCACCCACACGCGCGAGCGAGAGCGTCGTCCACCCCCTCCCCTGTGGGCAGCACGGCGGCGAGGTACCCGTCCGGCCGCACGACCGCGGCACCGTCATCTCCGAGCCCGAGAACGGCGGCGGCCTCCGCGCTGATCCGGAGCGCGAGGACTGGCGGTGGTCTGGTTGCGGCGGTGGGGGTGGAGGCGCTCGGGGGTGGGGTGGCGGGAGAGGGGGGTGGACCGGCGGGCGGCGAGCCGGGTGACTGTGCTGCGGCGGGCGGGGCGTCGGCGGCTGCCGACGAGGCGGCGGAAGGTGGTGGGTGGGGTGAGGCGTGCAGGAGGGTGAGGGTTGGGGGGAGGGACTGGCGGAGGTGGTGGCCGGTGGTGAGGGGGAGGTCGGGGCAGAGGACGCCGGGGAGGGGTGGGCGGGGGGTGTTGGGGGTGGTGGGGAAGGTGGCCTGGGCCGAAGGCGGGGCGGGGGTGGTCAGGGGGGAGGTCAGGTACCAGTGGGGTTCGGACAGGCGGCCGGAGTTGATGGCGGATCGGGCGGTGGGGTTGGTGGGGGCCTGGGTGAGGCTGGTGGTGCGGTGGGTGTGGTCTTCGGGGGTGGTGGGGGCCAGGAAGCGCATGGTTTCGGTGGTGACGCGGAGGTTTTCGGCTGCGGCGGCGGAGCGTTCGGTGTCGTAGGTGGTCAGCAGGGTGGGGGAGCCCCAGGAGTGGCGGATGGCGGCGATCTTCCAGGCGGCGTTCTCGGCGTCGGCTATGCCGGAGTTCATGCCTCGGGCGCCGAAGGGGCTCATGATGTGGGCGGCGTCGCCTGCCAGGAGCACTCGGCCGACGGTCATGGCGGGGACGCGGCGTTGGTGGAAGCGGTAGCAGGAGGCCCAGAGGATCTCGTAGTCGGTGCTGCCGACGATGGCCCGGATTCGGGTGTCGATGGCGCCGGACGCGCGGTCGGCGGAGAGGTCGAAGTCGGCTGGGACCTGCCAGTCGATGCGCCACACCGAGTTCGGCTGCGGGTGGATCAGGACCTGGCGGCCGGGGTTCCACTGTGGATCGAAGTGGAAGTGGCGTTCCGGGGTGGGGTGGCCGAGGTCGGCGCGGATGTCGGTGATGAGGAACTTGTCCGGGTAGGACGTGCCGTCGAAGGGGAGGCCGAGCAGGGGGCGCACCGTGGAGTGCGCTCCGTCGGCGGCGACGCAGTGGGTGCCGTGGAAGGTGTCGCCGGTGGCGGTGGTCAGGGTGACGCCTGCGTCGTCTTGGGCCAGTCCGACTACTCGCTGGCCGGTCCGAAGCTCGACCAGCGGGGACGCGCGGACGAGGTTGTCGAGGATGCGCTCGACCACGTCCTGCGGAGTGTTGACGAAAGGGGGGAACTGGCCCGGCTCCGGGCGCGGTAGTTCCTGGTGGGCGACTTGGCGGTGCTGGTGGAAGATCCGGCCGGAGTACCAGGTCACCCCGGCCCCGACCACCGACCAGCCTGCTCCGATCCGTTCCAGCACATCGAGCATGTCGCCCTGGACGCAGATCGATCTGCTGCCCGCGGGTGTCCGCTCGGGGGCCGCCTCCAGCACGACTGCCGGCACTCCGGCTCTGGCCAATCCCAGTGCGGCCACCATTCCCACCGGGCCCGCGCCTACTACCAGCACAGGCCTCATCGCCGCTCGCTCCTCACGGCGGGAAGGGGCGCGGTCATTGGGTGTCGGCTTTCAGGGTGGACCAGACTTCGCGGTCGCGGGTGGCTGTCCAGACGGTGGGCCAGTCCACTCCGGACAGTTCGTCCCAGAGGCGTTGGACGTTGAAGGGGAGGCAGTGCTCGAAGATGGGCCACGTGCCGTAGCGGTCGACCAGGGCCGCGTGTGCGGCCTGGAAGGCGGCGCGGACGGTGCCGCCTGAGTGGTGGATCGGGGTTACGGTGCGTTGGAGTTCGGTGAGGAAGTGGCGGGTTTGGGTGATGGCGGCGGGGACGTCGGGGCCGGTGACGACGGGGCCTCGGCCGCCGATGAGGGTGGTGGCGTTGAGGGAGGCGACGGTGTCCAGGGTGGTGGTGGACCAGTCGGCGTGGAAGGCGTCGCCGGTGTAGAGGGCGGCGGCGGATTCGACCAGGTCGCCTGCGAAGAGGATGCCGCGGGTAGGCAGCCAGGCGACGATGTCGCCCGCGGTGTGGCCCCGGCCGCAGTGGGCCAGGACCAGGTCGCCGCGGTTGCCGCCCAGGGGGATCACCATGCGGTCGGTGAAGGTGAGGGTGGGGCGGGTGAGGCCGGGGATGGATGACGGGTCCTCGAACAGCCTCGGCATGCGGGCCAGTTCGCTGGCCCAGTCGGCTTCGCCGCGCTCCTCGATGAGGTCGCGGGTCGCGGTGTGGGTGATGATCTCCGCTGCGTCGAAAGCGGCGGCCCCCAGGGTGCGCACGGCGTGGTAGTGGGTCAGCACGAGGTAGCGCACGGGTTTGCCGGTGCGCTCGCGCAGGTGGGCAAGCCAGCGGCGGGCCGCGACCGGGGTGGCTCTGGCCTCGACGCAGACCAGGAAGTCCTCGCCCTCGATGGCGCCGACGTTCGGGTCGCCCTCCGCGGTCAGGGCGTACACGCCGCCGCCGAGGTCGGCGAAGGTCTCGGTCTTGCGTTCGAGGTCGCCGCTGGAGGCGAAGGAGTCGGTCATAAGGCCACCGTGCCGGCCGGGTCGGCCGGGCGGCCAGGCGAAGTTTCGCGCCTGTGGACAACTGTGGAGAGCGCGGGGAGGACGCCCGGGGCGATGGACTCAGCGCCGGACCGGCTGGCCGTTCACCTCGACCAGGCGCAGCGCGGCCGGGGCGGCGGCGGGCACGGCGGGGGCGGTCGGGGCGACCGGTGACACGCGCTCGTAGGCCGCTCCGGGTTCGGGGCGCGGGTCGGCTTCGCCCTTGTTGGGCCAGAGGGAGAAGGCGCGTTCGGCTTGGGCGGTGATGGTCAGCGACGGGTTCACGCCCAGGTTCGCCGAGATCGCCGAGCCGTCGACCACCGAGATGCCCGGGTAGCCGTGCACCCGGTGGTAGGGATCGATGACGCCGGACTCCCGCGACTCGCCGATCGGGCAGCCGCCGAGGAAGTGCGCGGTCATCGGGATGTTGAACACCTCGCCCCACGTGCCGCCCGCCGTGCCGCCGATGTGCTTGGCCGTCAGCTCGTTGGCCAGCTGCCCGGCCGGGATGTACGACGGGTTCGGCACGCCGTGGCCCTGGCGCGAGGTGTACTTGCGCCGCCCGAACAGGCCCTTCTTCAGGTACGTCGTGATGGAGTTGTCCAAGCACTGCATGACAAGCAGGATCACCGTCCGCTCGCTCCACCGGTAGCCCTGCAGCAGCGCGAGCGTCTTGAGGGGGTGGCGCAGCATGTACAGCAGCGCTTGCAGGATGCGCGGCACCTTGGACCCGCCGTCGGTGGCGATGGTCTGCAGCAGGCTCATCGCGTTGCTGCCCTTGCCGTAGCGCACGGGTTCGATGTGGGTGTTCTCGTCGGGGTGGATGGACGAGGTGATCGCCACGCCCGAGGAGTAGTCGTTCTCCCGGTCCACCTTCGACCGCGCCGCACCGATGATCGACTCGGAGTTCGTCCTGGTCAGCTCGCCGAGACGGGGCGAGAGGGCGGGCAGTGCGCCGCTGTCGCGCATGCGGTGCAGCAGGTTCTGGGTGCCCCAGGTCCCGGCCGCGAGCACCACCTGACCGGCGGTGATCCGGCGTCCGCGCCGCTTGCGGCCGGTCTCGTGGGCCAGGACCTCGTAGCCGCCGCCGACCGGGCGGACGTCGGTCACCGTGGTCAGCGGCAGGACCGTGGCCCCGTTCTTCTCGGCGAGGTAGAGGTAGTTCTTGACCAGCGTGTTCTTGGCCCCCACCCGGCAGCCGGTCATGCACGAGCCGCACTCGGTGCAGCCGGTCCGCGCGGGCCCCGCACCGCCGAAGTACGGGTCGTCGACGGCCTCGCCGGGCTTGTCGAACAGCACGCCGACGGGTGTCGGGTGGTAGCTCTCGGAGATCCCCATGTCGGCGGCGACCTTGCGCATGACCTCATCCGACGGCGTCGTCGTCGGGTTGGTGACCACGCCGAGCATGCGCGAGGCCTGGTCGTAGTGCGGGGCCAGCTCCGACTCCCAGTCGGTGATGCCAGACCACTGCTTGTCGGCGTAGAAGCCCTTCAGGGGCTTGTAGAGGGTGTTCGCGTAGACCAGCGACCCGCCGCCGACGCCGGCGCCCGCCAGCACGACGACGTCCTTGAGCAGGTGGATGCGCTGGATGCCGAAGCAGCCCAGCTTGGGCGCCCACAGGTACTTCTTCAGCTCCCAGGAGGTCTTGGCGAACTCGTCGTCGGCGAAGCGCCTGCCCGCCTCGACCACCGCGACCCGATAGCCCTTCTCGGTCAGCCGCAGCGCCGCCACGCTGCCGCCGAACCCCGAGCCGATCACGACGACGTCGTAGTCCAGCTTGTTACCGGTGAGTTCGGGAGCCATGCGCCTGAGGTTAAGGCGCGAGACAGGACGTGGCTAGAGCCGAGCGGACATTTTCCCGTAACTTTGGGTAACACTGCTGCTGACCAGGGCGTTCAGCGCCGAAGCGGGAACGATGAGCATCGGGCCCTCGGCGTTCTTGGAGTCCCGGACACCCGCGTGCGCGCCGGAATGCGCACGCTCGACACAGTTGCCGTTGTTGCCGCTGCCACGGCTGGACTTGCCCCACTCTGCTCGGAGAAATCGGGGCAGGTGGTCATCTCGACCGAGGCCGACGCGATGGCCGTCTGCTCCGTCGGGACCTCGATGGGTTGGTCGGGATCGTCCATCCCGACCACTCCGCCATCTACCTGACGCCCGAGCAGTCCTACGAGTTCGCCGACGCGCTGCGCAGCGCCACGGCGCAGGTCGAGCGGGACAACCGAGCCGCCAAGGAAACCCGGGTCAGGCCCGAACTGTCAGCCCGACCTTCTGGAACTCCTTGACGTCGCTGTAGCCCGTCTTCGCCATCGCCCGGCGCAGGGCGCCGAAGAGGTTCACCAGGCCGTCGGGGTCCGTCGCCGGGCCGAACAGCAGGGTGCGCAGGTCGACCTCGACGTCGTCGGTCACCGGCAGGACGCGGCTGCGCGGCAGCGACGGGTGCGCCGCCGAGGCCGTCCAGTACAGGCCCTGGCCGGGCGCTTCACCCGCCACCGCGAGCGGCGCGCCGAGCATGACCGCGTCGGCGCCGCAGGCGATGGACTTGGCGATGTCGCCGCTGGTGTGCACACCGCCGTCGGCGATGACGTGCACGTAGCGGCCACCCGTCTCGTCCAGGTAGTCGCGGCGGGCGGCGGCCGCGTCGACGATCGCGGTGGCCATCGGCACGCCGATGCCCAGGGCCGCGTCCGTCGTCGTCACGCCCGCGCAGTAGCCGTAGCCGACGATCACGCCCGCCGCGCCGGTGCGCATCAGGTGCATCGCCGTGCGGTAGTCGTGCACGCCGCCTGCGATGACCGGGATGTCCAGGTTGGCGATGAACTGCTTGAGGTTCAGCGGTTCGTCGTCGGCCTCGCGGGCCACGTGCTCGGCGGAGATGATCGTGCCCTGCACGACCAGCACCTCCACTCCGGCGGCCAGCAGGTCCGGGGTCAGCTCGGCGGCGTGCTGCGGGCTGACCCGCACCGCCACCGTCACGCCGGAGTCCCGGATCTGCTTGATCGCCTCGGTGAGCAGGTCGACGCGGACCGGCTCGGCGTGCGCCTCCTGCAGCAGCCGCACCAGCTCGGTCGGCTCAGCGCCGTCCTCCAGCGCCGTGACCAGGCGAAACAGCACCTCTTCCGGGTCGGAGTGGCGTGCCCACAGGCCCTCGGCGTTGAGCACGCCCAGACCGCCCAGCTCCCCGACCGCCACCGCCGTGCGCGGGGAGACGACCGCGTCGCTGGGGTGGGTGATCAGCGGGATGTCGAAGCGGTAGGCATCGATCTGCCAGGCCGTGGAGACGTCCTTGGACGAGCGCGTGCGCCGCGAGGGGACGATTTCGATGTCGTCCAGCCCGAACGCGCGCCGAGCCGTCCGGCCCATGCCGATGTCGACGAGATCCCGCACCTCAGTTGTCCCTTCGCCCAGGCCAGCCTGACCAGCGCAACCTAGCGGGTCGTGTAGTTCGGCGCTTCGACGGTCATGGTGATGTCGTGCGGGTGGCTCTCCTTGAGCCCGGCCGAGGTGATGCGCATCAGCTGGGCGTTCTGCAGCTCGGCGACCGTGCGCGAGCCGGTGAAGCCCATGCCGGCGCGCAGACCGCCGATCAGCTGGAAGACCACCTGCGAGAGCGGGCCGCGGTAGGGCACGCGGCCCTCGATGCCCTCGGGCACCAGCTTGTCGTCGGCGAGGACGTCGTCCTGGGCGTAGCGGTCGCGGGCGAAGGACTTGGCCTCCCCGCGCGAGCGCATCGCGCCCAGCGAGCCCATGCCCCGGTAGCCCTTGAACTGCTTGCCGCTGACCAGGATGACCTCGCCCGGCGCCTCCTCGGTGCCCGCCAGCAGGCTGCCCAGCATGACCGTGCTCGCGCCCGCGGCGATGGCCTTGGCGATGTCGCCGGAGTACTGGATGCCGCCGTCGCCGATGACCGGCACGTCCGCGGCCAGGCACGCCTGCGCGGCCTCGTAGATCGCGGTGATCTGCGGGACGCCGACCCCGGCGACCACGCGCGTGGTGCAGATCGAGCCCGGGCCCACACCGACCTTCACGCCGTCGGCGCCCGCGTCGATCATGGCCTGCGCGCCCGCGCGGGTGGCGACGTTGCCGCCGACGACGTCGACGGACTCGCCCACCTCACGCTTGAGCTTGGCGACGATGTCGAGCACGTCGCGCGCGTGGCCGTGCGCGGTGTCCACGACCAGCACGTCGACGCCCGCGTCGACCAAGGCCATCGCCCGCTCCCAGCCCTGGTCGCCGACGCCGATGCCCGCGCCGCAGATCAGCCTGCCGTCGGGGTCCTTGGTGGCGTTGGGGAACTGCTCGGTCTTGACGAAGTCCTTGACGGTGATCAGCCCGCGCAGCCTGCCGTCGCCGTCGACCAGCGGCAGCTTCTCCACCTTGTGGCGGCGCAGCAGGCCCAGCGCGGCCTCGGCCGAGACGCCCACCTGGGCGGTGATCAGCGGGCCCTGGGTCATCACCTCGCTGACCGGGCGCTGGTGGTCGACCTCGAAGCGCATGTCGCGGTTGGTGATGATGCCGACGAGCTTGCCGTCGGCGTCGGTCACCGGCAGGCCGGAGATGCGGTAGCGCGCGCACATCTCGTCCACGTCGGCGAGCGTGTGCTCCGGGGAGCAGGTCACCGGGTCGGTGACCATGCCCGCCTCGGAGCGCTTGACCGTCTCGGCCTGGCGGGCCTGCTCCTCGATGGACAGGTTGCGCTGGAGGATGCCGATGCCGCCCTGCCTGGCCATCGCGATGGCCATGCGCGCCTCGGTCACCGTGTCCATCGCCGCCGACGCCAGCGGGATGCGCAGCGTCACGTTGCGGGAGAACCGGGTCGAGGTGTCGACAGTGCTCGGGATCACATCCGACTGGGCGGGCTGCAGCAGCACGTCGTCGAAGGTCAGCCCGATGGCGGCGAACTTGAGCGGTACTCCGTCAGCGGTGAGCTCGCTGGTCATGACGGTTGGGCGACCTTCCTGCGGGGGTGGTGCGGCGGGTGGCAGGGGACCGCGATGCCTCGCCGGCGGCACGGTTGCCCCATCGTATCTGGGACCAACCGGGGGGAGCCGGGTAGCGTGCGTGGTCGTGGCGCATGACGCAGTTCCCCCGAACCCGTTCGACGACGGCCCGTGGGACCGCCCCGCGGGGCGCGAACACGGCGGCGCCCTGCCGCCGGACCCGTTCGCGGGGGACCCGGACGACCCGGCCCGCGCACTGGACGAGCCCGACGCCGACCCCGACGACATGTCGGCCGCCGAGCGCGCCGAGCTGCTCGGCGACCTCGCCGACCTGGCCGTGTACCAGGCGCTGCTGGAGCCGCGCGGCGTGCGCGGCATCGTCGTCGACTGCGGCGACTGCCAGGAGCCGCACTACCACGACTGGGCGCTGCTGGCCGCGAGCCTGGAGCAGCTGCTGCACGACGGCCGGATGCGCCCGCACGAGCCCGCCTACGACCCGGACCCGTCGTCCTACGTCAGCTGGGAGTACTGCCGCGGCTACGCCGACGGCGTCACCGCGAGCGAGAACGCCCACTAGCCGCCACGGAAAGCACAAGGCCGCTGTCCCGGGGGGACAGCGGCCTTGTCGTTGGTCGGTGGGTTACGGGCTTTCCGTGCCGCCTGCGGTGGTGGAGTCGGACTCCGACGTGCCGCTGCCCGGCTCGTCCACCCTCGGGGTCTCCGTCACCGACGACGAGGTGGTCGGCGGGTCGGTGGTGGTGGGCGGGCTGCTCGGCGAGGTCGTCGTCGGCTCGGTCGTCGGCTCGCTGGTCGTCGGCAGCGTCGGGTCGCTGGTGGTGTCGACCGGAGGTGTGGTCGGGACCACGGTCGTCGGGTCGGCCACCGGCGGCGGCTGCACGCCGTCGGCCGGGATGCCGGGCAGGCGCGAGGCGAGGTCGCGGTGGCGGGCCACCAGGTCGTCGCGGCCGTCGCCCATGGCGACGGCGGGCAGCTCCTGCTCGGCCTCCATCAGCACGGTGCGCGCCTGGGCGAGGTTGCCCTCGGCGAGTGCCGCGTCGGCTGCGGCCAGGTCCTCGCGGACGTTGGCCGCGGCCTCCACGGAACGCGCGTGGTCGGTGTAGAGGACCTTCGTCAGGCCCCAGAGGGTGTCGCCGGGCTGGGCGTCGCGGGCGGCGAGGCCCGCGCCGGTGAAGGCGATGGCGAGCACGGCGGCCGCGGCCGCGAACGGCACCAGCAGCCGGGGGCGGCGCTGGCGGCGGGTGCCCGCGGTGATGACGGTGTCGGAGGCCAGGCGGGTGTCGACCAGCACGCCGATCGGCTCGGCGTCGATCTCATCGCGCCAGGAGGTCAGCAGCGCGGCCAGCTCGGCGTCGGCCGGGTGCTCGGTGAGCGGGTCGAACGCCGGCGCGGAGGGCTCCCCGCGCAGCGAGGCGCCGAGCGCGTCGAGGAAGGCGTCGTCGGCGTGCACCTTGGCGAAGTCGATCAGCTCGCCGTCGCCGTCCATGTCGTCCAGGACGTTCAGGTCGTCAAAGGGATCACGGCCGTCGTCCCTGCCTCTGTCGGACACCGTCAGACCACCTCCTCCGTGGACAACGTCTTGCGCAACCTTGCCAATGCCCTGTGCTGTGCCACGCGCACGGCCCCAGGGGTCGACCCGACCGCTTCCGCGGTCTCCTCGGCGGAGAGCCCCACGACGACGCGCAGGGTAACGATCTCACGCTGCTTCTCGGGGAGGATCTTCAGGAGGTCGTCCATGCGCCTGCTGAGTTCGCTCTGCAGCGCGAGCTGCTCGGGACCGGCGCCGACCTCGGCCTCGTCGGGCACTTCCGCGACGGGCTCGGAGCGGTTGCGCGCGGAGGCCCGGTGGGCGTCGGCGACCTTGTGCGCCGCGATCCCGTAGACGAAGGCAAGAAACGGGCGCCCCTGGTCGCGGTACCCCGGCAATGCCGTCAACACCGCGAGACACACCTCCTGGGCCACGTCGTCCGCCGAGGCGAACGACCGTTCCTGCCTGCCCACGCGGGCTCGGCAGTAGCGCACTACCAGGGGGCGAACGGAGCCGAGCACGTGTTCCACCGCGCGAGGATCGCCCTCGACGGCGGCACCGACCCAGGTGTCCAGTCCGTCCCCCGTTGTGGTCATCGCAGAATGCAGCCCTGGCGTTACGAAGGTGGCCAACTCGAAGACACCCCACGTGCGTGTCGATCGACCGTCGTCCTGTTGTCCGACCGGTTGCTCGATCGCTGGTCGATGCCCACCGTACCGTTCTTTCGAGTGATGCCTAGGGGCTGTACGGAGTGCGGACGGCTCGACACACGCCGTAGGCGTGACTGGCGACACAGGCTAGCGCCCTTCTTGCTGTCCGCAAGTTTCGGGTGGACTGTTCCACCCCGTGGCGCACGACGAGCCGTGCGTGCCCGCTCCCACCCGGGCACCCACGGCTCGTCGCCGACGCTGAGGTCTCTCCTAGGAGACCAGGCCGCGCCGGAACCCGTGTGCCACCGCTTGCGCGCGGTCGCGGACGCCGAGCTTGCGGAACAACCGCCGCGCGTGCGTCTTCACAGTGTCTTCGGACAGGTACAGCTCGCGGCCGATCTGTCCGTTGCTCTTGCCCTGGCTCATGCCCCGCAGCACCTGCAGCTCCCGGTCGGTGAGCTGCACACCGGGGTCGCTGGGCTGGCGCGGCGCGGGCACCGAGGTGCTGGCGAGCGTGTGCGCCAGCGCGGCGACCAGTTCCGGCCTGCTCGCGTCCCACCGCAGGTAACCGCGGGCGCCGCCCGCGATCGCCGCGGCGATGCTGCCCGCGTCGTCGGGCGCGCCGAAGACGATGACATTCGCCTGCGGGTTCGCCGAGACGAGCCGTCGCGTCGCTTCCACCCCAGTCGGCACGGCGCGCTGGGTCCCAACCAGAACGACGTCAACCGGCTGACGGGAGAAACGGGCGAGCAACTCGTCACCGTGAGCTACGCAATCGATGCGACTGACCCCTGGTACCGCGGACATGACGCGGGTCAAGCCCTCCCGGACACTGCGGCGGTCGTCGCAGATCAAGACCGTCGTCACGGGGACTCCTTCCTGCAGCCGAGTGACGTTCCACTTCCCCTATCGGACGCTGCGCACCGAACCTTGACCCGATCCGGTGGTAAATCTGTCAACAAACGCGCCGATCGGCGGTCGCCCGGAGTTCACCTGTTCGGAGCAGACGCGAACAACCAGGTAGGAACCCAGGGAGATCGCCGGGCCACCCGGCGCGCGATCGGGTCAGAGTGTCGTAACACACAGTGCAACGCCTCCCTCGCTTGTTCCTTGCGTTCTGTTTGTCCGAGTTCGGCGAGAACCAGCGCGGCGGGCCAGACGAGCGGCGCGAGCCGATGGCCGATCGCATCCCGCAAGTTGCCGTCGAGCAGCGCGAGGGCCTCGTCCCGCTCCCCCGCCGCCGCGAGCGCGACGCCGAGGACGATCCCCGACTTCACCCGGTGCCGCACCGACGGGAATCCGACCGCCACCGCCTCCCGCGCCGGGGCGACGGCGGCCGCGGCGTCCCCGGCCGCCAGCGCCAGCTCCGCCCGCAGCCACCCCCGCCGCACCCGGGACCGCTCCCCCGCCTGCCCGGTGTCGCGCTCGACCAGCCTGCGCGCCTCCCCGACCCGGCCCGCGCCGATCGCGTCGGCGGCCAAGCCGAGCAGCGCGTCCGAGCGGGCCTCACCGGTCCCGGCCTTGGCCAGACCCACCGCGTCCCACCGCCGCGCCTCGGCGTGCCCGCCGAGCTGGCGCAGGTGCGCGGCCCGAGTGGCGGCGGCGAGCGCGGCCAGCTCCCGGTCCGGGCCGCTGACCAGCGGCAGCAGGTGCGCGGCCGCGGCAGCGTAGTGACCCCGGCCGCCCAGGGCCACCCCGGCCAGCCAGGCCTGCCGACCTCCGGTCACGCGGCCGGGGAGGGGGGCTGCGGGGGTCGCGCCGAAGGCGGCTGAGCGCAGCTGTTCAGCAACTGAGGAAGTGTCTCCACCCATCTGGCCGAGTCTGCCGTCCCGGCCCGACAGCGCGAAGCCCCGAGCGAACCCGACATTCCCGCCACAGCGGCTCGGATCGTCCGCGCTCAGCGGGGCCGTGCGGGTCCTGGGCATGCGGCTCACCTCCGGTGTCTCCGTGCATCGGCGGCGACTGCCGAGTGTTACCGGGCAGGACCGTTCGGGTCAGGCGTGCGCGGTGGTGATTCACCCGAGAAGATGCGGGGGTGCGCACCTTCAAGCTCCAGGTCCAGGTCACCGCCGACGGCTTCATGGGAGGGCCGTCCGGCGAGATGGACTGGATGACGCTGTCCTGGTCCGACGACCTCAACGCCTACATCGAAGCCCTCACCTCCGGGGTCGACACGATCGTCCTCGGGCGCGGGCTCGCCGAGGGGTTCATCCCGGCCTGGGAGTCGCGGCCCGCGCACGAGGACGACGCCAGCGTCGACTTCATGATCAACACGCCCAAGGTCGTCGTGTCGCGGACGCTGGCGGAGTCGCCGTGGGAGAACGCGGTCGTGGTCGCCGATCCGGCGGCGGCGGTGGCCGAGCTCAAGGCCCGGCCGGGGGGCGACCTCATCGCCTACGGGGGCAGTTCCCTCGTGCGGAGCCTGATCGCCGGCGGCCTGCTGGACGAGTTGCACCTGGTGGTGAACCCGGTGTCCATCGGCCGGGGCCTGCCCGTCTTCCCCGAGGACGGCTACCAGCGGCTCGCGCTGACCGGCGCGACCCGGTTCGACTGCGGCATGGCGGTGCTCAAGTACGAGCGCCCCGAGTGATCAGGTGATGAACGACTCGATGCGCGCCACCGCGCAGGTGAGGTCGTCGAGGTATTCCACTCGGGCGGGCAGGTCGACGTCGTGCCAGCCAGGGCCGCAGGCGAACAGGTGCACGCGCTGGCGGGTGCGGGGCAGGTGCACCAGCGCGCCCGGGTCGGCGTGGGCCGGGAGGTGGGCGTAGAGGGCGACCGCGGCCGGGGCGGTGCGGCGGACCGCGGCGACCAGCGCGGGCAGGGGGATGGCGCAGCCGAGCATGCGGGTGCCCAGGCCGCGCCGGGCCAGGGCCGCGCGCAGCACGTACAGCGGCAGGCTGTGCGTCTCCTCGGGGGTGCAGCCCAGCAGCACCGGGCGCGGGTTGCGCGGCGTGGTGACCAGCGGGGTCGCCCGGACCATGGCGGCCATCGCGCACTCGGTGACCAGGTGCTCGACCTCGACGCAGTCCCCGGCGTACAGGGCGCGCCCGCCGATGGCGGCCAGCACCGGGCGGATCACGTCGTCCCAGACCGCGGGGACGCCGTCGGCGTCGATGGCCTCGGCGAGCATGCGCTGGACCGAGACCTCGTCCATCGCCATGGCCGCCCGGCCGAGGCCGCGGGCCGGGCGGGCCGCGCCGGGCATGACCAGCCGGGCGCCGTCGCCGCCGCGCGCGGGCGTCCGGGTCGACCGGGTGGACCGGGTCGACTCTGCGGCGGCGCGCAGCGCGTACCCGGCGGCCTCGGCGGGCGAGGCCCCCTTGAGCAGGGCGCGCTGCATCAGTTCGAGGCGGTGGACGTCGGCCGGGGCGTAGCGGCGGTGGCGGCCCGTGGTGTGCCCGGTCGGCCCGACGCCGTAGCGGCGGTCCCACGTGCGCAGCGTCGCCGGGGCGATGCCCAGCCTGCGCGCCACCGCCGCCACGGTGAGCGGTGGCTCACCCACCGCCTCGGATTCGGTTACCACCCGTCCATCGTCGGGTGACACGGCGTGGGCGGCAACCGGGCGATCACGCCTCCGACGACCACGCTGCGTCGTCTGGGTGATGCCGAACGGCTGAATCGGCTAACCAAAGAGTCGATCACCCTTGAACAAGTTTTGGCGCGGTCCTAGCGTGTAATCCACTGCACCAAATGGAGTATTGACTCCAAGCCGAACGTCCTACCTACGTGGAGGCGGCCACCATGGCGGACACTCGCAGGCTTCCGGGTCCCAACGCTGATGTCTGGGACTGGCAGCTCGACGGATCATGCCGAGGGATGGACAGCGCGTTCTTCTTCCACCCCGACGGCGAGCGCGGCCCAGCCCGCGCGCGCCGTGAAGCGAAAGCCAAATCAATCTGCCAGGCCTGCCCGGTCCTGGCGCTGTGCCGCAAGCACGCGCTGGCCGTGCACGAGCCGTACGGCATCTGGGGAGGGCTCTCGGAGTCCGAGCGGGAATCGATCATCAAGGCCGAGAAACGCTCGCTCGCCGTGGCCACCTGAGACGAACCGAGGGCCTGTCCACACCGGACAGGCCCTCGGTCGTTCGCGCTGGCGGTCAGTGACCGTGACCGTGCCCGTGGCCGTGACCGGCGGCGGGCTCCTCTTCCTTCTTCTCCACGACGGCGCTCTCCGTGGTGAGCACCATGCGGGCGATGGAAGCGGCGTTGGCGACCGCGGAGCGGGTCACCTTCACCGGGTCGATGACGCCGTCGGCGAGCAGGTCGCCGTACTCCAGCTTGGCCGCGTTGAAGCCCTGGCCCCAGGGCAGCTCGCGCACGTTGTTGACGACGACCGCGCCCTCCTGGCCGCCGTTGATGGCGATCCAGGCCAGCGGCGCGGACAGCGCCTCGCGCACGATGGCCACACCGGTCGCCTCGTCGCCGGTGAAGCCGAGGTCACCCTCCAGCTCCTTGGCGACCTGCACGAGGGCGGCGCCGCCGCCGGGCACGATGCCCTCCTCGACCGCGGCCTTGGTGGCCGCGACCGCGTCCTCGATGCGGTGCTTGCGCTCGGACAGCTCGGTCTCGGTGGCCGCGCCGACCTTGATCACGGCGATGCCGCCGGAGAGCTTGGCCAGCCGCTCCTGCAGCTTCTCGCGGTCCCAGTCGGAGTCCGACGCCTCGATCTCCTTGCGGATCTGCTCGGCCCGGCCCGCGGTCGCGTCCTTGCCGCCGCCGCCATCGATGATCACGGTGTCGTCCTTGGTGACCACCACGCGGCGGGCGGTGCCCAGCACGTCGAGGCCGGACTCGGACAGCTTGACGCCGATCTCGGCCGAGACGACCTGCGCGCCGGTGACGGCGGCCAGGTCGTCCAGGAAAGCCTTGCGGCGGTCGCCGAAGTACGGCGCCTTGACCGCGACGGCCTTGATCGTCTTGCGCAGGGCGTTGACCGTCAGAGTGGACAGCGCCTCGCCGTCGACGTCCTCGGCGATGATCAGCACGGGCTTGCCGGACTGCGCGATCTTCTCCAGGATCGGCAGCAGGTCGGCCAGCGCGGAGATCTTCTCCCGGTGCAGCAGGACGTAGGTGTCCTCCAGCACGGCCTCCTGGGCCTCCGGGTCGGTGACGAAGTGCGCCGAGACGAAGCCCTTGTCGAACTGCACGCCTTCGGTGACGACCAGCTCGGTGGCCAGCGTGGAGGACTCCTCCACGGTGATCACGCCGTCCTCGCCGACCTTCTCGATGGCCTCGCCGAGCAGGGCGCCGATCGAGGCGTCGCGGGAGGCGACGGTGCCGACCTGGGCGATGTTGTCGCGGCCCTTGACCGGGGTGGCCTTGGCCTTGAGCGCCTCGACCACGGCGTCGGCGGCGGCCTGGATGCCGCGGCCGAGCGAGGTCGGGTTGGCGCCTGCGACCACGTTGCGCAGGCCCACGCGCACGAGCGCCTGGGCGAGCACGGTGGCCGTGGTGGTTCCGTCACCGGCGACATCGTTGGTCTTGGTCGCCACGTTCTTGGCGAGCTGGGCGCCCAGGTTCTCGAATGGGTCTTCCAGGTCGATCTCGCGCGCGATGGTCACACCGTCGTTGGTGACGGTCGGGCCGCCGAACTTCTTGGCAAGGACCACGTGCCGGCCGCGCGGGCCGAGGGTGACCTTGACCGCGTCGGCCAGCTTGTTGACACCGCGTTCGAGGGCCCGACGAGCGTCCTCGTCGAAAGAAATCTGCTTGGGCATGTTTCCCTCTTCGCAAAAGCCGAAGCGCCCCGGACCCCCGGTGTGACGCGGGAGCCCCGGGGCGCTCAGTCGGCTGGGTCCTAGTTGATGACGGCCAGCACGTCGCGCGCGGAGAGGATCAGGTACTCCTCGCCGTTGTACTTGACCTCGGTGCCGCCGTACTTGGAGTAGATGACGACATCGCCGACCTGGACGTCGACCGGCACGCGGTTGCCCTTGTCGTCGATGCGGCCCGGACCAACGGCCAGGACCTTGCCCTCCTGGGGCTTCTCCTTGGCGGTGTCCGGAATCACCAGACCGGAAGCCGTCGTGGCCTCGGCCTCGCTCGCCTGGACAACGATCTTGTCCTCGAGCGGCTTGATGTTGACGCTCACCGCTGTGACCTCCACGGGTCGTCTGAAAGCGATTGGCAGGTATCCGACGGCTCCTGCCACCCCGCCGTCGCGGGTGTCGGGGCAGTTGGATGCCGTGCACTGGCACTCTACCCATGCGACTGCTAACCCTGCAACGAGGCCCCCGGGGTTTCCGGTTTTCCCACCGCGGCCGCCCGTGGTCGATGCTGTCCTGTGTGACCCACGACATGCCCATCCCGGTCTTCCTCAGCTACGCGCAGATCGACGACGACGGCCTCGGCTTCGTGGACGCCTTCCGCAAGGACCTGCGCTACTACTGCGCCGCCGACCACAACCGCGCGGTCGAGGTCTTCTACGACCGAGCATCCCTCGGCTGGGGCGACGGCTGGCGGGAGAGCATCAGCGCCGCCGTCGACGGCGCGCTGGTGTTCCTGCCGCTGGTCACGCTCACCTACTTCGACCGGCCGTGGTGCCGCGACGAGCTGCTGCAGTTCTACAGCTCCGCGCACAACCGCGACGTGGACGACCTGCTGCTGCCGGTGGTGGTGCTCGGGCACAGCCACATCACCCCCGACAGCCAGGACGCCGCGGTGCGGGTGATCGCCGAGCGCCAGCAGTTCGACTTCCGCGAGGCCGCGATCGCCGGGCCGGGCACGGCGGTGTGGCGGGCCACCATGATGCGGCTGGCGGGCGAGCTGGTCGCCACCGTCGACAAAGCCGAGCCCCGGCTGGCCCCGGCACCGGTGCGCGACCGCGAGGCGGCGGGCCGGATGGTGCGGGGGGCAGGCGGCAAGCTGATCGAGGCGACGGTCGCGCTGACCGACACCCTGGCGACGTTCGTCCCCGAGTTGGAGGGCGCCGCGGCCGCCGCGCACGGCGGGGACCCGCGCGCGATCGCGGGCCGCCTCGCCCCGGGCGGGCGGGCCCTGGAGCACCGCGGGCTGGCCCTGCAGGACGCGGCCGTCGAACTCGACGGGCACCTGCGCGCGTTCGTGGGCATGACGATGGCGACCGGCACGCCCGCCGAGCGAGACCGCCTGCGCGCGGAACTCGCCCAGCTGGGGTCGGGCACGCCCGAGCTGGACGGGATGGCCGAGATGTGCGCGCGCTCCCTTGGCCTGCTGCGCCCGCTGGAACTGGGCAACGTCGCGCTGCGCCAGGCGCTGGCCCCCCTCCGCATCGGGTTCCGCGCGGTCGGCACGGCGGTGGGCATCATGAGGGCGTGGACGGAACTGGGGCGCTGATCAGGCCCGCCGAGGAGGCGGACTTCGCGCGGCTGCGGGAGATCGAGGTGCTGGCGGGGGCGGCCTTCGCCGAGGTGGGGATGCCGGACATCGCCGGGCACGAGCCGCCGTCGGCGCGGGTGCTCGGGCACTTCGCGCGCGCGGGCCGGGCGTGGGTGCACCTGGCCGACGGTCGGGTCGGGGCGTACCTGCTGGCCACGGTGGTCGACGGGTGCGCGCACGTCGAGCAGGTCAGCGTCGATCCCGCGCTGCGCGGGCGGGGGCTCGGGCGGGCGCTGATCGATCACCTGGCGGGCTGGGCGCGGGAGCGGGGCATGCCCGCCCTCACCCTGACCACCTTCCGCGACGTGCCGTGGAACGCGCCGTACTACCGGCGCATCGGCTTCGCCGAGGTGCCCGCGGCGGGCGGGCTGGCCGCGCTGGTCGCCGAGGAGGCCGGGCACGGCCTCGACCCGGCCGCCCGGGTCTGCATGCGGCGCGGGGTCGCACCGTCCTGACGCGGTGAGCGGGTGCGCACGCGGCGCCGCGGTGAGCCGGCGTTACCGTCGCGGGCGTGCACGCCGTTCGGGATCTGCTCATCGCCCGCCGCTCGGGGGTCCGCGACGACCTCCGGCTCGCCCTCGCCGTCGAGGGCGGGGCGAGCAGAGGCGCCTACTCCGGCGGGATGGTCGCCGCGCTCGCCGAGCTGGGCTTCGGGCACTGCTTCGACGCCGTCTACGGCGCCTCCGCCGGGGCGCTGAACGGCGCGTGGTTGCTGGCCGGGCAGGCCCCGACCGGGGTGCTGGGCTGGTCGGACCCGCTGGTCATGCGCCGGGTGACGAACCCGTGGCGGGCGCTCACCGGCGGGCCGGTCGTGGACACCGAGCACCTGGTCGAGCGGATCTACCCGGCGATCCCGATGGACTTCGCCGCCGTGCTGGCCAACCCGACCACCTTCCACCCGCTGGCCACCGACGCCGAGACCGGCGCCGCGGTCGACCTCGCCCCGACGATCACCGACGCGGTCTCGCTGCGCGCCGCCCTGCGCGCCTCGACGGCCCTGCCGATGCTGGCGGGGCGCCCGGTGCGCATCGGCGGACGCGCCTACATCGACGCCGGGATCGCCGAGTCCGTCCCGTTCCGCACCGCCGTCGCCCAGGGCGCGACCCACGTGCTGGTGCTGCGCACCCGCGCCGACGCGCCCGTCCCGCTGCCGTCGCGGGCGGAGACGTCGCTGGTCACCCGGTACCTGCGGCGCTCGGCTCCAGGCGCGGTGGCCGCCTGGACGGCCCGCCACGAGCGGGTCACCGCCGACGAGGCGCACCTGGCCGAGCACACCTCGATCCTGCAGATCCGCCCGCCCGTCGACGCCCCCGAGGTGTCCCGGCTGACGCGCGACCCGTTCGTGCTGCGCCGGGCCGTGCGCCTCGGCAGACACGCGGTCACCGCCGCCCTCGGCTGACGCGCCACGACCGGGTGAAGCGTCCGGCGGCGGGCCCGCGGGCTTCCTAGGGTTGAGGACCACCCTGACGGAAGGTCGTCCCGTGCAGCGATGTCGCCTCCTGGGGGTGGTGGCCGTCGCCGCCGCCGCCCTGGTGATCACCGAGCCCGCCGCCGCGCGGGCCGACGAGCAGCGGCAGCGCGCCTTCGCCGAGGCGGCGGCCGAGCACGACGTGCCCGAGGAACTGCTGGTCGCGGTGTCCTACCTCCAGTCACGGTGGGACGCCAACGAGGGCAGGCCGAGCGTGGCCGCGGGCTACGGCCCGATGCACCTGACCGATGTCGCCTCGGCGAACGCGGGCGGCACACACCACGAGCACGCCGAGGACCCGCGCGGCGACACCGCCCGCAAGCCGCTCGTGCCCCGGCGCGCCGAGTCGGACCTGTCCGCGCCGTCGCTGCGCACGCTGGAGCGCGCCGCCGAGCTGAGCGGCCTGTCCCCCGCCGAGCTGCGCGCGGACCCGAGCGCCAACATCCGCGGCGGCGCGGCGCTGCTCGCCGAGCACCAGCGCGCCCTCGGCGGGGCGAGCGACGACCCGGCCGACTGGTACGGCGCGGTCGCCCGCTACAGCGGCGCCACCGACACCGCGACGGCCCGCGCGTTCGCCGACGAGGTCTACGCCGTGCTGAACACCGGCGTGTCCACCACCACCGACGACGGCCAGCGGGTGCGCCTCGACGCCGCGCCGGTGCAGCCCGACCGCTCCGTGCTGGACCGGATGGGCCTCTCGCCCGCGGCCCCGGGCGCGGCCGAGTGCCCGTCCGGCCTGGGCTGCCAGTGGCTGCCCGCGCCGTACGAGAAGTTCACCGGCGCGGACGGCGCGGCGACCTACGGCAACCACGACAAGGCGAACCGGCCGAGCAGCCAGAAGGTCGACTACATCGTCATCCACGACACCGAGGCCAGCTACGACTCCACGGTCCGCTCGGTGCAGAACCCGAAGTACGTCAGCTGGCACTACACGCTGCGCAGCTCCGACGGCCACATCGCCCAGCACGTGCCGACCAAGGACGTGGCCTGGCACGCGGGCAACTGGTACGTCAACGCCAAGGCGATCGGCCTGGAGCACGAGGGCTTCGCCGCGCAGGGCAGCTGGTACACCGAGGTGATGTACCGCACCTCGGCCAAGCTGGTGAAGCACCTGGCCGCCAAGTACTCGGTGCCGCTGGACCGCCACCACATCCTCGGCCACGACACCGTGCCCGGCCTGGTGCCCGAGCGCGTGCGGCAGATGCACTGGGACCCGGGGCCGTACTGGAACTGGGCGCACTACTTCACCCTGCTCGGCGCGCCGCTGGCCGCCGAGGGCTCGCCGGGCACCGGCATCGTGACCGTCAAGCCGGACTACGCCAAGAACAAGCCGAGGTTCACCGGGTGCTCCGGCGGCGGCGCGTGCCCGGCACGCGGGTCGTCGGCGGTGCCGCTGCGCTCCGCGCCGAACGACACGGCCGCGCTGCTCAAGGACATCGGCCTGCGCCCCGGCGGCGAGCGCTCGACCATGCACGTCTCCGACATCGGCAGCCGGGTCAGCACCGGGCAGCAGTTCGCCGTCGCCGAGCGGCGCGGGGCCTGGACCGCGGTCTGGTACCTGGGCCAGAAGGGCTGGCTGCGCACCGCGCACACCGTGCCCGCCACCGGCCAGCGGGTGCGCGCCAAGGGCGGCAAGCCGGTGGCGGTCTACGGGCGCGCCTACCCGCGCGCCTCGGCCTACCCGGCCGGGATCGAGCCGCAGCCGGACGTCGCGTTGCAGTACACGATGCCGCCCGGTCAGGACTACGTGCTCGGCGGCGACGTGGCCTCGGAGTACTACAAGGCAACGACCTTCGACGCGGCCGGCCATGTCGTGGTGCGCGGTGAGCGGTACCTGCAAGTGCAGTACGGGCACCGCATCGGCTTCGTCAAAGCCGACGCGGTGACCGTCCGCTAGACCTCGTCTACACCGAGATGGTCGACACCGGCAGCGCCGGGTTCGCCGAGAGGTCCAAAGAGGACGGCTTGACACCCGCGGCGACCAGGTGCGCGCCGAGCGCGGCCATCATCGCGCCGTTGTCGGTGCACAGCCTCGGCCGCGGCACGCGCAGCTCGATGCCCGCCGCGGCGCAGCGCTCGGCGGCCAGCTCCTTGAGCCGGGAGTTGGCCGCGACGCCGCCGGAGACGACCAGCGTGGCGATCCCCTCGTCCTGGCAGGCGCGCACGGCCTTCATGGTGAGCACGTCGGCGACGGACTCCTGGAAGGACGCGGCGACGTCGTCGATCGGGACGGGCTCGGGCTCGTGGGCCTCCACCCAGCGGGCGACGGCGGTCTTGAGGCCGGAGAAGGAGAAGTCGTGGCGGGCGTCGCGCGGACCGGTGAGGCCGCGCGGGAAGGCGATCGCCCTCGGGTTCCCGCGGCGGGCGGCGGCGTCGATCGGCGGGCCGCCGGGGTAGGGCAGGTCCAGGACGCGGGCGACCTTGTCGTAGGCCTCGCCCGCGGCGTCATCGATGGTGGAGCCGATCTCGGTGATGGACGTGGCGAGGTCGTCCACGCGCAGCAGCTGGCTGTGGCCGCCGGAGACCAGCAGCGCCATGCACGGCTGGGGCAGCGGGCCGTACTCCAGGGTGACCGCGGCGATGTGCCCGGCGAGGTGGTTGGCCCCGTACAGCGGCACGCCCAGCGACAGCGCGTACGCCTTCGCCGCGGAGACGCCGACCAGCAGCGCGCCCGCCAGCCCCGGCCCGCAGGTCACGGTGATGGCGTCCACATCGGACATGGCGAGCCCGGCGGCGTCGAAGGCGCGGCGCATGGTCGGCACCATCGCCTCCAGGTGCGCGCGGCTGGCCACCTCGGGCACCACGCCGCCGAAGCGGGCGTGCTGCTCGACGCTGGAGGCGACCTCGTCGGCCAGCAGCCGCACCCCGCCGTCGGCGTCGAGGGCGACGATGCCCACGCCGGTCTCGTCGCAGGAGGTCTCGATGCCCAGGATGATCGTCACGCCTTCTCCTTGACCGCTTCGCCCACGACGGCGGGGCGCGTCATCGTGTACGCGTCCGCGCCGGAGGGCTGGTAGTAGCGCCTGCGCACGCCGACCTGGCTGAACCCGTGCGCGGCGTAGAGGGCGATGGCGGGCTCGTTGTCCGTGCGCACCTCAAGGAACACCGTCGCGGCGACGGCGTCGGCCTCGGCGAGCAGGGCGCGCAGCAGCAGCCTGCCGACGCCGCGGCGCTGCCAGGTCGGGTCGACGCCGAGGGTGTGCACGCTCGCCTCGGCCTCCCCGGGCGGGCCGACCACGGCGAGCCCGGCGTAGCCGACGAGCAGGTCGTCCTCGCCCGCGTAGGCGCCCAGGTAGAAGTGGCCCCAGTCCAGCTCGGAGGCGAACGCGGCCTCGCTCCACGGGTCCTCCCCGGGGAACAGCAGGCGCTCCAACTCGGCGCAGCGGGCCAGGTCGGCCCGGCGCAGCCGCGCGAGGCGCACCGTCACCTCGGGCTCACCCGCTTGCGCGCGCCGGGCACCACGGCGTCCGGGCGGCGCAGGTAGAGCGGGGTGAGCGGGCCGGGTTCGGCGCAGGCCAGCAGCTCGGCGCGGGCGGCGGCGACCAGCCCGGCCGGGGTGGGGTGCACCGGCTCGACCAGCGGCAGGCCGAAGTCGTGCAGGTCGGCGCCCGCGACCCGGGTGGCGTGCGGGGCGCGCACCTCGGCGGCCGGGGAGACGTGCGGGCCGTCGACGCGCACGCCCTGGGCGTCGTAGGTCGCCCAGTACACCTCGCGGCGGCGGGCATCGGTGACGACGAGCAGCGGCTCGCCCGGCACGGCGGCGGCGATCGCGTCCAGCGAGCAGACCGGGTACACCGGCTTGCCGAGGGCGTG
Organism: Actinokineospora guangxiensis; assembly: GCF_042657845.1. Lineage (NCBI taxonomy): Bacteria > Bacillati > Actinomycetota > Actinomycetes > Pseudonocardiales > Pseudonocardiaceae > Actinokineospora > Actinokineospora guangxiensis. The sequence goes on along the minus strand of NZ_JBHSKF010000001.1, from coordinate 745,948 downwards.
GCCGAGCGCGCCCGCGCTGACCATGCCCGCGCGCAGCCCGGTGAACGGCCCCGGTCCGACGCCGCAGACGATCGCGTCGACGTCGGCCAGCTCGCGCCCGGCCTCGGCCAGCGCGTCGCGCACGTGGGGGGTGAGCAGCTCGCCGTGCGCCTTGGCGTCCACGGTGACCCGCTCGGCGAGCACGCGGGCGCGCTCACCCACCTCGACGAGACCGGCCGTCACTGCGGGGGTGGCGGTGTCCACTGCCAGAACCAACACAGTCGTCAAGAGTACGAGAGGCGCTGCTCACACCCCCGGGCGGCCACTAAAGTCGGTCGGGTGCTGCTGCCGCCCACCGCTGCCGACCGGCCCGCCGTCGCGTTCCCCGGTCTGTCCATGACCCACGGCGACGTGGTCGCCGCCGCCCGCGCCGTCGCCGACCGGGTGTCCGGCCGCACCCGGGTCGCGGTGTGGGCGACGCCCTCGCCGGAGACGGTGCTCGCCGTGGTGGGCGCGCTGGCCGCCGGGGTGGCGGTGGTGCCGCTGAACCCGAAGGTGGGCTCCCGCGAGCTGGCCCACATCCTCGCCGACAGCGCCCCCGAGCTGCTGCTGCACGCCCCCGGCGACACCCCGGAGGTGGAACTGCCCAAGCACGCCGTGGACACCGCCGCCCGCGTGCACGGCGAGCCGCTGCCGGAGCCGGACCCGGAGTCGGTGGCCTTCGTCGTCTACACCTCGGGCACCACCGGCCCGCCGAAGGGCGTGCTGCTGCCCCGCCGCGCGGTGGCCACGAACCTGGACGCGCTGGCCGAGATCTGGTCGTGGACCGCCGAGGACGTGCTGGTGCACGGCCTGCCCCTGTTCCACGTCCACGGCCTGATCGTCGGCGTGCTGGGCCCGCTGCGCCGCGGCGGCGCGCTGCGCCACCTCGGCCGCTTCTCCAGCGCCGCGGTCGGCGCGGCCTTCGACACCGGCGCCACCCTGATGTTCGGCGTGCCGACGATGTACCACCGCCTGGGCCTGGACTGCGCCGAGGACCCCGCGCTGGCCGCCGCGGTGGGCCGGGCCCGGCTGCTGGTGTCGGGCTCGGCGGCGCTGCCCGCCACCGACCACGCCCGCATCACCGAGAGCACCGGGCAGCGCGTCGTGGAGCGCTACGGCATGACCGAGACCCTGATGAACTGCGGTGTCCGCGCCGACGGCGAGCGCAGGCCCGGCATCGTCGGCCCGGCCCTGCCCGGCGTCGAGGTCCGCCTGGCCGACGTCGCCGACGGCATGGGCGAACTGGAGGTCCGCGGCCCCAACCTCTTCCTCGGCTACCTCAACCGCCCGGACGCCACCGAGGCCGCCTTCGCCGACGGTTGGTTCCGCACCGGCGACATGGCCGTCCAGGAGCCCGACGGAGCGTTCCGCATCGTCGGGAGGCGGGCGACGGACCTGATCAAGAGCGGCGGCTACAAGATCGGCGCGGGCGAGATCGAGAACGCGCTGCTGGAGCACCCCGCCGTGGCCGAAGCCGCCGTCACCGCCGAACCCGACGACGACCTCGGCGAGCGCATCGTCGCCTGGGTGGTCCCCACCGGCGAGCCCCCGTCGCCCGACGAACTGGCCGACCACGTCGCGGCCCTGCTGGCCCCGCACAAACGACCCCGCGTCGTGCACTTCCTGGACGCGCTGCCCCGCAACGACATGGGCAAGGTCACGAAGCGGGCTCTGCGGGCCTGACCGACAGCGCCTCGATCCGCTCCACCCATGTCCCCGCGGGCTCCAGCACGGCCTCGCGCGTGTCATCCGCCCGGCGGGTCAGCCGGATCAGCAGGTGGTCGGAGTTCAGCCGCTCCGCCGCCCCCTCCCCCCACTCGATCACCACGGCCGCCGCCACCAGCTCGGTGTCCAAGTCGAGGTCGTCCAGCTGCGACAGGTCCCCGCCGAGCCGGTAGGCGTCCACATGCACCATCGGCACGCCGCGGTCCCCGGCCGGGTGCTCCCTGGCGATGATGAACGTCGGGCTGCTCACCCGCCCCCGCACGCCCAGCCCCGCCGCGATCCCTTTCGCCACCACGGTCTTCCCCGCTCCCAGCGGACCGGCGAGCAGCACCAGGTCACCCGCCGCCATCAGTCCGCCGACGCGCTCGCCGAAGGCGAGGGTGTCCTCCGGGGTACGCAGCTCCACCACGACTCCACCTTCCACAGCTCACTCGGAGCACTCGCGCAGCAGCACCGCCAGGTGGCCGGTGACCACCTCGGGCTGCTCCAGCATCACCAGGTGCCCGGCCCCGCGCACCCGCACCAGCGTCGAGTCGGGCAGCTCGGCGGCGATGCGCTCGGCGTGCGGCCACGGGGTCATCCAGTCCTCGTCGCCGCTGAGCACGAGCACGCGGCACTCCCGCAGGCCGGCGAGGGCCGCGTAGCGGTTGTGGCTGCCGAGTGTCTCGATGAAGTCGGCGAGGACGCGCACCGGGGTCACGTTCAGCATGTCGACCAGGAAGTCGACCAGCTTGGGGCTGACCTCGCCCGAGCCGAAGCCGACGGTGCGCACCGCGCCCCTGGTGAGCTGGCCGCCCGCGGCGCGCACGAGTTCGACCAGGCCGGGCTGCCAGTCGGCGACGCGGCCGATGAGCCGGGTGAACGGGTTGTACTTGGACAGCAGCGGGCGCGGCAGGCCCTGCTTGCCGACCTCGCCCGCCGAGGTCCCGATCAGCGCGACGCCGCGCACCCGGTCGGCGAACAGCTCGGGGCGCAGTTCGGCCAGGGCCATGACGACCATGCCGCCCATCGAGTGCCCGACGAGCACCAGCGGGCCGTCCGGGGCGACGGCGCGGATGACCTCGTCGAGGTCCTCGGCCAAGTGCTCGATCTTGCTGTCGGCTTCGGTGGAGCGCCCGGAGCGGCCGTGGCTGCGGTGGTCGTAGAGCACCTGGGCGACGCGCGGGGCGGTCATGGCGGCGAGGTCGCGGCGCTGGAAGTGCCAGCACGCGCGGCTGAGGGCGAAGCCGTGCACGAGGATCACGGTCAGGTCGGGCGTGCCGCCGTCGGCGGGGTCGACCTCCTCGACCGACAGCGCCAGGCCGTCGGCCGCCGCGACGGTGCTCACCCGGTCGGGCTCCAGCTCGCCCAGCGGCTCCTCGGCGTAGGGGTCCTCGGCCTTGCGGCGCTTGGTGAGCACGACGACGGCGGCAGCGGCGGCCAGGCCGACCGCGCCGCCCGCCGCGGCGATCACCCTGCCCCTCACCGCCGCCCCCGGTAGGCGCGCGAGACCCGCGACCGGTACATGCCGGTGACGATCTCGTAGTCGATGGTGCCGATGGTCTCGGCCCACTCGGTGGCCGTCGGCTCACCGCGCGTCCCCGGTCCGAAAAGGACCACCTCGTCACCGGGCCGGGTCGCCGCGTCGCACTCGACGGCGATCTGGTCCATGCAGACCCGGCCGCGCACCGGACGCCGTTCTCCGTTCAGCAGCACCGAGAAGCGGCCGGACAGCAGGCGGGGGACGCCGTCGGCGTAGCCGACCGGGACCAGCGCGAGGCGGGTGTCCCGCTCCGCGGTCCAGGTGTGTCCATAGGAGACAGACTCGCCCGCGGCGATCTCCTTCACCGACACCACGGACGACCGGAACGTCATCGCCGGTGTCAGGCTCTCCCCGCCGGGCACCGGATTCAGCCCGTAGCCGGCGATTCCCGTGCGCACCATGTCGAAGCGCAGGTCGGGCCGGGTCAGCGTCGCCGCGGAGTTGGCGATGTGCCGACGCGGTTCCAGCCCCGCCACCAGCGCCTCGCCGTAGGCCCGCGCGAACCGCTCGGCCTGGGCATCGATCGACGGGTGGCCGGGCACGTCCGCGCACGCCAGGTGCGACCAGATCGCGTGCACCCGCTCCCCGGACTCCGCCGCCGCCCGCACCAGCTCCGGCCACAGCGCCGCCGGGCACCCGCTGCGGCCCAACCCGGTGTCGACCTTCAGGTGCAGCCGCGCGCCAGAAGCCGCCTTCAACTGCTCCACAGTGGACACGGAAACGTCGATCCCGGCGTCGGCGGCGGCGCGCATGTCCGTCCCCACGGCATCCAGCCAGCACAGCACCGGCGCGTCGATCCCGGCGGCGCGCAGTTGCAGCGCTTCAGCCAGCGCCGCCGTCCCCAGCCAGGACGCGCCGGCCTCCAGCGCCGCCCGGCCGACCTCGACCGCGCCGTGCCCGTACCCGTCGGCCTTGACCACGACCATCGTCTCCGCGGGCCCGGCCAGCTCGACCAGCCGCGCCACGTTGGCCCGGACGGCGTCCAGATCGATGACCACCTCGGCCCTCGGCTCAGCCACCGAGCACCTCCCGGATCGCCTCCGGCAGCGCCGCCAGCACCGGCGACGCCGACACCGGCGCGCCCCGCGCGGCCAGCTCGCCGGCCCGCACGTGCGCCCACGCCGCCGCGCCACCGGCGGTCACCGGATCGATCCCGGTGGCCAGCAGCGCGCCGAGCAGCCCGGACAGGATGTCGCCGGACCCGGCGGTCGCCAGCCAGTGCGAGCGCGCCGGATTCACCAGGGTGCGGCCGTCCCGACCGGCGACGACGGTCGCGTGCCCCTTGAGCAGGACGGTCACGCCCAGCCGGGCGGCAAGCGCTTGCGCCGCCGCCACGCGGTCGGCGCCGAGCCGGATGCCCAGCGGCCCGGCGATCCTGGCGAACTCGCGCTCGTGCGGGGTGAGCACGACGGCGGCGTCCGGGTCGCGGGCGTCCCACAGGTCCGGGTGCGCGCCGAGCAGGGTGATGGCGTCGGCGTCGGCGCAGACGGCCGTGCCGTCGGCCAGCACCTCGCGCAGCACGTCGCGCGCCGCCGCCCCGGTGCCCATGCCGGGCCCGACGACCCAGGCCTGCACCCGGCCCGCGTCGCCCACGGTGCCGGTGGTGACCACCTCGGGCCAGCGGGCGCGGACCTCCTCGGCGGCGGGCCCGGCGTAGCGGGTCAGCCCGGAGGTCGCCGCGACGGCCGCGCCCACGGCGAGCACCGCGGCCCCCGGGTAGCTCGCCGAGCCCGCGGCGACACCCACGACGCCCTGGGTGTACTTGTCGTCGGCCGGCCCCGGCAGCCGCCAGGCGGCGGCCACCTCGGCGCGGTCCAGGACGGCGAAGTCGGGGTCGGACAGCTCCAGCCCCAGGTCGACCAGGTGCACCTCGCCGCAGCGCTCGGCGGCGAGCGCGTGCACCGGCTTGTGCGCGCCGAAGGTCACCGTCACCTCGGCGGTCACCGCGGGCCCCTCGACGGCCCCGGTGTCCGGGTCGACGCCGCTGGGCAGGTCGACGGCCACCACGGGCGCGGTGATCCTGGCGACCAGGTCGGCCGCCGGAGCCCGCAGCGGGCCGCGCGCGGAGAGCCCGACGATCCCGTCGACCACCAGGTCGGCGGAGTCCACATCAGACGGTGTGCCGAGGCGTCCGCCCGCGCGGCGCAGGGCCGCCAGCCCCTCGGCGTGCAGGCGCTCGGGATCGACCGGGACCGCGACGACACCCACCGAGCGGCGGCGCAGCAACGCCCCGGCCCACAGCGCGTCGCCGCCGTTGTCCCCGGTGCCCACCAGCAGCACGACGCGCCGCCCGGCCACGCCGCCGCTGCGCCGCAGCAGAGCGAGGGCGTGCTGGGCGACGCCGTGCGCGGCCCGGCGCATCAACGCGCCGGGCGGCGTCCTGGCCAGCACCAGCCGCTCGGCCTCGCGCACCCGGTCGGTGGCCCAGACGCCGTTCACTACTCGACCGTGACGGACTTGGCCAGGTTGCGCGGCTTGTCCACGTCGTAGCCGCGGGCGCGGGCGATCTCGGCGGCCAGCACCTGCAACGGGACCGTCGACACCAGCGGCTGCAGCAGCGTCGGCACCGCGGGCACCTCGATCAGCTCGTCGGCGTACGGGCGCACCGTCTCGTCGCCCTCCTCGGCGATGACGATGGTGCGCGCGCCGCGGGCCTGGATCTCGCTGATGTTGGACACCAGCTTCGCGTGCAGCACCGCGCGGCCCTTGGGCGAGGGCATCACCACGACGACCGGCAGGCCCTCCTCGATCAGCGCGATCGGCCCGTGCTTCAGCTCGCCCGCCGCGAAGCCCTCGGCGTGCATGTACGCCAGCTCCTTGAGCTTCAGCGCGCCCTCCAGGGCCACCGGGTAGCCGACGTGGCGGCCCAGGAACAGCACCGCCTTGGAGTCGGCCAGCTCGCGGCCCAGCTCGCGCACCCGGCCGACGGTCTCCAGCACCCTGGTCACCGCGGCGGGCATGGCCTCCAGCTCGTGGAACTCCCGGGCGATCTCGTCGGAGTACTTCGTGCCGCGCGCCTGCGCCAAGGCCAGGCCGACCAGGTAGTTCGCCGCGATCTGGGCGAGGAACGCCTTGGTGGAGGCGACGCCGATCTCCGGGCCGGCGTGGGTGTAGAGCACCGCGTCGGACTCGCGCGGGATCTGCGCGCCGTTGGTGTTGCAGACCGCCAGCACGCGCGCCTTCTGCTCGCGCGCGTGGCGCACCGCCTCCAGCGTGTCCGCGGTCTCACCGGACTGCGAGACCGCCACGACCAGGGTGTCGCGGTCGAGCACCGGGTCGCGGTAGCGGAACTCCGAGGCCAGCTCGACCTCGACGGGCAGCCGCGTCCAGTGCTCGATGGCGTACTTGGCGACCAGGCCGGAGTGGTAGGCCGAGCCGCAGGCCACGACGAAGACCTTGTCGACGTCGCGCAGGTCCTGGTCGGAGAGGCGCTGCTCGTCGAGCACGATGCGCCCGTCGACGAAGTGCCCGCGCAGCGTGTTCGCCAGCGCGTCGGGCTGCTCCTCGATCTCCTTGAGCATGAAGTACTCGTGGCCGCCCTTCTCCGCGGCCGAGAGGTCCCAGTCCACGGTGAACGGCTTGACGACGGCCTCGCCGCCGAGGAAGTCGGTGACGGCGTAGCCCTCGCGGGTGATCTCCACCAGCTGGTCCTGCCCCAGCTCGACGGCCTCGCGGGTGTGCTCGATGAACGCCGCCACGTCGGAGGCGACGAACGTCTCGCCCTCCCCGAGCCCGACCACCAGCGGCGAGGACCGCCGCGCCGCGACGATCCGGTCCGGTTCGTCGGCGTGGCTCACGACCAGCGTGAACGCGCCTTCCAGGCGGCGGCAGACCGTGCGCACGGCCTCGGCGAGGTCACCGCCGTAGGCGCGGGCGATGAGGTGCGCCGCGGTCTCGGAGTCGGTGTCGCTGGCCATCTCGACCCCGGCGGCCTCCAGCTCGGCCCGCAGCGCGGCGAAGTTCTCGATGATCCCGTTGTGCACGACCGCGACACGCCCGGTGGCGTCGCGGTGCGGGTGGGAGTTGCGGTCGACCGGCGCGCCGTGCGTGGCCCACCGGGTGTGCCCCATCCCCGCGGTGCCCGCGAAGGCCTCGACGCCCACCTCGGCCACCCTGGCCTCCAGGTTGGCCAGCCTCCCGGCCTTGCGCTCCACCACGATCGCGCCATCCGCCAGCACGGCGACGCCCGCGGAGTCGTACCCGCGGTACTCAAGCCTGCGCAGCCCGTTGAGCACCACGTCCAGCGCCTGACGGTGTCCTACGTAACCCACGATTCCGCACACGGCGACCAGGGTAACCACGTGTCCGCCGTCTCCCCGGATAGGCTTCCCGCATGGCACGCCCGCTCGCCGAGCTGACCCGCCCAGGCCCGCACGAGGTCCTGCGCGGTGACCTCGCCCTCGTCGGCCTGCCCGGCACGGTCTTCACCCCGAAGTCCGGCAAGAACCTCCCCGCGATCGCCTTCGGCCACGGCTGGCTGCAGCCCGTGTCCCGCTACCGCGGCCTCCTGCGCCACCTGGCCTCCTGGGGCATCGTCACCGCCGCCCCGGCCACCCAGTCGGGCCCCTTCGCCTCCAGCAGGCTCCTCGCGGGCGACCTGCGCACCACCCTCGACATCTGCGCCGGCGTCCGCCTGGGCACCGGCGACATCAGCGTCGACCCCCGCAGACTCGGTTTGGCAGGCCACTCCACCGGCGCAGGCTGCGCCGTCCTGGCCGCCGCCGAAGACGACCGCGTGAAGGCAGTGGCCACCCTCGCCGCCTCCCAAACCCGCCCCTTCGCCTCCGACGCCGCCCGCGACTGCACCATGCCCTCCCTGCACCTGGCAGGGGGCCGCGACATCGTCGCCCCACCGGTCGCCCACGCCGAACTGATCGCCCGAAACTGGGCGGGCCCCTCCCGCCTCAGCACCCTGCCCAAGTCCAGCCACCTGGCCTTCACCGAAGGCAAGCACTGGAGCAACCTGGTCATCCAGGGCAAACCCGACTCCGCCGCCCACAAACTGACCAAGGCCCTCCTGACGGCGTTCTTCCTGCACCACCTGACCGGCGACAAGAAGTACGGCGAACTCTTGGACCAGCCCATCAAGGGCTTGGTAGACGCCGCCTAACCGCCCCCACCCACCGCACTGTCCGATGGGGTGAATTCGCGTCGACGGGGGAGAAGAATCGCCGCTAAACGGCCCACCCCGCCAACGCACCCACCCCAAGCGAAGTATCCGGCCCCCCACCGCCAGGATATCCAACTGAACCCTCACGCCGCAGGAACCAAAACCGCCCCTGTGGACTACCTCACCGCTTCGTCATCCAGCTAACCGAGAAGAACCCCGTATCCGACGGATCGTCCGGCTCGGGCCGACGCCGTCGAGCAGCCGCCGGAACCACCGGAGCCTCAACCCGCCGATGCGCGGCCAACTTCTCCCCGCACACCTTCTTGGCGTCATCCAACCGATCCCCAAACTCAGCACTAATCGCCGAGAACCGCGACCGCACCGCCCGAACAACCGGATCATCCACCACGGTCACCCCCTCGGGGCCGGAGCGCCGATAATCCCGTCGAACCCCGCAGCCGGATCATCCACACCATCAAACAAACTCCCCTGAATCCGCCACTGCCCCGTCTTGCGCTCAGAATCTCCCCCTTGCCCACCACCACCCATTCCCCCACCCATCATCCCGCCTCCCATCATCCCGCCCCGCCCACCCGACCCCTCCCCGGCAGCCGCCGCAGCCACCGGCACCCCACCCGCCTTCTTCCCGTCCCCCATCTCCTGAGCCCCAGTCATCGGCCCATCCCCCAACGGCGCCGCAGCGGTCGCCCCAGCCCCTGGCCCACCACCAACGCCCCCGACTCCGCCAGAACCCGCGCCAGCAGAACCCGCGCCAGCAGAACCCGCGCCGCCAGAACCCGCACCACCGGAACCAGCCTCGGAAGGCGTCGACACCGCCCCATCCCGAGCCTCAGCAACGGCACCCCCCTCAGACTCGATCGTGTACTTCTCCGGCTCCCCCACCCCGTCATCCACCGTCACCTGGACCCGCCCCGGCCCCAGCTGCTCAGCCCGGATGACCGTCTCCCCGACCCGCACCTCATCCGAGCCGTCGCCAAGCTCCAGAACCCGCCTCTCCCCATCCACCGTCAGCCCGTACCGCCCCTGCGAATCCGGCCCGACCAGCGTTATCGTCCGCTCGCCGTCCCGGATGACGACCCGATCCCCGCCGGTCACCGGCGGACCGGACACCGCCCCGGCGAACGGCTCGTCCACGACCTCACCCGCCACCTCGCCCAGCACCTGCCAGGCCGCCGACACCGCGTCGTGCGCCGCCCGCAGCCCACCGCGGAACCTGCCCACCAGCGCGTCGTAGCGCGCGCAGAACTCATCAAGCCACGCCATCACGTCGTGACTGGGCCATGGCGGTGCGCTGCGCGCGTTCAGGTCGCACACCCCGGCCGAGCGCAGCTCGTCCGGCACGAACGTCCGACCCCACAGCGAGCCGTCCCCGAGCGCGGCGTCGACCCGGTCCACCTGCGTCTGCCGGAGAGCCAGGTCGTCCATCCGCAGGTCCACCGACCGGGCGTCGTCCGCCCAGGCCCGCAGCACCCCCGAGACCACCTCACCCGCGCCCTCAAGGCCCACGGCGAGCCGGGTGACACCGTCCTGCCACGACCGCACCCCGGACGCGTAGCGCCCGAACCGGCCGGTGGCCGCCGTGGCCACGGCCTCGTCCCACGCGTCGTAGAGGCCCGTGCCGACGGCGTCGACCGCTTCGCGCAGCGCCTCGGCCGCCGCGGAGAGCGCCGAGAGCCGCGCGGCCGTGGCCGCCAGGGCCCAGAACTCGACGCCGCGCAGGTCGGCGAGCAGCTTCTCGTCGTCCGGTGTGCCCCACACCGGTTCCGCCCAGCCCTGCTTGGCCGCCGGGTGGGTGCGCCAGCGCGCGTAGACCGCGCCCGCCTCGCGGGTGGACAGCGCCTGGGCGCGCTTGGCGATCTCGGCGTCGATCAGGGCGCTGCTGGTCTCGCCGGTGTCGGAGCCGCCGGGTTCGACCAGCGCGGCGGTGATGGCGTCGGCGGACATGTCAGCGCTCACCCGCTGCCCGGATGCGCCGCGCGTTCTCCTCGTCGGTCTCGGTGATCCGCTTGGCCGACTCGGCCAGCTCCTCGGCGAGCCCGGTCAGCACCGGGACCGACTCGGCGAAGGACTCGCGCAGACCGGTGACGGCCGCGACCACGGCCTCTCCCGTGCCGAGCCGGGCCGCGAGCGGGCCGAACCGCTCGGCGGTGATGCCCTCCCGTCCCGCGAAAGCGACGACGTCGTCGAGCGCCGTGGCGATGTCGGCGAGACCGCGGACGGCGCGCTCGACGGCCTCCGGGTCGACCCGCAGCTCCCCCATGGGCTATCGCCGCATCCAGCTCCGGCCGGACCAGTCGTCGTCCTCGCCGTCAGCGGGCCGAGGGGACGGCGCCGGTCGGCGCGGCGGCTCGGGTGTGCGCGGCGGGGCCGGGTGGCGCTCCTCGGCGTGGTCGTCGTCCTCGCCGAACTTCAGGTAGCGGCTCGGCGCGGGCGGGGCCTGGGGAGCGGGCTCCGGCGGCGCGGGGCGCGGCGGGGGCGGTGGGGGCGGCGCCTGCTGGGCGGGGGCATCCTCGTCGCCGAAGGACAGCACCGTGCGCTTGGCCTCGCGCGGGGCCCACGCGTTCTGCTGCTTCTCCCGCTCCGCCTCGGCGGCGGCGCGGGCCTCGGCCTTGCGCGCGTGCTCGTCCTTGGAGTCCTGCGTCATCTTGGCCAACCGCTCGTTGGCGCTGGTGGCCGCCTTCTCGATCTCCTGCGAGCGCTCCAGGGCCCGGTCCATCGCCCGGCGGCCCGCCTCGGTCGCCTGATCGATGCGGCGCCGGGTGGCGTCCGGGTCCATCTGGTCCATCAGGTACTGGCTCATGACCGCCCCCGTCAGCGGAAGTCGCCGAGAAAGCCGCCGATGCTGGAGTCGGCCTCGGCGTAGTCGTCGTCGAAGAGGTTGCCGGTGGTGCGCCACTGGCCGACCGCGCGCTCGGCGTCGCCGCCCTGGCCGCCGCCCGCGCCCATCCCGCCGCCCATCATGCCGCCGCCCATGGCGCCGGAGCTCTGCTGCTGGCCGTCGCCGCCCGGGTTGCCGTTGACGGCCCCGGACAGCGCCGACTCGCCGGTGACGGCAGCCGCCTGGCCCATGACCTGCTCGGGCGTGGCGGGCATCTGGTCGCCGAACGCGCTGCCCGCCGCACCCGACGCGCCGTCGACGGAGGCGGGCGCGGTCACGCCGTGGTCGGACCCGAACGCGCCACCGCCGGAGGCGTCGGCATAGGCCGCGGGCTCAGCGAACCCGCCGGAGGTGTCGGAGAACACCGCGGGCTCGGCCGCACCGCCGAACGCGCCGCCCCCGGACCCGCCGATGAAGTCCGCGCGGTCACCGGAGCCGCCGCCGGTGGCCGACGGGTCGGTCCACAGCGACGCCCCGGAGGTCGCCGCCGACGCCTCGGTGAACCCGCTCGGCAGCGGCTGCCCCGCGGGGGCGGGCTGCGTGCGGACCTCATCGGGCTTGTCCGGCGACGGCGTCCCCGACTGCTCGGCGTCGGCGTAGTCCAGCGTGTAGGTCGTGGGCTCGCCGCCGCTGCCGTCGTCCACGGTCACCACGACGACGTCGCCGCCGCCGGGCCGCTCCGCGGTGATCGTCATCGGCGGGTCGGAGATGACGGCCTTGCCGTCCTCGCCCGGCACGATCGCCTCCCCGCCACCGGCGCCGCCGCCCGCGAGGCCGTCGGGCCCCGAGCCGGTCGGGCCGAAGCCCGCGCCGCCGGAGCCGGGCATCGCGCCGGGCAGGGCAGCGGGACCCGCTTCGCCGAAGTCGACGGTGTAGGTCTTGGGCTCGCCCGAGCCGTCGTCCACGGTGACCTTGACCTGGCCCTGGCTGTCCGGGCTGGTGACCTCGATGGTCCGCCCGTCCTCCTCGATCTTCACCGTCTCCGGCGCGCCGCCGGTGCCGGGCGCGCCGTCCGGGCCGCCGCCGGGATTCTGGCCGGGGTCGAGACCGGGGTCGAGATTGTCGGGGTCGTTGGGGTTGTTCGGGTCGGCCTTGCCGTCGCGCTCCAGCGAGCTGAGGTCCGGCGGAGGCGGCGGGGGCGGTGTGCCGCCACCCGAGCCGGACCCGCCACCGGAGCCCGAGCCGCCGCCCGAGCCGGAGCCGCCGCCGGACCCGCCACCGTTGCCGCCACCGCCCTGGTCGTTGCCGCCGCCCTTGTCGTCCCCGCCGCCACCCTGGCCGCCGGGGACCTTCATCAGCGCGAAGACCTTGAGGTCGGCCATCAGGCGCAGGTTGTCCAGCGCGGCGTCGTGCAGCTCGGTGACCTGGTCCTTGAGGTCGTTGGTCGAGGTGTACCAGTTGTCGATCTGCTCTTTGATCGCGTCCTTGGATGCCTCGGAGCCGTCGAGGATGTCGCGGACCATGCCGCGGACCTTGTCGCCGCTCTCGTCGCAGTCGGTCTCGTCGAAGTACTCCATCCACTGCTTGGTGACCAGCTTGCCGATCAGGTCGCCGGAGTCCTCGCCGTCGTTCTTGTCGCAGTTGATGGACAGGTGCCACTCACCGCAGCGGTCGGCGAAACCGTCGAGGTTGTCGTGGGTCTCCCAGTCCTCCGGCTGCGGGTGGCAGGAGAAGTCGAGCTGGCTGACCGAAGTGGCGCCATAGGAGGAGTAGAGCTGGGAGATGCTGTCCATGGCGGCGGTGAAGCCGCCCGCGGTCGTCCGGCACGCCCCGGCGAAGTCGGTGAGGGTCTTCTCCATCCGCTCGACCGAGGTCTTGAACGCCTCGAACGACTCGCCCTTCCAGTCGTGGGCGAGCTTGTCCTTTCCGGACTTCACCACCTGCGCGATGTTCTCCATCGCCGCGGCGAGGCCCTCCATGCGCAGGGCGTCCTTCTGGATCTTGCCCCAGCGCAGCTCGTTGACCTCTTGGCGCTTCTCCGGGCTCTTCGGCGCGAGGTTCAGCGACAGCTTGGCGTCGTAGGCGGGCACCATCGTGTCCACGCCCTTGTCGAGGCGGTCGCCGATCTCGTCCCACGCCTCGCCGCGGCTGCTCGCGCCCGCGGAGATGTTCACCATCGCCTGGTAGGCGTCCGGCTTCGCGAAGTCCATGTCTTCCCCCTAGTCCCCGAGCCCGCTCAGACCGCGACCGAGCCGCCGCCACCGGTGTCCGTGCCCGAACCGCCGGTGTCCATGTCCGACTCGATGGTCTTCAGCCTGCTGTAGCCGGAGGTGTCGGACTCGACGGTCAGGTCGGTGCCCTGGTTGAGGTTGGCGCTGACGGCGCCGAGGTGCTTGGCGAGGTTGCCGAGATCGGCCATGATCGCCTGCCAGTACTGCTCGAACTCCGCGCCCTGGGTGCCCGCCCAGGTCTTGCCGAAGTCCGCGGCCTTGGCCGTGCTCTGCGCCATGTCGGTCTGGATCATCGACACCTGCGACTGCGCCTCGGCGAACACCGCGGCGAACCCCCGGACCGCGTCCGCGTCGAACTCGAACCCGCTCACAGCTCTCCCCTTCCGGTTCCCCGGCCCCGTGCTGCGCAGCGTACTCGCCCGCGAGCGCCGCCATGGGCCGAACGGACGATCGCGACTGTCCGCTGGGAATGGGATGTGCGCAGGCCAGGACCGGTTCCGCCGACGTTGCGGACGCGAAGGCGGCTAGGCGGTGGCCACCACGCCCGCGAGCCGGTCGGCGGCGGACTGCGCCAGGTCCTGGGTGGCGGCCTCGACCATCACCCGGACGAGCTGCTCGGTGCCCGACGGGCGCAGCAGCACCCTGCCGGTGTCGCCCAGCTCGGCCTCGACCGCCGCGACGGCCTCGCTCACCCGGGGGGACACCGCGACGGCGGCCTTGTCGGCGACGCGGACGTTCACCAGGACCTGGGGCAGCCTGGCCATCACGCCCGCCAGCTCGGCCAGCGGCGTGCCGGTGGCCGCGACGCGGGCCATCAGGCGCATGGCGGTCAGCAGGCCGTCGCCGGTGGTGGCGAAGCCGGGGATGATCACGTGCCCGGACTGCTCGCCGCCCAGCGCCAGGCCGGAGGCGCGCAGCTCCTCCAGGACGTAGCGGTCGCCGACGGCGGTGGTGCGCAGGGCGACGCCCGCGTCCCGCATCGCCAGGTGCAGGCCGAGGTTGCTCATGACGGTGATGACGAGGGTGTCCTCGACCAGCTCGCCCGCGTCCTTCATGGCCAGCGCGAGCACGGCCATGATCTGGTCGCCGTCGACCACCTCGCCCGCGGCGTCCACGGCCAGGCAGCGGTCGGCGTCGCCGTCGTGGGCGATGCCCAGGTGCGCGCCCTCGGCGATGACCGCGGCGCGCACGTCGTCCAGGTGGGTGGAGCCGCAGCCGTCGTTGATGTTCTCGCCGTCGGGCAGCGCGTGCAGGGCGATGACCTCCGCGCCCGCCTCGCGGTAGGCACGCGGGGCGACCGACCAGGCCGCGCCGTTGGCGCAGTCCACCACGACCTTGATGCCGTCGAGCCGGTTCGGCACCGCCTTGAGCAGGTGCTCGACGTAGCGGTCGGCGGCGTCGGCGATGTCGTACACGCGGCCGACGCCGGTGCCGGTCGGGCGGCCGTCGGCCGAGCCGATGCCCGCCTCGATCTCGTCCTCCAGGGCGTCGGGCAGCTTGTGCCCACCCGCGGCGAAGAGCTTGATGCCGTTGTCCGGCATCGGGTTGTGCGATGCGGAGATCATTACCCCGAGGTCGGCGGCCAGCTCGCCGACGAGGTAGGCCACGCCCGGCGTCGGCAGCACCCCGACCCGCATGACGTCCGCCCCCGCCGAGGCCAGCCCGGCGCACACCGCGGCCTCCAGCATCTCGCCGCTGGCCCTCGGGTCGCGGCCGACCACGGCGACGGGCCGGTGGCTGCGGTCGTGCGCGGCGAGCACCCGCGCGGCCGAGGCGGCCACCGCCATGGCCAGTTCCGGGGTCAGGTCGGCGTTGGCGAGACCGCGCACGCCGTCGGTGCCGAACAGGCGGGCCATGGGCGGGAAACCTCCACGGGAAGGGGACCGGGAAACCAGAACGGGAGCAGCACGGTGCGTGCTGCTCCCGAACGGGACGTGCTGCGGATCAGCGCTTGCTGTACTGCGGCGCCTTGCGGGCCTTCTTGAGGCCGTACTTCTTGCGCTCCTTGACCCGCGGGTCACGGGTGAGGAAGCCCGCCTTCTTCAGCGGCGGCCTGTCCTCGCTGTCCAGCTCGATCAGCGCGCGGGCGATGGCCAGGCGCAGCGCGCCCGCCTGCCCGGTGATGCCGCCGCCGTGCAGGTTCGCGCGGATGTCGAAGGACTCGTTCTTCTCGACGGTCACCAGGGGCTCGCGGATGAGCTGCTGGTGCACCTTGTTCGGGAAGTACTCCTCCAGGGTGCGGCCGTTGAGGAGGAACTTGCCGGAGCCGGGGGTGATGCGCACCCGGACCACGGCCTCCTTGCGGCGGCCGACGGTCTGCGCGGACTCGGCGGTCAGCCGGGGCAGCGCCGGAGCGGCGGGCTCGTCGTCGGCCTCGATGGCCTCGAACGAGTCGGCCTGCGGCTCGGCCTCGGCGGACTCAGCCTGCTCGGTCTCGGCGACCTCGGCGTCGGTGGACTCGACGGCGTCGGTGGACTCGACGGCCTCGGGGGTCTCCTCGGCCTCGGTCTTCACGGCCTCTTCACTCACTTGGCGACCTTCGCAATCTCGAACGGCGTGGGCTGCTGCGCCTCGTGCGGGTGGCTCGGGCCCGCGTAGACCTTCAGCTTCTTGGCCTGGGCGCGGCCCAGCTTGTTCTTGGGCAGCATGCCCTTGACGACCTTCTCCAGCAGCCGCTCAGGACGGGTGTCGAGCATCTCGCCGAAGGAGCGCTTCCGCAGACCGCCGGGGTAACCGCTGTGCCGGTAGACGAACGCGGTGTCGCGCTTGCTCCCGGTCAGGGCGACCTTCTCGGCGTTGACGATGACGACAAAGTCGCCGGTGTCGACGTGCGGGGCGTAGGTGGGCTTGTGCTTGCCGCGCAGCAGGTTCGCGACGTGCGTGGCGAGCCTGCCAAGCACCACGTCCTCGGCGTCGACAACGTGCCAAGCGCGGTCGATCTCGCCGGGCTTCGGGGTGTACGTGGGCACGGGTCTACCTCATTGTCAACTTGCGTCGTGGGTACCTGTGCGGGCCTCACCCCTGGTCGGACTGGTCCAACCAGGGGCGCGCAACGCACCTCGACCAGGACCAGCCCAGCGAGCAACACGCCCCGCGCCGCACAACAAAGAAAGAAGATACCCGGTGGGTTCGGTGAGGGTCAAAACGGGTCCCCCATAGCCCGTTCGTGTGACCCCGGACACGCGTCGAGCCCGCGGGCACAGGGCCCGCGGGCTCGCAACGACTCGCGCTGGACTAGGCCCAGCGGGCCGAGTTGGCGCGCTCGGTGGCCTCGTAGTTCTCACCGGCCTGGCCGACGGCGGCACCGATGGACGACAGAACCTGCTTGAGGCTGTCGTAGGCCTGGTCCCACTCGCGCTGCTTCTGGTTCCACGCCTCGGACGCGGCGCCCTCGTAGTTGGCGGCCAGCGGCGCGAGGCGGCTCTTCAGCTCGCCCAGCAGACCCTCGAGGGTCGCGGAGGTGCTGTTGATCGACTGGGACGCGTTCGCGACCTCAGCGAAGTTAACCTTGATCATGTCGCCCATGGTTGGGTCTCTCCCTTGGAATGAAAGCCTGTAGTGAGGTCCGGCACCTAGGGCCGAGATCAGCCGCCGAGGACGTTGGTGATGTTGCTCAGGGACTGCGAGGACTCTTCCTCCTGGCGGATGTAGGCCTCGTTCGACTGCTTGAGCTGCTCGGAGATGCCCTGCAGGGCGTCGTGCAGCTTCGTGGCGTCGGCCTGGTAGCGCTGCAGCAGGGTGTTGAACGCCTGCGACGCCTGACCGGACCAGTTGTCCTGGAGCGGGGTGAGGTTGTTGTAGAGGCTCTTCAGAGCGTCCTGGCTCTGCTGGTTGACGTTGTCGACGTCGACCGCGGCCTTCGCCATCTCCTCGGTACCAATACCGTAACCAGACATTGGGAGTGACCCCCTGCTTCGCTTGTTCGGCTTGAACGGTTCCCGTTCGTATGCCCCTTACGACTGCGACCCTGCCAGGTTCGGTTCCACCGAGGTTGCAGTTGGCGGGAGGTCGTTGCTCCTGTAAATGCGGAATTCAGGAACCCGCAGGTCAGCGCCCACATAGCGTGTGCATTAGCACCCGTTACGGGCGGAACAGGATGGTGTGCTCGGAGAAATCGTCATCATCCGGATCGGACGGTCCGGGCCGTGTGGCGTCCGCGTCGGCGGCCTTGGCCTCGGCGTCGCGCCGGGCGGCGTCCGCCGCCTCGTCCTCGGCCTCGCGCCGCAGCGTCGCCGAGTGCGCCCGCGCCTCTGCCGCCGCCCGCCGGGAGCGGGTGACGGCCGAGGCGAGTTCCGCGCGGAACCGGGCGACGGACTCCGCGAAGTCCTGGTTCATGCCCGTGACCCTACTTCGCCCTGGGGTCGGGCCAACCCCCGATCGGAGTCCGCCGAGCCCGTCCCGCCGAGCGTGCTCAGTCCGGCTGGATCCAGCCCACGTGCATCAGGGCCTGGCCGAGCTTGCGGGTGACGATCGTGCCCCGGCCCGGCGGCATCGCCGAGGGCTTCACCGTGCCCAGCAGCGCTCCCTCGTCCTTGGACCCCGACATCACCATGCCCGGGCTGGCGATCTCGCGGAGCTTGCCCAGGATCGGGTCGAACATCGCGCGGGAGGCGCCGCCGGTGCGGCGGACGGCGACGACGTGGAGGCCGACGTCCTTGGCCTGGGGGAGGAACTCGGACAGGGGCTGCAACGGGTTGTTGCCCTGGGGGGCGACCAGGTCGTAGTCGTCGACGATGACGAAGAGTTCCGGGCCCTTCCACCAGGAGCGGTTCTTGAGCTGCTCCTGGGTGACGTCCGGGCCGGGCAGGCGCTTGAGCATGGAGCCGCGGACGTCCTTGACGACGTCGCCCAGCTGGTTGGAGGAGACCGCGTAGGACAGCAGGTGGTCGGTGTTGATGAAGCCGAGCATCGTGCGGCGGTAGTCCACCAGGATGATGACCGCTTCCTTGGGGGTGTAGCGGTCCATGATGCCGCGGACGATGACCCGCAGGAGGTTGGTCTTGCCGGACTCGCCGTCGGCGAAGGCCATGAAGTGGGGCTCGTTGTCGAAGTCCAGGTAGACCGGGGCCAGGTCGTCCTCGTTGACCCCGATGGGCACCATGTGGTTGCCGCGGTGGGAGTCCAGCGCCAGCAGCTCCTCGTAGGGCAGCAGCTCGGGCAGCAGGCGGACCTTGGGGGCCGTGCGCCCGCGCCAGGAGCCGGTGATGCGGGCGACGGCGTCCTGCACGCCCACGGCCACGTCCTCGGCGCTGCTGGAGCCGTCGATCCTGGGCAGGCCGACGAGGAAGTGCAGCTTGTCCCTGGACAGGCCCCGGCCGGGGCGGCCCGCGGGCACGTTGACCGCGACCCGGCGGTCCACATCGGACTCCGACGGGTCGCCGAGGCGCAGCTCGAAGCGGGTGCCCATCAGGTCCTTGAGCGCCGGGCGGATCTCGGCCCAGCGGTTGGCGGCCACGACGACGTGGATGCCGTAGGACAGGCCCTGGGCGGCCAGGTTGACGACCTGCATCTCCAGCGCCTCGAACTCCTGGCGGAAGTTCAGCCAGCCGTCGACGATGAGGAACACGTCGCCGAAGGGGTCGTCGGCCATCTCGCCGCGGCGCTTGCGGTTGCGGTAGTCGGTCATCGAGTCGATGCCCTTGTCGCGGAACCGGGCCTCGCGGTCGGTGACCAGGCTGGTCACCTCGGCCACCATGCGGCGGACCTTGTCCGGGTCAAGACGGCCCGCCACGCCGCCGACGTGCGGCAGGTTCTCCAGCGAGGCGAGCGTGCCGCCGCCGAGGTCGACGCAGTAGAACTGCACCTCCTGCGGCGTGTGGGTCAGCGCCATCGACGTGATCATCGTGCGCAGCATCATCGACTTGCCGGTCTGCGGGCCGCCCGCCACCGCGGCGTGGCCCGCGGCGCCGGAGAAGTCCGCCCACAGCAGGTCGCGGCGCTGCTCGTAGGGCTTGTCGATGATGCCCAGCGGGATCTGAAGCCTGCCGTTGCCGTAGAAGCCGACCGGCGACAGACCGCGGTCCTCGGTGGGCTGAAGCGGCGGGAACAGGGTGTCCAGGGAGTTGGGCTCGTTGAGCGGCGGCAGCCACACCTCGTGCGCGGGCGGGCCCTGCCCGACCAGGCGCCCGACGATGACGTCCAGCTCGCTGACCTCGTGCCCGCCGTCGGGCTTGGGCTCCTCCTTGACCGGGGTGACCGGCTTCTCCGGCTCCTTGGGGATCTCCACGTAGTCCGGCACGAACAGCTTCGCGCGCCGGTCCCCGGTGACGGCGGTGACCGGGCCCGCCGCCTGCATGCCCGCCGGCCGGTAGGCCCCGGAGACGTAGGCGGCCTTGAACCGCACCATCGTGCTGGTGTCGTACTTGAGGTAGCCCGAGCCCGGGATGGACGGCAGCTCGAAGGCGTCCGGCACGCCGATCGCCGCGCGCGACTCCGCCGCGGAGAAGGTCTTCAGGCCGATCCGGTAGGACAGGTGCGAGTCCAGGCCGCGCAGCTTGCCCTCCTCCAGGCGCTGCGAGGCCAGCAGCATGTGCATCTGCAGCGAGCGGCCCAGGCGCCCGATCATGACGAACAGGTCGATGAAGTCCGGCTTGGCCGAGAGCAGCTCGGAGAACTCGTCCACGACGATGAACAGCGCGGGCAGCGGGTCGAGGTCGGCGCCGTTCTCGCGCGCTTTCTCGTACTCCCACACGTTCTTGAAGTTGCCGCCGTTCTTCAGCGCCTCCTGGCGGCGGTTCATCTCCCCGGCCAGCGCGTCCTTCATGCGGTCGACCAGCGTGATCTCGCCGGCCAGGTTGGTGATGACCGCCGAGACGTGCGGGGCGCTGTCCAGGCCGAGGAACGTCGCGCCGCCCTTGAAGTCGACCAGGACGAAGTTCAGCGTCGTGGACGAGTGGGTCGC
Source organism: Actinokineospora guangxiensis (assembly GCF_042657845.1). Classification (NCBI taxonomy): domain Bacteria; kingdom Bacillati; phylum Actinomycetota; class Actinomycetes; order Pseudonocardiales; family Pseudonocardiaceae; genus Actinokineospora; species Actinokineospora guangxiensis. The sequence goes on along the minus strand of NZ_JBHSKF010000001.1, from coordinate 725,599 downwards.
GAGCATGCCCAGCACCAGCGTGCGCAGGAACTCGGACTTGCCGGAGCCGGTCGCGCCGATGCACAGGCCGTGCGGGCCCATGCCCTCCATCGCCGCTTCCTTGATGTCGAGCTCGACGGCCTGCCCGAACTCGCCGATGCCGAACGGCACCCGGTAGCGGTCGCGCACCGGCCGCGGCCGCCACGCCTGCGCCACGTCGAAGGTCATCGGGTCGCCGGGGATGCCCAGCAGCTCCAGCAGCGTCGGGTTGGCCGCGAGCGCGTCCTCCTCGCCGGAGTCGGCCTGGCCCGCGCCGAGGCGGTACGGGGAGAGCTTGCGGGAGAGCGCCTCGGCCTCGGCGGTGGTGAGCGTGTCCGGCGCGGCGAACCACTCCACGCCGCTGGCGCTGCGCGCGCCGAGCTTGTCGTCCTCGACCACCAGGCGCAGGCCGCGGCGGGCGGTCAGCGAGCCGAGGGAGTCCGACAGGTCCAGCAGCGTGACGCCGACGAAGCCCTCCTCCAGCACGATCGCCTCTTCGCGGGTGACCTCGCCGTCATCGATGACGATGACCACGTGCGGCTGGTCGGGCTGCGGCGGGGCGTTGCGGGTGAAGCGGGGCCGGTCGCGCAGGTTGTCGTCCAGCCAGTGCTCGATCTGGGCCAGGGACCCGGCCATCATCCGCAGCTGGCCGATGCCGTCGACCATGGTGGGGTGCTGCACGTGGGGAAGCCACTTGGCCCACTCCCACTCCTGCTTCGCCTTGCCGGAGGTGACGACGGCGATCAGCACGTCGTCGGGGCTGTGGAAGGTGACCAGCTGGGCCAGCAGCGCCCGGACCAGGCCGCGGCAGCGCTCGCGCTCGCCGGAGACGCCGACCGCGGCGAACCCGCGGATGGCGACCTGGATGGGCAGGTCGGGCACGATCGAGTGGCCGCGCACGAAGCGGCGCAGGGCCAGGGTGGCGATCGGCTCCAGCTCGTCGACCGGACCGGTCTGCGGCGGGACCAGGCGGGTGGCCAGGCGCTGCGAGCCGCGCCCGGCGCGCAGGTGGCAGAAGTCGGGGTCGGCCTGGCGGCGCTCCCACATGCGGCGGCTGGTGGCGATCGACCACAGCGCCTGCGGGTCGGGGTGGGTCCACTCCAGGGCGGCGCGCTGGTCGAGGGCGGCCTCGCGGGCCCGGTCGCGCATCTGGCCGAGGTAGCGCAGGTAGTCCTTGCGGTCCTCGTTCATCTCGGCCTTCTTCTGGCCGCCGCCGCGCCCGCCCATGCCGCCGGCCATCATGCCCACCGTCGAGATGAGGAACATGCCGCCGAACATCAGCGACATGGGGCTCCTGGACATGGTGAACATGAAGATCATCATGCCGATGGAGGCCACGATCATGACCGCGGGCAGCATCTTCATCACGATGCTGCCCGGGATGACCCTGGGCACCTCCGGCGGCGGCTCCAGGTGCACCTCGCCGCCGGGCTGACGGGGCGCGGCCATGCGCGGCGTCCGCTTGAACTGCAGCGTGCTCACCGGGAGGACACCTCTCTCATGGGCAGGACTTGACCTCAGAACCTACCGAACGCCTTCGCCGCCGTCCGGGGATTGGGCCGGACGGACCTTGTCGAGCGAGCCGATGGATGCCACGCACGCGGCGGTGACCAGCGCGCCCACCAGGATCTGTGGCCACCCGCCGTCACCGCTGATGGCGAGCAGGTAGACGCCCGCCGCGGCGATCACCGCCAGCAGCACGCCGAGGGCGAAGCGGGCCGGGCCCGCCGCGCCCGAGACGGCCGCGGCCAGCGCGGCGAGCACGAGGTAGGCCCCGCCCCCGGTCAGCGTCGCCAGACTGGGGTCGTCGGCGGCGACGGCGGCCACCAGCAGCAGCGCCGCGCCGCAGGCGATCGCGAAGGGCGCGTAGGCCGTCAGCGGCCGCGGGCCGGGGGCGACCTCGTGGCGCAGCAGCAGCGGCAGCGCGCAGAGCAGCAGCAGGCCGCCCACGACCAGACCGAGCGGGTCGACCCCGTCGAAGCCCACGAGCGAGGCCGCGAAGGCCAGCGGCGCGGCCAGCAGCACCACGCCCAGCGCCATCCGGCCGGGCAGCGTCCGGCCCACGGGCGAGAGCGCCGAGACCAGCACGGCGGCCAGGTAGGCCACCGGGAGCACGACCGCGGCCGAGTAGTGGTGCACGGCAGCGGCGTAGACCCCGGCCGCGACAGCGGCCAGACAGGCGACCAGCGCGAACACCGTGCCCAAGATCGCGCTGCGCGCGCGTGCTGCGGCCACCGGCCCCCCGTTCGGTTGCACCCGCGTCCGGTTTCTGCGCCAACCGGCTCACCCGCCTGAGGCGGTGCGTCCATACTAGGGGCCGTCCCGGGTGCCCGGGACACGTTCGGGGACCGGTAAGGGGGCCAGCGAGTGGCAACGGGGACGACCGTGTTCAGCCGGGTGACGGTGGTCGCCCCGAGAACGCGCATCGACGTGGCGCTCCCCGCCGACGTCGCGGTGGCCGACCTGCTGCCGATGCTGCTGGAGATGGCCAAGGAGGCCGCCCCCGACGGCGGCGCCCGCCACGGCGGCTGGTGCCTGGCCAAGCTCGGCGACGCGCCGCTGGACCCCAGCCGCACGCTCGGCTCGCTCGGCGTGGTCGACGGCGACATGCTCCAGCTGCGCAAGCGCGCCGAGAATCCGCCGCCTCCGCTCTACGACGACGTCGTCGACGCCATCGCCGAGGCGGCGCCGGACAGCTACCGGCCCTGGACCAAGGACACCGCGCGCCGCATCGGCCACATCGCGGGCGCGCTGGCGCTCATCGCGGGCGCGTTCTCCGTGCTCATGGGCGGCCCGATGGGCGGCGGCGGCAACCTCGGCCCGGCGATCGTCTCCGGCGTGGCCGCGGTGGTCTTCGTCGCGCTCGGCGCGGTGATCGCCCGCGGCTACCAGGAGCGCGCGACCGGTGTGCTCATCGCGGCGGCGGGCGCGCTGCCGATGGCCTTCGTCAGCGGCCTGACGATCGTGCCCGGCGGGCCGGGCCGCGCGGCGCTGCTGCTGGCCTGCGCGCTGGTGCTGATCGTGTCCTCGGCCTCGATCATGCTCATCGGCTCCGGCGTGACGACCTTCGTCGCCGCCGGGTCGGCCGCAGGCCTCGGCGTGATCGCCTTCGGCGTGGCCACGCTGATCGCCCACCCCGCCCCCGGCATCGCCGCGGGCGCGGTCGCGGTCGCGCTGGCCGGGCTCTCGCTGCTGCCCAGGCTGACCATCCAGCTGGCCAGGCTGCCGCTGCCGAACGTGCCGGGCAGCGCCGAGGACCTCAAGGAGGACACCGGCTTCCCGGACTACCGCTCCATCGAGCGGCGCGCGGGCCTGGCGCACGAGTACATGACCGGCATGATCATCGGCTGCGGCGCGGTGGCCGCGATCGGCGCGATCATCGCCGCGTCCGCCCCCGGCCCGTGGGGCATCGCCCTGGGCATCGTCGCCACGCTGGTGCTGCTGCTGCGGGCGCGCACCTACGCCAACGGGAGCCAGGCCATCGCGCTGCTGGTCACCGGGATCGTGTCGGCGGGGGGCATCCTGATCGGGTGGCTGTGGATGATGCCGCCCTTCGAGCGGCTGCTGTGGGTCTTCGGCTCGCTGGTGCTGGTCGGCGCGGGCGGGCTCGTGCTGGGCGTGGTGTTCCCCAACCAGCGCTTCTCCCCGCCGCTGCGCCGCAGCGTCGACATCTTCGAGGCCATCTGCATCGCGGTCGTCCTGCCCCTGTCGCTGGCGGTCATGGAGCTCTACTCGGTGCTCCGGGCCGTGGACTTCAAGATCGGCGGATGAGGGCGGTGCGGCGCGTCCCGGCTCTGCTGCTCGCCGCGGCGCTGGCCATGGCGGTGCCCGCGCAGCCCGCGCTCGCCCAGCAGCCGGAGACCAAGACCGCGGGCGCCCAGCCGCCCGCGCTGCCGCCGGGCACCCCGGTGCCGAGCGGGGCGGACCCGGACCTGGCCTACGCGCTCAAGACCGCGTGCATCCGCGGGCACAAGGACAACATCGACATCAAGAACCGGCCGTGGGGCCAGATCCGGCTCCAGTTCGACGAGCTGCACAAGTTCGCCACCGGCAAGGGCGTGCCGGTCGCGGTGATCGACACCGGCGTGTCCCGGCACCCCTTCCTCGGCGACCGGCTGCGCGGTGTCGGCGACTACGTCAAGAAGGAGCACAACGGCCTGGAGGACTGCGACGGGCACGGCACGCAGGTCGCGGGCATCATCGCCGCCGCGCCGCCCGCGGGCTCCGACATCGGCTTCACCGGCATCGCGCCGGGCGCGCAGATCCTGAGCATCCGCCAGTCCAGCGCCAACTACACCGGCGAGCGCCCGCCGACCACCGAGGGCGGTCGCGGCGAGGAGGTGGCCGCGGGCAACCTGACCACGCTGGCGCAGGCGGTCGTGCTGGCCGCCAACTCCGGGGCCAAGGTCGTCAACATGTCGGTCAACCGGTGCCGCCCGGCGTCGAACTACGAGATCGACTCCGGGGAGCTGGCCCTGCAGGCCGCGGTGAAGTACGCGGCCGAGCAGAAGGACGTCGTGCTGATCACCTCGGCGGGCAACACCGGCGAGAACAACTGCCCCGACTCCAAGAACGGGTTCGACCCCAACAACCCCACCCACATCGTGACCCCGCCGTGGTTCGCAGGCCACGTGCTCTCGGTCGCGGCGATGGACCGCAACGGCGACCCCGCGCCGTTCACCGTGCAGGGCCCGTGGGTCGGGGTGTCCGCGCCGGGCACCGACATCATCTCCCTGGACCCCTCCGGCGACGGCCTGGCCAACCTGCACATCAAGTCCGACGGCTCCAAGGACACCATCAAGGGCACCAGCTTCGCCGCCCCGTACGTGGCCGGGCTGGCCGCGCTGATCAGGGAGCGCTTCCCGAACCTGAACGCCCGCCAGGTCATCGACCGGATCAAGCTGACCGCCGCGCACCCGGCCGCGCCCGGCGGGCACGACAACCTCGTCGGCTTCGGCATGATCAACCCGATCGGCGCGCTGACCGCGATGATCCCGGCCGAGCAGGGCGTGGAGCCGGAGGAGTCGCGCAGCGTGCGGATGACCATGCCGCCCGCCGTGCCCAAGGACCTGACCCCGATGACGGTCGCCCTCATCGGCGCGGGCGGCGGCGTCCTGCTGCTGCTGATCACCCTCTTCGTCGTCCACACGATCCGGCGCAACCGCCCGGAGACGCGGACCGAGCCGAGGGGGCAGGCATAGACCCCGTGGCGAGACGCTGCGCGGCCGCGGCCCTGGCCGCGGTCCTGGCCTGCGCGGTCCCGGCGGGCGCGCTCGCCCAGGAGACCTCGTTCGCCGATCCGCCGCCGGTGGACATGTCGAAGCCGGTGCCCTCCAGCGCGATCCCGGACGCCACGCACACCCAGAAGACCGCGTGCGTGACCGACCTGCCGCGCGACGTCGACATCAAGGGCGCGCCGTGGGGCCAGGACCGGCTCCAGTTCGACGAGCTGCGCAAGTTCGCCACCGGCAAGAACGTGACGGTCGCGGTCATCGACACCGGCGTCACCAGCCACCAGTGGCTCAAGGGGCGGGTCAGCGGGGCGGGCGACTACATCCAGAAGGGCGGCGACGGTCTCAGCGACTGCGACGGCCACGGCACCGTGGTCGCCGGGATCATCGCCGCGAAGCCGCCCTCCGACGTCGGCTTCCGCGGCATCGCCCCGGACGCGCGCATCCTCAGCATCCGCCAGTCCAGCACGTTCTTCGAGCGCGAGACCACCGACGGCGGCAAGGAGCCCGCGGGAACGCTGGCCACCCTGGCCTCGGCGATCGTCCGCGCGGTCGAGCAGGACGCCGACGTGGTCAACATGTCGGTGAACCGGTGCAGGCCGTCCGGGCCCATCACCGAGGACGAGAAGGTCCTGCAGCGCGCCCTGCGCTTCGCCCACGACAAGGGCGTGGTGCTGGTGACCTCGGCGGGCAACGTCAACGAGGACAGGTGCAAGGAGTCGGCCAACGGCTTCGACCCCAACAACCCGACCAACATCGTCACCCCGCCGTGGTTCGACGAGTACGTGCTGTCCGTCGGCGCGATGGACCGCAACGGCGACCCGGCGGCGTTCACCGTGCAGGGCCCGTGGGTCGGGGTGTCCGCACCCGGCACCGAGATCACCTCGCTGAACCCGGCAGGCGACGGCCTGGCCAACCAGCGCGCCACCGCCAACGGCGACCGCGCCCCCATCGAGGGCACCAGCTTCGCCGCCCCGTACGTCGCCGGGCTGGCCGCGCTGGTCAAGGAGCGCTACCCGGAGCTGACCGCGCGCCAGGTCATGGACCGCATCAAGCTGACCGCCGCGCACCCGGCCGCGCACGGCGGCCGCGACAACCTCGTCGGCTACGGCATGGTGAACCCGGTCAGCGCGCTGACGGCGATGATCCCGGCCGAGCAGGGCGTCGAGCCCGCAGTCTCCGAGGACGTGCGCATGGCCATGCCGCCCGCGGTGCCCGAGGACCTGACCCCGATGAGGGTCGCCCTCATCGGCGCGGGCGGCGGCGTCCTGCTGCTGCTGGTCACGCTGTTCGTGGTGCACACCGTGCGGCGCAACCGGCCCGAGCTGCGGTCGGACCCGCGGGGCCAGGCGTAGGCGCGGGCCCGGCTTCCCCGACTGCCCCTGCTGCCCCGGCTGCCCCGACTGCTCAGTCGTCGCCGATGACCGAGGGGGACGCCTTGGCGGGTGCGCCGAAGATCTCCTCGGGCTTGCCCTGGACGCGGGCGCGCGGCTTGTGCTCGTTGTCGCCGTTCTGACCGCCCATCATGCCGCCCATGGGCGGCATCATGCCCATGCCCATGCCGCGCCCGCCCGCGGCGGCCCCACCGCCCGCCGCGGCCGCGGCAGGCGCGCCCGCGGGCTGCTTGGAGCTGCCCGCCTCGCCTGCCATGACGTAGCCGCCCGGGTTGAGCGGGGTGGCCGGGGCTCCGGTGCCCGCGCCCGCGCCGCCGCCGATCCCCGCGCCGCCACCGCCGATGCCCGCGCCACCGCCGCCGCCGCCGACACCCGCCCCGGCGCCCGCCGGAACCGACGGCCCGTCCTTCTCCACCGGCTTGCCGGTCTCCGGGACGGACACGGCCCAGTCGACCTCGGGGAAGGGGTGGGACATGGCCGCGGTCTGGAACGCCGCCGACCCGTCGATGCCCTCGCACAGCCGGACCAGGGCCTCAAGGACTTGGCGCACCGAGTCGAACAGCTCGCCGCTGGGCTTGCGGACCTGGTCGAGGTAGAAGCGGAGCCGGTCGTCGCCGACGCCGCGGCTGGAGCCCGCCGTCTCGGCGGTGTCGACCAGCATGTCGGCGAGGGTCACCACGATCTCGCGCAGGCCGTCGGCGGTCTCGTCCAGGACGTCGGCCATCGCGGCCATGGCGTCGGCCATGTCGTTGCCCGCCAGGCCGACGGAGTTCATGTACTCGATGAAGGAGTCGGCGTCGGCGCCCTGCCACGCCGCGTCCAGACCGCCCAGCGGGGTGGTCAGGTCGGTGGAGACCTGCTCGGCGACGACGCTGACGGCGCGGTAGCGCTCGGCCTCGGCGTGCAGCTCGCTCCAGCGGCCGACCACGGGGGCGAAGTGCTCCTCGACCGGGTCGGGCACGCCCAGCTCGGCGCACAGCCGGGACAGGAAGTCCAGGAACGGGCCGATCCCGGCCTCGACGTCGGAGCCGTCGGGTCCGCCGACCGCGGGGCGGGCGATGACCACCTCACTCACCCCCGCTGCGGCGCAGCGCGAGCACGCCGTCGTCGTCGGAGGCGCGGTGCTTGTCGGCGATGTCGTGCAGGGTCTCCCCCGCCGAGGTCAGCGCCTCGACGCCGCGGGTGAGCTGCGCGCGCAGCGCCGTGGAGGCGCGCTGGTAGGCATCCGCCGTGCGCACCGTGCGGCCCAGCTCGCCGAAGGCCTCCGGGCCGAGCGGGGCGGTGTCGAGCACGGTGGCGCCGTCGGAGAGCCGCCCGGCCGCCTCGGTGACCGTCTTCGCGTAGTCGACGATCCAGTCGGGATCGACCTTGATGCCTGCCATCGGGCGGGGACCTCCTTCGGGCGTGCCGTGCACCACATCCGACGGTAGGCGGCCGCGCGCGGTTCCCCTAACCCGATCTTCGATCAGGGCGCTTCCCGGCCGCTCAGCCGCCGCCCTCGCCCTCGGCCTGCGGCTGCTCGGTGAACTGGCCGTCCTCGACCGGGACGGTGTCGTAGGTCTGCAGCACGTCGCGGGCGTTCAGCGACGCGCCGCTGGGCAGCAGCCGCACGATCGCGTCCGGCGCCGGGCTCTGCTCGGGCAGGTTCAGCGCCTTGGCCGTCTGCAGGTCCGGGATGCCGTACTTCACGCCGCGGTCGGAGATGACGTAGATCGGCCCGACGGCGAAGTCGGCGGGCGAGTTGGACCCGCGCACGATCGCGGCCTTGCCGGGCGGCATGTAGAAGTGGTCGATGCGGTCGCCGTCGGCGTTGGCGGTGGAGATGTCGACCACCGCGGGCTGGCCGGAGGCGTTGTTGGGCACCGGCAGCGACTTGCCGACGAAGACCTTGGTCTGGCCGACGGCGTTGGGGGCCTCGCCGACCAGCGCCCAGCCCAGGCACACCGTCGGCGTGCTCGACGGGGTCAGCACCTCGGGCACGACCGACGGGAAGTCCTTCTCGTCGATGACGTCGCGCACGATCTGGCCGGGCAGCTCGTCCGGGCTGACCTTGCCGATCTCGGCCTGGCCGCCGCCTGCGAAGCGGATCAGGTCGGCGGTGGTCTTCTTGATCTGCTGGACGCCGTCCTTGAGCACCACGTAGTAGACGAACTGGCCCGCGCGTTCGACCTCGAACACCTCGCCGACGCTCATGCCCTGGATGTCCACCGAGCTGGCCCCGCCGCGGCCGGGGATGGCGGGCGAGCTCAGCGCCGCCGCCTCCGGGATCGCGTTGAGCAGGCCGACGGTGATCTGGCGGACGTCGGCCAGGTCGAGGTTGAGGGCGTCGACCACGGCCTGCTTGGTGATGTCGACCTCGGCGCGCACCGTGTTGGTGTTGCGGACGTTCGCGTTCTCCGGGGTGCGGTAGACCAGGTAGTGCTTGCCGGTGGGGGCCTTCACCAGCAGCGCGGCGTTGGTCTCCAGCTCGGCGCCGAGGTCGGCCACCCCGCCGATGACCGTCGTCCTGATCTCGTCCTCGCTGGCCTCGTCCACCAGGCTCGGGTCGAGCTGGTACTGGTCGCAGACGGTCCAGTTGTTGGAGACGCGCTGCTCGGGCTTCTCCGGCAGCAGCTGCGGCGCGTCCTGGATGCCGGTCAGCCGGTCGCGGGCGATGCCCTCCAGCTTGGCGTCCGGGATGAACTTGGGCGCGGTGGGGCTGTCCGGCGCGGCGGGGGCGCCGCCGAACATGTCGCCCTCGCCTTCGGTCTGGCTGCCGACGCCCTGGGCCTCGGGGTTGCTGCGGGCCAGCAGCAGCAGGCGCGCGGAGGCGAGGTTGAAGGTCGGGATCAGCACCTTGCCCTTGGGGCTGCTGTTCAGCAGGACGTAGACCGCGCCCGACGGCTGGCCGATGACGATGCCGTCCTTGTCCGGCGGCTTCGGCGCGGGGCTCAGCAGGCCCCAGATGAGGAAGCCGATCATGCCGACGGCGCCGAGGCAGATGCCGACGATGGTGGCCCTCGTGTGCGTCCGCATCGGGTCGTGCAACATCACCGCGTCCTTGCGGACCAGCGCCGACTGCATCCTGCGCAGCACGAAGCGGTATGCCTGAACCTGGGACTTGGTCGTCGGTGTTGATGGCATTCTCGGCTCGCAGCTCTCCCCGTCGCGGTACGGTTCCGCAGGATAGTCGTACGGCTCTGAGCCGTATGCCGGTTCCGCCGAACCGGGTACCGAGACTAGGGGAATGATCGATCGGATGTCCGTGAGCAACCCGCCGCGCCAGGGCAGGACCCCACCTCCGGGACAACCGCCGCGTCCCGGTCCCGGCGGCCCCGGGGGTCCGGGCAGACCTGGTGGTCCCAGGGTGCCCGGCAGGCCGGGTGGCCCCGGCGGGCCGAATGGGCCCGGCGGGCTTGGCGGTCCGAGCGGGCCCGGTGGTCCGGGCGGTCCGAGTGGTCCGAGTGGTCCGGGCGGTCCGAGTGGTCCGGGCGGTCCCGGCGGTCCGAGTGGTCCCGGCGGTCCCGGCGGTCCGAGTGGTCCCGGCGGCCCGAAAGGTCCCGGCGGCCCGGGTGGTCCCGGCAGGCCGGGAGGTCCGGGCGGCCCGGCGGGCGCCGCCCCCAAGGGTCCGCCGCCGCCCAAGGTCGCCGCGCGCAGGCGCGCCCGCGGCGCGAGCCTCGGCCCCCTCCCGGTGGCCAACCTCGTCGTCCTCGAGGTCGGCGTCGCGATCGGGCTCATCCTGCTCGCGATCGACCAGGACCTGCTCTACGTCGCGATCGGCGTGGCCGTCGTCGCGCTCGTCGTGGCGTTCCTGCGCTGGCGCGGGCGCTGGTTCACCCAGTGGGTGACCGTGACGGCCCGCTACCTCACCCGCTCCCACACCCGCACGACCAAGCCGCCCGCCGTGGTCACCATGGAGCAGATGGCCCCGGGCAGCGAGGCCGAGGTCACCGGACCGGACGACCCGAGGGTGGCGCTGCTGCGCCTGGCCGTCCCCGACCTCGTCGTCGCCCACGGCGTCGACCACGAGCGCAAGCCCGTCGGCCTGGCCTGGCACGAGGGCACCTGGACCGCGGTGCTGCTGGTCGACCCGACGCCCGCGCTGGTCAGCCAGGTCGGCGCCACGCCGAACCTGCCGCTGGGCGCGCTGGCCCCCTGCCTTGAGGACCGCGGCGTGGTCCTCGACGCCATCCAGGTCATCTGGCACTGCTACCCGGGCAGCGCGGCGCTGCCGCCCAACTCGCCCGCCCTGGCCTCCTACCTCGAGGTGCTCGGTGGGCTGTCGGCGGCGGCCCGGCGCAGCACGTGGGTGGCGATCCGGCTCGACCCGCGCCGGTGCCCGGCGGCGGTGCGCGAGCGCGGCGGCGGCGTCGTCGGCGCCCACCGCGCCCTCATCGGCGCCCTGTCCCGCGTGCGCAACGCGCTGGAGTCGCGCGGCGTGCCGACCCGGCCGCTGGACCCCGACGAGCTGCTCAAGGCGGGCATCTCCGCCGCCGAGCTGACCGGCGCGGCGGGCGGGCAGAACCGGGTGTCGCTGCGCGAGCGCTGGACCGGCGTCACCGCGGCGGGCATCGGCCACGCCAGCTACGCCATCACCGGCTGGCCGCAGGGCAAGCCCGCACAGAGCCTCACCGCGCTGACCAGCGTGCGCGCGCTGTCGGCCACCGTCACCATGTCGATCTCGCCGGGCGCCGACGACGGGCAGGTCGGCCTGCGCGGCCTGGTGCGCGTCAGCGCCCGCAACCCCGACGAACTCGGCCTGGCCGACGAGCGGCTGAGCGCCATCGCCGACCGCATCGGCATCACGCTGACCCCGCTGCGCGGGCTCCAGGCGGCCGGGCTGGCCGCGTCGCTGCCGCTGGGAGGGCAGGTATGACCGAGGTCGTGAGCGAGCCCGCCAAGCGGCGCGGCTCCAGCAGGCTGATGGACACCAAGAGCGGCGCGGGCGTCGCCCCGGAGTTCACGGTGTCGGCGGAGATGCTCTCGGCGATCAGCCCGTCGGGCGACCGCGGCGGCATGGTGCTGGGCTCGGGCGTGCAGGGCGAGCCGATGATCATCTCGGCGCTGCGGCCCGCGCCGACCCGCATCGTGCTGGTCGGCGGGCTGTACCTGGCCAGGCAGGTCGCGCTGCGCGCGATGGCCGTCGGCGCGTGGGTGGTCGTGGCCACCGGGCGGCCCGCCGCCTGGCAGGTGCTGCAGAAGGCCGCCGGGACGGGCCCGGACGGCAGGCCCGCGCCGCTGGTGCAGATCCGCAGGCTCAGCCCCGTCGAACTGCCCCGCCCCTCCGAGGACAGCCCGCTGCTGGTCGTGCACGACGGCGGCCCCACCCCGCAGGAGCTGTTCCCGCCGCGCTCGCCGTGGCAGACGACCGTCTACGTGCTGCCCTACATGCACCCGCAGGCCGGAGCGACGGCGTCCACAGCGGACCTCGTGCTGCTCCAGCGCCTCCCGGTGGGACAGGCCCAACTGGCCGGTCGCGTGTGGAACCTCCCGCCGCACATGCTCCAGCAGCTCAGCAACCTGCCCGACGACCAGGTCGTCGCGCTGGGACGCAACCTGTGGAAGCCGATGCGGCTGGTCACCACGCAGAAGGAGCAGCAGATCCTGGGCCCGGTACGCCGAGGCGACTAGGCCGTTCGGCCGTACTTGATACGCCATTGAGCACAACCCGTTACCAGGGCGTGGGCATCTGTTCAAATCTCGGTGAAGGCTGCCCTTGCGGCGGCATTCGGCGATAAACCACTGTGATGGACGTCCGCGCGGACACCCCCTGCACCACATCTCCCGAAGCATGCGGCCCTGATCACGAGGGTCTGGTGACGCATGCTCCCTGCACATAGGAGATCGACAGATGGGTAAGTCTCGCGCTGAGTCGCTGCGTCGACTCGCCGGGGTGGGCATCGCCGCGGCCGCCACGGTCGCCGCCGGTGTCAGCCTCGCCTCGCCGGCCGGGGCCGCCGAGGGCCAGATCCTGGGCGCCGGCAAGGCGACCGCAATCGAGGGCAGCTACATCGTCGTCATGAAGGACGGCGTCTCCGCTCAGGCCGCGACCGCCGACAGCCTGGCCGCGCGCCACGGCGGCCAGGTCAAGCACCGCTTCAACGCCACCATCAAGGGCTTCTCCGCCACGATGAGCGAGAAGCAGGCCAAGCGGCTGGCGGCCGACCCGTCGGTGGCCTACGTCGAGGCCGACCAGGTCGTGCGCATCGCCGAGGACCAGAACAACCCGCCGTCGTGGGGCCTGGACCGCATCGACCAGCGCGACCTGCCGCTGAACAGCAAGTACTCGTTCTCGACGCGGGCTGCCAACGTCAACGCCTACATCATCGACACCGGCATCCTGAACTCCCACACCGACTTCGGCGGTCGCGCGGTCTCCGGCCGCGACACCGTCGACAACGACAACGACGCCACCGACTGCAACGGCCACGGCACCCACGTGGCGGGCACCGTCGGCGGCGGCGCGTACGGCGTGGCCAAGGGCGTCAAGCTCTACGGCGTCCGCGTCCTGAACTGCCAGGGCTCGGGCACCAACGCGGGCGTCATCGCCGGCGTCGACTGGGTGACCTCCAACCACGTCAAGCCCGCCGTCGCCAACATGAGCCTCGGCGGCGGCGCCTCCACCGCGCTGGACGACGCGGTCCGCCGCTCGATCGCCGCGGGCGTCAGCTACGCCGTCGCCTCCGGCAACTCCAACGCGAACGCCTGCAACTACTCGCCCGCCCGCGTGGCCGAGGCCCTGTCGGTGAACGCCAGCGACCGCAACGACGCGCGCGCCAGCTTCTCCAACTTCGGCACCTGCACCGACCTGTTCGCCCCCGGCGTGAGCATCACCGCGCCGTGGCACACCGGCAACTCCGCCACCAACACCATCAGCGGCACCTCGATGGCGTCCCCGCACGTCGCCGGCGCCGCGGCGCTCTACCTGGCCGCCAACCCGTCGGCCACCCCGGCGCAGGTCCACACGGCCATCGTCAACGCCGCCACCCCGAACAAGATCACCAACCCCGGCACCGGCTCGGCGAACCGCCTGCTGTTCACCGGCACCGGCGGCACCGACCCCGAGCCCCCGACCGGCTGCCAGGCCGTGACCAACGGCACCGACGTGTCCATCCCGGACGCGGGCTCCGCCGTGACCAGCTCGATCACCATCTCCGGCTGCACCGGCAACGCCTCGGCCACCTCCTCGGTCGCGGTGAACATCGTCCACACCTACCGCGGCGACCTGGTCATCGACCTGCTCGCCCCGGACGGCTCCTCCTACCGCCTGAAGAACTCCAGCGGCTCCGACAGCGCGGACAACGTCAACGCCACGTACTCGGTGAACCTCAGCTCCGAGGCCGCCAACGGCACCTGGCGCCTCTCGGTCCGCGACGTGTACGCCGCTGACACCGGCTACATCAACAGCTGGACGCTGGACCTGTAAGTCCTCTTCGGACATCTAGGCCCACCAGCACAGAACGGCCCGTCAGGTCCCCCGGACCCGACGGGCCGTTCGCCGCGTCAGTCCAGCCCGAGGATGTCCGGGCGGACGGCGACGAGCGTGAGCGCGACCGTCGCCAGCAGGCTCGGCACCCAGAGCGCCGCGCAGCAGACGACCGGCCTGCCGCAGGAACCCGCCTGCGGGATCACCGGCTCGGGGATCTCGACGGGCTCCTGCTCGGGTTGCCGCTCCGGCGGGCCCGGGAGGTGGGCAGGACGGGCCGGGTGCACAGCGCGTGGATCGTGCTCCGCGCGAACGGCCGGGTGTGCCGGGAGCCAACGTCCGGGCGCCGCCCCGGTGCTGCCCCGCAGCTCGGTCAGCCAGCCCCAGGGACGCCCTCGGTCGGGGTGCCTGTTCGAGCGGGTGCCCCGACCCCTTCATGCCAGCGGCTGATTGTTCAGCGGGTGCGGATGTTGCGGGTGAGGTCGGCTCTCGCGGCCAGGTCGGTGTCGGCCGGGTAGTCCACGGCGGTCAGGGTCAGGCCGAGGGCTGGGGCGACGGTGATGTCGGAGACGCGGACCGGTGAGGTGAGCAGCGAGCCGGGCCAGGTGATGGGCTTGCGGCCCTCGCCGACGGCGAGCAGGGCGCCCATCAGGCTGCGGACCATGGAGTGGCAGAAGGCGTCCGCTGCGACGTGGGCGGCCAGCTCGTCGCCCTCGCGGGTCCACGACAGGCGTTGGAGTTCGCGGATCGTCGTGGCGCCCTCTCGGCGCTTGCAGAAGGCCGCGAAGTCGTGTTCGCCCAGGAGGTGTTCGGACGCCGCGGAGAGGGCGTCCAGGGACAGCGGGCGCGGCCACGGGACGACGAAGGTGCGGCGCAGGGGGTCGGCGCGCCAGGGGGCGTCGGTGACGCGGTAGGCGTAGTGCCTGCGCAGGGCGCCGAAGCGGGCGTCGAACTCGGGCGGGACCACCCGGGCGGCGGTGACCCGCACATCGCCGGGGAGGGCGCGGGAGAGGCGGTGGACCAGGAACCCGGGGTCCGTGTCGGCGGGCAGGTCGACGTGGGCGACCTGGCCGCTGGCGTGCACCCCGGCGTCCGTGCGGCCCGCGACGGTCAGGCGGACCGGGCGGCGCAGGGCGCGCTCCAGGGCCTCCTCCAGCACCCCGCACACCGTGCGGCGGGACGGCTGGCGGGCCCAGCCGGAGAAGTCGGCGCCGTCATAGGCGATGTCCAGGCGGAAGCGAGCGAGCCCGCCATCCCCGGTGGGGGTGGCGGGCTCGCTCGGGTGCTGCTCGGTCAGGACTTGTCCTTGCCCTCGTCCGCGCCTTCCGCGGGCGCCTCGGCGGCGTCCTTGGTGGCGGACTCGGGCGCGTCGGCGTCCTGGTCCTTGGCGTCGGCCGCGTCGTCGGCCTTGGCCTCGGCGGCCTCGTCCGAGGTGGTGTCCTCGGCCTTGGGCGCGGCCTTCTTCTCGTCCGCGGCGAACTTGGTCTTGCGGGCGGCCTCGGCCTCCGCGGTGACCGTCTTCTCCTGGATGAGCTCGATCACGGCCATCGACGCGTTGTCACCGCGACGGGGCATCACCTTGATGATGCGGGTGTAGCCGCCGTTGCGGTCGCTGAAGAACGGGCCGATCTCGGTCATCAGGCGCTGGACGACGTCCTTGTCCCGGATGACCTTCATGATCTCGCGGCGGTTGTGCAGGTCGCCGCGCTTGGCCTTGGTGATCAGCCGCTCCGCGACCGGGCGCAGGCGGCGCGCCTTGGCCTCGGTGGTGGTGATCCGGCCGTTCTGGAACAGCGAGGTGGCCAGGTTGGCCAGCAGCAGCCGCTCGTGGGCCGGGCCGGCGCCGAGCCGGGCGCCCTTGGTTGGGGTGGGCATTGATGCTCCTTGTTGAAATCCACGAGGCCCCGCGAAGGACCTAGAGCTGCTCGGTCTCCGCGTAGTCCTGGCCGTCGTCGGTGCCCGTGTCCGCCTGCGACGCCCAGCCCGCGTCCGCCGAGTAATCGGTGGCCGCTGCGGTGGGGTCGAACCCGGGCGGGCTGTCCTTGAGCGCGAGGCCAAGGCCGACCAGCTTCATCTTGACCTCGTCGATGGACTTCGCACCGAAGTTGCGGATGTCCAGGAGGTCGGCCTCGCTGCGCGAGACCAGTTCGCCCACGGTGTGGATGCCCTCGCGCTTGAGGCAGTTGTACGAGCGCACGGTGAGGTCGAGGTCCTCGATCGGCATCGCGTAGGCGGCGATGGTGTCCGCCTCCTGCGGCGACGGGCCGATCTCGATGCCCTCGGCATCGATGTTCAGCTCGCGCGCCAGGCCGAACAGCTCGACCAGCGTCTTGCCCGCCGACGCGACGGCGTCGCGCGGGGTGATCGACGGCTTGGTCTCCACGTCCAGCACGAGCTTGTCGAAGTCCGTGCGCTGCTCGACGCGGGTGGCCTCCACCTTGTAGGTCACCTTGAGCACCGGCGAGTAGATCGAGTCGACCGGGATGCGGCCGATCTCGGCGCCCGCCTGCTTGTTCTGCATCGCCGGGACGTAGCCGCGACCGCGCTCGACGACGAGCTCGATCTCCAGCTTGCCCTTGCCGTTGAGCGTGGCGATGTGCAGGTCCGGGTTGTGCACCGTGACGCCCGCGGGCGGCACGATGTCACCCGCGGTGACCTCACCGGGGCCCTGCTTGCGCAGGTACATCGTCACCGGCTCGTCCTCCTCGGAGGAGATCACCAGCTCCTTGAGGTTCAGGATGATGTCGGTGACGTCCTCCTTCACCCCCGGGACGGTGGTGAACTCGTGCAGCACACCGTCGATGCGGATGCTGGTCACCGAGGCGCCGGGGATGGAGGACAGCAGGGTCCGCCGCAGCGAGTTGCCGAGCGTGTAGCCGAAACCGGGCTCCAACGGCTCGATCATGAAGCGGGAGCGGGTCTCGTTGACCGGCTCCTCGGTCAGGGAGGGACGCTGTGAGATGAGCACTTCTGGGTGTTTCCTTTCCGAAGGCGCCCGCTATTTGACGCCCAGCGAAAGTCGGGCGGCGGCCGGGATTGGCCGCCGCCCCGGTAGGTCACTTCGAGTAGAACTCGACGATCAGCTGTTCCTGGACGGGAACATCGATCTGGGCGCGCTCGGGCAGCTGGTGCACCAGCACGCGCAGGTTCGACGGGACGAGCTGCAGCCAACCCGGGATCGGGCGGTCGCCGACGGACTCCTTGGCGACGACGAACGGCAGCGTCGGGAACGACTTCGGCTTCACGTCGATGATGTCGAACTTCGACACCTGGAAGCTGGGGACGTTGACCTTCTTGCCGTTGACCAGGAAGTGGCCGTGGCTGACCAGCTGCCGCGCCTGGCGGCGGGTGCGGGCCAGGCCCGCGCGGTAGACCACGTTGTCCAGGCGGGACTCCAGCAGCTGGAGCAGGACCTCACCGGTCTTGCCCTGGCGGCGGGCGGCCTCGACGTAGTAGCGGCGGAACTGCCGCTCCAGGACGCCGTAGGTGTAGCGCGCCTTCTGCTTCTCCTGCAGCTGGAGCAGGTACTCGCTCTCCTTGACCCGTCCGCGGCCGTGCTGGCCGGGCGGGTAGGGGCGACGCTCGAACGCCTGGTCGCCGCCGACGAGGTCGACCTTGAGGCGACGCGAGATGCGCGTCGCGGGGCCGGTGTAGCGTGCCATGGTTTTCTACTCCTCCCCGTTCCTCAGACCCGGCGCCGCTTGGGCGGGCGGCAGCCGTTGTGAGGCTGCGGGGTCACGTCCTGGATGGTGCCGACCTCAAGACCCGCCGCCTGCAGCGAGCGGATCGCGGTCTCCCGGCCGGAGCCGGGGCCCTTGACGAACACGTCGACCTTCTTCATGCCGTGCTCGGCCGCCTTGCGGGCGGCGTTCTCGGCGGCCATCTGCGCGGCGAACGGGGTCGACTTGCGCGAACCCTTGAAGCCGACGTGCCCGGACGACGCCCACGCGATGACGGCGCCGGTCGGGTCGGTGATGGAGACGATCGTGTTGTTGAACGTGCTCTTGATGTGGGCGTGCCCGTGCGAGATGTTCTTCTTTTCCTTGCGCCGGACTTTCTTGACTCCGGCGCCGGTGCGCGACTTGGGGGGCATTTCTGGCTGGGTCTCCTACTGAGAACGCTTCGAGATGGTGACGGTGGGGGCCGCGTGCCGGATACGAGTCCCGGCGTCCGTGTACAGCTCGCGCAGTGCGGCCGGACGGCTCGCACGGGGCGCGACGGCAAGAGCCATGAAGGCCCGGTTGCGTCGCCTCTGCGGGGCGACGACCACGGTCTGGCGGCCGGTGCTCACTTCTTGCCGGCCTTCTTCTTGCCTGCGACGGTCTTCTTCGGGCCCTTGCGGGTGCGGGCGTTGGTCTTGGTCCGCTGACCGCGGACGGGCAGACCGCGGCGCCACCGCAGACCCTCGTAGCAGCCGATCTCGATCTTGCGGCGGATGTCGGCCTGCACCTCGCGGCGCAGGTCGCCCTCGACCTTGAAGTGGTTCTCGATGTAGTCGCGCAGCCGGGACAGCTCCTCATCGGAGAGGTCCTTGACGCGCAGGTCAGGGGAAATCTCGGTGGCGGCGAGCAGCTCCTTGGAGCGGGTCTTGCCGATCCCGAAGATGTAGGTGAGCGCGATCTCCATGCGCTTCTCGCGCGGGAGGTCGACGCCTACGAGTCGTGCCATGGCGGCTTCTGTCTCCTGTCGGTGGTCTTCAGGTCTTCTCCCCCACCACCCCCGACCGACTCAAGGTCGAGGACCCGGCCTGAAGTCCGGGCGTGAACCGGGCCCGTGTGGCCCGGCAGGTTGAGGGAGGTCCTCTAGTGCCTGTAAGGCGGCGATCAGCCCTGGCGCTGCTTGTGGCGCAGGTTCTCGCAGATCACCATGACCCGCCCGTGACGGCGGATCACCTTGCACTTGTCACAGATCTTCTTGACGCTCGGCTGGACCTTCACGTCCCAGTTCTCCTGCTCGGTCGCCTAGCCCCGCGTCGCGGGGGCAAGCAGTGTTGTCACCCGGTCCGCGACGGACCGGGGGTCACTTGTAGCGGTAGACGATGCGACCGCGGGACAGGTCGTAGGGCGAAAGCTCTACGACGACCCGGTCCTCGGGCAGAATGCGGATGTAGTGCTGCCGCATCTTGCCGCTGATGTGTGCCAGCACCTTGTGGCCGTTCTCCAACTCGACGCGGAACATCGCGTTGGGGAGTGGCTCGACCACGCGGCCTTCGACCTCGATGGCCCCGTCCTTCTTGCCCATGTCCTCCGCGTTTCGTGACGGTGTCGGGTGAATCCGTGGTGCCGTGCGCCGTGGCAACGAGCAGCTACCCTGGGCGACACGCACAACAGAGACGGCGCTTGCACAGCGCCACCGAAGTAGTCTACGCGCCCACGAACGGCGCCCCAAATCGGGTCCCTTACCGCACGCCCGACATCCGCCGCAAGGCGGACCCGGCGGCGTCCGCCAGGGCCCCGCGGGCCTGGCGCGGTACGACCCCACCAGCAGATCGACGCCAGTGGATGTCCGTTTCGCCGGTTTCCGGAAGCATGCTCGGTACCGGCGACGCTAGGGTCGATCCGTCGGACGCGCTGGTGGGAGGAAACCGTGGAGTACGCGAGGCTGGGGTCGTCCGGGCTGCAGGTGTCCAGGATCGCGCTCGGCTGCATGAGCTACGGGCAGCCCGACCGGGGCACCCACCCGTGGTCGCTGCCCGAGGACGAGGCGCTGCCGTTCTTCAAGCAAGCGCTTGACCTCGGCGTCACGTTCTTCGACACGGCGAACATGTACTCGCTGGGCTCCAGCGAGGAGATCACCGGCTCGGCCATCCGCAGGCTGACCCGCCGCGAGGACGTCGTCCTGGCCACGAAGGTCTTCTTCCCCATGGACGGGCCCCGTTCCGGCGGCCTGTCCCGCGGCGCGATCCTGCGCGAGCTGGACGCCTCGCTGCGCAGGCTCGGCACCGACTACATCGATCTCTACATCATCCACCGCTGGGACCACGAGACCCCGATCGACGAGACCATGCAGGCCCTGCACGACGTCGTGCGCTCCGGCAAGGTCCGCTACCTCGGGGCGTCGTCGATGCACACCTGGCAGTTCGTGACCGCGCAGCACACCGCCGACCTCCACGGCTGGACCCGGTTCGTCAGCATGCAGAACCACTACAACCTGATCAACCGGGAGGAGGAGCGCGAGATGCTGCCCTACTGCCGCGCGGCGGGCGTCGGCGTCACCCCGTGGAGCCCCCTGGCCCGCGGCAAGCTCGCCCGCGACTGGGACGAGACCACCACCCGCACCGGCGGCGACCCGATCCAGGACGCCCTGTACGCCGCGACCGACCAGGCCGACCGGGCCGTGGCGGGTGTCGTGGCCGACATCGCCGAGGAGCGGGGCGTGCCGCGCGCGCGGGTCGCGCTGGCCTGGGTGCTGCGGCAGCCGGGGATCACCTCGCCGATCGTCGGCGCGACCAAGCCCCACCACCTCGCCGACGCCGCCGCGGCGGTCGAACTCGCCCTGACCGAGGACGAGCTGGCCCGCCTGGCCGCGCCCTACGTGCCCCACGCGGTCGCCGGGTACGAGTAGCCGCCGCCTGTGCTCACGGCGGCCACTCGCGCACCCCCAGTGGGGCGGGCGAGCCACCCGCGGGCGCGCACCTGCCCCGCCGACGACGGTAGTGCGGGCCGAGGAGCGAAGTCCCGGTCCAGTTCGGTGCTTTCTACCTGGACCGGTCCGCGGCCAGCAGGACCTCGACCAGCGCGCCGATCGCCCCGTCGACGGCGGGCTCCGGCGGCCTGCCGAACCCCACGACGACACCCTCGGACCTCGCCTCGCCGTGCCAGCACGGGCCGAGGGCGTGCAGCTTGAGACCCCGCCGCGCCGCCGCCCTGAGCACCGCTTCCTCCGTGGGCCCGGCGCCGGGGAAGCCGACGACGAAGTGCAGCCCCGCGCTGATCGGGGTGACCGGCAGGTGCGGCACCCCGGCGGCCAGCGCGGCGGTGAAGCGGTCGAGGCGGCGGCGGAAGACCGCGCGCATCCGGCGCAGGTGGCGGTCGTAGCGCAGCGAGCGGACCAGCTCGGCGAAGGCGAGCTGGTCCGGCACGGAGTTCTCCGCGCCGGAGCGGCGCTTGGCCTCGACGACCGGGCGCACCAGCGGCTCCGGCAGGACCAGCCAGGCCAGCCGCAGCCCGGGGGCCAGCGTCTTGCTCAGCGTCCCCAGGTAGGCGACGTTGTCGGGGGCGAGCGCGTGCAGCGCGCCGGGCGCGCCGGGGTCGTGGCGGAACTCCGCGTCGTAGTCGTCCTCGACCACCAGCCGGTCGTGCTCGCGCGCCCAGGCGGCCAGGGCGGCCCGGCGCTCGGGGTGCAGCGCCACCCCCATCGGGTACTGGTGGGCCGGGGTGACCAGCAGCGCGTCCGGGTCGGCCGCGGCGACCGCGTCCACCCGCACGCCGTCGGCGTCGACCGGGACCGCGACGATCTCGGCGCCGCGGGCGGCGGCGATCTCGCGGTGCCGGGGCAGGCACGGGTCCTCCATCGCGATCCTGCGCCGCCCGGCCGCGACGAGCGCGTCGACCACGACGGCCAGCGCGTGCGAGGCGCCGCAGCACACCACCACCCGCTCCGCCGAGGCGAGCACGCCGCGGGTGCGGGCGAGGTAGTCGGCCAGCACCCCGCGCAGCGACGCCGCGCCCGCGGCGGGCGGGTAGTCGAGGCCGCTGCCCGGGGTGGCGGCCAGGGCGGCGCGGGAGGCGGCCGACCACTGCGCGAACGGGAAGGACGCCAGGTCGGCCGCGCCCGCCCGCAGATCGATGGCGGGCGGGCGCACCGCGTCCTCCGGTGCGGCCGGGTGCTCCCGGCGCTCGGTGACGGTGGTGCTCCCACCCGGACGGGCGCTCAGGTAGCCCTCGGCCACCAGGTCGCCGTAGGCGTCGACGACGGTGCCGCGGGAGACGCCCAGCTCCTGGGCGAGGACGCGGGAGGACGGCAGCGTGGCCGCGGGCCGCAGCCTGCCGGACTCGACCGCCGCGCGCAGGTGCGCGGCCAGCGTCGCCCGCCGCGCCCTGGGCGGGCAGGCCGCCATGTCCAGCTCCAGGAGCAGGTCCAGCGAGCCCGCCCGTGACCGCACTCCCGGGCTCAGTCCTCGGGGGCGGTGAGGACCCAGGGGCCGTCGTCGGTGACCGCGACGGAGTGCTCCCAGTGCGCGGAGCGGGAGCCGTCGGCGGTGACGACGGTCCAGCCGTCCTCCAGCTCGACGGTCTCCTCGGTGCCCAGGGTCAGCATCGGCTCGATGGCGATGGCCATGCCGGGACGCAGGCGGGGGCCCTTGCCGGGCTTGCCGTGGTTGGGCAGGAACGGGTCCATGTGCATGGAGCTGCCGATGCCGTGGCCGCCGTACTCGCGGACGATGCCGTACACCCGGCCGTGGGCCTCGCCGGAGGCGATCGCCGACTGCTCGATGGCGTGCGAGATGTCGGTGAGGCGGGCGCCGACGACCAGGGCCTCGATGCCCGCCAGCATGGCGACGCGGGTGGCCTCGGAGAGCTGCTCGTCGGCCTCGGCGGCCTCGCCGATGAAGAGGGTGACCGCGGAGTCGCCGTGCCAGCTGTCGAGGATGGCGCCGCAGTCGACGGAGATCATGTCGCCGTCGGCGAGGACCTGCTCGCGGTTCGGGATGCCGTGCACGATCTGCTCGTTGACCGAGGCGCAGATGCTGGCCGGGAAGCCGTGGTAGCCCTTGAAGCTGGGCACCGCGCCCGCGTCGCGGATGGTCTGCTCGGCCAGCTCGTCCAGTTCCTGGGTGCTGACACCGGCCTTGGCCGCGGCGGCGACCGCGGTGAGCGCGCGGTGGACCACCAGGCCCGCCGCCCGCATCGCCTGCAGCTCACCGGGGGACTTGATCTCGATCATCCGGCCGCGCCACTTCGCCAGGCCGCGGAGGAGCCCGCCACCACTCACGTCCGGGCGCGCAGGGCGTCCAGCACCCGGCCGGTGATCTCGGCGACGTCGCCGACGGCGTCCACGGTGATCAGGACGCCGCGGTAGTGGTCGAGCAGCGGGGCGGTCTCGTCCCGGTAGACCTGCTGGCGGTGCCGGATGACGGCTTCGGTGTCGTCGGCGCGCCCGCGGGCGAGCAGGCGCTCGACCACGACGTCCTCCTCGACCCGGAACTCGATGACCGCGTCGAGCTTGTCGCCCGCGTCGGCCAGCAGCTTCCCGAGCACCTCGGCCTGGCCGACGTTGCGCGGGAAGCCGTCCAGCAGGAAGCCGCCCTCGGCGTCGGGCTGGGCCAGCCGCTCGGTGACCATCGCGTTGGTCACGGCGTCGGGGACCAGCTGACCGGCGTCGAGGTAGCGCTTGACGTCCTGGCCCAGCTCGGTGTTGTTCGCGATGTGCGCCCGGAACAGGTCACCCGTGGAGATGTGCGGGACGCCCAGCTGCTCGCTCAGCGCCGTCGCCTGGGTGCCCTTGCCCGCTCCGGGCGGGCCGACGAGAACAACACGCGTCACTTGAGGAACCCTTCGTAGTTGCGCTGCATCAGCTGGCTCTCGATCTGCTTCACGGTGTCGAGGCCGACGCCCACCATGATCAGCACGGCGGTACCACCGAACGGGAAGTTCTGGTTCTGGCCCTCGCCACCGGCGATGTCCAGGAAGAAGTTCGGCAGTACGGCAACGATGCCAAGGTAGATGGAGCCGGGCAACGTGATGCGGCTCAACACGAAGTTCAGGTACTCGGCGGTCGGGCGGCCCGGGCGGATGCCGGGGATGAACCCGCCGTACTTCTTCATCTCGTCAGCGCGCTCGGTGACGTTGAACGTGATGGTGATGTAGAAGTAGGTGAAGAAGATGATCATCGCGAAGTACACGAGGATGTGCACCCAGCTGCCCTGATCCGTCAGGTGCGTGTTGATGAAGCGCTGGATCCACGAGTCGTCGGTGCCGACCAGGTTCACGATCAGGTCGGGCAGGTACAGCAGCGACGAGGCGAAGATGATCGGGATGACGCCTGCCTGGTTGACCTTCAGCGGCAGGTAGGTCGAGGTGCCGCCGTACATGCGGCGACCGATCATGCGCTTGGCGTACTGCACCGGGATGCGGCGCTGGCCCTGCTCGACGAAGACGACCGAGGCGATGATCAGCACGGCGAACGCGCAGACGACGGCGAAGACGACCGGGCCGTTGGTGTCGAGGATGTTGCGGCCCTCGATCGGGATGCGCGCGGCGATGTTGACGAAGATGAGCAGCGACATGCCGTTGCCGATGCCGCGCTCGGTGACGAGCTCGCCCAGCCACATGATGACGGCGGTACCGGCGGTCATCGTGATGACGATGATGGCCAGCTTGAAGATGTCGCTGTCCGGGATGATCGGGTTCGGGCAGTTGCCCAGCAGGCCGCCGCGGTCGGCCATGGCCACGATGCCCGTGGACTGCAGGACGGCGAGCGCGATCGTCAGGTAGCGCGTGTACTGCGTCAGCTTGCCCTGACCGGCCTGGCCTTCCTTCTTCAGCTGCTCGAAGCGCGGGATGACCACCGTGAGCAGCTGGATGATGATGCTGGCGGTGATGTAGGGCATGATCCCGAGCGCGAACACCGAGAGCTGGAGTAGCGCGCCGCCGCTGAACAGGTTCAGCAGCTGGAAGACGCCCTGGTTGGCGTCCGCGCTGAGCTCGATGCACTCCTGCACGTTCACATACGAAACGCCGGGCGACGGGAGGGCGGCTCCGACACGGTAGAGAACGATGATCCCCAGCGTGAAGAGGATCTTCTTTCGCAAGTCCGGTGTCGCAAGAGCCGAGCGGAAGGCGCTGAGCACGCGAAGACCTCCTCGGCGTCGCCTGCATTCCGCTGCAGGCGATACTGCGGGCAGCCGGCGCGGGCCGCCGGCAGGGAACAGGGAACCCTATCCCATCGACATCGCCGACAGGCCAGGGCCGCCCCACAGACGGTAGTCCCTGGGGCGTAAGGCCGACTTTAACAGCATGAGTGACGCACTCCGCACGCAGTGCCATTGAGGGACTGCGCCTGGCCACACGGGTGGTGGGCCTGCGGCCGGTAACCGGCTGGTCCCCGCGCGACCCCGCGGGAGGCGACCCGCCGGGACCTCTCCGATGGGACGCGCGTCACACAAACAGCGAGGCCGGGCACCCGTGGGGTGCCCGGCCTCAGTGGTTCGGCTCGATCAGGCGAGCGCGGTGGCGGAGCCACCGGCGGCCTGCAGCTTCTCCACGGCGCTGCCGGAGAACTTGTCCGCGGTGACGTCCAGCTTCACGCCGTTGACGTCGCCGTTGCCGAGGACCTTGACCAGCTGGTTCTTGCGGACCAGGCCGGACTCGACCAGCGCGGCCACGTCGACCGTGCCGCCCTCGGGGAACTTCTCGGCGAGGTCGCCGACGTTGACGACCTGGTACTCGACCCGGAAGCGGTTCTTGAAGCCCTTGAGCTTCGGCAGCCGCATGTGGATCGGCATCTGGCCGCCCTCGAACGCCGCGGGGACGTTCTTGCGCGCCTTGGTGCCCTTGGTACCGCGGCCCGCGGTCTTGCCCTTGGAGCCCTCACCGCGACCCACGCGGGTCTTCTCGGTCTTGGCGCCGGGGGCCGGGCGCAGGTGGTGCAGCTTGATCGCCATCAGTCGACCTCCTCGACAGTGACGAGGTGGCGGACCGTGTGGATGAGGCCGCGCACCTCGGGCGAGTCCTCGCGCACCGTGGACTGGCGGATCTTGCGCAGACCCAGGGTGCGGAGGGACTCACGGTGGTTGCGCTTGGTGCCGATGCCCGAACGCACCTGGGTCACCTTGAGCTTGGCCATGTCAGTTCCCCGATCCAGCGGCGGCAGCCGCCGCGCGAGCGCGGAGCATGCCAGCGGGAGCGACGTCCTCCAGCGGGAGACCGCGGCGGGCCGCGACTTCCTCGGGACGCTGCAGGTTCTTCAGCGCCTGAACGGTGGCGTGCACGATGTTGATGGCGTTGTCGGAGCCCAGGGACTTCGACAGCACGTCGTGGACACCGGCGCACTCCAGCACGGCACGGACCGGGCCACCGGCGATGACACCGGTACCGGCGCTGGCCGGGCGCAGCAGCACGACGCCCGCGGCCTTCTCACCCTGCACGGGGTGCGGGATGGTGCCGCCGATGCGCGGGACGCGGAAGAAGTTCTTCTTCGCCTCCTCGACGCCCTTGGCGATGGCCGCGGGAACTTCCTTGGCCTTGCCGTAGCCGACGCCGACCATGCCGTCGCCGTCGCCGACCACGACCAGGGCGGTGAAGCTGAAGCGACGACCGCCCTTCACGACCTTGGCGACGCGGTTGATGGCCACCACGCGCTCCAGGTGCGGGGTCTTCTCCTGGGCCGCCCCGCCGCGACCGCCGCCGTCACGACGGTCCCGGCGGTCGCGGCGGTCGCCGCGCTCGCCGCCCTGACCGCCCTGTCCGCCGCCGTGACCGCCGCCGAACTGCCGCGTACGTCCCGGCATCAGGCGTTCCTTCCCTTGTCAGTGCAAATCATGATCAGAACTCCAGCCCCGCCCCGCGGGCCGACTCGGCCAGCGCGGCGATACGGCCGGTGTACTTGTTGCCGCCGCGGTCGAAGACGACCTTGGCGATCCCGGCGTCCTTGGCCCGGGCCGCCAGCAGCTCGCCGACCTTGGCCGAGCGGGCCTTCTTGTCGCCGTCGACACCGCGCACATCGGCCTCCATCGACGACGCCGAGGCCAGCGTGCGGCCCGTCAGGTCGTCGATGATCTGGGCGAAGACGTGGCGCGAGGACCGGTGCACCGCCAGACGGGGGCGCTCCGCCGTGCCGCTGACCTTCTTGCGGAGGCGGAAGTGCCTGCGGGTCTTGGACGTGCGACGCAGGGTCGAGGCGTCCTTGCCCACCGGCTTGCTCTTGGTAACAGTGGTAGCGGCCATGATCACTTACCCGTCTTTCCGACCTTGCGGCGGATCTTCTCGCCCGCGTACCGCACGCCCTTGCCCTTGTACGGGTCGGGCTTGCGCAGCTTGCGGATGTTGGCGGCGACCTCGCCGACCTGCTGCTTGTCGATACCCGAGACGGAGAACTTCGTGGCGCTCTCGACCTTGAAGGTGATGCCCTCCGGCGGCGAGATCTTGACCGGGTGGCTGAAGCCCAGAGCGAACTCCAGGTCCGAGCCCTTGGCCAGCACGCGGTAGCCGACGCCGTGGATCTCGAGCTTCTTCTCGTAGCCCTCGGTCACGCCGACGACCATGTTGTTCACCAGCGAGCGGGTGAGGCCGTGCAGGGCGCGGCTCTGCCGCTCGTCGTTGGGACGGGTGACGCTGAGCGCCCCGTCCTCACCGCGCTCGACCGTGATCGGCTCGGAGACGGTGATGGCCAGGGTGCCCTTGGGGCCCTTGACGCTGACGTCGTTGCCGTTGATGGTCACGTCCACGCCGGACGGGACGGTGATCGGAAGCCTTCCGATGCGAGACATGTGTCAGTCCCCTTACCAGACGTAGGCGAGGACTTCCCCGCCCACTCCCGACTTGGTCGCCTGCCGGTCGGTCATGAGGCCGCCGGACGTGGAGATGATCGCCACGCCCAAGCCGCCGAGGACCTTGGGAAGACTGGTCGACTTCGCGTACACCCGCAGACCGGGCTTGGACACCCGGCGCAGGCCCGCGATGCTGCGCTCGCGGTTCGGGCCGTACTTCAGCTCGACGACGAGGTCCTTGCCCTTCTCGCCGTCCTGGTCGCGGTAGCCGGTGATGTAACCCTCGCGCTTGAGGATCTCGGCGATGCTCGCCTTGAGCTTGGAGTGCGGCAGCACGACCTCGTCGTGGTATGCCGAGTTGGCATTGCGCAGACGGGTCAAGAAGTCTGCGATCGGGTCGGTCATCGTCATGGTGACCTGTCAACCTTTCTCGCCGTGGTTCCCGCACGGGCCTGCGGCGATCATGAAGGTCTGGGGGGACTCAGCCCTTACCAGCTGGACTTGCTCACGCCGGGCAGCTCGCCCCGGTGCGCCATCTCCCGCAGGCAGATCCGGCACAGGCCGAACTTGCGGAAGACCGAGTGCGGACGGCCGCACCGGTTGCAGCGGGTGTACGCCCGGACCTTGAACTTCGGCTTCTTGGCGGCCTTGTGAACCAGCGCCTTCTTCGCCATGTGCTCAGTTCTCCTTGAACGGGAAGCCCAGGTGCTTGAGCAGCGCCCGGCCCTCCGCGTCGGTCCTCGCGGTGGTCACGACCGTGATGTCCATGCCGCGCTGGCGGTCGATGGAATCCGGGTCGATCTCGTGGAACATCGACTGCTCGTTGAGACCGAAGGTGTAGTTGCCGTTGCCGTCGAACTGCTTGCCCGACAGGCCGCGGAAGTCGCGGATACGCGGCAGCGCGATCGTCAGCAGGCGGTCGAGGAACTCCCACATGCGGTCGCCGCGCAGGGTGACCCTGGCGCCGATCGGCATGCCCTCGCGCAGCTTGAACTGCGCGATCGACTTGCGGGCCTTGCGCACCTCGGGCTTCTGGCCGGTGATGGTGGCCAGGTCGCGGATGGCGCCCTCGATCAGCTTGCCGTCGCGGGCGGCGTCGCCGACGCCCATGTTGACGACGACCTTCACGACGCCGGGGATCAGCATCGGGTTCGAGTACTCGAACTCGGTCTTCAGGGCACCCGAGATCTCGTCGCGGTACCGGGTCTTGAGCCGGGGGATGATCTTCTCCGTGGTAGTCATGATCAGATCTCCTTCCCGTTGCCCTTGCCGCGGGCGATGCGGACCTTGCGGCCGTCCTCGGCGGTCTTGTACCCGACCCGGACGGCGTTGCCGTCGGCCACCAGCATCACGTTCGAGACGTGGATGGGGGCTTCCTGGGTCACGATGCCGCCGGACTGGGCGCCGCGCTGGTTCTGCGAGACGCGGGTGTGCTTCTTGATCCGGTTCACGCCCTCGACCAGGACCTTGTTGGTCGCGGGGTAGGCGTGGATGACCTTGCCCTTCGCGCCCTTGTCCTTGCCCGAGATGACGACGACCGTGTCGCCCTTCTTGATCTTCATGTCAGAGCACCTCCGGCGCCAACGAGATGATCTTCATGAACTTCTTGTCGCGCAGCTCGCGGCCCACCGGGCCGAAGATGCGGGTGCCGCGGGGCTCACCCTCGTTCTTGATGAGCACCGCCGCGTTCTCGTCGAACCGGATGTAGCTGCCGTCGGGGCGGCGGCGCTCCTTGACGGTGCGCACGATGACCGCCTTGACGACATCGCCCTTCTTCACGTTCGCGCCGGGGATGGCGTCCTTCACGGTGGCGACGATGATGTCGCCGATGCCCGCGTAGCGCCGCCCCGAGCCGCCGAGCACGCGGATGCAAAGGATTTCCTTCGCCCCGGTGTTGTCGGCGACGCGCAGGCGCGACTCCTGCTGGATCACGTCTACTCCTTGACCATTCCTGGCCTGCCAGATTCCGACCTGGCAGGCTCGGCCTAGATCTTTCCTACTTGGCGCGCTCGATGACCTCGACCAGGCGCCACCGCTTGGTGGCGCTCAGCGGCCGGGTCTCCATCAGCAGAACACGGTCGCCGACACCGGCGGTGTTCGCCTCGTCGTGCGCCTTCACCTTGGTGGTGGAGCGCATGATCTTGCTGTAGCGCGGGTGCTTCTTGCGGTCCTCGAGCGCGACGACGATGGTCTTGTCCATCTTGTCCGAGACCACGAGGCCCTCGCGGACCTTGCGGGTGCTCGTGCGCTTGACGTCCTCGGTCACGTTCGTTTCCTCGCTCATGCGGCGCCCTCACCGCTCTCGTCAGGGGCGGCCGAGAGCCCGAGCTCGCGCTCGCGCATCACGGTGTAGACCCGGGCGATGTCCTGCTTGACCGTGCGCAGGCGGCGGTTGTTGTCCAGCTGGCCGGTCGCCATCTGGAACCGGAGGTTGAACAGCTCCTCCTTCGCCTCCCGCAGGCGCAGCACCAGCTCGTCGTCGGTCAGCTCGCGCAGATCCGTCGCGGTGGTCCCGGCGGCCATCAGAAGTCACCACCCTCACGCGTCACGATGCGGCACTTCATCGGCAGCTTGTGGATCGCGCGGCGCAGTGCCTCACGCGCCACCGTCTCGTTGGGGAAGGTCATCTCGAACAGCACGCGGCCGGGCTTGACGTTGGCCACCCAGTGCTCGGGCGAGCCCTTGCCGGAGCCCATGCGGGTCTCGGCGGGCTTCTTGGTCAGCGGGCGGTCCGGGAAGATGTTGATCCAGACCTTGCCACCACGGCGGATGTGCCGGTTGATCGCGATACGCGCCGACTCGATCTGCCGGTTGGTCACGTACGCCGGCTCCAGCGCCTGGATGCCGAACTCGCCGAAGGTCACCTTCGTGCCGCCCTTGGCAGCGCCCGAGCGGTCCGGGCGGTGCTGCTTGCGGTGCTTGACCTTGCGTGGGATGAGCACTGCTCAGCCCTCCCCGTTGGTCGCGGCGGACGCGTCGGTCGCCGGGGTGTCGGACGCGGCGGCGCGACCCGCCTCGGTGCTGGTGGGCGTGGTGCCCGCGGAGCCGGAGCGGCGCGGACGGCTGGGCCGCTCGCGGCGGGGCTCGCGGCGCGAGTCCGCGGGCTGGCGCACGTCGGCCTCGCGACGGCCGCCGACGACCTCGCCCTTGTAGATCCACACCTTGACGCCGATGCGGCCGAAGGTGGTGCGGGCCTCGAAGAAGCCGTAGTCGATGTCGGCGCGCAGCGTGTGCAGCGGGACCCGGCCCTCGCGGTAGTGCTCGGAGCGGGACATCTCCGCGCCGCCGAGGCGGCCGGAGCACTGCACGCGGATGCCCTTGACCTGCGGGGAGCGCATGGCCGACTGGATGGCCTTGCGCATCGCGCGGCGGAAGGACACGCGGTTGGACAGCTGCTCGGCGGTCACCTGGGCGACCAGCTGGGCATCCGACTCGGGGTTCTTGACCTCGAGGATGTTGAGCTGGACCTGCTTCTTGGTCAGCTTCTCCAGCTCACCGCGGATGCGGTCGGCCTCCGCGCCGCGGCGGCCGATGACGATGCCCGGCCGGGCGGTGTGGATGTCGACGCGGACGCGGTCACGGGTGCGCTCGATCTCCACGCGGGAGATGCCTGCGCGCTCCATGCCCTTGGACAGCAGGCGGCGGATCTTCACGTCCTCTGCGACGTACTCCGCGTACTGCTTGTCGGCGTACCAGCGGGACCGCCAGTCGGTGGTGATCCCGAGGCGGAAGCCGTGCGGGTTGATCTTCTGCCCCATTAGCGGGCACCGCCCTTCTTGCCCTTGGCGGGCTTGGCAACCGCCGGACGCGACTCGACCTCGATGGTGATGTGGCTGGTCCGCTTGCGGATGCGGTAAGCGCGACCCTGCGCGCGCGGCCGGAACCGCTTCAGGGTCGGGCCCTCGTCCACGAACACCGTCGACACCCAGAGGGTGTCCGGGTCGAGACCGAGGTTGTTCTCGGCGTTGGCGACGGCACTGGCCAGCAGCTTGGCCACCGGCTCCGAGGCGGCCTGCGGCGCGAACCGGAGCACGGCCAGGGCGTCACCGGCGCTACGTCCCCTGATGAGCTCGACGACCCGGCGCACCTTCATCGGCGTCATCCGGACGTAGCGAGCCCGAGCCACGGCGCGCGGAAGCTCTTCCGTCGCCACGGCGTCGTTACGGGCGTTCATCGCTGTTCCCCTTGCTCTTTCTCTGATCCGTGCCTAGCGGCGGCGCGACTTGCGGTCGTCCTTGATGTGGCCCTTGAACGTGCGGGTCGGGGCGAACTCGCCCAGCTTGTGACCCACCATGGCCTCGGAGACGAAGACCGGGACGTGCTTGCGGCCGTCGTGCACCGCGATGGTGTGGCCCAGCATGTCCGGGATGATCGTGGACCGGCGGGACCAGGTCTTGATGACGGTCTTCTTGCCCGACTCGTTCAGCGCGTCCACCTTCTTGAGCAGGTGGTCGTCCACGAACGGGCCCTTCTTCAGGCTGCGTGGCATTGCTTCTACCTCCCTGCTCAGCGCTTCTTGCCGGTACGGCGGCGGCGGACGATCAGCTTGTCGCTCGGCTTGCGGCGGCGGGTGCGGCCCTCGGGCTTGCCCGCGGGGTTGACCGGGTGGCGACCACCGGAGGTCTTGCCCTCACCACCACCGTGCGGGTGGTCGACCGGGTTCATGGCGACACCGCGGACGGTCGGGCGCTTGCCCTTCCACCGCATGCGGCCCGCCTTGCCCCAGTTGATGTTGGAGTGCTCGGAGTTGCCCACCTCGCCGACGGTGGCGCGGCAGCGCACGTCGACGTTGCGGATCTCGCCCGACGGCATGCGCAGCTGCGCGTACGGCCCGTCCTTGGCGACCAGCTGCACGCTGGAACCGGCCGAGCGGGCGATCTTGGCGCCACCGCCCGGACGCAGCTCGATGGCGTGCACCACGGTGCCGACCGGGATGTTGCGCAGCGGCAGGTTGTTGCCCGGCTTGATGTCGGCCCGCGGGCCGGACTCGATCGGGTCACCCTGGCGCAGCTTCGCGGGGGCGATGATGTAGCGCTTCTCCCCGTCGGCGAAGTGCAGCAGCGCGATGCGCGCGGTGCGGTTGGGGTCGTACTCGATGTGAGCGACCTTGGCCGGCACGCCGTCCTTGTCGTGGCGGCGGAAGTCGATCAGCCGGTACGCGCGCTTGTGACCGCCGCCCTTGTGCCGGGTGGTGATCTTGCCGTGCGCGTTGCGGCCACCGCGGCCGTGCAGCGGGCGGAGCAGCGACTTCTCCGGGGTGGAGCGGGTGATCTCGGCGAAGTCCGAGACGCTCGCGCCGCGACGACCGGGGGTCGTCGGCTTGTACTTGCGGATACCCATTGTCTACTCGTCCTTACGCGGCCGGGCCGCCGAAGATCTCGATCGGCTTGCTCTCCGGGGACAGGGTGACGATCGCGCGCTTGGTGTCCTTGCGCTTGCCGTAGCCGGTGCGGGTCCGCTTGCGCTTGCCGTTCCGGTTGAGCGTGTTCACGCTCAGCACCTTGACCGCGAAGATCTTCTCGATCGCGATCTTGATCTCGGTCTTGTTAGCACCCGGGCTCACCACGAAGGTGTACTTGTTCTCCTCAAGGAGACCGTACGACTTCTCGGAGATCACCGGCGCGAGCACGATGTCGCGGGGGTCGGGGATCACTTGTCCTCCTCCGACACCTCGGCGGAGCTGGCCTTGGCACGGATGACCTTGGCCGGACCGGCGAGGAAGGCGTCATAGGCGGCCTTGGTGAAGACGATGTCGTCGTTCACCAGGACGTCCAGGGTGTTCAGCTGGTCCGGCGCGATGATGTGGACCTGCGGCAGGTTGCGCACCGACACCCAGGCGACGTCCTCGTCGCGGGTCAGCACGACCAGCACGCGGCGGGCCGAGGTCACCGACTCGATCAGCTTGCGGGCGGTCTTGGTGGACGGGGTGTCCCCGCCGACCAGCGCCGACACGATGTGCAGCTGCCCGGCGCGGGCCCGGTCGGAGAGGGCGCCGCGCAGCGCGGCGGCCTTCATCTTCTTGGGCGTGCGCTGCGAGTAGTCGCGGGGCTGGGGGCCGTGCACGACGCCGCCGCCGACGAACTGGGGCGCGCGGGTCGAGCCCTGGCGGGCGCGGCCGGTGCCCTTCTGGCGGTACGGCTTCTTGCCACCGCCGGAGACCTCGCCGCGGGTCTTCGTGGAGTGCGTGCCCTGGCGCGCCGCGGCCTGCTGGGCCACGACGACCTGGTGCATCAGCGCCACGTTCGCGGTCGCGTCGAAGATCTCGGCGGGCAGGTCGATGCTGCCGTCGGTCTTGCCCTCGGGGGTCTTGACCTCAACGGTCGTCATCTCAGGCACCGCCCTTCGCAGCGGTCTTGAGGAACACCAGGCCGCCCTTGGGGCCGGGAACGGCGCCCTTGAGCAGGATCAGGCCGGACTCGGCGTCGACCTGGTGCACGGTCAGGTTCTGGGTGGTCACCCTGGCGTTGCCCATGCGGCCCGCCATGCGCAGGCCCTTGAACACGCGGCCCGGGGTGGCGCAGCCACCGATGGAGCCGGGCGAGCGGTGCTTGCGCTGGGTGCCGTGGGAAGCGCCGAGGCCCTTGAAGCCGTGGCGCTTCATGACACCGGCGGTGCCCTTGCCCTTGGTGGTGCCCGTCGCGTCGATCACCGCACCGGCCTCGAACACCTCGACGGTGATCTCCTGGCCCAGGGTGTACTCGGCCGCGTCAGCGGTGCGCAGCTCGGCCAGCACGCGGCGCGGCGTGACGCCCGCCTTGTCGAAGTGGCCCCGCTCCGGCTTGTTCACCTTGCGCGGCGCGATGGCGCCGAACGCGATCTGAACAGCGGCGTAGCCGTCCTTCTCCTGGCTGCGGATCTGCGTGACCACATTGGGTCCGGCCTTCACGACGGTGACCGGGACGATCCGGTTGTTCTCGTCGAAGACCTGGGTCATCCCGAGCTTGGTGCCCAGGATTCCCTTCATCTGCCTGTCAGACATGGCTCTCGTTACTCTCCGCCTCGACGCGCGCTTACTGGATGTTGACGTCGACGCTGGCAGGCAGGTCGATGCGCATGAGCGCGTCCACCGTCTTCGGCGTCGGGTCGAGGATGTCGATCAGCCGCTTGTGCGTGCGCATCTCGAAGTGCTCGCGCGAGTCCTTGTACTTGTGCGGCGAGCGGATGACGCAGTAGACGTTCTTCTCGGTGGGCAGCGGCACGGGGCCGACGACCCGAGCGCCGGTGCGCGTGACGGTCTCCACGATCTTGCGCGCGGACGCGTCGATGGCCTCGTGGTCGTACGCCTTGAGCCGAATGCGGATCTTTTGTCCCGCCATGGTGGCTTGCCGTTCCTCTTCTCGCGATCCTCGGCGGGGGCCTGACCTATCCAGGCCGGTGCCGCGCCGCTTCCCTGTTCACAAGTCAATGTGGAGCCGTCTGCCCTGGTCGCTCCGGTCCACGCGGTCGGGCGTGTCGCGGAGGTTCCACATGCTCGTCCCTTGGTCGAACCTCAGGACTGGCATTCGGTTCCGAAGGGCCGGAACGGCCCTGGCCCTCGTTCCCGCCCTCCGCGCGTGGTGAGCGCGGCGGCCGTGCAACGAGCAACCCGTAGAGCATCCCACACGGGGTGGGGACGAACAAAACCGGGGTGGCCGAACTAACGGCCACCCCGGCTCAGCTCACTTGTTGATCTTGGTGACGCGGCCCGCGCCGACGGTCCGGCCACCCTCGCGGATGGCGAAGCGCAGACCCTCGTCCATGGCGATCGGCTGGATCAGCTTGACCGACATGCCGGTGGAGTCGCCCGGCATGACCATCTCGGTGCCCTCGGGGAGGGTCACGACGCCGGTCACGTCGGTGGTGCGGAAGTAGAACTGCGGGCGGTAGTTGTTGAAGAACGGGGTGTGGCGACCGCCCTCGTCCTTGCTCAGGATGACGACCTGGGCCTCGAACTCGGTGTGCGGGGTCGTGGTGCCCGGCTTCACGATGACCTGGCCGCGCTCGATGTCCTCGCGCTTGATGCCGCGGAGCAGCAGGCCGACGTTGTCGCCCGCCTGGCCCTGGTCGAGGAGCTTGCGGAACATCTCGACACCGGTGACGGTGGTCTTCTGCGCCTTCTCCTTGATGCCGACGATCTCCACCTCCTCGTTGACGTTGACGACGCCGCGCTCGATGCGGCCGGTCGCGACGGTGCCGCGGCCGGTGATCGTGAAGACGTCCTCGACGGGCATGAGGAAGGGCTTGTCGGTCTCGCGCTCCGGCTGCGGGATGTGCTCGTCGACCGCGTCCATCAGCGCGATGAGGCGCTCGCCCCACTCGGCGTCGCCCTCCAGCGCCTTGAGCGCGGAGACGCGCACGACCGGCAGGTCGTCGCCGGGGAAGTCCTGCGCGGACAGCAGCTCGCGCACCTCGAGCTCGACGAGCTCCAGGATCTCCTCGTCGTCGACCATGTCGGACTTGTTCAGCGCCACGACGATGTAGGGCACGCCGACCTGGCGGGCCAGCAGCACGTGCTCGCGGGTCTGCGGCATCGGGCCGTCGGTCGCGGCGACCACCAGGATGGCGCCGTCCATCTGCGCCGCACCGGTGATCATGTTCTTGACGTAGTCGGCGTGACCCGGGCAGTCGACGTGCGCGTAGTGGCGCTTCTCGGTCTGGTACTCGATGTGAGCGATCGAGATGGTGATGCCGCGCTGCTTCTCCTCCGGCGCCTTGTCGATCTCGTCGAACGGCGTGAAGGGGTTCAGGTCAGGGTACTTGTCGTGCAGGACCTTGGAGATGGCCGCGGTCAGCGTGGTCTTGCCATGGTCGATGTGACCAATGGTGCCGATGTTGACGTGCGGCTTGGTCCGCTCGAACTTGGCCTTAGCCACTGGACTGTCCTCCTGGACTGGTTAGCTTGTCCGCTGTGGTCGTGGACGGTATCCGCCCGGACCCGGCAGCGGTCCATCAGGGTCGATTGTGCGGACCCCGGGGAGGCCCCGGGGAGCCCGCACGTCGGGGTCCGCGCCCGGTGGCGCGGACCCCGGTGCGGGGTTACTCCCCCGTCGCCTTCGCGATGATCTCCTTGGCCACGTTCGTGGGAACCTCGGCGTAGGAGTCGAACACCATCGAGTAGTTCGCCCGGCCCTGGGTCTTCGACCGCAGGTCGCCGACGTAGCCGAACATCTCCGACAGCGGGACCAGGGCCTTGACGATCCTGGCGCCGCTGCGCTCCTCCATGGCCTGGATCTGGCCGCGGCGGGAGTTGAGGTCGCCGGTGACGGTGCCCATGTACTCGTCCGGCGTGGTCACCTCGACGGCCATCATGGGCTCCAGCAGCGCGGGGTCCGCCTTGCGGGCGGCCTCCTTCAGCGCCATCGAGCCCGCGACCTTGAAGGCCATTTCCGACGAGTCGACCTCGTGGTACGCGCCGTCCAGCAGGGTCAGCTTCAGGCCGACCAGCGGGTAGCCCGCCAGCACGCCGTACTGCATGGCGTCCTGGGCACCGGCGTCCACCGAGGGGATGTACTCCCTCGGCACGCGGCCACCGGTGACCTTGTTCTCGAACTCGTACAGCGCGCCGTCCGCGGTGTTCAGCGGCTCCAGGGCGATGACGACCTTCGCGAACTGGCCGGAGCCACCCGTCTGCTTCTTGTGGGTGTAGTCGTACTTCTCCACGGCGCGGCGGATGGTCTCGCGGTAGGCCACCTGCGGGCGGCCGATGTTCGCCTCGACCTTGAACTCGCGGCGCATGCGGTCCACCAGGATGTCCAGGTGGAGCTCGCCCATGCCGGCGATGATCGTCTGGCCGGTCTCCTCGTCCAGGTTGACCTTGAACGTGGGGTCTTCCTCGGCCAGCTTCTGGATGGCCAGGGAGAGCTTCTCCTGGTCCGCCTTCGTCTTGGGCTCGATGGCGACCTGGATGACCGGGTCCGGGAAGGTCATCGACTCCAGCACGATCGGCTTCTGCGGGTCGCAGAGCGTGTCGCCGGTGGTCGTGTCCTTCAGGCCGATGACCGCGTAGATGTGGCCCGCGCTCGCCGAGGTGACCGGGTTCTCCTTGTTGGCGTGCATCTGGAACATCTTCCCGATGCGCTCCTTGCGGTCCTTGGTCGAGTTGATGACCTGGGCGCCGGAGTCGACCTTGCCGGAGTACACCCGGACGTAGGTCAGCTTGCCGAAGAAGGGGTGGACCGCGATCTTGAAGGCGAGGCCGGAGAACGGCTCGTCGGCCGAGGCCGCGCGGGTGGCCGGGGTCTCCCCGTCCTGCAGCGTGCCCTCGACGTCCGGGACGTCCAGCGGCGACGGCAGGTAGTCCACGACGGCGTCGAGCATGGGCTGCACGCCCTTGTTCTTGAACGCCGAGCCGCAGAGCACCGGGTACGCCGAACCCTCGTTGACGATCTTGCGGAGGCCCGCCTTGATCTCGGCGATGGTGATCTCCTCGCCGCCGAGGTAGCGCTCCATCAGGTCGTCGTCGGTCTCGGCCACGGCCTCGACCAGCGCCTCGCGGTACTCCTGCGCCTTCTCCAGGAGGTCCGCGGGGATCTCCTCGATGGCGTAGTCCTCGCCCTTCTGGACCTCGCCGCGCCAGGTGAGCGCCCGCATCTCGACCAGGTCGACGACGCCGATGAAGTCGGACTCGGCGCCGATCGGGATCTGGATCGGCAGCGGCTTGGCGCCCAGGCGGTCGGAGATGGTCTTCACCGTGAAGTAGAAGTCCGCGCCGAGCTTGTCCATCTTGTTGACGAAGCAGATGCGCGGGACGTCGTACTTGGTCGCCTGCCGCCAGACCTGCTCGGACTGCGGCTCGACGCCCTCCTTGCCGTCGAAGACCGCGACGGCGCCGTCGAGCACGCGCAGCGAACGCTCCACCTCGACGGTGAAGTCGACGTGGCCGGGCGTGTCGATGATGTTGATCTGGTGGTCTTTCCAGAAGCAGGTCGTGGCCGCGGAGGTGATGGTGATCCCCCGCTCCTGCTCCTGCTCCATCCAGTCCATGACCGCGGCGCCGTCGTGGACCTCACCGATCTTGTAGCTGATCCCGGTGTAGAACAGAATCCGCTCGGTCGTGGTCGTCTTGCCCGCGTCGATGTGGGCCATGATCCCGATGTTGCGGACCTTGGCCAGGTCGGTCAGCACGTCGAGTGCCACGGGTTTACCCCTGTCCTATCTGAGATCAGCTACCGGGATTACCAGCGGTAGTGGGCGAAGGCCTTGTTGGACTCGGCCATCTTGTGCGTGTCCTCGCGGCGCTTGACGCTCGCGCCCAGGCCGTTGGAGGCGTCGAGGAGCTCGTTCATCAGGCGCTCGATCATGGTCTTCTCGCGACGGGCGCGGGAGTAGGTGACCAGCCAGCGCAGGCCCAGCGTGGTGGAGCGACCGGGCTTGACCTCGATCGGCACCTGGTAGGTGGCGCCACCGACGCGGCGGGACTTCACCTCGATGGTGGGCTTCACGTTGTCGAGCGCGCGCTTGAGGGTCACGACGGGGTCGGTGCCGCTCTTGTCGCGGGCGCCTTCGAGGGCGCCGTAGACGATGCGCTCGGCGACGGAGCGCTTGCCGTCGACCAGAACCTTGTTGATCAGCTGCGTGACCAGCGGCGAGCTGTAAACCGGGTCAGAGATGAGCGGCCGCTTCGGGGCCGGTCCCTTACGGGGCATGTCAGCTCTTCTCCTTCTTCGCGCCGTAACGGCTGCGGGCCTGCTTGCGGTTCTTCACGCCCTGGGTGTCCAGCGAGCCGCGAATGATCTTGTAACGAACGCCGGGGAGGTCCTTCACACGACCGCCGCGGACGAGCACCATCGAGTGCTCCTGGAGGTTGTGACCCTCACCCGGGATGTAGGCGGTGACCTCGATGCCGCTGGTCAGCTTCACGCGAGCGACCTTGCGGAGCGCGGAGTTCGGCTTCTTCGGGGTGGTGGTGTACACACGCGTGCACACGCCACGCCGCTGCGGGCTCCCCTTGAGAGCCGCAGTCTTCTGCTTGGCGACCTTGTCCTGGCGGCCCTTGCGGACCAGCTGCTGGATCGTGGGCATAGACCGGCTTTCTTCCTGTCGCGCCCTGGCTGGGCGCCTGCTTGCTAGCGAGTTCCTGCATGTCCGCCCGTACCCCGAGGTCGGGCGTGTCGCCGCCCTCCCCCGGAGCACCCGCAGGAGAACGTATCCCCACGGGTTCGGAAGGTACTTCCGGCGACTGGTGCAGGAGGCCGTCGGCAGACGACCCGCACGGCACAGGCGCACAGACCGACCCGACACAAGTCGGGCACGAGTAGCAAAGATACCGTCCCCGCTCGGGCGGGGTCAAAACGGGGGGTACCGCCAACCGGGGTACCGAACACGGGAACAACGCCGGACACGCCGTAGGCGCTCCCCCGCGGCGCCTCACTGGGCGGCCTTGCTGTGGCGAACGCCATACCCGGCGCGTGGGTAGCCTGCGGGGCGTGGATCTGTTCTCCGCGCCCGCGCTGCTGATCGAGCAGGACGCGGGTGTCCGCACGTCGTTCTTCAACACCGCCTACGCCGTCGACGTCTACGACGAGCGCGGAACGCTGCTGGCCAGGGTTCGCGACCGCGGCGGCCCCGGGCTCAAGGGCGTGGTCAGGATGGTGGACGAGCCGGGCGTCACCCCGTACGACCTGACCGTCACGCTGCCGGACGGCCGAGAGGCGCTGGGGATCAGGAAGGGCTTCCACTGGCTCGGCGGCGGCCAGGTCACGGTCACCGGGCCGGACGGCGCGCCGGTCGGCTCCCTGGCCCGCAAGTTCGCCTCGGCGATCCGCCTCAGCGACCCGGCGGGCAGGCCGCTCGGCGACTTCACCGACGTCGCGGCCTTCCACTACGGGGAGCTGGCCAAGCGCGACGGCCGCAGGGTCCGCCGCAACACCCTTCGTTTGCACCCCGACCAGACCGGCCCGACCCGCCTCCTGGCGATCGCCGCGGGCCTGGCCAACAACGTCGTCTCGGGTCGGGGCAACAAGGCATAGCCACACCTGCCGGGAACGCCGATCGCCCGCCGTGCGCCTGGGGGCGGCACGGCGGGCGATCGGTCTCAGGTCAGCGCGGGTGCTCGCCTCACCAGGCCGAGCGCATGATGCCGCCGCCGTCGGGGTCGTCGTCGTCCCCGCCCCGGGGGCCGCCGCCGAGGGCGTCGATGATGTCCTGGGGGTCCTGGCCCTCGCGGATGGCGTCGTGGGCCTGGCGCAGCTGCTCCACGTTGGCCGCCATCGCGGCCTGGACGCCCTCGTCGTCCAGGGCGCGTCCGGAGAGGACGTCCGACCAGGACAGCTCGCCGTCCTTGATGCGCTGGACCATGTCGCGCATCTCCTTGGGGGCGCCGGGAGCGGTGGCGGCGCGCTCGATCTCGGCGATGTCCTTTTCGGACAGGCCTGGCGCGCGGTTGCCCGCCGCGGCGGCCTCGACGGCGGTGCGCTCGACGTCGGCGATGCGGGCGTCGACGCCCGCGATCAGCTCCTCCAGGCGGGCCTGGTCGTACGGGAAGGTCGCGCCGGGGCTGCCGGGGATCGGGATGGTCATCGCGGGCTCCCGCTGGTCGCCGGGGCGGGGGCCGGGGCGGACGGCGGCGGCGCGGACGGGGGCGGCGCGGACGGGGGTGGCGCGGTCGG
Organism: Actinokineospora guangxiensis; assembly: GCF_042657845.1. Taxonomy (NCBI): domain Bacteria; kingdom Bacillati; phylum Actinomycetota; class Actinomycetes; order Pseudonocardiales; family Pseudonocardiaceae; genus Actinokineospora; species Actinokineospora guangxiensis. The sequence continues at coordinate 684,536 of NZ_JBHSKF010000001.1, read as the reverse complement.
GGCGGTGGGGACGGGCCTGCCGTTCGCCACGTTGTTGACCTTGCCGTTGATGCCCCACGCGGCCATGCCGACGCCGAGCGCGCCGGACTTGGCCGCGGCGGCGCCGTCGGCGAACTTCTCCTGGCCGTCCTGGTAGGAGTCGACGACGTCGAGCAGGTCGTTGACGTCGCGGACGTCCTTGAGCTTCATCAGCGCGGTGCCCATGGCGACGATGCCGTCGACCATGCCCTGGACACCCTCGATCAGCGTCTGGATCGAGATAATGATCTTGCGGATGGCGTCGGCCAGCTCGATGGCGTCGTAGACCAGCCACACCGCGCGGCCCCAGCCGACGACCGGGATGGCCGCTGTCATGACGGCTTCCATCAGCTTGCCGACCAGCTTGTCCAGCAGCGTCAGCGCCAGGCCGCACGCGGTGCGGCAGGTGCTGGCCATGGACTTGAAGCGGTCGCCGATGATGCGCGCGAGCTGCGAGTCGGCCTCGCAGGCGATGGCCCACATGGTGTCCATGCGGCGGCGGAAGCTGCCCGCCGCGTCGCCCTCCCAGTGCTGGCCGAGCTGGTCGGCGCCCGCGTCGAGGTTGCGGCGCACCGAGTCCAGGGCCTTGCTGACCTGGTTCCACGCGTGGGCGTTGGCGTCGATCTTCTCGAAGTCGCCGAGCAGCGGCTTGATGAGCACGTCGACCAGGTTCTCCCCGGTGACCTTCTCGTAGATCCAGTTGACGCCCTGGATCTTCCAGCCCGCCTTCTCGATCAGCTCCTGGGTGGACTGCCTGCCGGGGCGGTCCTCGGCGCCCGCGCTCAGCGCGGCGGCCGGGTCCTCGACGTCGGGGTAGGTGCTCACCGGTCGCCTCCAAGCACGCTCGTGCCGGGCAGCGTGTTGATGCCTTGTTCGATCAGGGTGAAAGTCTCGCCATTGGTGAGGTCCGTGCCGTCGTAGGCCTCGGAGGCCTCGACGAGGCCGGCCGCGTCCTTGGTCATGACCCGGTTGGCGAAGTCGAGGGTCTCGCCGTACAGGGTGGCGATGCCGGTGACGACCGGGTGCAGCAGCGTCAGCAGACCGGTGAACCCCGCGGTGTCGCCGCCCTTGGTGACCGCGTGCTCCTTGATGGTCATGAAGTGCTGGGCCTGTCGCGTCATCAGCTCGCTGTAGCCCACCAACTCCGCGGGCTCGACCTTGAACTCACCCACCGGGGACTCCTCCTCCGCCTCGTCCGTGCGGGTGAGACGGCGGCCACTGGCCGCCGGTTCCCCGACCGGGGGAACCGGCGGCCGGAAGATCACATGCCGCAGCTGGGAGCCGACCAGAACCGACCGCCGCGGTGGTCGACGTGGGTGTGGTCGTTGTGGCCCGGGTAGCCGGGGCCCAGGATGCCGTTGAAGCCGTGGTTGCGGGCCTGCTGGGCCAGCCTGCACAGCGAGTGCGGGCCGGACCCGAGGTCGACGGCGTCGCCGTAGAGGTGGCGGCTGTTGCTCGCCCCGCCGACGGCGTCGTTGCACGCCCGGCTGCGGAAGCCGCTCGTCACCCTGATCGACTGGTCGCCCAGGGCGCGGCGCAGCGCCTGCAGCTTCCACATCGACACCAGCGCGTTGAACTTGGCCGTCGACGCCGCGACCGCTCCCCCGCCCCACGTCGAATTGCAGTTGTTCAGCTCGGCGTAGGAGAAGTTGATCGGCGTGCAGTCGTCGTCCTGCAGCGCGTAGATGCGGCTGAAGGTGGCGGGCCCGGCGATCCCGTCGGCGCCGAGGCCGTAGGCCTGCTGGAACCGGGTCACCGCGGCTTTGGTGGCCGGGCCGAACTGGCCGTCGAGGGACAGCACGGCCCCGTAGCCGGGGTAGCCGGCGACGCGGATCTGCAGCTGGCGCACGTCTTCGCCGGAGCTGCCCTGGGAGAGGGTGCGCCCCCAGGTGTAGCAGCCGTCGGCCGCGGCGGGCTGCGTGCTGAGGACCATCGTCGCGAGCACGGTGGCGATCACGACGGGGATGACGGATAAGAGGCGGGCACTGCGGCGCTTCACGCGGACCTCCAGGGGGCAGGGTTACACCGCGCCCGAGGGTGGCGCACCCCACGACGGCCCGTCAACGAATCACCAACTGTATCCGCGATTCGGCCGAACTCCTCAGGTCCGAACGGCCCTGTCCACAGGGGACTCCCCTATCGCCCCCTACCCGGAGACGGGCCAGGCCCCGCGAGCTGTGCTCGCGGGGCCTGGCTCCGAGACGATCTTCAGGACATCGGTCAGCGGTAGTCGCGGCCGAAGTCGTAGTCGTCCAGCGGGACGGCCGCGCCGGTGCCCGTGCCGAAGACGTCCGGGGTGTAGTACCCGTCGTCGTAGCTCGGGATGGCGTAGGCGGCCACGCGGGCCTCCTCGGTCGGCTGAACCTGGATGTTGCGGTACTTGTTGATGCCGGTACCGGCCGGGATCAGCTTTCCGATGATCACGTTCTCCTTCAGGCCGACGAGCTTGTCGCTGCGGCCGTTGATGGCCGCGTCGGTCAGCACGCGGGTGGTCTCCTGGAAGGAGGCCGCCGACAGCCACGAGTCCGTGGCCAGCGACGCCTTGGTGATGCCCATCAGGACCGGGCGGCCGGAGGCGGGCTCGCCACCGGCGGCCACGACGCGGCGGTTCTCGGACTCGAACTCGGCGCGCTCGATCAGCGCGCCGGGCAGGAACTCCGCCGCCCCGCTGTCGAGGATCGTCACCCGGCGCAGCATCTGCCGGACGATGACCTCGATGTGCTTGTCGTGGATGGACACACCCTGCGCCCGGTAGACCTTCTGGACCTCGTCGACCAGGTGCAGCTGGGCCTCGCGGGGACCCATGACCCGCAGCACCTCGTGCGGGTCCGGGGTGCCTTCGAGCAGCTGCTGGCCGACCGCCACGTGGTCGCCGTCGGCGAGCGGGCCGTCCGGCGTCAGCGCGAGGCGCTGGCGCTTGGACAGCTTCTCCATCACGATCTCCTCGGAACCGTCGTCCGGGATGATCGTGATCTTCCAGTAGCGGTCGCCGTCCTCGATGCGCACGCGGCCGTCGGTGTCGGCGATCGGGGCCCGGCCCTTGGGCTGGCGGGCCTCGAACAGCTCCTGGACGCGGGGCAGACCGGTGGTGATGTCGTCCCCGGCCACACCGCCCTGGTGGAAGGTGCGCATGGTCAGCTGGGTGCCGGGCTCGCCGATGGACTGCGCGGCGACGATGCCGACGGCCTCGCCGATGTCGACCAGCTGGCCGGTCGCCATCGAGCGGCCGTAGCAGGTCGCGCAGACGCCGACCGCGGCCTCGCAGGTCAGCACCGAGCGGACCTTGACCTTCAGCACGTTGGACGACAGCAGCTTCTCGATGGCCGGGTCGCCGAGGTCGTCGGCGCGGTTCATCAGGACGTTGCCGTCGGAGTCGGTGACGTCCTCGGACACGCAGCGCGCGTACAGGCCCGTCTCCACGTACTGGTGGCGCACCGCCCGGCCGTCGGCGCCCGCGACGCCCAGCGGCATCACGATGCCGCGGGTGGTGCCGCAGTCGACCTCGCGGACGATGACGTCCTGCGACACGTCCACCAGACGACGGGTCAGGTAGCCCGAGTCGGCGGTGCGCAGCGCGGTGTCGGCCAGACCCTTGCGGGCGCCGTGCGTGGCGATGAAGTACTCCAGCACCGACAGGCCCTCGCGGAAGTTGGCCTTGATCGGGCGGGGGATGAACTCGCCGCGCGGGTTGGTCACCAGACCGTTCATGCCCGCCAGCTGGCGGATCTGGGTCATGTTGCCCGCCGCGCCCGACTTGACGATCATCGGGATCGGGTTGTCGTCGGGGAAGTTCTCCTCCATGACCCTGGCGACCTCGTCGGTGGCCTTGGCCCACACCTGCACCAGCTCGCTGTTGCGCTCGGAGAGCGACAGCTGACCGCGCTGGTAGCGCTTCTCGACCGTGTCGGCCTTGGCCTCGTAGTCGTCCAGGATGCCCTGCTTGGCGTCCGGGACGAGCACGTCGGAGATCGAGATGGTGACGCCGGATCGGGTCGCGTAGTAGAAGCCCGCGTCCTTGAGCTTGTCCAGCGTCTGCGCCACGGCCACCATCGGGTAGCGCTCGGCGAGGTCGTTCACGATCGCGGCCTGGTTCTTCTTGGCCAGCTGCTCGTTGATGAACGGGTAGTCCGCCGGGAGCAGGTCGTTGAAGATGACCCGGCCCAGCGTGGTGTCGGCCAGCCACGGGCTGCCCGGCGTCCAGTCATCGCCCACCATGCCCGGACCGGGCGTGCGGTGGGTGAGGCGGATCTTCACCGGCGACTGCAGGCTGATCACGCCGCGGTCGTAGGCCATGATCGCCTCGGCCGGGGACGAGAACGCCTGGCCCGCGCCGGGGCTGCCGTCCTTGAGCCTGGTCAGGTAGAAGATGCCGGTGACCATGTCCAGACGCGGCATGGCCAGCGGGCGGCCCGAGCCGGGCGAGAGGATGTTGTGGCTCGACAGCATGAGGATGCGGGCCTCGGCCTGCGCCTCGGCCGACAGCGGCAGGTGCACCGCCATCTGGTCGCCGTCGAAGTCGGCGTTGAACGCCTCGCACACCAGCGGGTGCAGCTGGATCGCCTTGCCCTCGACCAGCTGCGGCTCGAAGGCCTGGATGCCCAGGCGGTGCAGGGTCGGCGCGCGGTTGAGCATGACGGGGTGCTCGTTGATGACCTCTTCGAGCACGTCCCACACGGCCGGGCGCGCGCGCTCGACCATCCGCTTGGCGGACTTGATGTTCTGCGCGTGGTTGAGGTCGACCAGCCGCTTCATGACGAACGGCTTGAACAGCTCCAGCGCCATCGCCTTCGGCAGACCGCACTGGTGCAGCTTCAGCTGCGGGCCGACGATGATGACCGAGCGGCCCGAGTAGTCCACGCGCTTGCCGAGCAGGTTCTGGCGGAACCGACCCTGCTTGCCCTTGAGCAGGTCCGACAGCGACTTCAGCGGGCGGTTGCCCGGCCCGGTGACCGGACGGCCGCGGCGGCCGTTGTCGAACAGCGCGTCGACGGCCTCCTGCAGCATCCGCTTCTCGTTGTTGACGATGATCTCGGGCGCGCCGAGGTCGATCAGCCGCTTCAACCGGTTGTTGCGGTTGATCACGCGGCGGTACAGGTCGTTCAGGTCGGACGTGGCGAAGCGGCCACCGTCGAGCTGCACCATCGGGCGCAGGTCCGGCGGGATGACCGGGACGCAGTCCAGCACCATGCCCATGGGCGAGTTGCGGGTCGCCTGGAAGGCGGCCACGACCTTGAGCCGCTTGAGCGCGCGCAGCTTCTTCTGGCCCTTGCCCGAGCGGATGGTCTCGCGCAGGATGTCGGCCTCGGCGTCGACGTCGAAGTCGCGCAGCAGCGTCTGGATGGCCTCGGCGCCCATGGCGCCGGTGAAGTAGTCGCCGTAGCGGTCGATCAGCTCGCGGTAGAGCATCTCGTCGGCGATCAGCTGCTTGGAGTCCAGCTTGGTGAAGGTGCTCCAGATCTCCTCGAGCCGGTCCAGCTCGCGCTGGGCCCGGTCGCGGAGCTGGCGCATCTCGCGCTCGCCGCCCTCCTTGACCTTGCGGCGGACGTCGCTCTTGGCGCCCTCGGCCTCCAGCTGGGCGAGGTCGCCCTCCAGCTTCTGGGCCCTGGCCTCGATGTCGGCGTCGCGCTTGTTCTCGACCTGCTTGCGCTCGACGCCCATCTCGGACTCGAGGGTGGGCAGGTCGTTGTGCCGCAGCTCGGTGTTCACCCCGGTGATCACGTAGGCGGCGAAGTAGATGATCTTCTCAAGGTCCTTCGGGGCCAGGTCGAGCAGGTAGCCCAGCCGCGACGGCACGCCCTTGAAGTACCAGATGTGGGTGACCGGGGCGGCCAGCTCGATGTGGCCCATCCGCTCGCGGCGCACCTTGGCCCGGGTCACCTCGACGCCGCAGCGCTCACAGATGATGCCCTTGAAGCGCACGCGCTTGTACTTGCCGCAGTAGCACTCCCAGTCCCGGGTGGGACCGAAGATCTTCTCGCAGAAGAGACCGTCCTTCTCCGGCTTCAGCGTCCGGTAGTTGATGGTCTCGGGCTTCTTCACCTCACCGAACGACCACTGGCGGATGTCGTCAGCGGTCGCCAGGCCGATGCGCAGCTCATCAAAGAAGTTGACGTCCAGCAAGGGTATTCCTTCTCCCCATATTGGGTCATGGCTAGAGGGGATCGGCGCTGGTCGGGGCCCACTTTCGGACCTCCGCAGTGGGAGTCCGAAGCGGACCCCGACCGGCGAGGGTTCTAGTTAACGACGTCGTCCACGGAGGGCGACTCGTTGCGCGAGAGGTTGATGCCCAGGTTCGCCGCGGCGCGCTCCAGGTCCTCGTCGTCGGTGTCGCGCATCTCGATGGCGGCGCCGTCGCTGGACAGCACCTCCACGTTCAGGCACAGCGACTGGAGCTCCTTGAGGAGCACCTTGAAGGACTCCGGGATGCCCGGCTCCGGGATGTTCTCGCCCTTGACGATCGCCTCGTAGACCTTGACCCGGCCGAGCACGTCGTCGGACTTGATCGTGAGCAGCTCCTGCAGCGTGTAGGCCGCGCCGTAGGCCTGCATGGCCCAGCACTCCATCTCGCCGAACCGCTGGCCACCGAACTGCGCCTTACCACCGAGCGGCTGCTGGGTGATCATCGAGTACGGGCCGGTCGACCGGGCGTGGATCTTGTCGTCGACCAGGTGCAGCAGCTTCAGGATGTACATGTAGCCCACGGCGACCGGGTACGGGAACGGCTCCCCGCTGCGGCCGTCGAGCAGCTGCGCCTTGCCGTCCTCGCCGACCATGCGCTCGCCGTCGCGGTTCGGGCGGGTGGAGGCGAGCAGACCCATCAGCTCGTTCTCCTTGGCGCCGTCGAACACCGGGGTAGCGGTGTTGGTGTCCGGCTCGACCTCGTAGAGGTCCTCGGGCAGCTGCTTGGCCCACTCCGCGTCCGGGTCGATCGACCAGCCCTGCATGGCGCACCAGCCGAGGTGCAGCTCCAGGATCTGGCCGATGTTCATACGACGCGGGACACCGTGGGTGTTCAGGATGATGTCGACCGGCGTGCCGTCGGGCAGGAACGGCATGTCCTCGACGGGCAGGATCTTGCCGATGACGCCCTTGTTGCCGTGGCGGCCTGCGAGCTTGTCGCCGTCCTGGATCTTGCGCTTCTGGGCGACGTAGACCCGGACCAGCTCGTTGACGCCGGGGGGCAGCTCGTCCTCGTCCTCGCGGGAGAACACCCGGATGCCGATGACCTTGCCGGACTCGCCGTGCGGCACCTTCAGCGAGGTGTCGCGGACCTCGCGGGCCTTCTCGCCGAAGATCGCGCGCAGCAGGCGCTCCTCCGGGGTCAGCTCGGTCTCGCCCTTGGGGGTGACCTTGCCGACCAGGATGTCGCCCGCGGAGACCTCCGCGCCGATGCGCACGATGCCGCGCTCGTCGAGGTCGGCGAGCACCTCCTCGGAGACGTTCGGGATGTCCCGGGTGATCTCCTCGGCGCCCAGCTTGGTGTCGCGGGCGTCGATCTCGTGCTCATCGATGTGGATCGAGGTCAGGACGTCGTCCTGCACGAGGCGCTGCGACAGGATGATCGCGTCCTCGTAGTTGTGGCCCTCCCACGGCATGATCGCCACGAGCAGGTTCTTGCCGAGGGCCATCTCGCCCTCTTCGATGCACGGGCCGTCGGCGATGACCTGGCCGACCTCGACCCGCGCGCCCTCGGTCACGATGGGCTTCTGGTTGATGCAGGTGCCCTGGTTGGACCGGCGGAACTTGTGCAGGCCGTAGGTGCGGCGCGAGCCGTCGTCGGCCATGATCGAGATGAAGTCGGCGGAGACCTCCTCGACCACACCGGCCTTCTCGGCGGTGACCAGGTCGCCGCCGTCGACCGCGGCGCGCAGCTCCATGCCGGTGCCGACCAGCGGGGACTCGCTGCGCAGCAGCGGGACCGCCTGGCGCTGCATGTTCGCGCCCATGAGCGCGCGGTTGGCCGCGTCGTGCTCGAGGAACGGGATCATGGCGGTGGCGACGGAGACCATCTGCCGCGGCGAGACGTCCATGTAGTCGACGTCGAAGGGCTCGATGAACTCGACCTCGCCGCCCTTCTTGCGGACGAGGACGCGCTCCTCGAGGAAGTTGCCCTGCTCGTCGATCGGCGCGTTGGCCTGCGCGATGACGTGCCGGTCCTCCTCGTCGGCGGTGAGGAAGTCGACCTGGTCGGTCACCTGGCCCTCGAACACCTTGCGGTACGGGGTCTCGATGAAGCCGAACGGGTTGACCCGCGCGTAGGAGGAGAGCGAGCCGATCAGGCCGATGTTCGGGCCTTCCGGCGTCTCGATCGGACACATGCGGCCGTAGTGGCTGTGGTGGACGTCGCGGACCTCCATGCCCGCGCGCTCGCGGGACAGACCGCCCGGGCCCAGCGCCGAGAGGCGGCGCTTGTGGGTCAGGCCGGCGACAGGGTTCGTCTGGTCCATGAACTGCGAGAGCTGCGAGGTGCCGAAGAACTCCTTGATCGCGGCCACGACGGGCCGGATGTTGATCAGGGTCTGCGGGGTGATCGCCTCGACGTCCTGGGTGGTCATGCGCTCGCGGACCACGCGCTCCATGCGGGAGAGGCCGACCCGGATCTGGTTCTGGATCAGCTCGCCGACGGTGCGCAGGCGGCGGTTGCCGAAGTGGTCGATGTCGTCGACCTCGACCGGCACCTCCACGGCGTCGCCGCCGCCGGAGGTCATCGAGGTGTCGCCCGCGTGCAGGCGCACCAGGTACTCGATCGTGGTGACGATGTCTTCCTCGGTCAGCACCCCGGTCGAGTTCGGGGTCTGCAGGCCCAGCTTCTTGTTGACCTTGTAGCGGCCGACCTTGGCGAGGTCGTAGCGCTTGTCCTTGAAGAACAGGTTCTCCAGGAGGGTCTGGGCGCTCTCCTTGGTCGGCGGCTCGCCCGGGCGCAGCTTGCGGTAGATGTCGAGCAGGGCCTCGTCGGTGCCCGCGGTGTGGTCCTTCTCCAGGGTCGCCAGCAGCGTCTCGGAGTGGTGGAAGCGCTCGCGGATCTGCTCGGTGGACCAGCCCAGCGCCTTGAGCAGCACGGTGACCGGCTGGCGGCGCTTGCGGTCGATGCGCACACCGACGGTGTCGCGCTTGTCGACGTCGAACTCCAGCCACGCGCCGCGGCTGGGGATGATCTTGACGCTGAAGACGTCCTTGTCCGTCGTCTTGTCGATCGAGGTGTCGAAGTAGACGCCGGGAGAGCGGACGAGCTGGGAGACCACGACACGCTCGGTGCCGTTGATGATGAACGTGCCCTTGTCCGTCATCACGGGGAAGTCGCCCATGAACACCGTCTGGCTCTTGATCTCGCCGGTGGTGTTGTTGGTGAACTCCGCGGTGACGAACAGCGGTGCCGCGTAGGTCATGTCCTTGTCCTTGCACTCCTCGACGGAGGCCTTGACCTCGTCGAAGCGCGGGTCGGAGAAGGAGAGCGACATGGACCCGGAGAAGTCCTCGATCGGGGAAATCTCGTTCAGGACCTCTTCCAGCCCACCGGTGGGCTGCTCGTCACCGGCGTCGACGCGGCGCTGAAACCACGCCTCGGCGCCGGTGAACCACTCGAACGACTGGATCTGCAGGTCCAGCAGGTCGGGGGTGCCCAGCGGCTCACGGATCTTCGCGAACGAGACCCGCTTCGGGGCTCCGGGAAAGTCGGACTGGGTGGAGTGGGTCGCAGCATCGGCCTTGGTCGCGCGGGAGATCGCCAAGATGCGTCCTTCCAGGACTATGAGCGGTCGACGGCCGCGTTAGCAACTGCTCGCGCGACTGTCAAGGGTGCCGTGGTGCCCAACATCCTAGCTCTCGGCAAAGGGCGTGCGGAAAATGGGCAGCGCAAAGGGGCAGTCTAGCCACAGACACGGCGACTGTCGAGGCCCGCGCTCAACCGGTCCTCCAGATCGAGGTCGCTGCTCGGATACAGACTGACCCCACCACCCCTGGCAGTCAAGATGCCACGCCAACGAAGCCACTTTTGCAGCAGTCTTCTGCCGTTCGGCGCATCCGTCTTGACCAGCCCAAACACCCGTGGTAGCTGATCATCCGCCGGCACTCGGGGGTGCCGAGTGTCAGCATTGCGGCAGTGGTTCGCCATTCGGCAGCGGCTGATCGAAGGTGTCGAACGCAACGATTTTCCACTGCCCGTCGACGCGCTGCGCGGTGACTCCGAGCTGGGCCCCGCTGGCGGTCGTCTGGTCCTCCTCGACGCGGGTGGAGGTCTGGTCGATGAAGACCAGCACCTCCGCCCGATCACCCGCGAGCGAGCGCACGCCCAGCTCCCGCACGATCGTCGTGTGGACCAGCTTCTGGGCCGGCGCCAGCTCCTTGAGCTGGCCGAACATGGCGTCGTACTCGCAGACGGCCTTGCCGGAGAGCACCTCGCGGACGGCCGCCGCGGTCTTGTCGAGGTCGCGGTAGTCGTAGGAGAGGGCGCGCTCCAGCGCCGATATGATCTTGGATTTCACCTCGGCGGTGGCGGCCGGGTCGGCGAAGGCGGTGTTGGCCTGGTCGACCCCGGAGGTCAGGCGGTCGGCCCTGCCCTTGAAGAAGAGGCCGAGCGCGGCGCACAGCAGGGCGGCGACAGCCAGCGCGATGGCCAGGTTGAGGGTCCTGCGCTTCGGGTCGGCGGGGGGCTTCGCCCTGGTCGGACCGCCTGCCGACCGTTCGGCGCTGCGCAGGTCCGCGGGCGCCGAACGGCTCCCGGAACGCCGCTTCCCGGTCGGCGCGGGGCGCGGTTTCACGGGCTTCTCGGCGTCTCCGGCAGCGCCGCCGGCAGAAGCGTGAGCTTCGTCACTTTTCTTCGGCGACGGGGCGGAGATGACCCCGTCGGAGATCGCCGGTGCGGGCTCGTCGTCCTCTTCCCGCACGTCAGCCGGGGTCTTGGCGGTGTCCGTGACCAGCTCGGCACGGTCCGTGTCCACCTCGGGACCGGGCTCGACCGGGTGCGCCTCGGGCTCGGCCGGGGCGGTCGACTCGGCGGGCGCCACCGGCTCGGCGGGCTGCGGCTCGACCGGCGCGGGGGGCTCGACCGGCGCGGGCGGCTCGACCGGCGCAGGAGGCTCGACCGGCGCAGGGGGCTCGGCGGTGGGCCTGCGGAGTCCGGCGACCCGGGGGCGGCGGGCGGGCGGGCCTGAGGCCGGGCGGCGGCGCGGGGGCGTGGGCACGACGGTTCCTCTCAGCCTGCCGGGGTGGGCGCGATGTAGGTGAGGCCGGACAGCTTCCACCCATCGCCGCCGTCCACGCTGACGCGCTGCAGCGCGGCCTGGACCCGCAGGTACTTGTCGACGGGCTTGTCCGAGCCCGCTTCGGTGACCACCTGGTGCACCGCGCTGATGATCGTGGCGGTGCCGGTCGTGTCGTTCAGGTCGATGACCGCGGTGCTGTAGACGGTGGCCGTCGACACCCGCCGGCTCTGCTCGATGACGGTCTTGCCGCTGGCCCGGCCGCGCTCCAGCTGGGCCAGCATGTCGCCGGTGGACGTGGCCACCCAGCGGTCCAGGTTCGCGTCGACGGCGCGGTAGTCCATCGTGTGGAAGGTGATCACGGCCTGCTCACCGGCCCGGACGGCGTCGTCGCGGGCGCGGGAGACGTCGAGGTCGCCGTCGCCGCCCGCGCGCAGCCAGGCGACGCCGAACCAGCCCGCCGTGCCCAGGCAGACCACCAGCAGCACGACCGCGGCGATCAGCAGCGGACTGCGCCCGGCGGGCTCGACCACGTCATCCGGGCTGTCGGAGGCGTCCTCCCGGACCTCGGCGGACGCGTCGCCGCCGGTGGCCGAGTCCCCGGCTGAGTCCCCGGCCGAGTCCTCGGTCAGGTCCTCGGTGGAGTCCTCGGCGCGTGCCGGGTCGGGGTCCGAAGTGGTCATGGCGCTCCAGGGTAGGGGTCAGCGGCCCAGGCCGAGCAGGCCGGCCAGACCGGTCGGGGCGCTGATGCCCGGCTGGGTGACGACGCCGGGCACGCCCGCCAGCTCGGCCAGCTGCTCCTGCGGCCGGTCCGCGTTCTGGTCGAGCTGCTCCGGGGTGGGCTGGACCGGTTTGCCGCCGAAGGGGGCGTTCTGCGAGCCGCGGACGTTGATCGGGCTGCCGACCGGCTCGGCGCAGTAGGCCTCGCTGTTGGTCGGCGCCTCCTTCAGCTCGTTGCCCGCGCGCTGCTCGGTCTTCTCGTAGCCGCGGGTGCACGGCGGCGGGTCGAACAGGTTGAGGGCCAGGCCGAGGTGGGCGGTGCCGTCGCCGGGCAGCACGGTCTTCGGGCCGACCGCCACGATCGGGTAGGCCACCAGCGCCAGCTTCAGGCCGTCGGTGCGGGTGACCAGCACGTTCGAGGTGGTCAGCAGGTTGGCGAAGAGCACGCCGAGGCCAGGGCCGGTCTCGCGCAGCAGCCCGCTGAGCGAGGCGGCGGCGGGCGGGGCGGCGGCGATCAGCTCGCGGATGTCGGCGTCGGAGCCGCGCAGCTGCCCGGCGAGCAGGCGCAGGTCGGCGGCGAAGCTCTTGATGTTGCCGGAGTTGCGGATCTGGGTGTCGAGCACGACCGAGCCGTCCTCGATCAGCTTGATCGTCTCCGGCAGCGCCGCGCGCGCCGCCGCGGTGAACGCGCCGGTGCCGTCGAGCAGGGCCTGCAGGTCGTCGCCGGTGCCCGCGAAGGCGCGGTCCAGCTCGTCGACCACGGTGCGCAGGTCGTCGATCGGGACCGAGGACGCCAGCGCGTCCAGGTCGCGGATGACCTTGTCGGTGCCGACGGGGACCGACGTGCGCTCCTCGGGGATGCGCGAGCCCTCGGCCAGCGGCGTCCCGCCGTCGCGGCGCGGCCGCAGGTCGACGTACTGCTCGCCGACGGCCGAGCGGTTGGCGACCACGGCGTCGAGGTCGGCGGGGATCGGCGGGGCCGACGGCTCGATGTCGAGGTCGACCTCGATGCCCTCGCGGGTCAGGCGCAGTTCGCCGACCCGGCCGACGTTCACCCCGCGGTAGGTGACCTCGGCGTTGGTGAAGATACCGCCGGAGTCCGCCAGCTCCATGGTGACCCGGTAGCCGTTGGCCCCGAACACGCGGCCAAGGTCGGTGAAGCGGAACGCCGCGTAGACCACGGCCACGACCGCGATGACGAAGAAGGCGACCAGCTGCATGCGGACGGTCTTGGTCAGCATCAGGCACCGCCTCCCAGGAGGACGTCGAAGATCGATCCGCTGGGCGCGCCGCCACCGCCGGGGGGCTGCGCGGCGGGCGGCTGCGCCGCCGGTCCCGGCTGGCTGACCGGGGGCAGCGGCAGCGGGTCGGGCGCGTTCTCCGGCACGCCCTCCTGGCCGCCGGTGATGCCCAGGCCGGGCGGGACCAGGTCCTGCAGCGGGTTCTGCCTGCTGCGGCCGAGGTTCTGCAGCACCGAGGTGAGGTCGAGGTCGAGCGTGAGGTATAGGTTGAAGTAGTCGCCCTTCACCCCGCGCAGCGCCGCGTCGGTGAACGGGAAGGTCAGCAGCACCTCCAGCGACTTGGGCAGGTTCTCCCCGGCCTCGGCGAGCTTGCGCAGCGTCGGGGCCAGCGCCTTGAGGTCGGCGACCAGGTCGGCCTGGCTGCGGTTGACGGTGTCGACGGCGACCCCGCTCAGCGACTCCAGGCTGCGCAGCATCGTGACCAGCTGCCCGCGCTGCTCGTGCAGCACCTGCAGGCCGGGGCCGATGGTGTCGATGACCCCGGCGATCTCCTCGCGCTGGGCGTTGAGCGAGGCGGCCAGGCGGTTGATGCCGTCCAGGGCGCGGGTGATGTCGTCCTTGCCCTCGTCGAGGGTCGTCACCGCGACGTTGAGGTTCCGCAGCAGCGCCTTGATGTCGGTCTCGTTGCCCGACAGGGCGGCGTTCATCTCCTCGGCGATGTCGCGCAGCTGCTCGACGCCGCCGCCGTTGAGCAGCATCGACAGCGCGCCGAGGACCTCTTCGACCTCGGTGTTGCGGTTGGTGCGCTCGACCGGGATGACCGCGCCGTCGACCAGGGTGCCGCGCGGGTCGGCGGGCGGGCTCAGCTCGACGTACTTCTCGCCGAGCAGGCTGGACTGGCGGATCTTGGCCAGCGCGTTCTCCGGCAGCGCGACGTCGCCGTTGACCAGCAGGGTCAGCTCGGCGGTCCAGCCGTCGGCGGCCAGGGCGACCGAGTCGACCCGGCCGACGGCGACCTCGTTGACCTTGACCGCGGACTGCGGGACGAGGTCGAGCACGTCGCGGAACTGCACCGTGAGCGAGTACGGCCGCTCGCCCAGGTCGGCGCCGCCGGGCAGCGGCAGGTCGTAGATGCCGGTGAACCCGCAGCCGGACACCAGCGCCGCCGCGGCCACCGCGGCCAGGAGCTTGGTGGGCCTGCGGGTGGACCTGGGAGTGGGCATCAGTTGCCTCCCGAGCTGACCGGGTCGCCGGTGATCGGCAGCGCCAGCATGGGCAGCTTGCCGCTGCGCATGCCGTCGATGACCTGGGCGGGCGATGGCAGCGGCACGAGGCCCTGCACGATCGGGGCGAGCTGGTCGCAGGCCTCGGCCAGCGGGTTGGGCAGCTGCTGCGGCGGGACCTGGCGCACGAGGTTGCACAGGGTCACGATCGGCGGCTGCGTCAGCTCGTTGATGTTGGCGCGCGCGTCCAGGGTGCCCGAGGAGGCGTTGTAGGAGTTGACGATGTTGCTCAGCGCCAGCGGGGCGATGTCGAGCGTCTCGGCTAGGGCGGCGCGCTGCTCGACCAGCACGCCGGTCACCGAGGCGAGCTTGTCCACGTTGGACTTGAGGGCGCCGCGGTTGTCGTTGATGAACTTCTGCACCGTGCCCAGGGCGATGCCGAGCTGGTCGACGGCGGCGGCGAGGTTGCCGCGCTCGTCGGCCAGGAACCGCGAGGCCGCGGCCAGCTGCACGCTGAAGTCGTCGATGGCCTGCTCGCTGCCCGCCAGCGTGGTGGTGAACTTCTGCAGGTTCTCCACGGTGGCGAACAGGTCATCGGAGTTGCCCGAGAGCGTCCTGGACAGCTGCCCGAGCTGCACGACCGTGTCGTTGAGCGCCGCGCCGTTGCCGTCCAGGTTCGCCGCGAGTGCGCTGAGCAGGTCCGACAGCGCGCCGTCGCGGTTGGCGCCGTTGGGGCCGAGGGTCTCGGCTACGCGGGTCAGGCTGGCGTAGAGGTCGTCCACCTCCAGCGGGGTGGCGGTGCGCTCGCGCGGGATCACCGCGCCCGCGGCCATGACCGCGCCGCCGGTGTAGGCGGGGGTGAGCTGCACGTAGCGGTCGGAGACCAGCGACGGCGCGACGATGACGGCCTGGGCCTCGGCGGGGATCTCGATGGAGCGGTCGACGCTCATCCGCACCTCGACCAGGTCGCCGCGCGGGATCACCTCGTCGACGCTGCCGACCTTGACGCCCAGCACGCGCACGTCGTTGTCGGCGTAGAGGCCGACGGTGCCGGTGAACATCGCGGTGTAGGCGCGCTCGTTGGCATCGCGCAGGAAGAACCACAGCGCGGTGGCGAGCACCAGCCCGAGCACACACGCGATGGCGACCGCGCGCGCCAGGTCGTGCCCCGCTTTGCTGGCGAACCTGTTCATCAGGGCCTCCCCAGGCAGCCGGGCTGGTTGACCGGGCCGAGCGACGGCGGCACCAGGCCGCAGATGTAGTTGTCGAACCAGCGCCCGCTGCCGATCGCGTTGTTGAACTGCCGGGCGAACGGGGCGAAGTTCTTGACGCCCTCGGCGAGGGCGTCCTGGTTGCGCTGCAGCATCGCGGTGAGCTGGTCGAGGCTCTTGAGCACCGGGCCGAGCTGGGCCTCGTTGTCGGCGACCAGGCCGCGCAGCTCGGTGGCCAGCGCGCGGGTGCCGCGCAGCAGCGCCGCGATGGCGTTCTTGCGGTTGTTGATCTCAGTGAGCAGCAGGTTGCCGTCGGTCAGCAGGGTGACCAGCTCGGCGTCGCGGTCGGCCAGGGTCTGGCTGATCTGGCGGGTGTTGGACAGCAGCGCGGCCAGCTCCTCGTCCCGGGAGCTGATCGTCTTCGACAGCGAGCGCAGGCCGGTGAGCGCGGAGCGGACCTCGTCGGGGGTGTCGGCGAAGGTCTCGGCGATCACCTCGAAGCTCTCGGCGAGCTGCTCGGTGTCGACCTCGTTGACCGTGTCGGCCAGGCCGCGGAAGGCCTCCAGCACGTCGTAGGGGGCGGTGGTGCGCTCCAGCGGGATGCGGGTGCCCGGGTCGAGCACCTCGGCGCCGTCGGGCTGCAACGACAGGAACTTCTGGCCGAGCAGGGTCTTGATCTTGATGTCGGCCCGGCTGCGGTCGCCCACCCAGGCGTCCTTGACCCGGAAGGACACCACCACCCGGTCGCCGTCGAGCTCGACGTCGGACACCGAGCCGACCTTGATGCCCGCGATGCGCACCTCGTCGTCGGCCTGGATGCCCGCGGCCTCGCGGAACTCGGCGCTGTAGGTGGTGCCGCCGCCGATCACCGGCAGGTCGTCGGAGTACACCGCCGCGGTCAGCACCAGGCCGATCACCAGGAGGCTGACGATGCCGATGGGGATCGGGTTGCGGGAGCGGAAGGGCTTCATCCCGTGCACCTCTCCTGGGTCGCGGGCAGCACCGGGATGTTGATCGGCTGGGTGATCAGGCCGGGCACGCCGATGTCGCCGGAGGCCTCGCAGAGGTAGAAGTTGAACCAGGAGCCGTAGGAGACGGTGCGGGTCAGCCGCGAGGTCTTCTCCGGCAGGAACTGGATGAAGTGCTCGACGATCGGCTCGTTCTGGTTGAGGTTGTCGGCGAGCGCGCCCAGCTGCTTGATGTCCTCCTTGAGCGGGGCGCGGACCTCGGTGAGCAGGCCGGCGGTGGTGTCGGCCAGGCCGCTGATGGCCTCGATGGCCTCGCCGATCGGCTCGCGGTCCTCGGCCAGCCCGCTGACCAGTCGCTGGGTCTGCACCAGCACCTCGGAGAGCTTGTCGCCGCGGGAGTTGACGGTGTCGAGCACGCCGTTGAGGTTGTCGATGACCTGCCCGATCACCTCGTCCTTGGCGGCGAGCGTGCTGGTCAGCGACGCGGTGTGCGACAGCAGCGACTCGACCGTGCCGCCCTCGCCCTGCAGCACCTGGATGATCTCGTAGCTGAGCTGGTTGACCTGCTCGGGCGAGAGCGCCTGGAACAGCGGCTTGAAGCCGTTGAACAGCTCGGTCAGGTCCAGGGCGGGGCGAGTGCGCTCCAGCGGGATCTCCGCGCCGGGGTCCAGCACGGCGTTCGGGTCGTACCCGGCGCCCTGGCTCAGCGAGATGTAGCGCTGCCCGACCAGGTTGCGGAACTTGATCTGCGCGCCGACGGTGGCGGGCAACCTGCGCCCGGCGTCGACGGAGAACTCCACCATGGCCTGGTCGCGGTCCACGATGGACACTTCATCGACCTGCCCGACGCGCACACCCGCGATGCGCACGTCGTCGCCGGGCAGCAGCAGCGTGGCGTCGGTGAAGCGCGCCTTGTAGGTGGAGGTGTCGCTGAGGTTGGCGTTGGCGATGCTGATGGCCAGCACGGCGGTCGCGGCGATGGTGACCACCATGAACACGGCCAGCTTGACCAGCGGCGCGGTGAGCGACCTCATTTGAAGCTCACCTCCGACCCGCGCAGCGCCGGGCCGAGCAGCAGCGTGCTCCACGTCGGCACCTGCTCGGCCTCCACACCCATGCCGGGCGCCAGCAGCTGGTTCACGAACGCGACCTCCTGCGGGGAGTTCGGCAGGCCCAGACCATCGCCGCCTGCCGCGCTCGGGGTGACCTTCTCGGTGTTCTGCGGCGGCAGCAGGCCGTCGGAGGCCGGGCGCGCAGGCGGCGGGAAGGAGGAGCCGTCCCGCAGCGGGCCGTCCGGCGGGGCCTGCGGGAACGGGCTGGGGAACTCCGTGAAGTCGTAGCAGCGCGGGCCGCGGTCGTCCTCGTAGCGCGGCTCGTCCACACCGGGCTTGTAGGCGCCGCGGTTGACGGTGACCTCGATGGTGGCGTGCAGGCCGGGGTTGTCGGTGCCCTTGCCGAAGGCCTTGTCCAGCTCGGGCACGGCCTCGGCCATCAGCTTCAGCATGCACGGGTACTGCGGGGAGTAGCGGGCCAGCGTCTCCAGCGTCGGGCGGGAGGTGTCGGCCAGCATGATCAGGTTGGACCGGTTGGCGCGCAGGAACGCGTCGAGGTCGCGGCCCGCGGTGGTGACGGTGGCGAACACCGCGTCGAGGTTGCCGCGCTGCTCGGCGATGGTGTTCGAGGTGACCGACAGGTCCGTCAGCGCGGCGATCAGGTCGGGCGCGGCCGAGGTGTAGGTGTCGCTGACACTGGCCAGCTTGGCCAGGTCCTCGCGCAGCTTGGGCAGGTGCGGGTTCAGCTCGCCGACCAGTTCGCCCAGCTCCGAGAGGGTGTCGCCGAGCTGCTCGCCGCGACCGTCCAGGGCGGTGGAGATCGCGGTGAGCGTGCTGGAGAGCTTCTGCGGCTGCACCGCCTGCAGCACCGGCAGCAGGCTCTCGAAGGCCTGCTCCAGCTCCACGGCCTCGACGGAGCCGTCCTGGGCGATCCGCGCGCCGGGGGCCAGCGCGGCGACCGCGGGCTCGTCGGGGATCTGCAGGGCGACGTAGCGCTCGCCGAAGAGGGTCTTGGGCAGGAAGCGGGCGGTGACGTTGGCCGGGATGACCTCGATCTTCGCAGGCTCGATGGCCAGCTCCAGCTCGGCGCCGGTGGCCGTGGGGGTGATGCCGCGGACCTCGCCGACGATGAGCCCGCGCACCTTGACGTCGGAGTGCACCGACAGCTGGTTGCCGACCTTGTCGGTGGTCAGCGTGACCATCGCGACCGGTGTGAACGCCTTGTTGTACATGGCGATGCTCAGGCTGACCAGCCCGGCGATCACCGCGATGAACGCCAGGCCCCACAGCCTGCGCTTGATGGTCGTGGCCGCGCCGCTCATCCCGCGATCCTCACCGTCGTGGTGGTGCCCCAGATGGCGAAGCCGATGAAGAAGTTCACCAGCGCCACGGTCACGATCGTCGTGCGCACCGCGCGGCCCACGGCCACGCCCACCCCGGCGGGGCCGCCGCTGGCGGTGTAGCCGTAGTAGCAGTGCGACAGGATGATGATGACCGCGAAGATGAGCACCTTGCCGAAGGACCAGAACACGTCCTCCGGCGGTAGGAACAGGTTGAAGTAGTGGTCGTAGGTGCCCGCCGATTGGTCGTAGAACTGCACGACGATCGTGCGTGAGGCGAGGTAGGACGTCAGCAGGCCGATGATGTAGAGCGGGATCACGGCGATGAAGCCCGCGATGATCCTGGTGGTGACCAGGAACGGCAGGCTCGGCACGGCCATGACCTCCAGCGCGTCGATCTCCTCGGAGATGCGCATCGCGCCGAGCTGGGCGGTGAAGCCGGACCCGACGGTGGCCGACAGCGCGAGCCCGGCCACCAGCGGGGCGATCTCGCGGGTGTTGATGTAGGCCGAGGCGAACCCGGAGAACGCCGCGGTGCCGATCTGGTCGAGGGCGGCGTAGCCCTGCAGGCCGACGACGACGCCGGTGAACACCGTCAGCCCGACCATCACCCCGACCGTGCCGCCGATGACGGCGAGCGCGCCGGAGCCGAAACTCACCTCGGCCAGCAGTCGCATCGTCTCGCGCGTGTAGCGCCGCAGCGCGCGGGGAATCCAGGCCAGCGCGCGCACGTAGAAGGAGAGCTGCTCGCCGAGGTCGTCGAGGGAGCGCAGCGGCCGGTCGACGGCCTTGCGGGCGGTGTCCTTGAGCGCCATCTCAGCTCCCCTTCGCCGGGACGACCTGCAGGTACACCGCGGTCAGCACGAAGTTGACGAAGAACAGCAGCAGGAACGTGATCACGACGGACTGGTTGACCGCGTCGCCGACGCCCTTGGGCCCGCCCTTGGGGTTGAGCCCCCGGTAGGCGGCCACGACGCCGGCGATGAAGCCGAAGATCAGCGCCTTCAGCTCGCTGATCCACAGGTCGGGCAGCTGCGCCAGCGCGGAGAAGCTGGCCAGGTACGCGCCGGGCGTGCCGCCCTGCAGCACCACGTTGAAGAAGTAGCCGCCCATCACGCCGACCACGCTGACCAGGCCGTTGAGCAGCACGGCGACCAGCATCGCGGCGAGCACCCGCGGCACGATCAGGCGCTGGATCGGCGAGACGCCCAGCACCTCCATGGCGTCGATCTCCTCGCGGATGGTGCGCGAGCCGATGTCGGCGCAGATCGCGCTGCCGCCCGCGCCTGCCACCAGCAGCGCCGTCACCAGCGGCGCGGCCTGCTGGATGATCGCCAGCACACTCGCCGCGCCGGTGAAGGACTGCGCGCCCAGCTGCACGATCAGCGTCCCGAGCTGCAGGGCGACGATCGCGCCGAACGGGATGGCGACCAGCGCCGTCGGCAGGATCGTGACGCTGGCGATGAACCAGCACTGCTGGATGAACTCGCGGAACTGGAACGGCCGCTTGAAGATGTTGACCGCGACGTCGAGCCCGAGCGCGAACAGCCTGCCGGTCTCGCGCAGCGCGCCCGCCCCCGGCAGCGGCCGGGCCGTCCCGGCGGTCACCGCGCTCCCCAGTCCGACCGCGGCACCTGGGCGACGTCGGCGTCGGCGAGCGACCCGCGGAAGCCCTCCCTGGGCGTCGGGCTCGGCCGCGCGCCGACCGGCTGCGCGTCGACCCCGTAGCGGCGGCGCTCCTCGGGCGTCAGCGACTCGATGATCCCCTGCTGGGCCTGCGGCGGCAGGTCGCGCAGCACCTGCATGACCCGGTCCTTGCGGCGGCGCACGGCCTGGCGCTCCGGCAGCCCCGGCGTCGGCTCGATCTGCGGCACCACCCCGCGCAGGTCCTCATCGGAGGAGCCGTCGGAGTGCCCGGCGGCGGCGTGCGCCTGCTCCTGGGCCATCGTCGCGGCGTCCTTCTCCTCCGACATCCCGATCGGCCCGAGCCTGCGCCCGTTGAGGAACTGCTCGACCACGGGCTCGTCACTGGTCAGCAGGACCTCGCGCGGCCCGAACATGACCAGCTCCTTGCGGAAGAGCATGCCGAGGTTGTCCGGCACCGTGCGGGCCAGGTTGATGTTGTGCGTGACGATGAGGATGGTGGCGTCGATCTGGGCGTTGAGATCGATCAGCAGCTGGCTCAGGTAGGCGGTGCGGACCGGGTCGAGACCGGAGTCCGGCTCGTCGCAGAGAATGATCTCCGGGTCCAGCACCAGCGCCCTGGCCAGTCCGGCGCGCTTGCGCATCCCGCCGGAGATCTCCCCCGGCAGCTTCTTCTCCGCGCCTTGCAGCCCGGTCATCTCCAGCTTGTCCAACACGATGGACTTGATCTCGGACTCGGACTTGCGTGTGTGCTCGCGCAGCGGGAACGCCACGTTGTCGAACAGGTTCATCGACCCGAAGAGGGCGCCGTCCTGGAACAGCACCCCGAACAGCTTGCGCGTCTCGTAGAGCTGCGATTCCGAGCAGGTGACGATGTCGACGCCATTGATCACACAGGAGCCGCGGTCGGGCTTGAGCAACCCGATCATCGACTTCAGGAACACCGACTTGCCCGTCCCCGACGGGCCAAGCATGACCGAGACCTCGCCTGGGGGGAGCGTCAGCGTCACGTCCCGCCAGATGGCCTGCTTCCCGAAGGACTTCGTCAGCCCCTCGATGACCACCTCGGCGCCCATCCGCGACCCTCCCGACTGCTTCCCGACACCCCTGCCCGCCCGCACGGAGTCGTCTCCCAGGTGCAACGACGGCGTCAGGCTCTGGTTACTGCCGAAGTTACTGCCGAGTCAAGAACGTACCTGGGTGGCGGTTGCCGGGCGCGTGGGGGCTATGACCTGGCGCACACAGGGTGGCATTCGGGGGTATGGGATGGTCCGGCAGGGTGCAGGTTCCGGGCTTGTTCCGGCGGGGTTCCGGGGTTGGCGGGGTTCGGCGTTGGTCTTGTGGGCGCGGGTTGGGCGGGTTCTAGCAGGGAGCGCGATGTGCACAGAAGTCCGATGGAGCGAATCCGCTCCATCGGACACAAAGGGGCGCGCGTCGCGTACCAGCGTGGTGCAGCGCCTTACAGCCGATCAAAGTGACCACCCACCTGCGCAACGCGCGCCTCCCCAGTGTCCGATGGGGTGGACCCGCATTCGTGGGGAACCCCGGAAACGCCGAAGACCCGGCCCCCGCAACGGGGAACCGGGTCTCCGATCAGACCGCGCTCAGATCACTTGAGGGAGATCTTGGCGCCGGCGGCCTCGAGCTTCTCCTTCGCCGCGTCCGCGACGTCCTTCTTGACACCCTCGAGGATGGGCTTCGGAGCGGCCTCGACCAGCTCCTTGGCCTCCTTCAGGCCCAGGCCGGTGACGACCTCGCGCACGACCTTGATGACCTGGATCTTCTTGTCGCCCGCGTTCTCCAGGACGACGTCGAAGGAGTCCTTCTCCTCCTCGGCCGGGGCGGCGGCGGCCGGGCCCGCGGCGGCGGCCATGGCGACCGGGGCGGCGGCGGTGACGTCGAAGGTGTCCTCGAACTGCTTCACGAACTCCGACAGCTCCAGGAGGGTCATCTCCTTGAAGGCGTCGAGCAGGTCGTCGTTGCTCAGCTTCGCCATGGTGGCGTTCCTTTCACGTGCACACCCGGTGGCCGGGCGCGGGATTTCCGGGTGGTGGATCAGCTCTCGGCAGACTCGTCGGCGGCGGGCGCCTCGGCGCCCTCGGCCTTCTTGTCGCGCAGGGCGGCGGCCAGGCGCGCGACCTGGGACGCCGGGGCGGCGAACAGGCCTGCGGCCTTGCTCAGGTTGCCCTTCATCGCGCCCGCCAGCTTGGCGAGCAGGACCTCACGCGTCTCCAGGTCCGCGATGCGGGTGACCTCTTCGACGGTGAGCGGGCGGCCATCCATGTAGCCGCCCTTGATGACCAGACCCTTGTTGTCCTTGGCGAAATCGCGCAGCGCCTTGGCCGCGTCCACCGGCTCGCCCTCGATGAAGGCGATGGCCGTGGGACCGACGAACAGGGCTTCCAGGCCTTGCACGCCCGCCTCATCGGCAGCGCGCTTGACCAGGGTGTTCTTCGCGACGCGGTAGGACGCGCCAGTGCCGAGAGCGCGACGCAGCGTGGTCAGCTGCGACACGGTGAGGCCGCTGTACTCGGTGACGACGGCCGCCGAGCTGCTGCGGAAGCGGTCCGCGATCTCGGTGACAGCGCCCACCTTGTCAGGCTTCGCCATGGTGTCGCCTCCTCTCGTTGGGCTGACGCTGGAAGCCCTGAGACGACGAAACGCCCCGGCGCAGCGCGGCACGGGGCGTCATGAAGAACCACTCCGTTCCCCCTGCGCGGGCCGCCCGGTCTCGGGCATTTACCCCGCTCCGACCGGAGCAGGACCAGCGGTCTTCGGTGAAACCTCGTCAAGAGTACGCGATCCCTCCGGCGCACCCCGCACCACCCCCGGCATGATGGACCCGTGGCCGACGACGAGCAGCCCGACCCCGCCAAGCCAGGCCCCCCGCCCGCCCGCCCGGCGGACGTCCCCCCAGCGCCGCCCGGACAGCCGCCGGTCGTGCCCGGGGAGTCCTACGATGCCGCGCAGTGGGAGAGGTTCCGGCAGTTCCAGGAGTTCCAGCGCTTCGAGAAGGACAACCCGCCGCCGGAGCCCCCGCGCGGCAAGCCGCTGTGGAAGAAGATCCTCTTCAACCGCTGGGTGCGCAGGCTCGTGCTGCTGCTGGTGCTGCTGGCCGCGGCGGGATGGGCCTTCGACCACTACTTCGGCGACCCCGACGAGGACCTCCCCGCCTCCCAGACCGGCGGCGGCAAGGCCACCCGCACCGTGCTGTTCGCCGAGTCCCCGCGCGAGGCGATCCGCATGATCTACAACAACGTCGCCCAGACCACCCTGCCCGACGCGTGCACCCGGTTCGAGACCGAGGAGCTGGCCGAGCGCTTCGCCGACCACGTCGGCGCGCCGGACTGCCCGACCGCGATCCGCAGGCTCAACGGCGAGGTCACCAACGCCAGCGCCTACGCCCGCCCGTACTTCCCGTCCGCGGTGGACCTGACACCCGGCGCGGACGGGACGGTCGTGGTCTCCTCGTGCGCGCTCGACATCCGCGAGGGCCCCCGGCTCGGCGAGTTCACGCTGCGGGTGATCCCGGGGTCGCGGGCCAACCAGTGGATCATCTCCGACCACCGCAAAGAGGCCGAGGACTGCCGCTAGGAGTTCCACTTTCCACCGCCAAGCGGAACCGCCGCGCCGCGTGCGGCGCTAGTTTGCTCACCATGGACAGCAGCGGGATCAGCGCCCTACAGGGGGCTGTGTTCGTGGTCGGGGTGTACGAGGGCGTGGTGCCGCTGGTGGCGCGGGTGTTCGACTGGCACCCGGTGCTGGCGTTCCCGCTGCTGCTGCCCGAGCCCTTCTGGTGGATCGTCTCCGTGCTGGTCATCATCGCCGCGGTGGTCCTGCTGGAAGTGCTCGACCAGCGCAAACCGTCGGGCTGAAACGCCAGAAGGCCCCGCCGGAGCGGGGCCTTCTGCGCATGCGGGGATCACGCCTGGGCGTCGTCCTCAAGCAGGTTGCGGGTGCGGGCCGGGTCGACCGGGATGCCAGGGCCCATGGTGGTCGTGAAGGTGACCTTCTTGACGTAGCGGCCCTTGGCCGCCGACGGCTTGGCCCGCAGGATCTCGTCCAGCGCGGCGGCGTAGTTCTCCACCAGCTTGGCCTGGTCGAAGGAGGCCTTGCCGATCACCAGGTGCAGGTTGGCCTGCTTGTCCACCCGGAAGTTGATCTTGCCGCCCTTGATCTCGTTGACGGCCTTGGTGACATCCGGGGTCACGGTGCCGGTCTTCGGGTTCGGCATCAGGCCGCGCGGGCCGAGGATGCGGGCGATCCGGCCGACCTTGGCCATCTGGTCCGGGGTGGCGATCGCGGCGTCGAAGTCCAGCCAGCCGCCCTGGATGCGCTCGATCAGGTCCTCGGCGCCCACGGCGTCGGCACCCGCGGCCTCGGCCTCGGTGGCCTTGTCGCCGACGGCGAAGACGATGACGCGGGCGGTCTTGCCGGTGCCGTGCGGCAGGTTCACGGTGCCGCGGACCATCTGGTCGGCCTTGCGCGGGTCGACGCCGAGGCGCATCGCGACCTCGACGGTGGCGTCCAGCTTGACCTTGGAGGTCTCCTTGGCCAGCTTCGCCGCCTCAAGCGGGGAGTAGAGCTTGGCCTTGTCGATGAGCTTCGAGGCGTCGTTGTACGCCTTGCTGCGCTTTGCCATTGCTGTTCCTTACGTGGCGGAATCAGTTGTGGTGCGGGCCGCGCTCGGTCCTCCCACGGTGGCGCCCCGGCGGGGCGTCAGATCTTGGAGACCTGGGTGAACGACAGCTCGACCGGGGTCTCCCGGCCGAAGATCGACACCAGGACCTTGAGCTTCTGCTGGTCGGCGTTGACCTCGGAGATCGTCGCGGGCAGCGTGGCGAACGGGCCGTCCATGACGGTGACCGACTCGCCGATCTCGAAGTCGACCTCGACGGTGGGCCGCGAGGACGAGGCGGCCTGGGCGGACTTGCCCGCCGCGGGCTTCTCGCGCTCGACCTGCGGCAGCAGGAACTTGAGCACCTCGTCGATGGTCAGCGGCGAGGGCTTGTTGGTCGCGCCGACGAAACCGGTCACCCCGGGGGTGTTGCGCACCGCGGACCAGGAGCCGTCGTTGAGGTCCATCCTGACCAGGATGTAGCCGGGCAGCACCTTGCGCTGCACCTGCTTGCGCTGGCCGTTCTTGATCTCGGTGACCTCTTCGGTCGGCACCTCGACCTGGAAGATGTACTCCTCCATGTCGAGGGTCTGGATACGGGTCTCCAGGTTGGTCTTGACCTTGTTCTCGTAGCCGGCGTACGAGTGCACGACGTACCACGCGCCCGGCGCGCGGCGCAGCGCGTCGCGCATCTGGACGGCCGGGTCGACCTCCTCGACGGGGATCTCCGCGGCGTCCTCTTCGGGCGCGGACTCGTCCTCGGCGGACTCCCCGGACTCCCCGGACTCCTCGTCCCCGGACTTCTCGTCGCTGGAGTCGGCGGAGTCGGCCGAATCAGCCGAGTCGGCGGAATCCGCGGAGTCGGGCGAGTCGGCGGAATCCGGCGAGTCAGCCGAGTCCGCGGAGTCGGCTGAGCCCTGACCGGCAGCGTCCTCGTCGGTGTCCGGGGACGTCTCGGGCCCGCGCGACGGGTCGTCGGCGTTCCCCTCGTCGCCGGGCAGGCTGGTCACGTCGCCGCGGACGGCGCCGTTCTCGGAGGTCACTGTTGGTCCCGCTTCCTTTTCGTCCATCCCGCGGTCTAGCCGAAGAGCCAGAACACGCCCTTGCCGAGCGCCAGGTCCAGGCCCGAGATCACCGCGATCATGAACGCCACGAACACCAGCACCACGGCGGTGTAGGTGACCAGCTGCTTGCGGGTCGGCCAGATGACCTTCTTCAGCTCGGCGACGACCTCGCGCAGGAAGCGCCCGAGCCTGCTGAAGAGGCCGGCGCGGGTTTCCTTGCGATCCTTGTCCCTGCTGGGAGTGGGGCGGCCCTTGGCGTCGGCCGAGTCGGAGTCCGACTTGGCGGGCTTGCCCGCGGGCGTGGCCTTCGCGGGCTTCTTGCCCGCCTCGGCGTCCGAGCGGCCCGCCGGGCGAGCGCCGCGGCGCTGCTCGCGACGGGACGCGGCGCCCGCGGGACGAGCCGGGCGCTCAGCGCCGTCTTCCCGCTCGACTTCGTCGGCCACGCCAATCCTCCGCTCGGTGTGCTGACCTCGCGTCCGCCGCGACGGTCAGCCGCACCGGACGTCAAACGCAGGGGCGACAGGACTTGAACCTGCAACCTGCGGTTTTGGAGACCGCTGCTCTGCCAATTGAGCTACACCCCTTCGCGACCCCCGGCGGCAGGACCACCTGGGACCACGCTTGGACACAGCCGAGAAGTGCTGCCCCCGCTCGCGCGGGAGCGGCGCCCGTCGGCCGCTCGGGCCACTCTACGGCATCCCACCGCGAGACCGGCAACCCGGTACCGGTCTCGCGGCGCACGCCGTCAGTTCGCGCCGACCCGCAGGCTCGCGAGGGCGTCGGCGATGCGCGTCACACCCTCGACGATCTGGTCGGTCCGCACCCCGGAGTAGGCCATCCGCAGCGACGAGCGACCGCCCTCCAGCAGGAAGTCGGTGCCCTTGACGAAGGTGGCGCCCCGCTCCTCGGAGGCGGTCAGCAGCGCGGCGACGTCGACGCCATCGGGCAGCTCGACCCACATGAAGTAGCCGCCGTCGGGCTTGGTGAACGTCGCGTCCGGGATGTGCTTCGCCAGGGCGTCGCACAGCACGTCGGCGCGCTCGCGCAGCGCGGCGTTGACCGTGGCCACCGAGCGCTCCAGGCCGCCGTCCACGACGAAGCGGTGCACGATCGCCTGCGCCAGCATGTTGGGCGAGATGTAGGTGTTGGTCGCCCGCACCCGGATCTTGGCGATCAGGTCGGCCGGGCCCACCAGGTAGCCCACGCGCACGCCGGGCGCGACGGTCTTGGAGAAGGAGCTGGCGTAGACCACGCGGCCGCGGCCGTTGTCCAGCTCCAGCATCGTCGGCAGCGGCTCGCCGGCGAAGCGGATCTGCACGTACGGGTCGTCTTCGAAGACGATGAAGTCGTGCTGCTCGGCCAGCTCCAGCAGCCGGGCCCGCTTGGCGGCGCTGAGGGTGTAGCCGGCCGGGTTCTGGAAGTTCGGGATGACGTGCGCGAAGGTCGGGCGCACCCCGGACTCCAGCAGCGCGGCCAGCTCCTCGGTGTCGATGCCGTCGGTGGCCAGGGTGACCGGCCGCACGTCGGCGCCGCGCTGGCGCAGCCCGAGCAGCGTGCGGTCGTAGGTCGGCCGCTCCACGACGACCGGCTCGCCCGCGGTCACCAGCTCGTCGAAGAGGAAGGCGTCGGCCTGCATGGAGCCGTTGGTGACCAGCACCTGCTCCTCGGCGACCCCGTGCTTCTCGGCGAGGAACTTGCGCAGCGGCGGGTAGCCGATGGCGGTGCCGTAGCCGGTCGCGCCACCGGGGTCGGAGGTCAGCGCGGCGTCCGCGGCGGCCTTGAGCCCGTCGACGTCGACGATGTCGAGGGACGGGGCACCGCGGGCGAAGGAGATGAGGTCGGAAGCCGTCACGGCGACGAATGTACGACTGCCCGCGGCGGGCGCCCCGGTCGGGGCTCCCCGGCCGTTCAGTCGATCAGCCGCACCCTGGCGAGCGGCTTGCCCAGCACGGCCTTGCCGTCGAACTGGGCCGACAGCAGGACCTTGGCGACGCGCGCGCCGTCCTCGGCGTCCACCGCGGTCACCTTGCCGGTGATCGTCAGCAGCGCGCCCTCGTCGTCGTCGGGGACGACGACCGGGCGGGTGAAGCGGGCGCTGTAGTCCAGCAGCTCGCCCTTGCCCCACGCGGTGACCGCGCGGCAGGCGATGGCCATGGTGAGCATGCCGTGCGCGATCACGTCGGGCAGCCCGACGGACTTGGCGAAGCGCTCGTTGTGGTGGATCGGGTTGAAGTCCAGCGACGCCCCGGCGTAGCGGACGAGGTCGGCGCGGGTGATCCGGACCTCCAGCTGGTCCAGCTCGTCCCCCTTCTCCACACGGCCCTCCTGCACGCTCACGCTTCCTCCTCGGCGTCCCGGACGACCAGCTGCGCGCGGGCGGTGACGACCGGCTCTCCCGCGGCGTCGGCGATCGCGGCGCGCAGGGTGATGAAGTCGTTGCCCGCGCGGTGCGAGATCGCCTCGATGGCGGCGTCGGCGACGAGGGCGTCGCCCGCGACCACCGGGCGGTGGTAGGTGAACGACTGGTCGCCGTGCACCATCCGGCTGTAGTCCAGCCCCAGCGCCGGGTCTCCGACGATGGCGTTGATCGCCGTCATCGAGATGATGGTGGTGAAGGTCGGCGGCGCGATCACGTCCGGGTGCCCGGCGGCCCTGGCGGCCTCCGGGTCGGTGTGGACGGGGTTGTCCTCCCCGATCGCGCGGGCGAACTCCTTGATCTTCTCCCGGCTCACCTCGTACTCCGCGCAGCGCGGGTACTCACGGCCGACGAAAGCTGGGTCCAAAGCCACGCCGGAAGGCTACGGGACGCACGAAGGCCGCCCCACCAGGTGGTGGGACGGCCTTCGTGATGCGCTGGGAACTAGCGGGTTTCCTTGTGCGCCTGGTGCTTGGAGCAGTTCGGGCAGAACTTCTTCATCTCCAGGCGGTCCGGGTCGTTGCGCCGGTTCTTCTTGGTGATGTAGTTGCGGTGCTTGCAGACCTCGCACGCCAGCGTGATCTTGGGTCGCACGTCAGTTGCAGCCACAGCTAACCTTCTCTCGGACTATCGGGTCGCCCCCGGGGCCTGGGGTGTCCCCAGACTTCAGGTGAAGCGACTGTGGTCGGCGCTTGTCGTCGACACCAGTCGCCCGTCGCGTAGCGGTGGCCGGACTTGAACCGACGACACAGCGATTATGAGCCGCTTGCTCTACCAGCTGAGCTACACCGCCTGGCACGGAACAAGGCCACGAACTTGTGTCACAGCGTGTGTGTCACAGTATCGCGGCCTGATCCACGAGCCCCTTTACGGAATCGAACCGTAGACCTTCTCCTTACCATGGAGACGCTCTGCCGACTGAGCTAAAGGGGCAGTGTCCTTGCGGAACCGCTTGGGCCCTGGGGACGAGCAGTACTTTACACAGCCCCGTCCCGGGCTCCAAAACGGGGGTCCCCCTTACGTGAGGAGGGTGAGCACCATCTCGTCGCGCTTGCCCCTGGCCTGGGTCGTCCGCGCCTGCAGCCAGGCCTCCAGCCTGCTCTCCGAGAGCGGGCGGGAGATCAGGTAGCCCTGCGCGACGTCGCAGCCCATGGCGGTCAGCTGGTCGCGGGCGAGGTCGTCCTCGACGCCCTCGGCGACGACGGTCAGGCCGAGCGAGTGCCCCAGCTCCACGATGGAGCGCACCACGGCGTGGTCGCCGAGGTCGGTGCCCATGCCGAGCACGAAGCTCTTGTCGATCTTGACCTCGTCCACCGGCAGCTGCCGCAGGTAGGCCAGCGAGGAGTACCCGGTGCCGAAGTCGTCCACGGCCAGCACGACGCCCAGGGCGTGCAGGGCGCGCAGCACCGGCAGGGCGCGCTGCGGGTCGGCCATGACGCCGGACTCGGTCAGCTCCAGGGTCAGCAGCTCCGGCGGCACGCCGTGGCGCTCCAGGGCCGCGGCGACCCGGTCGGGGAAGGTCGCGTCGTCCAGGCTGCGCACCGACAGGTTGACCGCCGCGGAGATGCGCAGGCCGCGGTCGAGCCACTTGCGGACCCGCTGCAGGGACTGGTCCATGACGAACCCGGTGAGCGCGTCGACCAGGCCCGCGGCCTCGACGGCGGGCACGAACTCGTCGGGGTCGAGCTTGCCGAACTCCGGGTGCCGCCAGCGCACGAGCGCCTCGACGCCGAGCACCTGGCGGCTCGGCAGCGCGACCTTCGGCTGGTAGTGCACCTTGACCTGGCCGGTCTCCAGCGCCTGGCGGAACTGGGTGACCAGCTGGAAGCGCCGCAGGAAGATCTGGCCCATGGTGGGCAGGTACTCGCGCACGGCCTCGCCGGAGGAGCGGGCGGCGCGCTGGGCGACGTCGGCGCGCTGGAGCAGGGCGTCGATGTCGGGGGTGTCGGGCTCGCCGCCGCTCTCGGCGTTGGCGGTGCGCGGGCTGGCGTAGCCGACGACCGATCCGGCCTCGACGGTCAGCCGGTCGACCGGGTACGGCGCGGTCAGGTCGCGGCGCAGCCGCTCGGCGGTCTCCCGCACGGCGTCGGCGGCGGTGTCGGCGAGCAGCACGGCGAACGCGCCGCCCTCCAGCCGCGCCAGCGGCACCTCGGGGCCGAGCGCGTCGCGCAGCCTGCGGCCCGCGGCGACGATCATGCGGTCGCTCCAGGCGTAGCCGAGGGCGTCGCTGACGGCGGGCAGCACGTCGAGGTCGATGCGCAGCACGGTGCACTCGGCGATGGCGTCGGCCTTGCGGCGCAGCAGGTCGCCCGCGGCGCGGCGGAAGCCGGGCCGGTTGAGCAGGCCGGTCAGCGGGTCGTGGTAGGCGTCGTGGCGCAGGGTGGCCATGAGGCGGCGGTTGTCCAGCGCGGTGGCCAGGTGGCTGGCCATGGTGCCGATCATGCGGATGTCGGCCTGGCCGAAGCCGCGCCAGCGGGAGAGCTTGTCGTGCGCCTCGACCACGCCGAGCAGGTGGCTGGCGCTGCGCAGCGGGGCCACCAGCGCCTCGTCGACGCCGCGCCGGAGCAGGCCCTGGCGGATCTCGGGCACCGAGTCGACCCGGCGGAAGTGGCGCACGTGCGCGCCGGGCAGGCGCAGCAGCGCGTCCGAGCGCGGGCCGGTGGCGTCGAGGTCGACGGTGTCGGTGGGCAGGTCGTCGCCGGAGCCGATGACGTGCATGGGCGCCTGCGGGTCAAAGCGCAGCCGCAGCACGACCCTGGCCGCGCCGAGCTGGTCCTTGACCCGGTCGGCGATGACCTGCCAGTCGTCGGCGTCGGTGACGTCGGCGCCCTCGGTCGGGTCGGCCACCCCCAGCGACGGCCGGGCGGCGGCCTGGTGCCCCGAGCGGGCGACCATGAGGCTGACCTCGGAGAGCGCCTCCAGGTCGCGCTGCTCGCGCAGCAGTCCGGAGTAGGCGATGTAGAGCGCGCCCAGGCCCGCCAGGGCCAGGACCAGCAGCGGCCAGCCCCAGTCGGCGTGGTCGACGACCTGATAGCCGACGACGCCCACGGAGGCGTTGACCAGGCCGAGGACCGTGGTGCGCAGGAACAGCCGGGCGGCGGCGCCGATGCGCATCCGGCGGCCGAGGATGCGCACGCAGACCAGCGCGAGCGCGGTGGAGGACAGCGGGGCCGCCAGCGCGCCCGCGACCACGCCCGTCCAGATCGGCACGCCCGCGGGGAGCGCGGAGTTGATCCAGTTCATGACCGCGAACGCGGCGCAGATCTCGAAGATCATCGCGCCCGCGTTGTAGAGGATGCGGTCCTGCACGCGCCTGATCAGCAGCGTGCCCACGCCCGCGATCAGGTGCGCGGCCAGCACCACCTCGAACGGCGCGACGAACAGCCCGATGACGAGCGGGATCTCGCAGAAGGTGATCGACCAGGAGACGCCGCCGCGGACGTCGACGTTGATGGCCAGCTGCTCGGCGAGGATGAAGCCGAGGGCGAGCAGCAGGCCGACCACGATCCCGCCGTTGTTCGTCCGCGGGAGCGTGAAGGCGAGCACGGCCGCGGTGCCGATGGCCGAGATGAGCACCAGGACGGAGAAGGCGAGGAAGCCGCGGTTGGACGACTCCTCGGCCGCGGGCTGCGGCTCGGCAGGCGAGTCGACCGTGTCAACGGTGTCGAGCGGAGCTTCGACCTGCGGTTCCACCGGCAGATCCGTCGGGTGCCCAGGACGGTCCGGCATGCGACCTCCTCAGGGCGGCGGCGGACGGCGGCGGGGAAACTGTACCCCGATCAGGCGATACAAGCACGGGTGTCAGTTACGCGCGGACACCATCTTTTCCGATAGTTCACTCCTACGGGCCACGAGAGCGAGCTGCTGTCGCGGGCGTCACGTCCATCTCCGTCAGGTTCACCCGGTTGAACGCCGGCCCTCAGCGGGCGAAGAGCTGGGACTCGTCGGCGAAGGCCTTGAACTCCAGCGCGTTGCCCGCCGGGTCCCGCAGGAACATCGTCCACTGCTCCCCCGGCTGGCCCTCGAAGCGCAGGTAGGGCTCGATGACGAAGGCCGTCCCCGCCGCGCGCAGCCGCCCGGCCAGCTCGTGGAACGACGCGACGTCGAGCACAAGGCCGAAGTGCGGCACCGGCACGCCGTGCCCGTCGACCGGGTTGTTCGCCTCGGCCGGGCGCGGGGCCAGATGGGTGACGAGCTGGTGTCCGCGCAGGTCCCAGTCGACCCAGGTGTCGCTGTCGCGGCCCTGCGGGCAGCCGAGCACGCCGCCGTAGAAGGCGCGCGCCGCGCCGAGGTCGTCGACCGGGATGGCGAGGTGGAATGCGGGCCTCATGGCATCCGACAGTAACGGCTGGGCAACGGCGCGCCAGCGGGGCAACCTTTTCCCGGCGGGCCCGGTCTAGGGGGTGGAGCCGAGGCGGAGGGAGGTGGCTGGTGCGCGCGGAGCCGGAGTTCGACGCCTTCGTCCGGGAGCGCTATCCCCAGCTGCTGCGCTACGCCGTCATGCTCACCGGCAGGCGCTGGGACGCCGAGGAGGTCGTGCAGGAAGCCCTGCTGCGCTGCCTCAAGCGCTGGCGCAGCGTGCCCGCCGACAACGCCGTCGCCTACGTCCGCCGGGCCATCTACAACGAGTTCCTGCGCGCGGCGAAGAAGGCGGCGCCGGTGGCGCCGGAGGAGCTGCTCGACCAGCTGGACCTGACCGACGTCGCGGCGTCGGTGGCCAGCCGCGACCACATCCTGCTGGTGCTGCAGGAACTGCCGCCGCGCCAGCGCGCCGCCGTGGTCGCCCGCTTCGTGCTCGACCTGTCCGAGGCGCAGACCGCCGAGGAACTGGGGTGCGCCGTGGGCACGGTGAAGTCGCTGACCAGTCGCGGCGTCGCCCGGATGAAGGAGCTGTGGTCCGCCGACGAGGCGGCGGTCGGGTGCCGTCGGGGAGGAGCAGGCCATGATCGTCGACGATGACGCCGCCGTGGCGCGGCTGCGCCGGGAGTCCGCGATGGTCCACGTGGCCGCGCCCGCTGCCGAGTCCGTGCTGCGCCGGGTGCACGAGCGCCGCCGCGTGCAGCGCCAGCACCGGATGCAGGCCATCGCCGCGCTCGGGGTCGTGGTGGTCGCGGTGGCGGGCGCGCTGCTCGTCGGCCGGGACGGGAGCGGCGGTCCGCACGTCGACACCGCGGCCAAGCCGGTCGCCGAGTGGTCCGTGCGCGGCTCGCTCGCGGGCGACACCGAGCTGATAGCGCGCGCCGAGCAGACCTGGCGCGGCAGCCCGCACCGGCCGTCGGGGGCGGTGCGGGCCCTGTTCGCCGGAACTCCGCCCTACTCGGGGACGGCGAACTTCGCGGTGGTGGCGCTGGTGTCCGCCGAGGGGTCGGTCGCCTTCGTCACCACCGCGGTCGCGCGCAAGGTCGACACCGGCGAGCTGCTGCTGCGCTCGGTGGCCCGGGTGACGCCGGGGCAGCCCGCGATCGGTTTCATCGCCTCCAGGGCGGACCCGCGCGACACGGCCGCGGGCGTGGCGTTCGCCCTCGCGGCGCCGGGCTCGGCCAGCCCCGAGGTGATCTCCTCGGCCGTCGACACCCCGCTCGGCGTCCCGTACCCGCTCTCCGACGGCTCGCTGTGGCAGCAGGTCCCGCCGGGGGTCGGCGCGTGGAACAGCGTGCTGGAGGTGCCCGGCTTCGGCGTCGCCGCCCCGGCGGCGGGCCTGCTCGACCCGCCGACCGGGCCGGTGCGGCTGCGCCAGGTCGTCGACGGGCATGTCGACGGCGTGGCCGCCACGGTCGGCGTGCGCGACGGGCTGATCGCTGAGGACGCGGCTCCCGGCGACCTGATCGTCACCCCCGACGGAGTCCTGGGCGTGGTGACCGACTCGCTGGTGGTCGACACCAGCCTGTCCGCTCTGGGCGAGGTCACCATCCCCCGCTCCGGAGTCAGCGGCGTCCTCTCCGACGAGGGCGCGCTGACGGCGCGGGGAACGGTGAACCCGACCAACCGCGTGGTGCTCGCCCGCGGCGACGTGGAGATCGTCGTCGGCCGGGTGACGGGCTCAGCGGGCGACTGGCGCGTGGAGCGTGCCGTCGACCCCGGCAAGCTGCCGGACCTGGCGATGCGGGTGAGCCTGCGATGAGGCTAGGGGGACACCCATCCGTCGCCCCAGACGGCGCGGGTGGTCGACCAGTCCTTGACCACACGGAAGTAGTGCTCGTGGTACGGGTACAGGCCCGTCCAGCAGTAGCCGTAGTAGGAGCCGTCGACGGAGTAGCGCACCGTCGCCCCGACCTTCGTGTCGGTGCCGTAGGCGTTCCACATCTCCACCTTGATCTCCCGGCCCCACCACGTGGGCTCGGCGCTCCCGGTGCCGCGCAGGTTCACGCAGGCCCGTCCGCTCGTGGACGGCCAGAACACCCGCGAGTTGAGGCTCCTGGTGAAACTGAACGAGAAGTTGAAGGGCAGGTACACCCCTTGCACGCTCCACTGACCGGCCGCGACCCCCTCTCTGAGGTCGTGCCGGGGCGCTCCCGGGATTGGACCGCCTGCCACCCTCCCGGCCACCGGCCCGTCCTTGTCGGGCCGCTCGGCCACCGCGGGCGAGCCCGCTGAGCAGATGGCGATCAACGCGAGCACTAAAGGCAGCAACCGCCGCTTGACGTTCATGGACTTCGACTCCCACAAGATCATTCCCGGACGTGGGGGAAATCTAGCCGGCTCACCCTTTTCGGACGCCCCCCTTTCGGGTGATAGTAGCTCTACCTGGGCTTACCGCACTTGGGAGCGCGTCCAAACGGCTCAATCAAGACTGCCGGAAAGAGTAGTGAACCGGGTGCCCATTCGGTTAATCAGGCGATGCTCTATTCACTGTTAGTCACTTAGCAGAATTCCCCGCCGCAGCCCTCACGCGGGCGGGGCACCAGGGTCCGGCGCCGCGCTTGCAGGGAGCACGGCGCCGGACCCGCCCAGTCAGGCCTTCGGCAACAGCGGCCACAGCGCCGCCGCGATGTCGGGGTTGCGCACGTGGATGGTGGCGGTCTCGATGTCGTTGGGCCCGTTCGCGACGTGCTTGCCCGAGACCGAGCACGTGCCCTCGCCGATCTCCCGCTCGACCGTCTCCCGACCGGCGAGGCTGAACGGCGCGGGGTCCTTGCCGAAGTCGTCGGACCACCCGAAGAACACGACCGCCTTCTCCGTCCAGGCGCAGCGATGCTCGTCCAACTCACTCGCCCGCGCCCCGCGGAAGGCCGCGACCGACTTGACCGCCTTGTCCGCCACCGCACACGGGTCGAGGCTCCGCAGGGTGTTCGGCGCGGGCTCGATGTTGCCCGGCCGCTTGTTGGCGAGCAGGTACTCCAGAATGTGCTCAACCATCCCCTTGACCGGCCCGCACTGCTCCATCGCGAAGTCCCCGGAGTAGACGTCCCCGGACACCTCCACCCGAACCCCGTCGGCGAAGACGATCTGCTGCGCACAGAAGGTCTTGTCCCGCTGCACCGTCCGCACGCTCAACCCGTGCCCGGCTTCGCGCGTATCCAAGGCTTTGCCCGCCTCATCGGCCAACCCGACCTGCATCCGCACGTACCCGTCGTCGGGCAGCAGAACACCCATCCCGCACTCACTGAACCGAAACTGCGGCCCCACCCCTGCCGACCCGAACTTGTCCAACGGCAGCGTCGAGGTCAACGCGCACCACTTCGTGGTGAAGGGGTCGCCGAGGACGTCAGAAACAGAGGGGTGCCACCGTGCGCGGCCGAGGACCGCGCACAGACAAGAAGGGCCCTGAGTGCGCACGCACCCAAGGCCTCATCTGTCTATCCGTGTACTGCTGTTGTGGCGGGTAGAGGATTCGAACCTCTGAAGCTTTCGCGACGGATTTACAGGCGGCTGACCAGCGACGATGCAGCCGCCTACCTGGGCACAGATCACCCGAACGAGGTAGCCGCGACCGTCCCAGAGGCCCTACGGGCAGGAGTTCGCACCCAAAGTCGCACCCAAAGCGGTCCTCTGTGGAGACACCTCTACGCCACCATGCCCGGCGCGGCGACGGGCAGCCCCGCCGCGACAGCCGAGTCGAGAAGCCGCTTGTCATATGTGACGAACGCCGACAGCGGCGTCGCCGTCTCTGAAACGATCACTTGGGCTGTCGCGAGGTGGATCGCGTCGAGCGTGCGAAGAGTCGCCTCCGGGTACGCGCCCGCCGTAGCCCGAATGACATCGGTGATCTGCACGCGATACAACCGAGCCAGCACGGCCGGGATACCCGGCAACGCCGCAGGCGCACTACGACGAAGCGCTCTCACGGTCTCGATCTCCACCAACACCGAGGACACGAGCTGCTCGCCCGTACGACCAGACGCATTGAGCCACGCGACAAGATCGGAACTGTGGTCCTCGTTGTGCACGAGCTTGATGACCGCGCACGAGTCGAGGTAGATCACCAACGCTCCTCGTCACGATCGGCCGCCAACTGGTCTGACGCGTTCACACGTCGCCCGCCTTGAGGCGGAGGCATGGGGACGGGGCCACGGACAGACGGAGCGATCGCCTCCCCGGCCATGACCATCGACTGGAGCGAAGTCGCCTGTCCCGCCATGCCATCCGAGGTGACAGGTGCGGCGTCGGCAGGACGGGGCACGACAGCCCTGGCCCTGCGTGCCGCCCCCGCGACCCTGACGGACTTGATCAGCCCCTCCGGCACCGACACATGCCCGACCGCCGAACGCCCCCGAGACCTGAGCTGGCGATAGACACCAGAAGCCCCGTGACGTCTCCTGCTCGCAGGCGGCGTAGTCATAGACCCGAGTGTAACCCGTCAAATCGCGCGATTTGACCGCCTCGGACCTGGGCAGACTCCGTCTCCAGGGATGACTGACACCAGTCACTACCACCCACCGGTCAACGCGACACCACCTCGTCGGCGCTCGATCACCCCACAACGAAAGCGGCCCTCAGGAACACCTGAGGGCCGCACCCAAAGATCATCTGATGTCGTGCGTCATTGATCTTGGTTTTGTTGTGTGTGCTGGTCAGACCAGCTTGTGGCGGGTAGAGGATTCGAACCTCTGAAGCTTTCGCGACGGATTTACAGTCCGCTCCCATTGGCCGCTCGGGCAACCCGCCGGGGTCCGGCTGGCCGGACGGGGGAACCTTACCCAATGCGCTCCGGCGGGTTCCACCCGGTACCCCCCGCACGCGGCGGTAGCATCGGCGCTCACTTCAGATTCTCGGCGCGCGGAGGTGCGAGGCACGTGGCGGACCCGTCGTTCGACGTGGTGAGCAAGGTCGACCGGCAGGAGGTCGACAACGCGCTCAACCAGGCGGCCAAGGAGTTGGCCACGCGGTTCGACTTCCGGAATACCGGGGCGCAGGTGGCCTGGTCGGGGGAGGAGGCGGTGTCCTTCGAGGCCGAGACCGAGGAGCGGTGCAGTGCCGCGATCGAGGTGTTCAAGGAGAAGTTGATCAAGCGGGGGATCTCGCAGAAGGCGTTCGACGTGGGTGAGCCCGCGTTGTCGGGCAAGGTCTACAAGGTCACCGGGTCGCTGGTGCAGGGGATCTCGTCGGAGAAGGCCAAGGAGATCGCCAAGAAGATCCGGGACGGTGGGCCCAAGGGTGTGCAGGCGCAGATCCAGGGTGACCAGCTGCGGGTGTCGGGGAAGAAGAAGGACCACCTGCAGGACGTGATCGCCCTGTTGAAGGGTGAGGACTTCGGGATCGCGCTGCAGTTCACGAACTATCGCTGATCACGAGACCTCTGGTGCGCCGTCGTTCGGAAGGTGAACGGCGGCGCATCGGCGTGTAAGCGGACCGGGGGTGGGGGTCTAGCCGCGGCGACAGAACCGGTAGGAGCGAAGAACTGGCCGGTCGGCTTGCGAGGTGGTGGCCGAGCGGGGGTACGGGCAGGCGTCGCTGGCCCGGGTCGCCGAGCGGGTGGGGGGTGAGCAAGGGGGTGATCTCCTACCACGTCGCGGATGGGGGCCGAGGGGACGGCCGGGGGGATGTTGCGGGCCTACGTGCTCGGGCTGGCCGCGCTCATGCGGGAGCTGCCCGCGTACGTGCGGGCGTTCGGCGAGGTGGTGAGCACCATGCGGGGCGCGGACGGGCGGTTGCGGTCCGGGGCGCGGACCAGTGAGCCGGTGTTCCAGGGGCTGGAGGAGGTGTTCCGGTTCGGGCGGGGCAGCGGGGACTTCCGGGAGTTCGACGGGCGGGCGATGGCCGTGGCCGTGCAGGGCGCGACGCGATGGCGGCCTACTGGTTCACCCACCCCGAGCACGACCTGCGGGCCCACGCCGAGGAACTGGCCGATCTGTTCGACCGCGCGACGCGAGCGGACGACCCGACGCGAGCGGACGACCCGGCGGGGACGGAACCCGCTTAGGCAGGACCTGTCAGGGACCGGCCCAGCGGATCACAACAACCACGAGCGCGCGGCTGACCGGTCGTGCGCGACAACCTGCGGGTGGTGCTCACCGCGCTGGTCGTCGCGCACCACGCGGCGCTCGGCTGCGGGAGCCTCGGGCTGTGGCAAGTCGACGGGGCCGGGGAGGTGGTGGTTCGTCGGGTGCTGCTGGTCTTCAGCCTCGTCTACGCGGGGTGGCGGGCGGTCCGGCCGACGACGTGGAAGCCCGCCAGGGCGGGGTGGCTCGGGCTGGGCGCCGCAGCGGTGTCGACGGTGCTGGTCGGGCCGGTGCTGATGACGTCGGTGGACGCGGCGGGCGGCGGGAGCACCTGGCAGTCGGCCGTCGGCAGTCGGTCTTCGCGGTCGGGGTGATCGCGGCGCTGGTGCGGGCTGTGCCGGGGGTCGATCGGGCGCTGTGAGCGGCAGAACGGGTAACAGCGCACGTTGAAAGCGGATAAGGAGGGCGGAGCGGGCGCATGGTGGCCTCAACCAGATCGAGGAGGACGCCATGCGCGACACCGTGACACTGACCGGGCACCTCGGTCTGGCCGAGATCGACCGCAGGCTGGCGTGCGCCAACCAGGCGATCGACCTCGCGCTGGCCATGCGCGACCGCGGCCGCTTCCACCGGGCGTGCGCCGTCCGGGCCGATCTCCTCACACTTCGCGCCGAACGTGGGCGCGCCGAGGGCGTCGGGGGGTCAGAATCAATCTGGTAACCGACCGGAGGGAAAGTCGATGAAGGGGATAGTGCTCGCCGGGGGCAGCGGGACACGACTGCACCCGATCACCCAGGCGGTGTCCAAGCAGCTGCTCCCCGTCTACGACAAGCCGATGGTCTACTACCCCCTCTCGGTGCTGATGTTCGCGGGCATCCAGGACGTGCTGATCATCTCCACGCCCGTCGACCTGCCGAACTTCCGCAGGCTGCTCGGCGACGGCTCCCGGCTGGGCATGCGCATCTCCTACGCCGAGCAGGCCGAGCCCAACGGGCTGGCCGAGGCGTTCATCATCGGCGAGGAGTTCATCGGCGACGATGACGTCGCGCTGGTGCTCGGCGACAACATCTTCTTCGGCCACCGCTTCATCGAGCAGCTGCAGGAGAGCCTGGCGACCCTCGACGGGGCCACGCTCTTCGGCTACCGGGTCAAGGACCCCGAGCGCTACGGCGTCGGCGAGGTCGACGCCGACGGGCGGCTGGTCTCCATCGAGGAGAAGCCCGCCAAGCCGAGGTCGAACCGGGCCATCACCGGCCTGTACTTCTACGACAACCAGGTCGTCAAGATCGCCAAGAACCTCACGCCCTCGGCGCGCGGGGAGCTGGAGATCACCGACGTGAACCTGGAGTACCTGCGCCAGGGCCGGGCCAAGCTGGTCGACCTCGGCCGCGGCTTCGCCTGGCTGGACACCGGCACGCACGACTCGCTGCTGGAGGCCGGGCAGTTCGTGCAGACCCTGGAGCACCGCACCGGCGTGCGCGTGGCCTGCCTGGAGGAGATCGCCCTCGACCAGGGGTTCATCACCGCCGACGAGTGCTACGCGCTGGGCAGGGAGCTGGCGAAGTCCGGCTACGGCGAGTACGTCATGAGCGTGGCCCGAGCGGCGGGCGCAGCCGGCTGATCCGCGACTCCAGCGGCGGGTGCGTGGCGAACCTGCGGGCCAGCGCGCACTCCGCCCGGAACGGGTTGGCGATCATCAGGTGCGCCTGGGTGAGCTGCGCGGGGCGGGTGGCCAGCGGCGCGGCGCGGGTGCCGTCCTCCAGCTTGCGCAGCGCGCTGACCAGGCCGTCCGGGTCTCCGGTGAGGGCGACGGCGTCGGCGTCGGCGCGGTACTCGCGGCCGCGGCTGACCGCGAGGCGCACGATGAGCGCGGCGACCGGGCCGAACACGGCGACCAGCAGCGGGGCGGTGCTCTCCTCATCGTCGCCGACGACCGCCGCCGTCCCGGCCACGAGGGCGATGGCGCCCGCCAGCGCCCCCGCCGCGCAGGCGGCGAGGGTGTCGCGGCGGTGGATGTGGGACAGCTCGTGGGCCAGGACGGCGCGCAGTTCGCGCTCGTCGAGCAGCTCCAGCAGCCCGGTGGTGACGCACACCGCGCCCCGGCGCGGGCCGCGGCCGACGGCGAAGGCGTTCGGCGCGGCCGTGGCGCTGAGGTAGAGCGCGGGGACGGGCCTGCGGGACGCCGTCACCAGCTCGCGCACGATCCGGTACAGCTCGGGCCGCTCGGCCTGGGAGACCGGCCGGGCGCGCATGGCCCGCAGGGCGATGCGGTCCGCGGCGAACAGGGCGTAGAGCACGACCAGGGCCGCCACGGCCGCCGCGACCAGCACGACGCCGAAGAGGGCGCCGACGAGGAGGATCAGCGCGCTGATCCCGCCGAGCAGCCAGACCGTCCGCATGCGCCGCCTCCTCCCAGTCCGGTTCTACCAACGGGATTCGGCTGTGCCTAGTTCCCGCCTAGTCCCCGCCTAGTTCCCGCCTAGTTCCCGCTTTCCCCGCGACGCCAATAGGTCGTCGGTCTCACCCGGGGGCGCGGGTAGCCCCGGTCCTCCAGCAGGTGCGCGCGCACGGCGAGCATCGCGGCGCGCTCGCCCGCCATCCACACCTCGGGGACGCCGGCGGGCAGCTCGGCCGCGCGGATCGCCTCAAGCAGGACGGTGCTCTCCCCCGGCGGGACTCCGTCGCGGTGCAGCCAGGTGACGCCGTCGACGGGCTGCTCCTCGGCGGCGTCGGCGACCTCGACGTAGGCGCGGAACGGCTTGTCGAGCGCCTTGATGATCGCGGTGATGGCGGGCAGGGCGGTCTCGTCGCCAGCGAGCAGGTACCAGTCGGCCGCCGGGTCGGGCTGATACGCGGGCGAGGGCCCGACGAAGATCAGCTCGTCGCCGGGGGCGACCCGCTCGGCCCACGCGCTCGCCGGGCCGCTGTCGCCGTGCAGGACGAAGTCGATGTCGACCTCGTCGCCGTCGTGGCGGGCCAGGGTGTAGGTCCTGGTCAGCGGGCGGACCTGGGCCCAGCGGGAGCGGGCGTCGGCGAGGGTGTGCGGCAGCTCGGTGCCCTCGGGGTAGAGGTAGAGCATCACGTTCTGGTCGGTGCGCACGTCCTCCAGCAGCGTCAGCGACTCGTGCTTGGCGGTGACCCTGGCCATCTTGGGGGTGACCCGGTTCACGGCGACGACGGGGACGCGCCAGAGCCGGGGCTCCGGCCTGCGGGAACGCCTGCGGGGCTGGTCGGTGTTCATCGCCGCCCATGGTGGCGCGGACGTTTCGGGGCTTGCGCACGCGGGGTACTGTTCGTTCGTACGAACAAGGAGGTCCCATGGCCGGACTCGAGGAGTCGGCGCGATCGCTCGCCGAAGGGTCGGCGACGTCGTTCGACCTGGTCACCAAGGCCCTGGACGCGGCGGCGGCCAGCGACCTCAACGCCTTCCGACTGCTGCGCGCCGCCGACGCGCTGGTCGAGGCCAAGGCCGCCGACGAGCGCCTGGCCGCCGGTGAGCGGTTGCCGCTACTGGGCGTGCCCATCGCGATCAAGGACGACGTCGACCTGGCGGGCGAGCCGACGGCGTTCGGCTGCGCGGGCGAGTTCGCCCCCGCCGCGGCCGACTGCGAGCTGGTGCGCCGGATCAGGGCCGCGGGCGCGGTGGTCGTCGGCAAGACGAACACCCCGGAGTTCGGCCAGTGGCCGATCACCGAGGGCACCTTCGGCGCGACCCGCAACCCGTGGCACGGCGACTACAGCCCCGGCGGGTCATCGGGCGGCTCGGCCGCGGCGGTCGCTGCGGGCATCGTGCCCGCGGCGGTCGGCTCCGACGGCGCCGGATCGATCCGCATCCCGGCCGCGTGGACGAACCTGGTCGGCATCAAGCCGACCCGCGGCCTCGTCCCGACCGCGCCGGACCCCGAGCTGTTCCACGGACTGACGACCTCGGGCCCGCTGGCCCGCACCGTCGGCGACGCCGCGCTGCTGCTGGACGTGCTGACCGGCGGCGACTACTCCGCCGCGGTCGCCGAGCCGGTCCGGCCGCTGCGGATCGCGCTGTCGATGACGCCCGCGTTCACCGGCTTCCGGGTCCGGGTCGACCCGGCGGTGCGGACGGCCGTGCACCAGGTCGCGCGCACGCTCGTGCGGCTTGGCCACGAGGTCGCCGTCGCCGACCCGGCCTACGGGCTCATCGGCCTGAACTTCCTGCCCCGCTCCTTCGGCGGCATCCACGACTGGACCCGCCGCGTGCCCGACACCACCCTGCTCGACCCGCGCACCCAGGGCAACGGGCGCGTCGGCAGGCTCCTGGGCCGCGGGATGCCGGTGTCGCGCTCGACGCTGGGCTGGTTCACCCGCCGCGTCGGCGCGATCTTCACCGCCTTCGACGTCGTCCTCACCCCCACCACCGCCACCCCGCCGCTGCCGGTCGGCAGCATCGACGGCCTCGCGGGCTGGCGCACCGACCGGCGCGTGGTGACCGCGTGCCCGTTCGCCTGGCCGTGGAACGTGCTGGGGTGGCCCGGGATGAGCGTGCCCGCCGGGTTCACCGCCGACGGCCTGCCCGTCGGCGCGCAGCTGCTCGGCCCGGCCGACTCCGAGCCGCTGCTGATCTCGCTGGCCGCGCAGCTGGAGGCGGCGTCGGACTGGGCCGCCGCGTGGCCGCCCATACGATGACCGCCATGGCCGACACCCGCACGGAGATCCTGCGCGCCACCCTGCGGGTGATCGGGGCCGACGGCGTCGCCGGGGTCACCAACCGGCGCATCGCCCGCGAGGCCGGGCTGTCCCTGGGCTCGATCACCTACCACTTCGACACCCAGACCTCGCTGCTGCGCGAGAGCCTGCTGCTGTTCGTCCGCGAGGAGACCGAACGGCTCTCGGCGGTCGCGGCGGTGCACGCTTCGGCCCCGGTGTCGGTGGACGAGGCGGCGGCGCTGGTGGAACGGGTCGTGGAGAGCACGGCCTTCGGCAGCGAGGAGATCGCGCCGCTGGAGCTCTACATCCAGGCCGGGCGGGACGCGTCGTTGCGGGACGCGGCGTCGTCCTGCTTCGCCGCCTACGACGCGCTGGCGACGTCGATCCTGGTGGGGTTGGGGGTGCCGGACGCGGGGCGGATGGCGGGGCCGGTGGTGGCGCTGATCGCCGGGCTGCAGCTGCGTCGGCTGGCCACGGGGACCTCGGGCCCGACGACGGTGGCCGACGCCTTGCGGCTGCTGGTCTCGGCCTGACGCCGGTCTCGGCTGCCGGTTCCGGCTGTGCCCTAGCCGCCGCGCCGGTCCAGCGTCGGCCAGGTCACGATCGGCGGCACGACGCCCGTGCGCATCTCGCTGACCGTCTCGTCACCCGCGCACCGCTCGCAGATCCCGACACAGCGGTCCCCGGTGACCAGCGACGCGCTCGCCCACTGCGCCCTCGGCCCCTCCCCGCACCGCGGACACAGGCAGCGCTCGGCGAAGTCCTCCAGCTGCCGGGCGTAGCGCTCGACCAACCCGAGGCTGAGCCGCCCGAAACCGATCAGCGCCGTGGTGACGCACTCCCGATGCACGGCGCGGATTCTGGCGGTGCTTGCCCCTGCGGAAACCGGACATCCGACCCGCGTCGCCCCGACTCCAGCCGAAGGGGTGACATCACCGCAGGACCGTGATGTGCGGTGCGAGGGCGGCGAGGAAGTCGGGGGCGTCGAAGAGGGCGGCGGCGGTGGTGGCGCCGGCGGGGTGCGGGGTGGTGAGGAGGCGGTGGACGGCTTCGACTGCCATGGGGGCGGTGACTGCGTAGATGTCGGTGCCGGTCGCCGTGGTGCGCAGGGTGGTGGCGCCGGTGCGGATGTGGACGTCGACCAGGAAGGCCTGGGCGGTGGGTGCGGCTGTGGAGGTGGCGACGTCGGCGGCGGCGTTGGCGCTCAT
Source organism: Actinokineospora guangxiensis (assembly GCF_042657845.1). Classification (NCBI taxonomy): domain Bacteria; kingdom Bacillati; phylum Actinomycetota; class Actinomycetes; order Pseudonocardiales; family Pseudonocardiaceae; genus Actinokineospora; species Actinokineospora guangxiensis. The sequence goes on along the minus strand of NZ_JBHSKF010000001.1, from coordinate 639,556 downwards.
GTGGGTGCGGACCTCGGGGACCGCGATGTGGTGGGGGATGGTGACGACGTCGGCCATGGTGAAGTCGGTGGCGACGGGGCGGGGGGCATCGGGGAAGGGCCAGGTCTCGGTGGCGGGCGGGGCGTCGTGGTAGTCGAGGCGGCCGTTCGTGTATCGGACTCGGCGGCCTTCGCGGCGGGTGCGGGAGACGGCGCCGGAGGTGCGGGTGCCGGGGGTGGGGTGCCAGTTGCTGAGGGCGTAGGCGACCTGGACCTCGTCGGCGGTGAGGGGGGTGGACAGCGGGAGGGCGGGCTCGGTGGGGCGCTGGTCTGCGGAGGCGGTGTGGCGGGTGAGGGCGGTGGTGGTGAGGAGGTCGGCGAGGGTGCCGAAGAAGGCGGTGGCGGGGAGGACGGGGATGGGGGCGGTGGCGTACTGGGTGAGGGTGTCGGCGGTGGCTTCGATCTCGGCGCAGACGTCGACGTAGGGGATGCCGGTGCGGATGGCGGAGTTGATCAGGGGGGTCGCGGTGGCGGCGAAGGGGCCGGCGCAGTTGATGACGGCGGCGGCGGGGCTCAGGGCGCGGTCCAGGGCGGCGGGGGTGTCGGGGGTGGCGTCGGACCGGCCCAGGGGGATGGGGGTGCAGCCGCGGGCGCGCAGCGCGGCGAGGACGAAGCCGCCGGTGTGGCCGGAGGCGCCGTAGACGGCGATCGAGTGGGTCACGGGGAGCAATCCTGGAGGCGGGCACGGCGGTCGACCAGTGTCCGCAACGACGAGATGCGTACAGTTTCGGACATGGACTCGGTCGCGGTGGCGGTCACCGGCGGGATGCTGCACTTCGAGTTGGCGGTGGCCGTCGAGGTGTTCGCGTCGGCGGGGTACGAGGTGGTCGTGTGCGGGCCGCGCGGGGTGCGGGTGGGGCGATTCGGGGTGGTGCCGGACCGGGGGCTCGGCGCGGTGCTCGGGGCGCGGACGGTGGTCGTGCCCGGGTGGGCGGACGTGGACGCGGCGCCGGGGGCCGAGCTGGTCGGCGCGGTGCGGGCGGCGCACGCGGCGGGGGCGCGGGTCGTGTCGCTGTGCACGGGGGCGTTCGTGCTGGCGGCGGCGGGTCTGCTGGACGGGCGGCGGGCGACGACGCACTGGGCGCACACGGCGGCGCTGGCGGCGCGGTACCCGGCGGTGGAGGTCGACCCCGACGTGCTCTACGTCGACAGCGGCAGCGTGCTGACCTCGGCGGGCAAGGCCGCGGCGCTGGACCTGTGCCTGCACCTGGTGCGCGGCGACCTGGGCCCTGCCGCGGCGAACGCGGTCGCCAGGAACCTGGTCGTGCCGCCGCACCGCGCGGGCGGCCAGGCGCAGTTCGTCACCACACCGGTCCCCGCCGCCGACGACCACCCCATCACCGCCCTGCTCCCCTGGGTCACGGCGAACCTCGACCAGCCCCTCACCGTCGACGACCTCGCCCGCCGCGCCGCCATGAGCACCCGCACCCTCACCCGCCACTTCCGCGCCGCCACCGGCACCACTCCCCTGCGCTGGCTCCTCGCCCAGCGCGTCCGCCGGGCCCAGGAGCTCCTGGAGACCACCGACACTGGTGTCGACGCCATCGCCGAGGCCGCGGGCTTCGGCACCGCGACCACCCTGCGCCGCCACTTCGCCCGCGCGGTCGGCGTCCCGCCGGACACCTACCGGCACACTTTCCGCAGCTGAATCCCGCAAAAGCGGAGCCTCGCAGGTCAGCGGGCCGGTAGGCTGGGCGAAAGACACCGAGGGGGTGCCCATGCCGCTCTGGCTGTGGATCGTGATCGTCGTCGTCGCCGTTCTGGGCCTGCTGTACCTGGCCCTGCTTCCCCAGCGCCGCGCCCGCCGCGGCCTGGCCGACTCGCACCCCATGCCCTCCCGCGACGCCCGCCGCGCGGACGCCACCGCCCTCGACCCGCACACGATCGCCACCCGGCAGTCGGGTCCGAACACGGGGACGGGCCCTTTCTAGAACCCTTCGGGACACAGAAGAACGGCCCTCGGCGACTGTCGCCGAGGGCCGTTCTTCTGTGTTCCCGTGCGCCGCTGGGGCGCAGGTCGCCGGCAGCTCACCGCCGTCGGATCAGCCCCGCAGTTCCATCGTGCAGCACTTGGGGCCGCCGCCGGACTTGCGGAGTTCGGAGATGTCCACGGGGTGGGGGGTGTAGCCGTGGGCGCGGAGTTCGGCGATGAGGTGGGTCGACTCCTGGGCGATGACGACGTTGCGGCCGTCGGAGACGGCGTTGAGGCCCAGGCAGGCGGCGTCGGCGTCGGTGGCGAGGATGGCGTCGGGGAAGAGGCGGGCGAGGACGCGCTGGGTGCCGGGGGAGAACGCCTCGGGGTAGTAGGCGATGTGGGCCTGGCGGGTGGGGGTGGCTTCGGTGAGGACGACCAGGGCGACGTCGAGGTGGTAGTAGCGGGGGTCGACCAGTTGCAGGGAGACCACGGGGACGCCGAGGGCTTCCTGGGCTTCGGCGTGGGCGGCGGGGTCGGTGCGGTAGCCGGTGCCTGCCAGCAGGATCTGGCCGGTCCAGGCGAGGTCGCCCTCGGCCTCGTTGACGCGGGAGGGCATGGTGACGTCGCGGTAGCCCGCGTCGAGGAACCAGCGGCGGTAGAGGTCGGCTTCGGCTGAGCGCTGGGGGGCGCGGAAGCGGGCGCCGAGGACTCGGCCGTCGATGACGGTGCCGGAGTTGGCGCTGAAGACCATGTCGGGCAGGCCGTCGACCGGTTCGATGGTCTCGACCGTGTGGCCGAGGGACTCGTAGGTCTCCTTCATGGCCGTCCACTGGGCCACGGCCAACTCGGTGCTCACCGGTGTGGTCGGGTCCATCCAGGGGTTGATGACGTACTCGACCGTGAAGTGCCGCGGCTCGCACATGAGGTAGCGGCGCGTCGTCGGCATGCGCTCGGTGAGCGAGAGGACGACCTGGGTGGACGCTGTGGTCATGGATCGAAATGTAAGGGCGAGCATGACCTACCAACAACGTCGCTGTGTTGCGAATAGACCGACATAATGTTGCGCATGGACGCCATAGATCAACGGATCGTTGCGCAGCTGGTGAAGGACGCCAGGTCGAGCTACGCGGAGATCGGGAAGGTGGTCTCGCTCTCGGCCCCCGCGGTGAAGCGGCGGGTGGACCGGCTCCTGGAGACCGGGGTGCTGCGCGGCTTCACCGCCGTGGTCAACCCGGAGGCCCTCGGCTGGGGCACGGAGGCGTTCGTGGAGGTGTACTGCGACAGCAACGTCTCCCCCGACCGCATCCGCCAGCGCCTGGAGCCCCTGCACGAGGTCGTCGCCGCCTACACCGTCTCCGGCGCGGCGGACGCGATCGTCCATCTGCGGGCGGCCAACATCCACCACCTGGAGGACGCGCTGGAGCGGCTGCGGGCGGTGGACATGGTCTCGCGGACCGTCTCGACTGTGGTGCTCTCCACACTGCTGGAGCGCCCGCCCGCCCCAGAGCCACATTAGGGGCCCGAGATTTCCCCAAAGCACCGTTCGGGGTCGGGTGGAGGCACTAGGTTCACCGGGCATGAGCGTGACCCTGGACCGCCGCGGTGGCGTGGCAGTCATCACCATCGACGCCCCCGAGCGGCGCAACGCGCTGACCCTGGAGCTGTCGGCGGCGCTGGCCGACGCCGTGGACGGGTGCGCCGACGACCCCGAGGTCGGGGCCATCGTCGTGACCGGGGCACCGCCCGCGTTCTGCGCGGGCGCGGACCTCACGGTGCTCGGCGAGTCCCGGGAGGAGGGCCTGAAGCGGATCTACGCGGGGTTCCTCGCCGTGGCCCGCTCGCCGCTGCCGACGATCGCCGCGGTCAACGGGGCCGCCGTCGGCGCGGGGCTGAACCTGGCGCTGGCCGCCGACGTCCGGGTGGCCGGACCGAAGGCCCGCTTCGACGCCCGGTTCCTGCAACTGGGCATCCACCCCGGCGGCGGCATGACCTGGATGCTCCAGCGGCTCGTCGGGACGCAGGCCGCGACCGCGATGACGCTGTTCAGACACATCCCCGACGCCGACGAGGCGGTCCGGATCGGTCTGGCGCACACCGCGGCCGACGACCCGGTCGACGCAGCCGTTACCCTGGCGAAGGCGGCTGCTGAGGGCCCTCGCGGACTGGTGTTGTCGATCAAGGCCACGATGCGGGCGACCGCCGCGATGGCCTCGCACGACGACGCGATCGCCGCGGAGTTGGAGGCTCAGGTGAAATCCATGGACACTCCGGCGTTCGCCGAGCTTTTGGCAGCTATGAAGGCGCGGATCACCAAGCGCGGCTGAGAGAATCCACACATCGGACCTGGCGTCCGGCATCCGAGATAATGTTACCCGAAGTTACAGTAAAATCAGGTACATATCAGTCGGAACCGCGATAGTGGATCCGCGAGGCACGCTCAACCGGCGGTCCAGCCGGCAGGACTACCCTCGGCGCGCGGCGGGAGGCCAGCGGCGTCGGGCAGGAGAGGAAGCGATGAGCACGAGTCTCGACGACGGGGCGGCGGCGCGGCCGACCCAGGTCACCAAGCTGGACCGCGTCGTCATCCGCTTCGCCGGCGACTCCGGCGACGGTATGCAGCTGACCGGCGACCGGTTCACGTCCGAGGCCGCGGCCTTCGGCAACGACCTGTCGACCATGCCGAACTTCCCCGCGGAGATCCGCGCCCCCCAGGGCACGATCCCGGGCGTCTCCAGCTTCCAGGTGCACTTCGCCGACTACGACATCCTGACCCCGGGCGACCGGCCGGACGTCCTGGTCGCGATGAACCCGGCGGCGCTCAAGGCCAACATCGCCGACCTGCCCGCGGGCGGCATCCTGATCGTCAACACCGACGAGTTCGTCAAGCGCAACCTGACGAAGGTCGGCTACGACGCCAACCCGCTCGAAGACGACTCCCTGGAGCAGTACCAGGTGTACGAGGTGGCCATGGCCACCCTCACCCAGGGCGCGCTCGCCGACACCGGCCTCGGCAAGAAGGACGCCGAGCGCTGCAAGAACATGTTCGCCCTCGGCCTGCTCTCCTGGATGTACCACCGACCCACCGAGGGCACCGAGCGGTTCCTGCGCGAGAAATTCGCCCGCAAGCCCGAGATCGCCGAGGCCAACGTGCTGGCTTTCCGCGCGGGCTACTACTACGGCGAGACCACCGAGGCGTTCGCGGTCACCTACCAGGTCGCCCCGGCCAAGCTCAGCCCCGGCACCTACCGCCAGATCACCGGCAACACCGCCCTGGCCTACGGGATCGTCGCCGCGGCCGAGCAGTCGAAGCTGCCGGTGTTCCTCGGCACCTACCCGATCACCCCGGCCAGCGACATCCTGCACGAGCTGAGCAAGCTCAAGCACTACGGCATCACCTCCTTCCAGGCCGAGGACGAGATCGCGGGCGTCTGCGCCGCGCTGGGCGCCAGCTACGGCGGCGCGCTCGGCGTGACCAGCACCTCCGGCCCCGGCGTGGCGCTCAAGTCCGAGACGATCGGCCTCGGCGTGATGATGGAGCTGCCACTGCTGGTCATCGACGTGCAGCGCGGCGGCCCGTCGACCGGCCTGCCGACCAAGACCGAGCAGGCCGACCTGCTGCAGGCCCTCTTCGGCCGCAACGGCGAGTCCCCGGTCGCGGTGCTGGCGCCGTCCACCCCCGCCGACTGCTTCGACATGGCCCTGCAGGCCTCCCGGATCGCGCTGAAGTACCGCACCCCGGTCCTGCTGCTCTCCGACGGCGCGATCGCCAACGGCTCCGAGCCGTGGATGGTGCCCGACGTCAACGACCTGCCCGACCTGACCGTCGAGTTCGCCACCGAGCCCAACGGTCCGGACGGCTCGTTCCTGCCCTACCTGCGCGACCCGGAGACGCTGGCCCGCGCCTGGGCGGTGCCCGGCACCGCCGGTTTGCAGCACCGCATCGGCGGCCTGGAGAAGGCCGACGGCACGGGCAACATCTCCTACGACCCGGACAACCACGACCGCATGGTCCGGCTGCGCCAGGCCAAGATCGACGGCATCGACGTGCCCGACCTCGACGTCGAGGACCCCTCGGGCGCGGCGCGGACGCTGGTGCTGGGCTGGGGCTCTTCCTACGGGCCCATCGGCGCGGCGTGCAGGCGGGTGCGCAAGCTCGGGCACGACATCGCCCAGGCCCACCTGCGCTACGTGAACCCGTTCCCGAAGAACCTCGGCGAGGTGCTGGCCCGCTACGACAAGGTCGTCGTGCCGGAGATGAACCTCGGCCAGCTGGCCCTGCTGCTGCGGGGCCGCTACCTGGTCGACGTCATCAGCTACACCAAGGTGGCAGGCCTTCCGTTCAAGGCCGAAGAACTGCAGGGCGTCCTGCTGGACATCGTGAAAGGGGCCGATGCCGCGTGACCACGATCGACCTCGGGCTGCCCGGCCTCGCCGGCGTCCCCACCGCTGACGAGCCGCAGAAGGCGAAGGACTTCAAGTCCGACCAGGAAGTGCGCTGGTGCCCGGGCTGCGGCGACTACGTCGTGCTCAACGCCGTGCAGTCGTTCCTGCCGTCGTTGGGGCTGAAGCGGGAGAACATCGTCTTCGTCTCCGGCATCGGCTGCTCCTCGCGCTTCCCGTACTACATGAACACCTACGGGATGCACTCCATCCACGGGCGCGCCCCGGCCATCGCGACCGGCCTGGCCACCGCGCGCGAGGACCTGTCGGTGTGGGTGGTGACCGGTGACGGCGACGCGCTGTCCATCGGCGGCAACCACCTGATCCACACGCTGCGCCGCAACGTGAACCTCAAGATCCTGCTGTTCAACAACCGGATCTACGGGCTCACCAAGGGCCAGTACTCGCCGACCTCGGAGACCGGCAAGGTCACCAAGTCGACGCCGATGGGCTCGCTGGATCACCCGTTCAACCCGGTGTCGCTGGCGCTGGGCGCGGAGGCCACCTTCGTCGGCCGCGCGCTGGACTCCGACCGCAAGGGCCTGACCGAGGTGCTGCGCCAGGCCGCCGAGCACCGCGGGTCGGCGCTGGTGGAGATCTACCAGAACTGCCCGATCTTCAACGACGGCGCCTTCGACGTGCTCAAGGAGCCGGGTGAGGCCGAGCAGCGCCTGATCCCGCTGGAGCACGGCAAGCCGATCCGCTTCGGCGCCGAGAGCGAGTACGGCGTGGTGCGCTCGGGCTTCGGCTCGCTGGCGGTGGCCAAGGTCGCCGACGTCGGCGAGGACTCCCTCGTCGTGCACGACGCCCACGCCGAGGACCCGTCGTACGCCTTCGCCCTGTCGCGCCTGTCGTCGCAGGACCTCAGCCACACCGTCACCGGCGTGTTCCGCTCGGTGCGGCGCGAGACCTACGACGACCTCGCGCGGGCCCAGGTGGCCGAGGCGAAGGCCGCGAAGAAGACCAACCTGCAGTCCCTGCTGCGCGGCAAGGACACCTGGACCGTCATCGGCTGATCCACCGCACCGCGCTGTCGATGCTGAGCGGGCCTTCCCTCCGGGGAGGGCCCGCTCACGCGTCCCAGCGGTGCAGACCGGCGCGCTGGGCGTCGGCGGCGTTGCGGAACCACACCTGGGCGCGCACGCGCGGGTAGTGCGGCGACGCGGTGGTGTGGAAGCGGTCGGCGATGCCCTTGACGGTGTACTCGTCGGAGGGGGCGCCGCCGTCGGGCAGCGGCAGGGCCGAGCCGGGGTGCGGGCCGGGGGCGACCTCGGCGGCGTTCCAGCGCTCGTCGACGGTGTCCTGGTCGACCAGGGTGTCTTCGGACAGCAGGTCGTCCAGGGTGCCGGAGAGCCTGCCGTCCGGGGGCGTGCGTGAGTCGCAGCAGTCCAGTGTGGACTGGCGTTGGCCGATCAGCCAGGCGGCGAGCGCACCGAGCAGGAACGACACGGCACACAGCACGAGGGGTCGACGCACGCGGTTCCTCCCCACACCTGAAACACCGGCTGGCCCGCTCCCGTTCTATCACCCCGCGACGATCACCGCGAGCCGGTGCGGCCGGTCAGCCGAGCGGGCGGAAACCCACCCGCTCGGCGTCGGCCACGGTGCGGAACCACACCTCGGCGACCGTGCGGTCGAAGCGGGGGGACTCCGGCGAGCAGTAGCGCAGCGCGGTGACGCTGGCCTTGACCCGGTACTCCCCGGAGGGCGAGTTGCCGCCGGGCAGCGGCATCGCCGAGCCGGGGCCGAACGGGCCGGGCGGGACGAAGGTGTCCACGCCGCCGGAGGGCAGCGCCGAGGTCGCCGCGCCGCGGCGCGGACGGGCCGGGGCGGGCGGCGGGGTCGACTTGGCGGCCTCGTCGGCGGCCACGATCGGCTCGAACAGCGAGCGGACGCGGTCGGACTCGGACTCGGCGGCGAGCGGCTCGGCGGGCGAGGCGGCCGACGACGCGCTCCGCGCGGACCCCGACGCGGAGGCGGACGTGGCCGCGCCGGTCTGCACGCCGAAGGGGAAGCGGTCGCCGGGCTTCTTCGGCACGCGCTTGGGCAGCAGGCCGTTGGCCGTGGCGGTCTCGGCGGGCTCGCCCGCCTCGGCGACCGGCTCGGGCACCGACGGGGCGAAGACGGTCGGCTCGGGCGCGGGACGCGCGGCGGGGGTGCCGGAGCTGCTGGGGGTGAAGGCCGAGCGGGTTTCGGCGGCGGGCCCCGGGTCCAGGCCGTGGCGGGGGCGGGCGGCGCCGTTGTCGGTGGCCGGGGTGAACATGTCGAGGCCGCGGCTGGTGGGGGTGAACGCGGAGGACTCGCCGACGGGGCGGCGGACCTCGCGGCCCGGGGTGCGCTTGGGCAGCGCCGCGGGGTCGGCCGCCTCGGGACGGGCGGGCTCGGCTTGGGCGGGCTCGGCGGGGGACGCGTCCTGGTGCGGGGCGGGCGCGTGGTGGGCGCTCGCGTCGGTGCGCCGGGTGCCGTCGGCGGCCGGGGCGGCGTGGGGCTCGTCGGGTCGCCGGTCCGCCGCGTCGTCGGCGAGGTCGTCGGCGAAGTCATCCGCGAGGTCGTCGGCGAGGTCATCCGCGTAGCCGGCGTCGGCGCGGCGCGAGGCGCGCGGGACGGCGACGGTGTCGTGGGATTGGGCACCGTGGGACGAGGTGTCGTGGTCGGGGGCGTCCGGGCGGATCGGGGGGAAGTAGCGGGTCATGGCCGTGCTCTCGTCGGCCTGGCGCGCGTACTCCTCCTCGTCGTCGGGGGTGAGGGCGGCGGCGAAGCGGCCCCGGTTGGGGTCGGAGTGCTCGTCGTCGTGGTCCGCGGCGTGCTCGTCGTCGTCGGACAGGTCGTCCACGAGGGACTCGTCGCTGTCGAGGCGGTTGATGAGCGTCCGGGAGATGGGGGTGGTGTGCTGGGTGAAGATCGTGCCGCCGGACTCCGGGCGGTCGTCGTCGGTCTCGGAGCGCTCGAACCGCTCGGCGCGGGAGCCGGTGAAGTCCTCCGGCAGGTCGTCCACGAGGTGCTGGTCCTCGGGGCGGCCTTCGCTCAGCTGCGAGACGTCGAACTCGGGGCCGTCGTCGGTGCCGTGGGGATCACGGGAGTCGCGGGGGCCGTAATCGCGGTCGCGGTCGGAGTCCAACTGGGAGACGTCGAAGCGCTCGGCCACCGGGAGCCACTCGGGCTCGACCTCGGGGGGCGCCTCGACGGGCGGGTGCTGGCCGACCGGCGGGGTGCTGAGCAGCTGGGTGGACTCGGCCTCGGCGACGGCGGGCGGCTCGACCGGGTCGGGCGTGGCCTCCGCGGGCGCGGACAGCGCGGTGGGCGCGTCGTCGCGGTCGAACGCCGGGATGTCGGGCCTGCCGAAACCGGGGCCGTCGGCCCGGTCGAAGGACGGGGCCTGGTCGTACTGCTGGTCGTGGTCGTAGGCCGGGGCGCCGCCGAAGGCGGAGTGGCGGTCGTCGTAGTCCTGCGAGTGGTCGTCGCGCTGTAGGTCGTCGTGCGAGCGGTTGTCGCGCTGGCGGTCGTTGTAGTCCTCGCGCGGGCGGTCACCGGCCTCGGGGGCCTTCGCGGCGCGGCGGGCCTCGGCGAGGGAGTCCTCCAGCTCGGCGATCTGCCGCCGGGCGGGCCTGGCCACCAGCAGCCAGCACAGGAGCGCGCCGACCAGAAAACCGGCAAGGCTCCAGAGCCACACCTGCCCGAAGAACGACATCGTGCCACTTCTCCCTTCCGGCCCGCCGCAGGGTGGCGACCGTCGTTCAGAGACTAGGAGAGGCTACTGGTCGGCGTTTCCGCCCGTGCGACAGCCGGGCATTTCCGCCGGTGGATCACACCGCGGTTTCGATACCGCGCCGAGATAGTGGCGTTATAGCGCTCAGCGCGTCCGCTCGACCACGTAGCGTGTCAATAGCCGCAGCGCCTCGCGGGCCGCGGAGTCCGGCAGCGTGGCCAGCTCGGCGTCGGCGCGGGCGGTGTACTCGTCGAGGGTCTGGCGGGCGCGGGTCAGGCCGGGCGACTGGCGCAGCAGCTCCAGCGCCGCGGCGACGCCGTCGTCGTCGGCGATCGGGCCGTCGAGGAGCTTGGCCAGGCGCGGGTCCGGGTCCTCGGCCAGCGCGTAGAGCATGGGCAGGGTGCGCACGCCCTCGCGCAGGTCGGTGCCCGGGATCTTGCCGGAGACGGCGGCGGGCGAGGCGATGTCGATGACGTCGTCGGAGATCTGGAAGGCCGAGCCGATGATGTCGCCGACCCGGTGCAGCGTCTCCACGTGCGCGGGCGCGGCCCCGCCGAACATCGCGCCGAAGCGGCCCGCGGTGGCGATCAGCGAGCCGGTCTTCTGCGCGATGACCGACAGGTAGTGGGCGATCGGGTCGTCGGCGCGCGGGCCGACGGTCTCGCGCATCTGCCCGGTCACCAGCTCGCGCATGGTCTCGGCGATGACGCGGGTGGCGTCCGGGCCGAGGTCGGCGACGAGCATCGAGGCGTGCGCGAAGAGGAAGTCGCCGGTCAGGATGGCCACCGAGTTGTCCCACCGGGCGTTCGCGCTGGCGTCGCCGCGGCGCATGGTGGCCTCGTCCATGACGTCGTCGTGGTAGAGCGTCGCCAGGTGCACCAGCTCGACGGCCGCCGCCGAGGCGAGCACGTGCTGGGTGATCCCGGTGCCGACCTGGGCCGCCACCAGGGTGAACAGTGGCCGAAAGCGCTTGCCCCCGGCCCGGACCAGGTGCAGCGCGGCCTCGTCGACGAACTCGAAGTCGCTGCGCACCGCGCTGCGGAGCAGGTTCTCGACCTCGCCCAGCCCGTCGAGGACCGTCGCTGTCAGCTCGGGGTCGGCGCTCTCCAGTCCGAGGGAGGACGGAAGGACCTTTTCGGTGGCGGACACAGTTGGAGCCTACTTGCCCGCCTTGCCCCAGTTCAGGCGTATGGCAGTGGCGCGCGTCATGCGCCCGGAAAGGCTGAACGGGCGCGTCCCCGCGAGGACGCGCCCGTTCACATGCTGTACCCGCTAGCGAATGGCGAAGGTGCCGCCCGCCGCCCAGTCGAGCGCGAAGGCGGGGGCCAGGCCGAGCAGCAGCGTCACGATGACGCCGAGGGTGATCGCCGCGGTGGTGAACGCCCCGGGCACGGTGACCGTGGGGCCGTCCTCGGCGGGGGCGCTGAAGTACATCAGCACGATCACCCGCAGGTAGAAGAACGCCGCGATGGCCGAGGCGATCAGCGCGATGACCACCAGCGGGGCCATGCCGTCGTCCAGCGCCGCCTCGAACACCACGAACTTGCCGACGAACCCGCTGGTGAGCGGGATTCCGGCCAGGGCGAGCAGCAGGAAGGTGAACACGCCTGCCACCAGCGGCGAGCGCTTGGCCAGGCCCGCCCACTGCGACAGGTGCGTCGCCTCGCCGTCGGGTCCGCGCACCAGGCTGATCACGCCGAACGCGGCGATCGTGGTGAAGCCGTAGGTGAGCAGGTAGAACAGCGTGCTGGACACGCCCTTGTCGGTCATCGCGATCGAGCCGATGAGCAGGAAGCCCGCGTGCGCCACCGACGAGTAGGCGATCATCCGCTTCACGTCGGTCTGGGTGAGGCCGAGGATCGCGCCGATGAACATCGAGACGATCGCCACGCCCCAGAGGACGCCGCGCCACTCCCAGCTGGTCGACTCGAAGGCGACCTGGAGCACGCGCAGGATGCCGCCGAACGCGGCGACCTTGGTGCAGGCGGCCATGAACGCGGTGATCGGGGTCGGCGCGCCCTGGTAGACGTCCGGGGTCCAGGTGTGGAACGGGCCGACGGAGGCCTTGAACAGCAGGCCGACGACCAGCAGGCCGAGACCGGCGAACAGCAGCGTGTCGGAGCGGTCGGTGCCCGCGGCGGCGGCGCTGATGTCGGCCAGCTGCACCGAGCCCGCGTAGCCGTAGAGCAGGGCCACGCCGTAGAGGAAGAACGCCGAGGCGAACGCGCCGAGCAGGAAGTACTTGACCGCCGACTCCTGCGAGAGCAGGCGGCGACGGCGGGCGAGGCCGCACATCAGGTACAGCGGCAGCGACAGCACTTCCAGCGCGATGAACATCGTCAGCAGGTCGTTGGCCGAGCAGAAGATCATCATGCCGCCGAGCGCGAACAGCGTCAGCGGGAAGACCTCGGTCTGCATGCCGGTCGACTGCACCTGCGCGCGGTCCTGCACGGTGCCGGGCCGGATGGCCGCGGTGGCGACGAACGCGCCGCCGGGCTCGACCGAGCGGTCGGCGATCAGCAGCACCGCCCCGACGGCCAGGGCCAGCAGGGTGCCCCACAGGAACATCGCGGGCCCGTCGACGGCGAGCGTGCCGTACATGGCCAGTTCGCCGCCCTCGGGCGCGTCGGTCAGGTACATCGCGAGCGCGCCGCCCGCGCCCGCGATCGCCAGCAGCGACAGCACGACCTGCGCCGACCACCGCTGGTGCTTGGGCAGGAACGCCTCGACCAGCACACCGATGCACGCGGCGCCGAGGATGATCAGGATCGGCCAGACCGCGCCGACCGGCGGCGGCTCGATACCGGTGGTCTCCGGAACCGGCAGCGGGTCCTGGGCCAGCGAGCGGGCGATCAGCCCAGGGGTCGTCAGCACTGCGCTTGCTCCTCATCGGACTGGACCGGGTCGACCAGACCGGCCTCGCACATCGTGGCGGCCACGGTGGGCTCCACGACGTCGAGCACCGGCTTCGGGAAGAACCCGAGCGCGACGATCAGCGCGACCAGCGGGGCGAGCACCAGCTTCTCCCGCCCGGACAGGTCGGCGATGGCCTTCTTGGCGCCCACCTCGGGGGCGATGACCGCGCCGGGGCCGCCCGCGGCGCCGAGGATCGCGTCGCCGCGCAGGGGGCCCTGCATGATGCGCTGGTAGAGCCACAGCACGTAGACCGCGGCCAGGACCATGCCGACCGTGGCGATCGTGGTGTGCACCGGCGCGTTGGGGAACGAGCCGACCAGCACCAGGAACTCGCTGATGAACGAGTTCGTGCCCGGCAGCGACATGCTCGCCAGGCCCGCGATGAGCAGCATGCCCGCCAGCACCGGGGTCAGCTTCGCCATCCCGCCGTAGTCGGCGATGCGCGTCGAGCCGCCGCGGAAGATGACCATGCCCAGCACCAGGATCAGCATGCCGGTGGCGAGGCTGTGGTTGACCATGTAGGTCACCGAGCCGGTCAGCGACTGCGAGCTGAAGGCGAAGATGCCCAGCGCGATGAAGCCGAAGTGGGCGATCGAGACGTAGGCGGCGAAGCGCTTCATGTCGGTCTGCCCGGCGGCCAGCAGCGAGCCGTAGATGACGCCGATGGCGGCCAGCAGCAGCACCAGCCAGGCCAGTTCGCGGCTGGCGTCGGGGGTCAGCGGCAGCAGGTAGCGCAGGAAGCCGAAGGTGCCGACCTTGTCCAGCACGCCGACGAGCAGCACCGCGACGCCGATGGGCGCCTCGGCGGTGGCGTCGGGCAGCCAGGTGTGCAGCGGCACCAGCGGCGCCTTCACCGCGAAGGCGACGAAGAAGCCGAGGAACAGCCAGATCTGCGTCTCCAGCGGCGCCTGCGAGACCACGGCGACCAGCTCTTCCCAGAGGAAGGTGCCCTGGCCGAGCGTGTCGGCGGCCAGTGAGTAGGCGCCGATCACCGAGGCCAGCATGATCAGGCCACCGAGGAAGGAGTACAGGAAGAACTTGACCGCCGCGTACTGCCGGTTCGCCCCGCCGTAGGAGCCGATGAGGAAGTACATCGGGATCAGCATGATCTCGAACAGCACGTAGAACAGGAAGACGTCGGTCGCGGCGAACACGCCGATCGTCAGCGCCTGCTCCAGCAGGATCAGCGCGAAGAACCCGCCCTTGGTGCGGCCCTCGGGCAGCTTGTCGGCCCAGCCCGCGCCGATGACGATGGGCGTCAGCAGCGCGATGACCGCGATCATCGTCAGCGCGATGCCGTCGACGCCCCAGGCGATGTGCACGCCGAACGCCGGAATCCAGTCCAGGGTGGACCCGAGCTGCAGGCGGTCGCCGGAGGGGTCGTAGAGCGACCAGGCGACGCCGGCCAGCACCAGCTCGACGACGCTGAAGCCCAGCGCGGCGAGCTTGGCGGTGCGGTCGTTGGCGCGCAGGGCGACGGTGACCGCCGCGCCGACCAGCGGCACGAGCAGCAGCGCCCAGAGCACCCAGGAGCCAGCCGTGGATGTCATGCGAACCTCACCATCAGCAGTGCGGCGATCACCAGGATCGAGCCGCCGAGCATGGACAGCGCGTAGGAGCGCACGAAGCCCGTCTGGGTGCGGCGCAGGCGCCCGGAGCTACCGCCCAGGCCCGCCGCGATCCCGTTGACCAGGCCGTCCACACCGCGGTAGTCGACGTAGACCAGCGCCCGGGTCAGCCAGGTGCCCGGCTTGGCGAACAGCGCCTCGTTCAGGTGGTTGCCGAAGAGGTCGGCGCGCGCGGCGCGGACCGGGAAGGACACCCGGGCCGGGCGCTCGACCGGCTGCTCACCGCGTCCGAAGAGGACGTAGGCCAGGCCCGCGCCGATGACCATGGCGACGGTGGCCAGCACCGCGACCATGCCGTGCGAGACCAGGCCCTCGCGCTCCAGGACCGGGCCGACGCTGGGCTCCAGCCACTGCGGCAGCATCCCGGCGAGGACGAAGCCGCCGCCGACCGAGCCGAAGGCCAGCACGATCATCGGAATGGTCATCGTGGCCGGGGACTCGTGCGGGTGGTAGTCGCGGCCGTCCTCGCTCTTGAGGTCCTTCCAGCGCGGCTTGCCCAGGAAGACCAGCACCAGCAGGCGGGTCATGTAGAACGCGGTCAGCAGCGCGCCCAGCAGGGCGACCCCGCCGAAGACCCAGCCACGCCAGCCCTCTTCGCCGAAGGCGGCGTAGATGATCTCGTCCTTGGAGAAGTACCCGGACAGGAACGGGAAGCCGATCAGCGCGAGGTAGCCGAGAGTGAAGGTCACGAAGGTGACCGGCATCTTCCTCGCCAGCCCGCCCATGCGGCGGATGTCGCCCTCGTCGTTCATGCCGTGCATGACCGACCCGGCGCCGAGGAACAGCCCGGCCTTGAAGAAGCCGTGCGTCAGCAGGTGCAGGATGCCGAAGGCGTACCCGGCCGGGCCGAGACCCACCGCCAGCATCATGTAGCCGATCTGACTGACCGTGGAGTAGGCCAGGACCTTCTTGAAGTCGTCGTAGGCGCAGCCGATGATGCAGCCGATCAGCAGCGTGAAGCCGCCGACGATCATCACGACCAGGCGCGCGTCGGCGGCCTGCGGCAGCGAGTACAGCGGGCTGGACCGGGCGATCAGGTACACACCGGCGGTGACCATCGTCGCGGCGTGGATGAGCGCTGAGACCGGGGTCGGGCCCGCCATGGCGTCGGGGAGCCAGGCCTGCAGCGGGAACTGGCCGGACTTGCCGCACGCGCCGAGCAGCAGGAGCAGGCCGATCGCCACGACGGTGGCGGTGTCCTGGTTGCCGATCTGCTCGAACACCCCGGTGTAGCTGGTGGTGCCCATCGTCTTGAACATCAGGAAGATGGCCAGGGCCAGGCCGACGTCGCCGACCCGGTTCATGATGAAGGCCTTCTTGGCCGCGGTGGCCGCGTAGCCCTTGCCCTGGTACCAGCCGATCAGCAGGTACGAGGCGAGGCCGACGCCCTCCCAGCCGAAGTAGAGCGTGACGAACCCGTTGCCCAGCACCAGCAGCAGCATCGCCGCGACGAACAGGTTCAGGTAGCCGAAGAACCGGGCGCGGTCCTCGCGCTCGTGGTCCATGTAGCCGATCGAGTAGATGTGGATCAGCGATCCGACACCGGTGATCAGCAGTACGAACGTCAGCGACAGCGGGTCGATCCGCAGCGCGAAGTCGATGTCGAGGGCGCCGACGGAGATCCACTCGAAGAGCTGCTTCTCCTGCGTGCGCGCCGCCGGGTCCAGGCCGGTGGTCTCGAAGAACAGGACCAGGCCGTAGACGAAGGCGCCCAGCACGGTCGCGGTGCCGAGGTAGTGGCCCCACGCCCTGGCGCGGGTGCGCCCGGCCAGCAGGATCACGGCGGCGCCGAGCGCGGGCAGGGCGAGCAGGAGCCAGGCCCCCGACGCCGCCCCGGTGGCGGGTGCCACCTCAGCTGCGAGGTTGATGCTCACCGAGTTCCCCTTAGTACTTCAGCAGGTTCGCGTCGTCCACGGACGCGGTCCGGCGGGTCCGGAAGATCGACATGATGATCGCCAGGCCGACGACGACCTCGGCCGCGGCCACGACCATCACGAAGAACGCCATGATCTGCCCGTCCAGCTCGCCGTTGATGCGGGCGAAGGTGACCAGCGACAGGTTCACCGCGTTGAGCATCAGCTCGATGCACATGAACACGACGATGGCGTTGCGCCGCACCAGAACGCCGACCGCGCCGATGGTGAACAGCAGCGCCGACAGCAGCAGGTAGTAGGTGGGAGTCACTTGTCCCCGTCCTCCTTGCCGGTGAGCGCCTTCGCGTCGGCGTCGGCGTTCGACCCGGAGACGGCCTTGCGGTCCTCGTCCAGGGTCTCGGCGACGGTGACGTCGAGGATGCGCGAGAGGGACTCCGGGGCGACCGAGCCGTCGGGCAGCAGCGCCGGGGTGGCCACCGAGTTGGCGGTGGCGAAGACGCCGGGGCCGGGCAGCGGCGACGGGCGGTCGTGCTCGCCGCGGAAGCGGGCGATGACCAGCTCGCGCTGGGAGCGCTTGCCCGCCCGCACCCGGTCGATGTGGCCGAGGATCATCGCGCCGATGGCGGCGGTGATCAGCAGCGCCGAGGTCAGCTCGAACGGGAGCAGGTAGTCGGTGAAGATCGCCTTGCCCAGGTTGGCGACGTTGCCCTCGCCGCCGTTGGCCTGCTCGCCCGCCAGGTTCAGCGGGGTGACGTCGGTCAGGGCACGGGCCAGGGCGCCGACGATCAGCACGGCCATGGCCACGCCGAGCACCGTCGCCCACAGCCGCTGCCCGCGCAGCACCTCGACGACGGAGTCCGAGGAGTCGCGGCCGACGAGCATCAGCACGAACAGGAACAGCATCATGATCGCGCCGGTGTAGACGATGATCTGCACGAACCCGAGGAACGGGGCCTGCTGGACCATGTAGATGACACCGAGGCTGAGCATCGTCAGCACCAGGAACAGCGCCGAGTGCACCGCGTTGCGGGCGAAGATCATGCCGAGGCCGCCGGCCAGCGCCAGCGGGCCGAGCACCCAGAACGCGGCGGCCTCACCGGTGGTGACGGTCGCCTGCTGGGCCAGCAGCATCGCGCTCATTCCGCCTCCCCGCATGTCACCGTGGTGGTCGCGTTACGACGCACCGCTCCGGTCGCGGGCGTGCTCGTGGTGAAGTCCCGTCCCGGTCCCCTGGGGTGCTGCCGGGTGTCACGCGAGTCGCAGAGCAGTGCCGACATGCGGTGCGTCACTTCACGTCTCCCTTGGCCAGCTCGGGACCGAGGACGTAGTAGTCCTGCTCGTGGTCGCCGAGGCGCATCGGGTGCGGGGGCTGCTCCATGCCGGGCAGCAGCGGCGCGAGCAGCTGCTCCTTGGTGTAGATGAGCCGCTGGCGGTCGTCGTCGGCCAGCTCGAACTCGGTGATCATCGTCAGCGAGCGGGTCGGGCAGGCCTCGACGCACAGGCCGCAGCCGATGCACCGCAGGTAGTTGATCTGGTAGTCGGCTCCGTAGCGCTCACCCGGGGAGTAGCGCTCCTCGTCGGTGTTGTCGCCGCCCTCGACGAAGATCGCGTCGGCCGGGCAGGCCCAGGCGCACAGCTCGCAGCCGACGCACTTCTCCAGCCCGTCCGGGTGCCGGTTGAGCTGGTGGCGGCCGTGGTAGCGGGGCGCGGCGCCAGGCCAGTCCTCGGGGTACTCCTCGGTCACGACCTTCTTGAACATCGTGCCGAAGGTGACGCCGAAGCCCTTGAGCGGATCGAAGATGCTCACTGGTCGGTCTCCTTCTGGGCCTCGTCCGGGCCCGCGCCGACGGGCACGGCCTGGCGGCGCTTGCGGGCGCGCACGGCCTTGGGGCTGTTCTTGTCCGGCACCTGTAGGTCCAGGGGCGGGACGGGGTAGCCGCCGCCGGTCAGCTCGATCGGCTTCGGCCCGCGCTCGACGTTCTTCTCCGGCAGCAGGAAGCTCAGGCCGATCAGCAGGATCAGCACGACACCGCCGGCGACCAGGATCGTGGTCGTGGAGATCTCGCCCTCGGCGCGGAAGGCGCGGATGGCGGTGACGCCGACGATCCAGATCAGGTTCGCCGGGACCAGGAACTTCCAGCCGAGCTTCATGAACTGGTCGTAGCGCAGGCGGGGCAGCGTGCCGCGCAGCCAGATGAAGACGAACAGGATCATCAGCGTCTTGCCCATGAACCACAGCACCGGCCACCAGCCGGTGTTGAACATGTTGTCGTTGATGAGCGAGATCGGCCACGGCGCCATGTACCCGCCGAGGAACAGCGTGGTGCACATCGCCGAGACGATGACCATGTTCACGTACTCGGCGAGGAAGAACAGCGCGAACTTCATCGAGCTGTACTCGGTGTGGAAGCCGCCGACCAGCTCCGACTCGGCCTCGGGGAGGTCGAACGGGGCACGGTTGGTCTCGCCGACCATCGACACGAAGAAGATCAGGAAGCTCGGCACCAGGGTGACGGCGAACCAGATGCTCTGTTGCGCGTCCACGATGTCGCCTGTGGACAGCGAGCCCGCGTGCAGGATCACCGCCACGATGGACAGTCCGAGCGCGATCTCGTAGGAGATCACCTGCGCCGCCGAGCGCAGGCCGCCGAGCAGCGGGTACGGCGAGCCGGACGCCCAGCCCGCGAGCACGATGCCGTAGACGCCCAGCGACGAGCAGGCCAGCACGACCAGCGCGCCGACCGGCAGGTCGACCAGCTGCAGCACGGTGCGCTCGCCGAAGATGCTGACCTCGGGTCCGAAGGGGATCACCGAGAAGGCCAGGAACGCGGGCACCGTGGAGACGATCGGCGCGAGGAAGTACACCTTCCGGTCGGCCGTGTCCGGGATGATCTGCTCCTTGAACGGGAGCTTGATCGCATCGGCGACCGACTGCAGCCACCCGCCGGGGCCGACCCGGTTGGGGCCGGGGCGGTGCTGCATGCGGGCGACGACCTTGCGCTCCCAGATGATCATGAACATGGTCATCAGGGCGCCCAGCAGCAGCAGGACGACGCACTTGATCGCGATCAGCCAGAACGGGTCGTCCGCGAGCAGCTCTGCGCGCGTCATGAAGTGCCTCCAGAGACTCCGGTGACGCTGACGACGTCGCCGTGGCCCGCGCCGAGCGCGGCGCGCAGCGCCGAGCCGGGCGAGTTGGTGGGCAGCCAGACCACGCCGTCGGGCAGGTCGGCCACGTGCACCGGCACGTCGACCGAGCCGCGCGCGGTGCTCACCGTGGCGGTCCCGGTGACGGCCACGCCGAGCGCGGTCGCGGTGCTCAGCGACATCCGGGCGTAGACCGGGCGCTGGGTGCCCGCCAGGTGCGGCTCGCCGTCCTGCAGCGAGCCGTTGTCCAGCAGCATCCGCCAGGACGCCAGCACGGCCTCGCCCGCGCCCGCGGTGCGCGGCGCGGCGGCCACGTCCGGGGCGGCGGCGCTGCGCGCGACGGCGTTGGCGCCGGTCAGCTTGGCCAGGTCGGCCGCGGCGGCGGCCGGGGTCTGGGTGAACAGGTCGGCGTCCATCTCGACGGCGAGGGTGTCCAGGACCCGGCAGTCCGGCAGCGCGCCGGAGGTCTCCAGCGTCAGGCCGAACGGGCGGTGGCGGCCCTCCCAGTTGAGGAAGCTGCCCGACTTCTCGGCGGCGGCGGCCACCGGGAGCACGACGTGGGCGCGGTCGGTGACCGCGCTGCGGCGCAGCTCCAGGCTCACGACGAAGCCCGCGGTCTCCAGCGCGCGCAGCGCCAGCTCCGGGTCGGCCAGGTCGAACGGGTCGACACCGCCGACCACGAGGCCGCCGAGCCGGCCCGCCGCCGCGGCGGCGAGGATCTCGTCGGTGTCGCGGCCGGGCAGCGCGG
This sequence comes from Actinokineospora guangxiensis, assembly GCF_042657845.1. Classification (NCBI taxonomy): domain Bacteria; kingdom Bacillati; phylum Actinomycetota; class Actinomycetes; order Pseudonocardiales; family Pseudonocardiaceae; genus Actinokineospora; species Actinokineospora guangxiensis. The sequence goes on along the minus strand of NZ_JBHSKF010000001.1, from coordinate 619,144 downwards.
GCAGCGCGCCCTCGGCCAGGCCCCACACCTGCTCGACGGCGGCACGGGCTCCGGCGTCGGCGACCGGGCGTCCGCCCGGCAGCAGCGTCGGGACCGCGCCCGCCTCCAGCGCGCCGCGCTCACCGGCGCGGCGGGGAATCCAGGCGACCTTCGCGCCGGTCGAGCCCGCCAGCCGCAGCACCGCGCTGAACAGGCCGGGGATCGCCGCGGCGCGCTCGCCGACGAGGATCACCGCACCCGCCGCGCCCAGCGCCGCGGTCACGTCGGGGGCGTGCTGGCCGAGCGCGTCGAGGGTCGTGGGCTCGGCGCCGGGGGCGCAGGCCAGCAGCGTGCCCGAGGTCTTGGTGACGCTGGGGCTGCTCCACTGGCCGACGTGGAAGACCTTGGTGCGGGTCTTGCGCGCGGCCTTGCGCAGCCGCAGGAAGACGATGGGCGCTTCTTCCTCCGGCTCGAAGGCCACGCACAGCACCGCGGGCGCACCCTCGATCGCGGCGAACGTCACGCCGTCGTCGGGTGCGGTGCCGACGATGGTCGAGGCGAGGAAGTCCAGCTCCTCGGCCGAGTGCGGCCGGGCGCGGAAGTCCACGTCGTTGGTGCCGAGGGCGACGCGGGCGAACTTGGCGTAGGCGTAGGCGTCCTCGACGGTCAGCCGACCGCCCGCCAGCACGCCGACCCCCTGCTCGCGAGCGGCGGCGAGGCCCTCGGCGGCGGCGGTGAGCGCCTCGGTCCAGCTGGACTCGACCAGCTCGCCGGTCGCGGCGTCGCGCACCATCGGCCGGGTGATCCGGTCGTCGGCGGTGACGTAGCGGAAGGCGAAGCGGCCCTTGTCGCAGATCCACTCCTCGTTGACCTGCGGGTCGTCGGCGGCCAGCTTGCGCATGATCTTGCCGCGGCGCCAGTCGGTGCGCTCGGCGCAGCCCGACGAGCAGCCCTCGCAGACGCCCGGGGTGGACACCAGGTCGAACGGGCGGGAGCGGAAGCGGTAGGCGGCGCTGGTGAGCGCGCCGACCGGGCAGATCTGGATGGTGTTGCCGGAGAAGTAGCTCTGGAAGGGCTTCTCCTCGGCGATGCCGATCTGCTGCTGCGCGCCGCGCTCCAGCAGCTCGATGAACGGGTCGCCGGCGATCTGGGCGGAGAAGCGGGTGCAGCGCTGGCAGAGCACGCAGCGCTCGCGGTCGAGCAGCACCTGGGTGCTGATCGGCAGCGGCTTGGCGAAGGTCCGCTTGGTCTCCACGAAGCGGGAGTCCGCGCGGCCGTTGGACATCGCCTGGTTCTGCAGCGGGCACTCGCCGCCCTTGTCGCAGATCGGGCAGTCCAGCGGGTGGTTGATGAGCAGCAGCTCCATCACGCCACGCTGGGCCTTGTCGGCGACCGGCGAGGTCTCCTGGGTGTTGACGACCATGCCGTCGGCCACCGTGATCGTGCAGCTGGCCTGGGGCTTCGGCATCGGCCGACCGCCCATCTCGACCTCGACCAGGCACTGCCTGCAGGCGCCCGCGGGCTCCAGCAGCGGGTGGTCGCAGAAGCGCGGGATCATGATCCCGAGCCGCTCGGCGGTGCGGATGACCAGCTCGCCCTTGGGCGCGTCGACCTCGATGCCGTCGATGGTCAGCCGCACGTGCCCCTCGGGTACCGGGGGCTTGTCCGTGGTGGGGTTCTCCGGGGCGATCGTCATGCCTGCGCTCCAGCGAGTTCGGGCTTGCGGTTCTTGTCGCAGAGGGCCAAGAACTCGTCGCGGAAGTACTGGATGCCGCTGGTGATCGGCGCGACCGCGCCGTCACCGAGGGCGCAGAAGCTGCGGCCGAGGATGTTGTCGCAGATGTCGAGCATCGTCTCGATGTCGGCCTCGGTGCCCTCGCCCGCGACCATCCGCTCCAGGATGCCGGTCAGCCAGTAGGTGCCCTCGCGGCACGGCGTGCACTTGCCGCAGGACTCGTGCTCGTAGAACTGCGTCCACTTCATGACCGCCCACGGCACGGACACGGTCTCGTTGAAGACCATGACCGCGGTGGTGCCCAGCAGCGAGCCCGCCTCGGCGGCGCCCTCGAAGTCCAGCGGGACGTCGAGGTGCTCGGCGGTGAACATCGGCGTGGACGAGCCGCCCGGGGTCCAGAACTTCAGCGGGATGCCGTCCTTCATGCCCCCCGCCAGCTCCAGCAGCTCGCGCAGCGTGGTGCCCAGCGGCGCCTCGAACTGGCCGGGGTTGGTCACGTGGCCGGAGATCGAGTAGATCTTCGGGCCGGGCGAGCGCTCGGTGCCCATGGTGCGGAACCAGTCGCTGCCGCCGTTGACGATGAACGGCACGCTGGCGATGGTCTCGACGTTGTTGACCGTGGTCGGCGCGGCGTAGAGGCCCGCGGCGGCCGGGAACGGCGGCTTGAGCCTCGGCTGGCCGCGGCGGCCCTCCAGGGAGTCCAGCAGCGCCGTCTCCTCGCCGCAGATGTAGGCGCCCGCGCCCGCGTGCACGACGATGTCGAGGTCGTAGCCCGAGCCGAGGATGTCCTTGCCCAGGTAGCCCGCCCCGTAGGCCTCGCGCAGCGCGGCGTTGAGGCGGCGGATGCAGTGCAGGGCCTCACCGCGCACATAGATGAAGCAGTGGTGCGCGCGCATCGCGTACGAGGCGATGACGCAGCCCTCGATGAGCGAGTGCGGGTCCGCCATCATCAGCGGGATGTCCTTGCACGTGCCCGGCTCGCCCTCGTCGGCGTTGATGACCAGGTAGTGCGGCTTGTCCTCGTTGGTCGGCATGAACGACCACTTGACGCCCGCGGGGAACCCGGCGCCGCCGCGCCCGCGCAGGCCGGAGGCCTTGACCAGCTCGACGAGCTGCTCGGGGGTGCCGCCGAGCGCCGTGCGCAGGGCGGTGTAGCCCTCCAGCTGCTCGTAGGTCTTGAGCGACCACGACTTCGGCGACAGCCACCGCTTGGTCAGCACCGGGGTGACCGGCGCGGGCTTGTTGGGAGCACTCACTTCTTCGTCACCGCCACATCAGTCGAATCCGCGGGCTTCTTCTCCGACGGCAGCCGCACGGTGTCGGGCATCGCGGGCGCGACCCAGCCGCGCTCGTTGGCCAGCTGGGCTCCGCGCAGCGTCTCCACCGCCGCGGACGGGCCGTCCACACCAGCGGCGTACTCGGCGGCGTCGTCCGGGAAGAACCCGGCCAGCTCCAGCTCGGCGGTGCGGAAGTCGCGCAGCGGCGCGCCGCGCGTCGGGGCCGGGCGCTCGCCCGCGCGAAGCGCGTCGACCAGGGCCACCGCGGAGTCCACGGTCTGGTTGTCGTAGAACTCGTAGTTGACCTGGACGACCGGGCCGAGGTCGCAGGCGGCCAGGCACTCGGCGTGCTCCAGCGTGATCGAGCCCGGCGTGCCCGGCTCCCCCGCCGTCTCGTTGTGCCCGACCTTCTTGCCGTCGGAGCCCAGGTGCTCGCCGAGCTTCTTGTAGATGTCGTCGCCGCCCAGGACCGCGCACAGGGTGTTGGTGCACACCGACACCAGGTGCTCGCCGCAGGTCTTGCGCTTGTACATCGTGTAGAAGGTCGCCACGGCCGACACCTCGGCCGGGGTGAGGTCCAGCTGCGCGGCGCAGAAGTGGATGCCCGCCTGGCTGACCCGGCCCTCCACCGACTGCACCAGGTGCAGCATCGGCAGCAGCGCCGAGCGCGACTGCGGGTAGCGGGCGATGATCGCCTGGGCGCGCTCGACGGTGAGCGTGTCGAACACGCTCAGGTCGGGCATGGTCTCTTCCACGAGCTGCTCGGCCGGGACGGGCGCGATCTTGACGACGTCCACGTCGGCCACCGTCTCCTGGTGCGTCGGACCGCCGCCGACGCTGGAGCCGCCATAGGTCTTGCCGGTGCTGAGGTTCTCGCTCACCGGTCACAACCCCCCATCACCGGGTCGATCGACGCGATGGCCGCGATGAGGTCGGCGACCATGCCGCCCTCGCTCATGGCGGGCATCGCCTGCAGGTTGATGAAGCTGGGTTCGCGCACGTGCACGCGGACCGGGCGGGTGCCGCCGTCGGAGACGAGGTGGTAGCCCAGCTCGCCGCGCGGGGACTCCACCGGCACGTACACCTGGCCCGCCGGGACCTTGAAGCCCTCGGTCACCAGCTTGAAGTGGTGGATCAGCGACTCCATCGACTGGCCCATGATCTTGCGGACGTGCTCGAGGGAGTTGCCCATGCCGTCGGAGCCGATGGTCAGCTTGGCGGGCCAGGCGACCTTGGCGTCCTCCACCATCACCGGGCCGGGCTCCAGCTTGCGCAGCGCCTGCTCGATGATCCGCAGCGACTGGCGCATCTCCTCCAGCCGCAGCAGGTAGCGGGCGAAGGCGTCGGCGTCGGTGGAGGTCGGGACCTCGAAGTCGTAGTCCTCGTAGCCCAGGTACGGCTCGGTCTTGCGCAGGTCCCAGGCCAGGCCCGCCGAGCGCAGGACCGGACCGGTGACGCCCAGCGCGAGGCAGGCGTCGACGGGCAGGTAGCCGACGTCCTTGAGGCGGTTGCGCCAGATCGGCTGCCCGGTGAGCAGGCGGTCGTAGTCGGGCAGCCGCTTGCGCATCACCTTGATGAACTCGGTGATGTGCTGGTGGTAGTCCTCCGGCAGGTCCTGGGCGACGCCGCCGGGGCGGATGAACGCGTGGTTCATGCGCAGGCCGGTCAGGTGCTCCAGCAGGTGCAGGCCCTCTTCGCGCTCGCGGAAGCCCGAGGTCATCGCCGTCAGCGAGCCCAGCTCCATGCCGCCGGTGGCCAGCGCCACCAGGTGCGAGGTGATCCGGTTGATCTCCATGAGGATGATCCGGATCGTCTGCGCGCGCGGCGGGGCCTCGATGCCGAGCAGCTTCTCCACGCCGAGGCAGTAGGCGGCCTCGTTGTGCAGCGGCGCCAGGTAGTCCATACGCGTCACGAAGGTGACGCCCTGGGTCCAGGTCCGGTACTCGCAGTTCTTCTCGATGCCGGTGTGCAGGTAGCCGATCACCGAGCGGGCCTGGGTGACGGTCTCGCCCTCCAGCTCCAGCACCAGGCGCAGCACGCCGTGGGTGGACGGGTGCTGCGGGCCCATGTTGATGACGATGCGCTCGTCGTGCTGGGCGTCCTCCAGCACCTCGTCCCAGTCGCCGCCGGTGACGGTGTAGACCTTGCCCTCGGTGGTCCGGCGCTCGTCGGCGTAGGCGTCTTCGGCGCTGACGCCCTCGGCGCTGGTGTCGTGCGTGGTCACGAGTACGACCTCCGCTGGTCGGGCGGAGGAATCTCCGCGCCCTTGTACTCCACCGGGATGCCGCCCAGCGGGTAGTCCTTGCGCTGCGGGTGCCCGTCCCAGTCGTCCGGCATGAGGATGCGGGTCAGGGCGGGGTGGCCGTCGTAGACGATGCCGAACATGTCCCACGCCTCCCGCTCCTGCCAGTCGGCGGTCGGGTAGACCTCGACGATCGAGGGGATGCGCGCGTCCTCGACATCGACGGCGACCTCCAGGCGGATGCGCCGCCGGTAGGTCATCGACGTGAGGTTGTAGACGGTGTGCAGCCGCTGCGGCACGTCGACGCCGTAGTCCACACCGGACACCGAGCTGCACAGCTCGAAGCGCAGGGCCTGCTCGTCGCGCAGGGTCCAGCACAGCGCCACCAGGTGCTCGCGCTGCACGTAGAGGGTGATCTCGCCGCGGTCGACGGTGACCTGCTGGATGGCCGCCGCGGGGATCTCGCGGGCGGTCATCGCGGTGTGCAGGTCGTCGGCGAACTCGTCGAACCAGCCGCCGTAGGGGCGCTCGGCCGGGACGGGGCTGTAGGCGGGCAGCTGCAGGCCGCCGAAGCCGGAGGTGTCGCCGGTGCCGGAGACCTGGAACATGCCCTGGCGGGTGCGCCCGGCGACGACCGGCTCGGCGGGCACGGGGGCCTGGTGCTCGGCGGGACGCGCCAGCGTGGTGTCCGGCTCCAGGCCGGCGTCCGGGCGCTGGGCGCTGCTGCCCTCCTCGCCGGGATCGCGGCCCGGGGCGTCGGCCTGGGGTGTGGTGGGGTTCTCGTCAGCAGCCATGGGTCACTTCTTCTTCGCGAACTTCACCGAGGACGGGATCAGCTCGGTGCGGTCGCCGCGCTCCAGTCGCGCGGCGGCGCGGGCGGCGTTGATCGGCTCGTCGCCGATCTTGGCGTGCAGCTTCAGGATCGCGTCGAGCAGCATCTCCGGGCGCGGCGGGCAGCCGGGCAGGTACATGTCGACCGGCACGATGTGGTCGACGCCCTGCACCACGGCGTAGTTGTTGAACATGCCGCCGGAGGAGGCGCAGACGCCCATGGCGAGCACCCAGCGCGGCTCGGCCATCTGGTCGTAGATCTGGCGCAGCACCGGGGCCATCTTGTTGGTGACCCGGCCGGCGACGATCATCAGGTCGGCCTGGCGCGGGGAGGCGCGGAAGGCCTCCATGCCGAAGCGGGCGATGTCGTAGCGCGGGCCGCCGGTGGTCATCATCTCGATGGCGCAGCAGGCCAGTCCGAACGTCGCGGGCCACAGCGAGTTCTTGCGGCCCCAGTTGACCAGCTTCTCCAGGCTGGCCAGCAGGATGCCGTTCGGGAGCTTCTCCTCAAGACCCATCGGTTCCGCCTCCCCTCTCTCTAGTTCCAGTCCAGCCCGCCGCGGCGCCACACGTAGGCGTAGGCGAATCCGACGGTGGCGATGAACAAGAAGATCTCGACCAGGCCGAAGAGCCCGAGCGCGTCGGCCGACACCGCGAACGGGTAGAGAAAGACCATCTCGATGTCGAACAGGATGAACAGCATCGCGGTCAGGTAGTAGGCGACCGGGACGCGCCCGCCGCCGACGATCGGCTGCGGCGACGGCTCGATGCCGCACTCGTAGGCCTCGAACTTCGCCCTGTTGTAGCGCGACGGGCCGACGAGGGGCCCCAGCAGCGCAGAGAAGATGGCGAAGGCCAATGCCAACACGAACATCGCCACCAAGGGCAGATACACACCCAGATCGGTGGTCACGTCCACGTCTTGGGCAAGCAGCACCGACACCCTCGCGTCCTTTCCCCGGCGTCCTCCGGCCGAACCCTAGAGTTCGCGATCACGCCAATGGTCATTAGGCGGACCTAACCGGACGGGTCGACGCTTGTGAAAACCTTCACAAGCTACACCGCTCTCTTGTGAACGCGTTCACAGCATCGGACCCAGTCTAGGACGTGGCTCACAGTGCTGAACGACACCCCCTAAAGGTGCCTGAGCAGCGCTAACGCGATGCTTGCGTCGGCAACCAGACGGACCGCCCGACGCGGATCACACCCGCGGATCAGACACTCGGGGCCATCCGGGTCGCCGCGGTGATGATCCGGTCGAAAGCGTCACCGTCGCGCTCGTCGTAGAGGCCGGCGAGCAGCTTGAGGACCAGCTTCATCAGCGTCTTGCGCGGCAGGCCGTACTTGGTGGCCGTGCGCATGATGACCGGGTTGCCGATGAGCTTGGAGAAGATGTTGCCGAGGCGGTAGTAGCTGCCCAGCGCCTGGCGCATGGCGAGCGGGTAGCCCTCCAGCGCCCGCTCCCTGGCGGGGCCCTCGGCCCGCGCCAGGGCCTGGACCACGATCTCGGCGGCGATGCGCGCGGACTCCATCGCGTAGCCGATGCCCTCGCCGTTGAACGGGTTCACCATGCCGCCCGCGTCGCCGACGAGCAGCAGGCCGGGCACGTAGTGCGGGGTCCGGTTGAAGCCCATCGGCAGCGCCGCGCCGCCGACCTTGCCGATCGCGTTCTCCTCGCGCAGGCCCCACTCCTCGGGGGTGCCGTCGAGCCAGGAGCGCATCAGCTTGCGGTAGTCGGTGGTGCCGAACGCCTTGGACGTGGAGAGGATGCCCAGCCCGGCGTTGATGGTGCCGTCGCCCATGCCGAAGATCCAGCCGTAGCCGGGCAGCAGCACCGGGTTGGCGGGGTCGGTGCGGTCCCAGAGCTCAAGGTGCGACTCCAGGTAGTCGTCCTTGCTCTTGGGCGACTCGTAGTACCGGCGCACCGCGACGCCCATCGGCCGCTTGTCGATCTTCTCCAGCCCGACGGAGAGCGCGAGCCGGGCGGAGACGCCGTCGCAGGCCAGCACCAGCGGGGCGCGGTAGGTCACGGGGACCCGGTCCGGACCCGCCTTCGCGGTGACGCCGATCACGCGGCCGGTCTTGTCGTCGGTGATCGCGCCCTGCACGGAGGTGTTCTCCAGCAGCCGGGCGCCGGCGCGCTGGGCGGTGCGGGCCAGCATCTCGTCGAAGTCCTGCCGGGGCCGGACGACGCCGTACGGGGGGAAGGAGGCCAGGTCGGGCCAGTCGAGTTCCATCGTGACCCCGCCGCCGACGACGCGCAGACCGCGGTTGTGCAGCCAGCCCGCCTGCTCGCGGGTGTCGATGCCGAGATCGATGAGCTGCTTGACCCCGCGCGGGGTCAGCCCGTCGCCGCAGACCTTCTCGCGGGGAAAGGCGGACTTCTCCAGCAGCAGCACATCCAGCCCGGCCCTGGCGAGGTACGTCGCCGCGGTCGAGCCCGCGGGGCCCGCCCCCACGACGATGACCTCAGCGTCCTCGCCCGCCTTGCGACGGCAGATCGACGTGCTCATGGCCCTCCCTTGCCCGACCCGCCTTACCCCGGCGAGTCTAGAGGTGACCGGTCCGGCGGCTCGGCGAGCGCCGCCATCGCCGGGGTGAAACGGGGCACGCGGCGGCGACGACCCTGCAAGCGGAGGGGTCCGCCGGGCCGGGTCGGCCCGCACCGAGGTGGTCGTGGGAGTGGTGGGTGTGACTGATCTGCCGACGCCGCCGATGGGCGTGCCGGTGGGTGTCCAGGGTGCTGTCCAGGGTGCTGTCGCCGTGTTGGAGCCGGAGCGCGCGGTGGTGCGGCCGAATCGGCTGGCGCGGTACGCGGCCTCGGCGCTGATCCTGGCGACGAGCGCGGTCGCGGGTCTGGTGGCGTGGCAGTCCTGGCGCTCCTACCACCTGGTGCGCGATGTCCTGTCGCGGTTCCCGACGGTCACCGCCGAGCAGGTCGCGGTGGCCGAGCAGCGGGCCGCCTGGCTGTCGTGGGCGTGGCTGGGCGGGCTGGCGCTGTCGTGGGTGGCGTTCGCGGTGTGGCTGTGGCGGGCCAGGGTGAACGCGGCCCGGGTGTGTGATGCCGGGCACCGGCTGCGGATCAGGTGGGCGGTGCTGGCGTGGGTGGTGCCGGTGGCGAACCTGTGGTGGCCGCAGATGGTGCTGGCCGACGTGCACCGGGCGAGCAGGCCGTCGACGCCGGAGCGCGGGGCGCGGCTGGCCGAGGTGCGCGGGAGCCCGCTGGTCGGGCTGTGGTGGGCGGCGTTCCTGGCCGCGCACGCGGTGGATCTCGTGGCGCTGCACCTGATCGCGGGCGAGCAGACGGAGCGGGTGTTCCGGGACCTGTTCGTCGCCACCGCGGCCAGCGCGGGGCTCACGGCCGTCGCCGCGGTCGCGGCGCTGGTGCTGATGCGGCGGATCGACCGGTGGCAGGACGGGCGGCCCGCGATCCGGTGAGGGACGCGGGCCGCCCGCCTGCCGGTGGGGGTCAGCAGGCCGGGGCGACCGGTTCGTTGGAGCCGGTGTCGACGAAGCCGTCGCTGATCCAGTTGTTCGTGGTCAGCTTGTTCCACAGGTCGGTGGCGCCCCAGTTGCCCTGGACGGTGCCGCCGCGCGCGGTGCAGACGATCGAGATCGTCGCGCCGTCGGCGGCGGTGCCCACCACGCCGTAGTTCAGGCCGGGGCCCGAGCGCAGGTTGACGCTGGTGTTCGAGCCCGCGTCGACCGTGCCCGTCGGGTACTCCGACGGCGGGGTGCTGCCGGGGCCGTAGTTGGTGATGCGGCCGTTGCCCGGGTAGACGCGGGTGCCGTTGCGCTCGGCGTAGCCCTGGTAGGCCGAGCCGCCCTCGTAGAAGGTCCAGCCGCCGAACTTCATGCCCTGCACGCTCTGCTCGGTGTTGCCGCGCAGCAGGGAGAAGTGCACGTGCGCGCCGCTGCTGGAACCGCCGCAGGGCAGCTCGTTGCCGATGGTGCCCAGGTAGGTGCCGGTGCTGACCCGGCTGCCGTCGGCGAGGGTGGTCAGGTTCAGCATGTGGTAGTAGGTGGTGCTGTACCCGTTGTCGTGGACGACCTTCACCAGCGCGCTGCGCCCGCGGATGCAGCTCTTGTAGACGCGGCCGGGACCGGCCGAGAGCACCTGGCCGTTGCCGCCGTTGAAGTCGATGGAGTTGAACGGCCTGCTGCTGCCGCTGTTGCCGTGCGGGCCGCCGCCCATCCACCAGGACACGCCCTGCGCCCAGGGCAGGCCCAGGCCGGTGTCGGCCAGCGCCGAGACGCCCGCCGCCCCCGCCTGGTGGCTGGCGAAGGTGCGCTTCTCCCCCTCGCTGAGCACGGCGGCGGGCGCCTTGGCCGCCAGCGCGGTGAAGCCCGGCGTGCTGTCGAGTTCGACGCGCCAGCCGTCGCGGGAGCGGTGGGCGAGGAACAGGGCCATCGTGGGGGCCTGGTGCTCGTCGGTGGCCCACAGCGGGATGGTGGTGCTGCCGAAGACCCAGCTCCCGGCGGTGCGGGTCGGCTCGACCAGGGGTTCGCGGACCGGCGTCGACAGCGTCGCCGGGCCGTGCTGGGCGAGCATGGCGGCGCGGACGGAGGTGGCGAGGTCGGCCGCGCCCGCCGCCGTGGCTCCGGGAAGGGGGACGATCACCGCGAGCCCGATCGCGGCGGCCGCCAGCGCGGCTTTGAGGACTGCTCGGGACATGTGCCCTCCAGAACTGTGTGTGCAGGGTGGACGGCGGGTTCCGGGACCGCCGACGCCGCTGATGACAGCCGGGGGCCCGCGCGGTGGTCAAGACCACGGCCGCCCGAGCGCGGCCGTCTGTGATGCAGAACGGCAATACTGTGAAGCGTTACCCTCGCCGACAGGGCTTTCCCGCCGCCACGGCCGCTCCTACTCTCTGATGTTCCACAGACGACACCGAGGGCACAGTTCGGCGACCAGGGGCTGCACGAGGAGCTGGCACGTGGCGAGCACCGGACCGGGACACGACGTGGAGGCCCTGCTGCGCACGGGCCCCTTCCACGACGCGCTGCGCGCCGCCATCGACCGCAGCGGCCTGACCCTGGACCGCCTGCGCGAGCGGCTGGCCCGGCGCGGCATCCACGTCAGCCTCGCCAGCCTGAGCTACTGGCGCCTGGGCCGCAGCCGCCCGGAGCGCCCCGACTCGCTGCGCGCCGTGCAGGCCATCGAGGCGATCCTGGGACTGCCCAAGCACTCCCTGGAGGCGCTGCTCGGCCCGCCGCGCCCGCGCGGGCGGTGGGTGGGCCGGGCGACGGCGACCAAGCGCTACGGCAACCTGCTCGAACCCGCGCGCGCCCTGGCCGAGACGGTGGACATGCTCGTCGGCCCGTCGGACGGCAAGTTGCGCCCGCGCTACCTCGACGACGCGGTGGTGCTCGACGGCGGCGGCGCGGTGCGCGAGATCCGCTCCCGGCAGGTCGTGCGCGCCGTCGGCGACGAGCCGGACCGCCACATCGCCGTCTACTGCGAGGAACCGGGCACCGATCCGTCCGCTGTGGACGTCCTCGCGCTGGAGAACTGCCGCGTCGGCCGGGTCCGCAGGCACCCGCACGCTCCTGTCATCGCCGCGGAGCTGCTCTTCGACCGCGCGCTGCGCACGGGTCAGACCCACCTGTTCGAGTACAAGGTCACCGTCGCCGACGGTCTGCCGACGACGGTCTACCGGCGCGCTTTCCGCTACCCGGCGGAGACCTACGTCGCCAGCGTCCGGTTCCACAGCGGACGGCTGCCGGTGCGCTGCTGGGGTTTCGTGCAGCAGGGCGAGGACCCGGTGCAGGCGGTGGAGGAGGAGCTGCCGATGTCGGCGGGCCACCTCGTGCACATCTCGGCGGGCGAGGTGATCCCCGGGGTGCTCGGCGTCGAGTGGGAGTGGGCCTAGCGGGGGTTGCCAGCGGGCTTGACGGCCCGGTGGATGGCGACGACGCCGAGGGTGAGCTTCATCCACTCCACCTCGGCCCACCCCGACTCCGCGATCGTCTCGGCGACGGCGCGCTCGCCGGGCCAGTCGCGCATCGACTCGGCGAGGTACTTGTAGGCCACCGCGTTGGAGGAGAACGGCCGGATCGCCAGCGGCAGGCCGCGCAGGATGGTGTTGTGGTAGAGCCACCGGAACAGGCGCATCCTGGGCTGCGACACCTCGCAGATCACCAGCCTGCCGCCGGGCCGGGTGACCCTGGCCATCTCGCGCAGGGCGGCGACGGTGTCGTCCATGTTGCGCAGGCCGAGGGAGACGGTGACCGCGTCGAAGGCGTTGTCGGCGAAGGGCAGGTGGAAGGCGTCGGCGGCGACCTTGGGGACGTCGCGGTGGGCGCCGTGGCGCAGCATCTGCAGGGAGAAGTCGGCGGCGACGCACCAGGCTCCCGAGCGCGCGTACTCCACCGTCGAGACGGCGGTCCCCGCGGCGAGGTCGAGGACCTTCTCCCCGGGCGAGGCGTCCAGGGCGCGGCGGGTCAGCTCCCGCCAGCGGCGGTCGAAGCCCAGGGTCATGACCGAGTTCGTGCGGTCGTAGCCCTTCGCGACGCCGTCGAACATCGCGGCGATGTCCTCGCGCTTCTTGTCCAGCCCAGCTCGGCCCATGCGCGAACTGTACGACCTCAGCCCCGGCGCGGTGCGGGCACCGTCCCGCCTCAGGCGGCCTTGGCGAGCCCCGCGCCCGCGACCTGCGAGTAGTGGCCCAGGAGTTCGTCGCACACCGCGCTCCAGGTGCGGGTGCGCACGGCGGCGCGGCCCGCGGCGCCCATGCGCCTGCGCGGCAGGGCGTCGGCCAGGGCGCGCACGGCGGCGGGCAGCTCGGCGGCGAAGGCGTCCGGGTCGAGCAGGAAGCCGGTGCGGCCGTGCTCGACGAGGTCGCGGGGCCCGCCCGCGTCCGGGGCGATCACCGGCAGGCCGCTGGCCATCGCCTCCTGCACGGCCTGGCAGAACGTCTCGTGGGGTCCGGTGTGGACGAACACGTCCAGGCTGGCGTAGGCGGCGGCGAGGTCCGCGCCGTCGCGGAAGCCGAGGAAGGCCGCGCCGGGCAGGGCCGCGCGCAGGGCCGGGGCGTCGGGGCCCTCGCCCACGACGACCACCCGGACGCCGGGCAGGGCGCTGAGCGCGGCGAGCCGCCGCACCTGCTTCTCCGGCGCGAGCCTGCCGACGTACCCGACGAGCAGTTCCCCGCCGGGGGCCAGCGACGCCCGCAGCGCGCGGTCGGCGCGGTCGGGGTGGAAGCGGTGGGTGTCGACGCCGCGCGCCCAGCGGTGCACCCGGGGCACGCCGTGCGCGGCGAGGTCGGCGGCCGAGGCCGTCGACGGGGCCAGGGTGCGGTCGGCGGCGCTGTGCAGGCGCCGGATCCAGCGCCACGCCGCCCGCGAGCCGCGGCTGAGCCCGTAGGCGGCGGCGAACCCGGCGACGTCGGTCTGGTAGACCGCGACCGTCGGCACGCCGAGGCGGCGCGCGGCGCGCAGCCCGGCGGCGCCCAGCACGAACGGCGAGGCCAGGTGCACCACGTCGGGGGCGAAGGCGGCCAGCTCGGCGTGCACGCGCGGGCTCGGCAGCCCGATCGGCAGCGAGGTGATCCCCGGCAGGTCGACGGCCTTGACCCGGTGCACCCGCGCGTGCAGGTAGCGGTCGGGCCCGGCGGTGCCCGGGGCGATGACCACGGCCTGGTGGCCGCGCAGCCGCAGGTGCTCCAGCACCCGCAGCACGGAGTTGGTCACACCGTTCACCTGCGGCAGGAAGCTCTCGGTGACTATGGCGACGCGCACGGGCCGAACGTCGCATCCGGTGCTGCCCTCGGGTGGGCGAGCGCGTGAGCGGCAGGCGAACGCCACCCCAACACCCGGCGCGGCGGGCAACCTTGTCCAGGTGCTCCCCCGCAGGACACCTGCCGGACGACCGGCGGCCATCGAGGGTGGTGACTCTAGGTAGGCATGACCGCCTTGTCCCCCCGCCCCGTCGAGCCCGGCCTGCTCTCCCGCGCGCTGGAGGTGGCGGGCAGGCTGGCCAACGACGCCACCGACGTGATCACCGCGACGGCGGGCCGCGGCGCGCGCCCCGGGGTCAAGGACAACCCGTTCGACTGGGTCACCGACACCGACCGCACCCTGGAGCGCCACACCCGCCGGGTGCTGACCGCCGAGTTCCCGGGCATCCCGGTGATCGGCGAGGAGTTCGGCGGCGACCCCGCGGGCGCGCCGCTGCACTGGGTGGTGGACCCGGTCGACGGCACCGCGAACTACGTCGCCGGTCTGCCCTGGTGCGCCTACAGCCTCGCCCTGGTGGACGACTCCGGCCCGGTGGTGGGCGTGATCGCCGACCCCTACCGCGGGCAGATCTACGCCGCCGCGCGCGGGCGCGGCGCGCGCGCCAACGGGCAGCGGGTCTCGCTCAGCGACCGCGCCGAGGTCACCGGCGCGGTGGTGTGCACCGAGCTGGCGCGGTCGGGGGCGTGGCCGGGAATGGGCGCGTTCATCGAACGGGCGGCCTCGGCGCACGCGGGCGTGCGGGTGCTGGGCTCGGCGGCGCTGACGATCACCCAGGTGGCACTGGGCCACGCGGCGGCGGCGGTGCTGCACAGCTACCACTCGTGGGACGTCGCGGGCGCCCTGGCCTTGGCCGCCGAGTCCGGCGCGGTGGTCCTGGACCACACCGGCGCGGACGCGGCCATGCCCCTGGACGGCCTGCTGGTGGCCGCACCGGGGGTGGCCGACGAGGTCCTGTCGTGGTGGCGCGCCACCCGCCCCGCCGACCTGCCCGCTCCCGCGCGCCGCTGATCCGCGCCAGCACCGCACGGCCCACGCCTCAGGCGTCGAAGTCGACGGTGACCTTCTCCGCGGTCGGCACGGCCTGGCAGGTCAGGACGAAGCCGGCGTCGACCTCGTGCTGCTCCAGGGCGTAGTTGCGCCGCATCGCCACCTCGCCGACGACGACCTTCGCCCGGCACGTCCCGCACACCCCGCCTTTGCAGGCGAACGGCAGGTCCGCGCGCACGCGCTGGGCGCCGTCGAGGATCGGCTCGTCGTAGGGCAGCGAGAGGGTGGTCTCGCGGCCGTCGAGCAGGACGGTGACCTCGGCGGCGGGGCCGTCGGGGCGGCGTTCGTCGGCGCGCTTGGGCTCGGGCGGGGGCTCGTCGACGTAGAACAGTTCGCGGTGGACGCGCTCGGGGGGGACGCCGCGTTCGGCGAGGACGCCGGAGGCGTCGGTGACCAGGCCGAACGGGCCGCACAGCCACCAGTGGTCGATGTCCTGGCTGGGCACGACGGCGTCCAGCAGCGCGGCGAGGCGCGCGGCGTCCAGGCGGCCGGAGAACAGCTCGACGTCGCCGGGCTCGCGGGAGAGCACGTGCACCAGCTGGAAGCGGTCGCGGTGGCGGTCCTTGAGGTCGGAGAGCTCCTCGGCGAACATCACCGTGTCGCTGCGGCGGTTGCCGTAGAGCAGGGTGACGCGGCTGTCGGGGTCGGCCAGGACGGTCGCGGCGATGGACAGGACCGGGGTGATGCCCGAGCCCGCGGCGATGAGCGCGTGGTGGCCGGGGGTGGCCAGGTCGGGGCTGAAGGAGCCCAGCGGCGCCATCACCTCCAGCACGTCGCCCGCGCGCAGCGAGTCGACCAGGTGCGCGGAGAACAGGCCGCCGTCGACGCGGCGCACCCCGATGCGCGGCGCGGCCCCGGCGGGCGCGCAGATCGAGTACGAGCGGCGCTCCTCGCGGCCCTCGACGTCCTGGCGCAGCGTCAGGTACTGGCCCGCGGTGAACGCGAACCGCTCGCGCAGCTCGTCGGGCACGGCGAAGGTGACGGCGACGGCGTCGTCGCAGAGCCGGTCGACGGCCGCCACCGGGAGGGTGTGGAAGGTCCGGCGCACCGTCAGATCTCCTTGATGTGCTCGAAGGGCTCCTTGCAGTCCGCGCAGGAGCGCAGCGCCTTGCAGGCGGTGGAGCCGAAGCGGGACAGCTCGCGGGTGTTGGCCGAGCCGCAGCGCGGGCAGGCCACCCGGGCGGCGGGCGGCTCCAGGGTCAGCGGCACCGGCCCGGCGGCGCGCGGGCCGATGCGCGCGGGCGGGGCGATGCCGTGCTCGGCCAGCTTGCGCAGGCCCTCCTCGCTGATCCAGTCGGTGGTCCAGGCGGGGGCGAGCGCGGTGCGCACCTCGACGTCGGTGTATCCGGCGGCGGTGAGCGCCCGGGTCAGGTCGGCGCGCATCTCGTCCAGGGCTGGGCAGCCGGAGTAGGTCGGGGTAATCGTGACGACGACCCGCTCCCCCTGCTCCCGCACCTCGCGCAGGACGCCGAGATCGGCCAGGGTCAGCACCGGCAGCTCGGGGTCGAGCACCGAGGCCGCCACCGCCGCGGCGCTCACCAGAGGGCTCCTGGCATCGAGCGGTGGATGTGCTGCATCTCGGCGAGCAGGTAGCCCATGGCCTCGGTGTGGATGCCGTCGCGGCCGGGGCCGCCCGCGCGGGCGGCGGCGGTGGGGCGCTGGAGGTCGGCGGCGGTGAAGACGGTGTCGAGCACCTCGTCGACCTCGGCGCGCAGCTCGGCCGGGTCGACCGCGACGCCCGCGTCGGCCAGCCGCGCCTCGACGGGGTGGGCGGTGAACAGCTCCTCGACGTAGGGCCACACCAGGTCCAGCCCGGCGATCATCCGCTCGCGCGAGTACTCGGTGCCGCCCGCCAGGCGCAGCGTCCACTGGGCGGCGTGGTCGCGGTGGTAGGCGACCTCCTTGACGCCCTTGGCCGCGACCGCCGAGAGCACCGGGTCGCGCGAGCCGACCAGGCGCTGGAGCAGGGCGAGGCGGTGGGTGGCGAAGACCAGCAGCCGGGCGATCGTGGCGGCGAAGTCGCCGCCGGGGCCGGGGCCGCAGTCGACCTCGACCAGGCGGGTGTTGCGGAACTCGTGCTCGTCGCGCTCGAAGGCCAGGGTGTCCTCGTCGCAGGCGACGCCGTCGGCCTCGGCGGCGCGGGTGAGCAGCAGGCGGGCCTGGCCGAGCAGGTCGAGGGCGATGTTCGCCAGGGCGACGTCCTCCTCCAGCTCGGGGGCGCGCGAGGTCCACTCGGCGAGTCGCTGGGACAGGATCAGGGCGTCGTCGCCGAGCATGAGCGCGTAGGCGGCGAGGTCGTCGGTGTCGACATCGGCGGGCAGCGCCCTGTCCACACCGGACAGCGCGGCGGTGAAGCCGGTGCCGAAGGCCCAGTGGCGCTCCTCACCGGCCTCCATCAGGCCGCTGTAGGCGTTCTCGTGGTCGCTCACAGGTGCGGGACGTCTTCCGGGATGGCGTAGAACGTCGGGTGGCGGTAGACCTTGTCGCCCGCGGGCTCGAAGAACGGGTCCTTCTCGTCCGGGCTGGAGGCGGTGATCGCCGAGGCGGGGACGACCCAGATGCTGACACCCTCGTTGCGGCGGGTGTAGAGGTCGCGCGCGTTGCGCAGCGCCATCTCGTCGTCGGGGGCGTGCAGGGAGCCGACGTGCACGTGGTTGAGGCCGCGCTTGCCGCGCACGAACACCTCGTAGAGGGGCCAGGAGGACCGGGGACCGCCGCTCACGCCACGTGCTCCTTCGCTGCTTTCTTGGCCGCGTAGGCCGCCGCGGCCTCGCGCACCCACGCGCCGTCCTCGTGGGCCTTGCGCCGGTGCTCGACGCGCTGGGCGTTGCAGGGGCCGTCGCCGTGGACGACCTGCCAGAACTCGGTCCAGTCGATCTCGCCGAAGTCGTGGTGGCCGCGCTCGGGGTTCCACTTCAGGTCCGGGTCGGGCAGCGTGACGCCGAGCTTGGCGGCCTGCGGCACGGTCATGTCGACGAACTTCTGGCGCAGCTCGTCGTTGGTGTGGCGCTTGATCCGCCACTTCATCGACTGCTCGGTGTTGGTCGACTCGGTGTCCGACGGCCCGAACATCATCAGCGACGGCCACCAGAAGCGGTCGACGGCGCGCTGCACCATCTCCCGCTGGTCGCGGGTGCCCGCCATCATGGTGAGCAGCAGCTCGTAGCCCTGCCGCTGGTGGAAGGACTCCTCCTTGCAGACCCGGATCATGGCGCGCGCGTACGGGCCGTAGGAGGTGCGGCACAGCGGCACCTGGTTGCAGATGGCGGCGCCGTCGACCAGCCACCCGATGACGCCGACGTCGGCGAAGCTCAGGGTGGGGTAGTTGAAGATCGAGGAGTACTTCTGGCGGCCGGTGATCAGCTTGGTCGTCAGGTCCTCGCGGTCGGCCCCGAGCGTCTCGGCGGCGGCGTACAGGTAGAGCCCGTGCCCGGCCTCGTCCTGCACCTTGGCCAGCAGGATCGCCTTGCGCCGCAGCGAGGGCGCCCGGGAGATCCAGTTGCCCTCCGGCTGCATCCCGATGATCTCGGAGTGCGCGTGCTGGGCGATCTGGCGGATCAGCGTCTTGCGGTATCCGTCGGGCATCCAGTCGCGCGGCTCGACCCGATGGTCGGCGGCGACGACGCGCTCGAACTCACGCTCCAACTCCACAGCTACGGATGTTACACCTTTTCGCAGATTCTGCGATCGTCCGTCACACCCGCTTGACCCGGTGCGGCGGCCGCAGGTGCAGCGGCCCCTGCCTGCTCAACCACCACAGCAGCCCCCCGACGACCACCCACGTCACCCCCAGGACGCTGAACACCGGCATGAACATCAACGCCGCCCCCCGCCCCGCGACCCTGACCAGATCCGGGTTCCTGGTGTCGTACTCCACCCGCACGACCTGCCCGACCTCAAGGTGCTGCGGGTAGAGCACCCCCACCGACGGCACGTGCTCGGCCCCGTCGGGCGTGGTGAACCGCACCAGCGTCCGGTGGAAGTCCACCGCCACCACATCCGCCTCGGCCCGCCCGGTGTTGCCCTCGATCGCCCCGTCCTCCACGAAGGCGGCGACGATGAGCAGCAGCCCGAACACCGTGAGCAACCCACCCACCACGACCCCGACCCGGGCAACTGTCTGGCGCAACCGCGCCCTGGCGTCGAGCACCGGCACGGGACGAGCCTAGTCGAGGGCTCCGGCGGGGGTGCCGGACTTGTCCACACCCGCGCATCGGGCGTGGTGGCGGGTGGTCCGTGCGGCATGACCTGGCGGCGGGGGCCGGATGTTCGGGCAGGCCCGCCCCTCACACCGTGCGGATCAGAGCCTCGGCGTAGGTGGTGGTGTCCAGGGCCGCACCGATCGCTCGGTGCAGGGCGATTCCCTCGATGGCGGCCAGGGCCAGTGCCGCTGTCGCCTCGGGGTCCGCCGCTCCCCCCGCGCGCAGCCAGTCCGCGAGCCGGGCGCGCAGGTCGGCGACCACCGCCGCCAGGCCCGTCCGCAGGGCCGGGTGGCGGGGGGCGGCCAGGACGATCTCCGACATCAGGCGGGAGGCGGGGGCGTCGGCGGGGTGGGCGTCGAGCTGGGTGATCAGGCGGGTGAGGCCCGCGGGGAGGTCGGCGGGGAGGTCGGCAGGGAGGTCGGCAGGGAGGTCGGCGCCGTCGAGGTGGTCCAGCCAGGACGAGCCGAAGGAGCGGCAGAAGTCCAGGGCGGCCGTGGTGAGCAGGTCGGCGACGGTCGGGAAGTGGTAGTGGACCAGGGCGGGGTTCAGCCCCGCCCGCTCGGCGACCGCGCGGGTCGACACCGCGCCCCAGCCGACCTCGGGGATCAGGTCGAGGGCGGCGGTCAGCAGGCGGGTGCGGGTGGCCTCGCCGCGGGCGGACATCAGCGCACCTGGCGGGCGGGCATCAGCGGGCTTCGGCGGCGGCGGCGCGCAGGCGGGCGTGGAGGTCGCGCAGGGTGGCGCGGTCGGTGTGGATCTCGATGACGCGCAGGCCGGGCGCGGGCTCCAGGGCCGCCAGCAGCTCCGCGGGCGTGCGCGGGGCGGTGTGGGGTACGCCGTGGGCGGTGCAGAGGGAGCGGATGTCGACGCCGTGGGGGGTGCCGAAGACGCGCTCGAAGGAGGCCTTGTGCTCGGCCGCGCCTTGCTCCAGGAGGCTGAAGATGCCGCCGCCGTCGTCGTTGACCACCACGACCGCCAGGTCCGGGCGGTCGTCGCCGGGGCCGATGAGCAGGCCGTTGGTGTCGTGCAGGAAGGTCAGGTCGCCCATGAGGGCGTAGCCGGGGCGGCCGGTGCCGATGGCGACGCCGATGGCGGTCGAGAGGTTGCCGTCGATGCCCGCGACGCCGCGGTTGGCGTGCACCTCGACGTCGGCGCGGTGATCGGCCACCAGGTCGACGTCGCGGATCGGGGTGGAGGAGCCGAGGAACAGGGTCGCGCCCGAGGGCAGGGCCTCGACCACGGTGCGGGCGACCTGGGGGCCGGTGGGCCAGGGCTGCTCGCCCAGCAGCTTGTCCACCGCGGTCGCCGCGGCGGTCTCGGCCTCGACCCACGCGGCGAGCCACGCCGGGTCCGCGGGGGCGATGTGCGGCAGGTCGTCGTCGTCCAGCCAGCTGCGGACGTGCTCGGCGACGTACTGCGGGTCCGTCCACTGCGGGTGGTCGCCGATGCCGATGACCGGCGCGCTGTCCATCAGGCCGCGCACCCCGCGCGAGAGCGTCGGCCTGCCGACCACCACGACCGCCTCCGGACGCAGCGCCGAGGGCAGCGGCGCGGCCAGCAGCAGCGGGCCGCCGCGCAGCACCCGGGCGCCGCCGGAGACCGCCGCCGCCGACCCGACCGGCTCGGCGATCACCGGCCAGCCCGCCTTCGCCGCCACGGCCGCCGCCGCGCGCGCCCGCACCGGGTCGCCGCTGCCGACGACCATCAGGGCGCGGGCGGGCAGGTCGAAGTCGACGCGGTTGCCGGGCGGGGTGCGCTGGGCCGACCAGGTCGTCCAGCGGGCCCCGCCGGGGCGGCCGTCGAGGGCGTCGGGCCAGTCGTCGCCGAAAGTCGGGACCAGGGGCTCGCGGAACGGGACGTCCAGCTGCACCGGCCTGCCGGTCTCCGCGCGCGCCACGCCCCGGCAGACCAGGCCGCGCCACACCGGGTTGAGCCCGGCGCGGTGCTCGGCGACCGGGAAGTCGACGGCGACCGCCGCGCTGCCGAACACCCCGCGCTGGTCGATGGTCTGGTTCGCGCCCGTGCCGTGCAGCTCCGGCGGCCGGTCGGCGGTGATCAGCAGCAGCCCGACGCCGGAGTGGTGGGCCTCCAGGACCGCCGGGTGCAGGTTGGCCACCGCGGTGCCCGAGGTGCACACCACCGCCGCCGGGCGGCCGGTGGCGCGGGCGAGGCCGAGGGCGAGGAACCCGGCGGCGCGCTCGTCCACGCGCACGTGCAGGCGCAGCCGCTCGCGCGCCTCGTAGAGGGCGAAGGACAGGGGCGCGTTGCGCGAACCAGGGCACAGCACGACGTGGCGCACGTCGTTGCGGATCAGCTCGTCGACTATCACTGTCGCCATCGCGGTGGACGGGTTCACGCGGTCAGCCTGCCACGACGCGTCCGGGGGCCGCCGTCCCGGGACGGTCCCGGGACTGAAGTCCCGGGACCGCGCCGGCATGCTGCACCCGTGGCTGAGACCCAGGTATCCGAGCTGTTCGACCCGGCGCGGTGGCGCGAGATCGAGGGCTTCGACTTCACCGACATCACCTACCACCGGGCCGTCGACACCGGTGCCGTGCGCATCGCGTTCGACCGGCCCGAGGTGCGCAACGCCTTCCGCCCGCACACGGTGGACGAGCTGTACCGCGCCCTGGACCACGCGCGGATGAGCGCCGACGTCGGCGTGGTGCTGCTCACCGGCAACGGCCCGTCCCCGCGCGACGGCGGCTGGGCCTTCTGCTCCGGCGGCGACCAGCGCATCCGCGGCCGCACGGGCTACCAGTACGCCGCGGGCGAGACCGCCGAGACGGTCGACCCGGCGCGCGCGGGCAGGCTGCACATCCTGGAGTGCCAGCGGCTGATCCGGTTCATGCCGAAGGTCGTCATCGCCGTGGTGCCCGGCTGGGCCGCCGGCGGCGGGCACAGCCTGCACGTGACCTGCGACCTGACCCTGGCCAGCGCCGAGCACGCCAGGTTCAAGCAGACCGACGCCGACGTCGGCAGCTTCGACGCCGGCTACGGCTCGGCCTACCTGGCCCGGCAGATGGGCCAGAAGTTCGCCCGCGAGGTGTTCTTCCTCGGCCGCGCCTACACCGCCGAGGAGATGGTGCGCATGGGCGCGGTCAACCGCGCGGTGCCGCACGCGGAGCTGGAGGCCGAGGCGCTGGAGTGGGCGCGGGAGATCAACGGCAAGTCGCCGACCGCGCGCCGCATGCTCAAGTACGCCTTCAACCTCATCGATGACGGCCTGGTCGGGCAGCAGATGTTCGCCGGTGAGACGACGCGGCTGGCCTACATGACCGACGAGGCCGTCGAGGGCCGCGACGCGTTCCTGGAGAAGCGCGACCCCGACTGGTCGCCCTACCCGCACTACTACTGATGGATCTCCTGCGCGGCAGGCTGCGGGCCGCCCTGGACGGGGGGCCCGCGCTGGCCGTGCCCACTTCCGGCTCGACCGGCGAGCCGAAGTCGGTGCTGCTGCCGGGGTCGGCGCTGCTGGCCTCGGCGGCGGCCACGCACGCCCGCCTCGGCGGACCGGGCACCTGGCTGCTGGCCCTGCCGACGACCCACATCGCGGGCATCCAGGTCCTGGTGCGCTCGCTCGTCGCGGGCACGACCCCCGCTGAACTGGCGGGACCCTTCCGCGGCAAGTCGTTCACCGAGGCCGCAGCCGACGTGTTGGCCGCCGACGGCCCCCGCTACACCGCGCTGGTGCCGACGCAGCTGACCCGCGTCCTGGAGTGGGGCGGCGACGCCCTGGCCGCCTTGCGCTCCTTCGACGCGGTGCTGATCGGCGGCGCCGCGCTCGCCCCGCCGGTGCTGGCCGCCGCGCGCGAGGCCGGGGTCCGCGTGGTGCGGACCTACGGGATGACCGAGACCGCGGGCGGCTGCGTCTACGACGGCCTCCCCCTCGACGGCGTCTCCGTCGAGATCACCGCCGCGGGCCTGGTCCGGCTCGGCGGCCCGACCGTCGCCCACGGCTACGCGGGCTCGGCCCCGTTCGGCGGCTGGTTCACCACCTCCGACCTCGGCGAGCTGGTCGACGGGCGGCTGCAGGTGCTCGGCCGCGCCGACGACCTGATCAACACCGGCGGCGAGAAGGTCGCGCCCGCGGCGGTGGAGGCGGTGCTGCTCGCCCAGCCGGGCGTGCGGGCGGTCTGCGTCGTCGGCGTGCCCGACCCGGAGTGGGGCCAGCGGGTCGCCGCGCTGGTCGTCGGCGCGCTGTCGCAGGACGCGCTGGCCGCGGTGCGCGCGGCGCTGGGGGCCGCCGCGGTGCCGCGGCGGGTGGTGACGGTGGACGCGCTGCCGGAGAAGGCGCCGGGCAAGGTGGACCGGGCGGCTGCGGCGGCGCTGGCGGGCTAGCCGGGCGCGACCTCAATCCGGGTGTGCCCGCGCGGGGCGCCGCCTACCATCGGCTCGTTGTGGACCTCGTGCTGACGACCGCGGCCGAACGGCCCGACCTGGCCCCGCTGACCGCGGGCTTCCCCGGCGGCTGGCCGGAATTCATGTACTACGACCTGACCGGCGGCCTGTACTACGACCTGACCAAGACCCTCTACGCCGAGCACGTGATCATCGCCTACGACCCCGCCCGCCCCGACCGGGCCGCGGCGAAGGCCTACACCGTGCCGTTCCACGCCGAGGACGGCGAGGAGCTGCCCGACGACGGCTGGGACGAGGTCATCCGCCGCTCCGCGCTGGACCGGATCACCGGCCGCGCGCCCAACCGGGTCTCGGCGCTGGAGGTCTGCATCCAGACCGATCTGCGCGGCAGCGGCCTGGCGAAGGTCATGCTGGGCGCGATGCGCGACAACGCGCGCAAGCTCGGCTTCGACACGCTGCTCGCGCCCGTGCGCCCCAGCGGCAAGGACGCCTTTCCCGACGTGCCGATGTCGGACTACGCCTTCCGCACCCGCGACGACGGTCTGCCCGTCGACCCGTGGCTGCGGGTGCACGTGCGCGCGGGCGGGCGGATCGCGCGGGTCGCTCCGAAGTCGATGACGATCCCCGGCACCCTCGCCGAGTGGCGGGCGTGGACCGGCCTGCCCTTCGACACCGACGGGCCGGTGACCGTGCCCGGCGCGCTGGCGCCCGTGCTGTGCGACACCACCCACGACCACGCGGTGTACATCGAGCCCAACGTGTGGGTCGAGCATCCCCTCGGTTAGCCCGATCGGCGTAACTTCCGGCAGGCATGTGACGAGTTGGTCACGGCCCGCGACAGACCTGACGGGAGGAACGTCGACACGGAGGTGGATGTGCGACCGGTCAAGGCAGGTCCCGTGCAGGTGTTCGCGGCGGACCTGCGGGCCCTGCGCCGCCGGTGCGGGACACCCGACTTCACCGCGATGGCGCGGCGGACGGGGGCATCGGTCGACGCGCTGAGCGACGCCGTCGGCGGGGAGCACCTGCCCGCGTGGGCCACGGTCGCGGCGTTCGTGCGCGGCTGCGGGGCCCAGGCCGCCGACTGGCGCGGCCGGTGGGAAGAGGCCCGCGACGGCATGCTCGTGCGCATCCCGGTACCGCGCCGCCCGAGCTGAACGCCGCAGGCCACACTGGTGCCATGGCGACGTTCACGCAGTGGGTCACCGGGGCGCGCGTGCGCACCCTGCCGAACTCGGTGGCCCCGGTCATCGTCGGCGCGGGAGCGGCCGCGGCCGTCTCCGCGTTCTCGCTGACGCGCACCCTGCTGGCCCTGCTGGTCGCCCTCGCCCTGCAGGTCGGCGTGAACTACGCCAACGACTACTCCGACGGTGTGCGCGGCACCGACGCCGACCGCGTCGGCCCGCTGCGGCTGGTCGGCTCCGGGCTCGTGCCCGCCGGCGCGGTGCGCACGGCGGCGTTCGCCTGCTTCGGCGTGGCGGCGGTGGCCGGGCTGGTGCTGGTGGCGATCAGCGGCTTCTGGTGGCTGCTGCTGGTGGGCGCGGCCTGCATCGCGGCGGCCTGGTTCTACACCGGGGGCGAGCGGCCCTACGGCTACTCGGGGTGGGGCGAGGTCGCGGTGTTCCTGTTCTTCGGCCTGGTCGCCGTGCTGGGCACCCAGTACGTGCAGGCCGGACGGGTGAGCTGGGCCGCGGTGGCGGGCGCGGTGGCGATGGGCGCGTTCTCGGCGGCGGTGCTGGTCGCCAACAACCTGCGCGACGTCCCGACCGACGCGGAGACGGGCAAGCGCACGCTGGCCGTGCTGCTGGGCGAGGCGAACACGCGCCTGCTTTACGGAGCCTTGGTGGTGCTGCCGTTCGCGATGACGCTGCTGATCGCCGTCTCGCAGCGCTGGGCGCTCGTCGCGGTGCTGGCCGGGGCCCTGCTGGCCCCGGCGGTCAAGCGTGTGGTCAACGGGGGCCGGGGGATGGAGCTGGTGCCGGTCATCAAGCAGACGGGCATGGCGATGCTGGCCTGGGCCGTACTGACCGGCGCCGCCCTCGGCTGGGGCTGAGAAGCCCCGGTCACCCCGCGGGCGGGGTGCCGTCGTCCTTGCGGCGCTTCTCGTCCAGCTTGCGCAGGAAGTCCGGGTCGTCGTCGGGGGCGATCGAGCTACGCCTGCGGTTGCCGACCTCCGCCGTCTGGGGACCGAAGGCCCGCCACAGCAGAACGGCGATCGTCACAGCGCCGACTGCGGCGAGCAGGTACACCATCCAAGCCACCTCCATGTGCTGAGGTGTTCGAGGTTAGCCGCAAATGTCCGATCGCGGGGGAGACGGCCCCGGCGGTCAGCCCTGGCCGCCCGCTTCGGTGGTCAGCTCGGCGAGCAGGGTCTTGACCTCGGACTCGCGGAACCGGCGGTGCCCGCCCGGGGTGCGGATCGAGCCGATGCGGCCCGCCGTGGCCCAGCGGGTGACGGTCTTGGGGTCGACGCGGAACAGCCCGGCCACTTCCCCCGGGGTGAGCAGACGCTCTCCAACGTGCGCGGTCACAGCGCTTCCCTCCTGGTCGCGGGGCAACAGGTGGAACAAACGGGAACATCGTGACATCCACCCCGCCGGGTACTCGAACGGTTGGGTGATGGTAAAGAGGTAGTAAGGGACAAAAAGGTTGCTTCGGACACTGGCGGCGAGGGCCGTACTCTGCTGCCCCGTGGACAGTGTCGATCGCCGGATCATCGCAGCGCTGCGGACCAACGGGCGGATCACCTACGCCGACCTGGGCAGGCAGGTGGGACTGTCGGCCTCGGCCGTGCACGAACGGGTCGGCAAGCTGGAGTCCTCCGGGGTGATCACCGGCTACCACGCCGTGGTCGACGCCCGGGCCATCGGACTCGACGTCACCGCCCTGGTCAGCATCCACCCCAACGACACCGCCGACGACGAGGACGTCGCCGCCGCGCTCGCCGAGCAGCCGGAGATCGAGTCCTGCTACCGGGTGGCGGGCGACGAGGCGTTCGTGGTCAAGGTGCGGGTGGCCACGGTCGACGAGCTGGAGCGGGCGCTGAACCGGCTGCGGCGCATCCCCGGCGTGGCCAGGACCCGCTCGACGGTGGTGCTCTCGACCCGGTTCGAGGGCAGGCCCAACACCGTGGCCGGGGTGCTCTCGCCCGCGAAGCCCCAGGCAGGCGCGCCCGGGTAACGTGCGGGGCGTGCACTCCTCGCTCGGCAGGGACATCGCCTTCTACACCGCCGCCCGCATCGCGCTGGTGGCCGCCGTCACCGCCGTCCTGCTGTTCTTCGACGTGCCGATGCTGGTGAGCCTGGCAGTGGCGATCGTCGTCGGGTTCCCGCTGGGCATCCTGCTCTTCCGCGGCCTCAACGCCCGCGTCACCGCCGGTCTCGCCGAGCGGGGCGCCGAGCGCCAGGCCGAGCGGGACAAGCTGCGCGCGCAGCTGCGCGGCGAGGACGTCACCGACTCCCCTGGCCCCGGGGACAAGGCGTGACCGCGCTCGACCGCTGCTGCGAGCACCGCCGCTCCTGGGTCTGCCGCGCGATCCGCATCATCGACGCCGACGCCAACCGCAGCGCCGACACCCACCTGCTGCCGTTCCCGCTGCCCGCCGAGTGGAACATCCAGCTCTACCTCAAGGACGAGTCAACCCACCCCACAGGCTCCCTGAAGCACCGCCTGGCCCGCTCGCTGTTCCTCTACGCCCTGTGCAACGGCTGGATTGACGAGGGCACCCCGGTGATCGAGGCGTCCTCGGGGTCGACGGCGGTCTCCGAGGCGTACTTCGCGCGCATGCTCGGCCTGCCGTTCATCGCGGTCATGCCGCGCACGACCAGCCCGGAGAAGGTCGCGCTGATCGAGCACCAGGGCGGGCGCTGCCACTTCGTGGACGAGCCGAGCCAGCTCTACGCCGAGTCCCACCGCCTGGCCGGTGAGCTGGGCGGGCACTTCATCGACCAGTTCACCCACGCCGAGCGCGCCACCGACTGGCGCGGCAACAACAACATCGCCGAGTCGGTGTTCGAGCAGATGTCCCTGGAGCCGCACCCGACCCCGGAGTGGGTGGTCGTCGGCGCGGGCACCGGCGGCACGAGCGCCACGATCGGCCGCTTCATCCGCTACCGCGCCCTGCCCACCCGCCTGGCCGTGGTCGACCCGGAGAACTCGGTGTTCTTCGACGCCTGGCGCGACGGCACCGAGCTGACCGGCTGCCGCGGCTCGCGCATCGAGGGCATCGGGCGGCCCCGGGTGGAGCCGTCCTTCGTCGGCTCGGTCATCGACCGCATGGTGAAGGTGCCGGACGCGGCCTCGATCGCGGTGATCCGCGTCGTCGCCGACGTCCTCGGCCGCCGCGTCGGCGGCTCGACCGGCACCAACCTGTGGGGCGCCTTCGCCATCGTCGCCGAGATGCTGGCCGAGGGCCGCGCGGGCAGCGTCGTCACGCTGCTCTGCGACGGCGGCGAGCGCTACAGCCACACCTACTACGACGACGCGTGGATCGCCGCGCAGGGCATGGACCTGGAGCCGCCGTCGGCGGTCGTCCGGGAGTTCCTGGCGACGGGCGTCTGGACCGGCTGAGGCCCGGGGGGACCGGGCCCCAGCCGCCGGTCAGGCGCGCTTGCGGCGGACGAGCATCAGCGCGGCGCCACCGAGCACGGCGAGCACACCGACGCCGAACAGCGCCCGCACGTCCGCCCCGGTGTCGGGCAGCGAGCCCGGCGGCGCGGGGCGCGGGGCCGGGGCGGGCGCGGTGGTCACCGGGGTGCTGGGCGGGGTCGGTGCGGTGGTGGGCGCGGTGGGCGTCGACGCGCCCGGGACGACCTTGACGGGCCAGTCGCAGACGACCCAGCAGCCCTCGGCCACGACACCGACCCAGCCCTGGCCCGCGACGACGTCCCACGGCCCGCCCACCTCGACGCCGTAGCCGCCGGTGGCGATGGCGGTGAAGGCGGCGACGCCGTCGCGGCCGGTGCGCCGGGTCGCGGTGAGAGCCGGGTCGGCGTTGTGGGTCAGCACGACGTCGACGCCGCGGATGCGCTCTCCCGCGTCGGGAACGTCGTCGCCGTCCTTGTCGTGGTACGGGGTGACCGTGATCGAGCCGGTGGTGCCCGGCACCCTGGCCTCGTCGCGCGCCTGGGGGTTGTCGGTGGTGTCCATGCCGAAGTCGCAGGCGAGGGTGACCACGCCGTAGCGGCGCGCGGCCTCGGGCACGGTGCCGCTGAACCGGTGCTGGTACGTGGCTCCGGCGGCGAGGTCGACGCCGTCGGCCCCGTACGCGAGGTCGCCCCAGGCGATGTCGGTGAGGTGGTGGGCGTTGCCCGCTCGGTCGCAGAAGGCCTTGACGCCGAGCAGCGGGATCGTCCCGGTGTTGGTCAGGGTGAGGTCGAACTCGGCGGTGTCGCCGGGCTGGTAGGTGTCCTTCACCAGGCGCAGCTGGGCCTTCAGGCTGCGGTCGAACGGCGCGACGCCGCGCAGCGGGACCTCGACGGTCTCGTCGGCGACCACCGTGGGCGAGCTGAGGTCGAACTGCCAGCCGTCGACGGGCTCGACGGTGACGCGGTGCCGGACCGGCGCGAGGCCGCCCACGCGGTAGCGGCCCTCCGCGTCGGTCGTCGTGGTGTGCGGGGCCGAGGTGGAGTCGAAGGAGTTGGAGACCGAGACCTTCGCGCCCGCGACGGGCTCGCCGTCGTCAACGGTCCCGTCGCCGTCGCGATCGAGGTAGACGGTGCCCGCGATGGCACCGCTGACGACCTCGACCGGCGCGCTCGCGCGCACGTCGAAGGAGTGGCCCAGGTGGGTGACGAGGTAGGCGTCCAGCACGGCCTCGGCACGGCCGGGGTCGGCGATGACGCCGCCCAGCCGCTGGGTGTGCGACTCGCCGGGGGCCAGCGGCACCCCCGGACCGTCCAGGAAGTCGAGATCGCCCCAGGCGTCGGGATCGAAGTGGATGTCGCCCACTTCGTGGAGGCGGTGGCGGCCGTGGGCGACGGTCTCCACGTCGCCGGTGTTGGTGACCGTGAGCGTGATGAGCACCCGGTCGCCGGTGCGATAGCCGGGCTTGTCGAACACGACCTCGTGGCCGAGTTCCGCGAAGGGCGGCGGGTCGTCCTGGGCGAGCGCGGTGCCGCCGGACAAGCCGCCGAGGGCGAACGCGAGCAGTGCGGCGCTCCACCGAGCGCGAGGTGTGGACATGCGCGATACCCCAGAAGTCCTGGCCGTCCCCCGACGCCCGGCGACGTCATCGCTGGTGGCGATTCGCCCGCGACGCTACCGAGCGGGCGCCGCTTCGCTGGGCGGTTCGGGGAGCCGGGACCCGATCGGCCTAGAGCGTGCGGCGCAGGTCGTTGGGGAAGTCGTCGGCCACGGTGGCGGCCAGTTCGAGCAGGCCCAGGCGGGTTTCCGGGAGGAGGCGGTCGAGTTCGATCTCGGCGCCCTCCTCCAGGTGTGGGTCGAACGGGAGGCGGCAGACGGCGCGGCAGCGCGCGCCGAAGTGGTCGGCGAGCTTGTCGAGGTCGACCTTGCCGGAGCCGGGGCGCACGGAGTTGATGACCGCGACCGAGCGGGAGACGAGGTCGCGGTAGCCGTGGGCGTCGAGCCAGTCGAGGGTGGCCGAGGCGCTGCGCGCGCCGTCGACCGAGCCCGAGGAGACGATCACCAGGGAGTCGGCGAGGTCGAGGACGCCCTTCATCGCCGAGTGCATCAGGCCGGTGCCGCAGTCGGTGAGGACGATGTTGTAGAAGTGCTCCAGCAGGGCGACCGTGCGCCGGTAGTCCTCTTCGCTGAAGGCCTCGGAGACGGCCGGGTCCTGCTCGCTGGCGAGCACCTCCAGCCGGGACGGGCCCTGGCTGGTGTAGGCGCGGATGTCGCTGTAGCGGCGGATGCGCTCGGCGTCGCGCAGCAGGTGGCGGACGGTGGCGGTGGTCTCCAGCGGAATCTTCTGGCTGAGCGTGCCGCGGTCGGGGTTGGCGTCCACGGCGATGACGCGGTCGCCGCGCAGCGAGGAGAACGTCGAGCCGAGGGTGGTCGTCGTGGTGGTCTTGCCGACGCCGCCCTTGAGGCTGAGCATGGCGATCTTGTAGCAGCCGCGCAGGGGCTGGTTGACGCGGCCGATCAGCTCGCGGCGGCGCAGGTCGGCGGGGCTCTCGCCGGGGTTGATCAGGTGGCCGCTGGCCACGTAGACCGCGCGCCGCCAGCCGGACTGCGGGGCGCGCTTGGCCTGCTTGACCAGGTGCGAGGTGGACAGGTCGCCGGAGGTGTGGCCGCGGCCCTGCTGCTGCGGGGACTGCTGGTAGCCGTAGCCGGGGTTCTGCTGCTGGTACTGCGGGCCGGACGGGGTCGCCTCGGCGTAGTGCCCGGCGTACGGGCTCGGGTGCGGGCCGGACTGGCCGGGGCCGACGGGGTGCGGGCCGGACTGCCCGGGAGCCGGGAAGGGGCCCGACTGGCCCGGGTTGACGGGGTACGGACCGGACTGCCCGGGGTTCACCGGGTACGGGCCCGACTGGCCGGGGTTGACAGGGTAGGGACCGGACTGCCCGGGGTTGACGGGGTACGGGCCCGACTGGCCGGGGTTCACCGGGTACGGGCCCGACTGACCCGGGTTGACCGGGTAGGGGCCGGAGTTGCCCTGGTACGGGCCGGGGTTGACCGTGTGCGGGCCGGACTGGCCGGGGGTGGCGGGGGTCTGCGCGGGCGGTCCGGGGTGGGCGGTGCTGTCGGTGCCCGCGTCGGGGTCGCCGTCGGGGATGTGGGCGTCGGCCGGGTGGACCTCCGCGCGGTCCGGGTTCGGCCCGAAGTCACCCGGGTTGTCGCCCGGGGCAGGCCGCCACGCCATGTCGGACTCCTCTGGGCGTCCAGTCACCCCTGCGCCCCTTCTGCTTGGTCCCGCAACCCTCTTCCAACCCTCGGTTGCGACCGTAGTCGCTGGCCGAGGCCGCCCGCTCATCGGGTCATGCGTAGGAGTGCAGGCCGGTGACCACGAAGTTGATGAAGAAGGTGTTGAAGAGGATCACGACGAATCCGACGATGTTGACCATCGCCGCGCGCGGGCCGCGCCAGCCCGCTGTCGCCCGCGAGTGCAGGTATCCGGCGTAGACGACCCAGGCCACGAAGGCCACGACCTCCTTGGGGTCCCACCCCCACGCCCGGCCCCACGCCGACTCCGCCCAGATGGCGCCCGCGAGGATGCCGAAGGTGTAGATCGGGAAGGCGAACACCGTGGTCTGGTAGGCGACGCGGTCGAGGGTGTCGGCCGGGGCGAGCCGCGCGCCGAACGCCGAGGGCTTGCCCGTCTCGTGCCGCAGGCGGACCAGGTACAGCACGCTGATCACACCGGGGATGAGCAGCAGCCCGCTGGAGGAGGCCGCGGCCACGACGTGGATGACCAGCCAGTAGGACTTGAGCGCGGGCTGCACGGGCGCGGCCTCGGCGTAGAAGACGGTAAAGCCGAGGAACAGCAGGACGACCACGGGCGTCATGACGAACGCGCCGAGCCTGCGCACGTCGAACTTGCGCATCAGCACGATCCAGCCGACGACGGCGACGAACATGGTGGCCGCGCCGTACTCGAACATGTTGCCCCAGGGCGCGCGGCCGGTGGCGAAGCCGCGCAGCACCAGCGAGGTCAGGTGCAGCAGCGCGCCGAGCACGGTCAGCGCGGCGGCGCTGCGCCCGAAGCGCTCGGCGCCCGTGCGGCGGCGCGGCTGCTCGATGACGCCGATCGGCACCTCGGTGGGCGCGCCCGCGCCGACGAGCTGCCTGGCCTCGGCGCGCTTGCGGGTAGCCTGGCCGAAGGCGCCCTCGACGGCGTAGCCGATGAGCGCGAGGAAGTAGACCAGCACGGTGGCGGCGTAGGCCCAGTCGCTGTACTGGGCCAGACCCTCATCGATGGTCATGTCAGTCCTTCCGTTGGCCGTTCGGCTCGCTGAGCTCGGCCGCGATCCTGCTGAACTCCTCGCCGTATCCCGCCTGGTCGGTGCGGGCGAGCCCGCCGACCTCCACCACGGTACGGCCACCGCCGGTCGGGGTCGCGCGCACCCACAGCCTGCGGCGCTTGATGACCAGCGAGACGCCGAGGCCGAGCAGCATGGTGACGGCGAAGCCGAGCACCCACGGCTGGGCGGGGTCGTGCGAGACCTGCAGCGAGACCCAGCGCTGCACGTCGGTGAAGGCGATCACGGTGCCGTCGTCGAGGGTGATCTGCTCGCCGAGGGACATGTTCTCCCTGGCCACGCGGGTCAGCCTGCCGCTGTCCACCAGCGACTGGTCGATCTCGAAGATGGACTGCCCGCGCCCGGAGTCGATGCCCAGGTCGCCGCGCATGACGTCGACGGCGACACCGGGGTCGGTCAGGTCGGGGAAGTGCGAGGAGAGCACGTTGTCGACCACGACCTGGGTGGGGGCGAAGAGCCCGGTGACGGCCAGCTGCTGCTTGCGGCGCTGCTCGGGGTCGGTGACGCCGGGCGGGTCGAACTTGGTCGCGCCCTCCGACAGCAGCGTCTGCTGGTCGACCGGACGCCACTGGATCGACTGGGTGCGGGTCTCGCCGTTGGGGAAGGTGACGGTGAAGACGGGGGCGTAGCCGTGGCCGAGCAGGTAGACGCGGTCGCCCTCGGTGCGCAGCGGGCTGTTGACCTGCAGGCTGTAGGGCCGCCAGGTGCCGGTGTCCAGGTCGGCGCCGGACTGGTAGTCGATGTCGGCGGTGAACTGGTCGGCGACGCCGCTGGGCAGGTAGTCGGCCTCGAAGCCGTTGACCCGCACGCAGAACGGGGTCAGCTCGGTGCCGTCGACGCGCAGGCCGGGGCGGAAGGAGTCGTAGCCGAAGGTGCCGCCGTTGCAGAACTGCGAACCGTTGGCCAGCACGATGACCTGGCCCTCGTAGTTGATCATCTTGCCGATGGCGAGGGAGACGATCAGGCCCAGCATGGCGAAGTGGAAGACCAGGTTGCCGGTCTCGCGCAGGAAGCCCTTCTCGGCGCTGACCGTGCGGACGCCGCCGTCCTCCTCGCGCTCGACCAGCCGCCAGCCGCGCAGCCGCGCCTTGGCCGCGGCCACGACCTCGGCGGGGTCGCGCTGGTCGTCGGCGCTGGTGTGGTGCGGCAGCCTGGACAGGTTGCGCGGGGTGAGGACGGGCTTGGCGCGCAGCGCCTTGGCGTACTCGGCGGTGCGCGGGATCAGGCAGCCGACGATGGAGACGAACAGCAGCAGGTAGATCGCGGAGAACCAGACGCTGGCGTAGACGTCGTAGGCCTGCACGCGGTCGAGGAACTCGCCCCACCAGCCGTTGGCGGCGATGAACTCGTTGGTGGCGCGCAGGTTGATCGACCGCTGCGGCAGCAGGGCCCCCGGCAGCGCGGCCAGCGCCAGCAGGAACAGCAGGATCAGCGCGGTCCGCATCGAGGTCAGGCCGCGCCAGGTGTTGCGCAGGAAGGCGGTCACAGCGGCAGCTTCACATCCGAGACGACGGTGTTGCGCAGCCAGGACACCAGCTCGCCCCACAGCCCGGTGACCAGCGCGATGCCGACGGCGATCAGCAGCGCGCCGCCGACGATCTGGATGACGCGGCCGTGCGTGCGCAGCCAGGTGGTGGTGCGCACCGCCCACCGCGCGCCGACGGCGATCAGCAGGAACGGCAGCCCCAGCCCGAGGCAGTAGACGACGACCAGCAGGTAGCCGCGTGCCGCGCCGCCCCCGGTGGCGGTGGCCAGCGAGAGCACCCCGGACAGCGTCGGCCCGATGCAGGGCGTCCAGCCCAGGGCGAAGACCCCGCCGAGCAGCGGCGCGCCCGCCAGGCCCATGCGCGGGGTCTTGTGGATGCGCACGTCCTTCTGCAGGGCGGGCACCAGCCCGATGAAGACCAGCCCCATGGCGATGGTGATGACCCCGCCGATGCGTTGCAGGAGCAGTTCGTTGACCAGCAGCGCGTCGGCCAGCCAGACCAGGCTGCCGACGGTCGCGGCGAAGACGACGGTGAACCCGAGGATGAACAGCGCCGCCGCGCCCACGACGCGGTAGCGCCCCCGCTTGCGCTCCTCGTCGGCGGCGACGGCGGGCGCGTCCGCGCCGACGAGGGCGGCGAGGTAGGCGAGGTAGCCGGGCACGAGCGGGACCACGCACGGCGAGGCGAAGGAGATGGTCCCGGCGGCGAGCGCGATCAGCCCGGCGAGCAGCAGCGGGCCGGAGACGGCGATCTGCGTGGGGTCCACCCGGTCAGGGTAGGCAGGCGTGTTCAGCGGGGTCGCGGCGGAGGTGGCTTGAGGCGCGCTGGGTCACAGGCACATTCGAGCGGCACTCGCGTCCGGGGTATGACCTGCGACTCCGGATTGGAAACCCGCAACTTGCCTACTGAATCGATACAAATGCCGCGGGTAGTGCCACCGTATACGCGCTTGCTCCTGGGCCGACCGGAGTACTCCGAGGAGGTGCGAACCGTGGCCGAAGCCCTCCGTCCCGCGGTCGACGCGGTGTTCACCCGCCTGAAGTCATCGGCATTCCACGAACTGGTCGACCTCGCCCGCGCCGGCGACCGCGACGCCACGGCGACCATGATCGCCTGGATGCAGCCTGCGATCATGCGCTACTGCCGCGCCCGCATCGGCCGCGGCGGCTCGGCCTTCGCCACCGCCGACGACGTCGCCCAGGAGATCATCGCCGGGGTGATCAAGGCAATCGGCACCTTCGCCGACGCGAGCACGTCGTTCATGCCGTTCGTGTACGGGATCGCGTCGAACAAGGTGGCTGACCACTACCGGCGCATCGCCCGGGAGCGCCACGAGAGCGTCGCCGAGCTGCCGGACGCGGCCGACCCGGCGCTGGGTCCTGAGCAGGTGGCCGTGCGGCACGAGCTGACCCACCGGATGGCGGAACTGCTGGACACGATCGC
This sequence comes from Actinokineospora guangxiensis, assembly GCF_042657845.1. Taxonomy (NCBI): domain Bacteria; kingdom Bacillati; phylum Actinomycetota; class Actinomycetes; order Pseudonocardiales; family Pseudonocardiaceae; genus Actinokineospora; species Actinokineospora guangxiensis. Next base: position 583,860 of record NZ_JBHSKF010000001.1, on the reverse strand, counting down.
GCCTCGGCAGCGGGAGATCCTGGTGCTGCGGATGGTGGTGGGGCTGACGGCTCCGGACATCGGGCACCTGCTGGGGATGAGTTCGACGGCGGTGCGGGTGGCCCAGCACCGGGCCCTGGCGGCGCTGCGGGCCCGGCTGAGCGCGGAGGACTGGCTGTAGGACGGGCAGCGGCGCGATCTCTTGCAGGGTCGCGCCTCGCTTGGCCGAACTCTCACCCCCACCGCCTCGAACGGCTGCTCCCCCTGGCCACCGCCGCCCTCGCCGGTTCGCTACTCGGCGATCAGGCGCTCCACCACCGGCCGTAGGTCCTCGGCCAGCAGTCCGCGCATGTACGCCGCCGCCACCCGTCCCTGCTTGTCGATGACGAACGTCGCCGGGACCACGGCCCGCGGATACCCCTTGAGCGCCAGCAACGACCGCCCCGGCGGGTCGTAGATCGACGGGTACGTCAGGCCCCGGTTGGCCATGAAGTCCCGGGGCTCCTCCGGCTGGAAGTCGCGCACGTCGATGCCCAGCACCTGCGCCCCCCTGGGCCCGTACTCGTCCTGGATCGCCTGCAGCTCAGGCGCTTCCGTGCGGCACGGCGGGCACCAGGCGCCCCAGACGTTGAGGATGACGACCTTGCCGCGGTAGTCCGACAGGGCGAGGGTCTTGTCCTCCTCCATCAGGGACGGGCCGGAGACCTCCGGGAGGGGTTTGCGGTCGGCGCCGTCGTAGGTGATGTCGGTCTGGCCGCCCGGGGAGACGAAGACGAACTCGGCGGCGGTCGGGGAGTTCCCCGCGTCCGAGCAGCCCGCGAGGGCCAGCAGCGCGGCGAGGAGCAGGACCGCCCTCATGCGCCGGTGTTCTTCGGGTCGCTGGAGCCCGCGGGTTCGGTGTACCTGATGCCGACGAGCTGTTCGCCGTCGAAGACGAGGCTGGTCAGTGACGCCAGGGAGCACTCGCGGCGGGTCGGGTTGTGCCAGAGGCGCTTGCCCTCCAGGTAGCGCCGGATCGTCCACACCGGAAGCTGGTGGGACACGCAGACCGCTTCCCTGCCCTCGGCCGCGGCCCGCGCGCGGTGCACCGCGCCGAGCATGCGGTGGGCGATCTCCAGGTACGGCTCGCCCCAGGAAGGGGTGAACGGGTCGCGCAGGTGGGGCCAGTTGCGGGGGGAGCGCAGGGCGCCGTCGCCGACGCTGACCTTGCGGCCCTCGAAGATGTTGCGGGACTCGATCAGCCGCTCGTCGGTGGCCAGGTCGAGGCGGTGGGAGTCGGCGATGGGCAGGGCGGTCTGCTGGGCGCGCTCCAGCGGGGAGGCCACGACGTGGACGATGTCGTTGCCGCTGAGGTGCTCGGCGACGGTCAGCGCCTGGCGCTCGCCGGTCTTGGACAGCCGGTAGCCGGGCAGCCTGCCGTAGAGGACGCCGGTCGGGTTGTGCACCTCGCCGTGGCGCAGCAGGTGGACGGTGGTGCGGCTCATCTCGGCTCCTTCGCGGCGGCCGCGGCGGCTGCCGCGGGGGGCAGGGCCGAGGCGATCTCCTCGAACGCGGCGTCGTCCAGGGCGGCGCTGACGAACCAGGCCTCGAACGCGCTCGGCGGGGCGTACACGCCGTGGTCGAGCAGGGCGTGGAAGAACGGCGGGAAGCGCCAGGTCTGCGCGGCCTTGGCGCCGGCGTAGTCCACGACCGGCTCCTCGGTGAAGAAGACACTGACCAGGTTGCCCGCGTACTGCACCCGGTGCGGCACCGACGCCGCCGTCAGCGCCTCGGTGAGCAGCGCGCCCAGGCGCTGGGAGTTGGCGTCGAGGGCCTGGTAGACCTCGGTGTCGGCGGCGCGCAGCGTGGCCAGGCCCGCGGCGACGGCGACGGGGTTCCCCGACAGCGTCCCGGCCTGGTAGACCGGGCCCTCGGGGGCCAGGCGGGCCATCACCTCGCCGCGGCCGCCGAACGCGGCGGCGGGCAGGCCGCCGGACATGACCTTGCCGAAGGTGTAGAGGTCGGCGGCGACGGGCTCGATGCCGTGCCAGCCCGCGGCCGAGACGCGGAAGCCGGTCATGACCTCGTCCATGACCAGCAGCGCGCCGTGCGCGGCGGTGATCTCGCGCAGGCCCGCGTTGAAACCGGGCAGCGGGGCGATCGCGCCCATGTTGCCCGCGGCGGCCTCGGTGATCACCGCGGCGATGGTGTCGCCGTGCTCGGCGAAGGCCGCGCGCACCGCGTCGAGGTCGTTGTAGGGCAGGACCAGGGTGTCGGAGGCCTGAGCGCCGGTGACGCCGGGCGAGGTCGGCAGGCCGAGGGTGGCGACGCCGGAGCCCGCGTCGGCCAGCAGCGCGTCGACGTGGCCGTGGTAGCAGCCCGCGAACTTGACGACCTTCGTGCGCCCGGTGAACCCGCGGGCCAGCCGGATGGCGCTCATCGTCGCCTCGGTGCCGGAGTTGACCAGCCGGACCCGCTCGACCGGGGCGACCCGGCCGATGATCTCCTCGGCGAGGTCGAGTTCGGCGGGCGTCGGGGTGCCGAAGCTGAGCCCGGTGCCCGCCGCGGCGCGCACCGCCTCCACCACGGCGGGGTGCGCGTGGCCGAGGATCATCGGGCCCCAGGAGCTGACCAGGTCGACGTAGCGGTTCTCGTCGGCGTCCCACAGGTGCGGCCCGCTGCCCGACACCATGAACCGGGGCGTCCCGCCGACGGCGGAGAACGCGCGCACCGGCGAGTTCACGCCGCCGGGGATCAGCCTGCGGGCGCGGTCGAACAGCGCGGCCGAGGTGCGGACGTGTGCGGGCTCGTGAGTCACGCCGCCCAGTCTGGCAAATGACCCGGCGTGTCCGGGGTCACGGGGTTGGCCAGCGGTTACCGTGCGGTCCGTGAGCCGTCTGCTGCTGGTCGTGGTCGCCCTGCTCGCCCTGGCCGCCCCCGCCTCCGCCGATCCGCCCGCGCGCCTTCCCGGGCAGATCACCGACTCCGGTGGCGCGCTCGGCGGCGGGCGCGCCGAGGTCCAGGCCGCCATCGACCGGCTCTACGACGAGCACCGGCTGCGGCTGTGGGTGGTCTACGTCGACGGGTTCGACGGGGTCGGCGGGACCGACTGGGCCGAGCGCACCGCCGACGTCAGCGCCCTCGGCGAGCGCGACGTGCTGCTGGCGGTGGCCACGGCCGACCGCGAGTACAGCCTGTACTCCCCCGGGCTGCCCGACGAGGTCACCGACGCGGAGTTCGCCGACGTGCGCGCCGAGCGGGTCGAGCCCGCGCTGCGCGGCGGCGACTGGGCGGGCGCGGCGGTGGCCGCGGCCGACGGGCTGGGCTCGGCGATGGCCCCGCGCGCGGCGGGGGCCGGGGGATGGACGCTGTGGGTGATCATCGGGCTGGCGCTCGTCGGCGGGGTCGGGGTGTGGTGGTACGCGCGCCGTAAACGGGCTCAGCGCACCTCGGCCGGGCTCGCGCAGGCCCGCCGAACCGACGACCCGGCCGTGCTCGCCGGGCTGCCCGACGAGGCGCTGGACGCGCGGTCGCGGGAGCTGCTGGTGGAGGTGGACAACGCGCTGCGGGCCAGCGTCGAGGAGCTGGAGCTGGCCACCGGCGAGTTCGGCGAGGCGCGCACCCGCCCGTTCACCGAGGCCTGCGCGCACGCCCGCGCCGCGCTGGCCGCCGCGTTCGCCATCCGCCAGCGCCTGGACGACAGCGACGATGACGTGCCGGAGACGCCCCAGCAGCGCCGCGACCTGCTCATCGAGCTGATCACCGGGCTCTCCTCGGCCGACGCCGAGCTGGACGCCAGGGTCGCGGAGTTCGACGCCCTGCGCGACCTGCTCATCGACGCGCCGAACCGCCTGGCCGCCCTGACCGAGCGGGTCGTCGCCCTGACCGTGCGGCTGCCGGAGTCCCGCGCCGCCCTGGCCCGGCTGGCGGCGGAGTTCCCGGCGCGGGCCGTCGCGCCGGTCGCCGACAACGTGACGATGGCCGAGCAGCACCTGTCCTTCGCGGAGAAGTCCATCGCCGACGGCCGCGCCGCCGTGGCCCGCCCGGCGGGCGAGCAGGGCGAGGCGGTCGCCGCCATCCGGGCCGCCGAGGGCGCCGTCGGCCAGGCCGCCGCGCTGCTGGACGCCGTCGACCGCGCCGCCGAGGACATCCGGACCGCGGTGTCGTCGCTGCCCGCCGCCATCGAGGCCCTGCGCGCCGACATCGCCGAGGCCGAACGCCGCGGCGACGTCGACCCCGCCACCGTCAGCGCCGCCAAGTCCGCCCTGACCACCGACCAGACCACCCCGCTGACCGCCTACGCCACGATCACCGCCGCCGACGCCGACCTGGACGCCGCCATCGCCGCCGCGGGCGAACGCCGCCGCCGCGCCGACCTGCTCACCCAGACCACCGCCGCCGCCACCGCCCAGCTCACCGCCGCGGAGGACTTCATCGCCGCCCGCCGCGGCGCCGTCGGCGCACAAGCCCGAACCCGCCTGGCCGAGGCCCGCCGCCACCTCGACGCCACCCGCACCGCGGACCCGGACGCGGCGCAGCGACACGCCCAGTGGGCCATGGACCTGGCCAGGCGCGCCGCCGCCGAGGCCGAATCCGACGTCCGCCGCTGGGAGTCCTCCCGCACCACCGGCGGCGGCGACCTGGGCGCGACCCTCGGCGGCATCCTCATCGGCGGCATGCTCGGCGGCGGCCGCTCCTCGGGACGTTCCCCAGGCCGCTCCCGAGGCGGCCACCGCCCCGCGTCCTTCGGCGGCACCCGGGGCACCCGCCGCCACGGCGGCGGCGGCCGCTTCTGACAGCGCCGATCAGTCCACAGGCGGCCCGGTTGAGGGTGAAGCGCCCCTCTCCCGCTGGATAACCTGGCGGCGGGGGGCCGGATGTTCGGGTCTGACAACGGCACAGGAGCAGGTGTGTCCCCGTGAGCTTGCAAGGCTCGGCAGGCGACAAGAGGGCATAGTGGGTGGCATGACCGAGCAGCCTGGTGACTACAGCGAAGCGGGTGTGCCCAGCTTCGACTTCGTGCGGAACAAGATCGAGGGGCGGCACGCCACGTCCGTCGGCTCCTCCGAGCTGGCCGAGGCGACGCCGGAGGCCGCCGACGTCAACACCACGATGGCCGAGCGGGACAAGGCCGGGGCCGACCGCCTGGAGCAGATCCGCAAGGCGATGCGCGGCGAGTAGGTCAGCGTTTGCGGGTGGCCAGGACGGCGTTGCGCACGGCTTCCAGGAGGGCGATCGCGGCGAGCGCGCCCGCGGCCACCGAGAGGGCGACCAGGTCGCCGGCGTACTCGGCGAACCGCAGGTCGGGGCGGTCGGGCAGGGGGGCCGTCTCGACCACGCCCCTGTCCCACAGCCACAGCGCCAGGACGGTGCAGCCCGCGGCGACGACGACGGCGACCGCGGCGAAGATCCAGCGGCGGGGCTGGTGCAGCGGGGTCGTGGGCTCCGGCCAGGTCAGGTGGGCGCCCTCGTCGAGGTCGGGTGCGGTCACCCGGTCAGCCTCTCACGCTCGGCCATCGGACCCGTGCAGTACTCGCGGACGTCACCCCGCAGGAGCAGGCCGATCACCGTCGCCCACACCAGGGCCAGGGCGCTGCCCGCGATGAGGTCCGCGGGGGCGGTCAGCGAGACGGCGACGGCGTGGGCGGTGAGGACACCGAGCAGCGCCAGGACGAACAGGACCACGCGGGCCCACGCCCGGCCTGTCCGCACGGGGATCGCCACGGCGATCGACCCGGCGGCGGCCAGTCCGGCGATGACGGCCATCCACCCCGGCTCGCGGTCGGACACCGCGAGCAGCACGCCCACCGATGCGCCGCCCACGGCCGCACCGAATAACGCGCCGGTCACGGCCAGGGGACGCTCAGTGAAATCGGGGTACGACGCCATCACGGGGGTTATGTAGCCAATACCCCCTCAAGTGTTACCAACTCTGGAGTAGGACGCTCAGCGCGACCTGAAGTAGGCCCCGGAATCGCCGACGTACATCAGCACGATCGCCGCGCCGATGAGGGCGATCAGGGCGATCGCGACGATGGGGCTGGCGCCCGCGGTGCCGAGCAGCGTCAGCACCAGCAGCAGCCCGCCGAAGACGGTGAGCAGGACGCGCGCCCAGTTGCGCCCGGCCCGCATCGGGAACGCGCCTGCCAGGAAGGCGATCAGGAACACCAGCGGCAGCGCGACCGCCAGGGTGATGAACAGGCCGGCCGCCGCCTCCAGCTCAGCGCCGGACAGACCGGTGTCGGCTTCGCGCAGGGCCGATTCCACCGTGGCGCGGTCCAGGCTGAGGCCGCCGAGCACGCTCAGCGCCAGAACGGCCGCCACCGCGATGCACAGCCAGAAGGCGATGCTCACGGTCTTGGGCCTGGCCGCGGCCGGGCGCGCGGTCTGCTGCGGGCGCACCGGCGGCGCGCTGGGCAGGGGCTCGTTGTCGTGGGGACCCGTGGTCATGGGCAAACGCTATTGGGTCAGCGGCGTTTGCGCATGTGCGCCCGGAAGTACTCCGTCGACTGCTTCTGGAACAGGTACACCACCGCCGCGGTGCAGCACGCGACGTCGGCCAGGCTCCACATCAGACTCAGCTCGGCGTTGGTCTGCGCGGCGGCGGACAGGAAGCGGATGAGGCTGAACGCGGTCAGCCCGGCCAGCACCGCCCGCGCCCAGTTGCGGCCCGCGCGGAACTTCACCGCCAGCAGGGCGAAGAAGCCGACGGTGAGCAGCACGCCGATCACGCCCGCGATGGGCACGGCGCTGAGCATCATCTCGACCTCGGCGGGCGGCGCGTCCGGCGCGGTCTGACGGACCAGGGACTCGGCGAACTCGTCGTCCAGCACGGTGAACAGCGAGCCGATCGCGCCGATGGCGGTGCCGGTGACGACCAGCGTCGCCGCGGTGTCGACGGCCTTGGGCCGCGGCGGCGTCTCCGGGACGTCCACCGGGGGCATGGCGGGGTAGTTCACACGTCCTCCGTTCGCAGCACCGAGGACAGCGCGGCGCGCATCGGCTCCGGGTGGCGCGCCCAGGCCAGCACGACCGTGCCGTCGTCGAGGTCCAGCGGGATCTCCGCCGTCTTGCGCGGCACCGTCGGCCCGCCGCCCAGCGGGCGCGCGCCGAGGGCGTCGCCGTCGTGCAGGCCCGCGATGCGCGCCACGGGCAGCTCCTGCTCGCCCTGGCGCAGCACGTCGTCGGTCAGCTCGACCGCGCACACCCTGCGCCGGGCCTTGACCCACCCGGCCGTCATCGCCGTCAGCACCACCGCGATCCCGATCCACGCCACGACGTGCACCGGCCCGCTGAGCGCCTCGACGCCCGCGCCGACGGCGCAGAACACCGGCGCCCACAGCACCGGCCACCACGTCGAGCCGGGCTCGGCGTACCGGGTCCTCGCCGGTGTCGCCGCCGGCGTCATCGCCCGTGCGCGTCGTAGAAGCGCTTGGCCCCGGGCATGAACAGCAGCGCCAGCGCGATGATCGTCGCCATGGCGCAGATCAGCCCGAAGATGGTGATCCGCCCGAAGCCGTACTGGAAGAACGCGCTCAGCAGACCGACGACGATCAGCAGCATCCGCGCCTTCCGCACACCGTTGCGGGCCTGGTAGGCCAGCAGCCAGTAGAGCAGCAGGAACACCGCCGAGCCCAGGATCAGCCAGACCGTGTAGCCCTTGACGATGTCCATGGCCTCGGTGAGCGGCACCGACTGCGTCGTGGCGTAGGAGTCGGCCAGGAACTGCTGGTTGAGCAGCACCGTCAGCCCGCCCGCGAGCCCGATCGCGCCCGCGACCAGCCACAGCCAGTAGGCGACCGTCACCACCATCGGCGGGCGGACCCGCTCGCCCGCCTCGTCGGCGGTCGGCATGATGGGCGGTTCGTCCGTTGTCACCGCTCGACCATACTCAGCGCAGCCAGCGGGCGGCCTCGGCGGCCCAGTAGGTCAGGATCACGTCGGCGCCCGCGCGGCGGATGGACAGCAGCGTCTCGGTGATGGTCCGGCGGCGGTCCAGCCAGCCCTTCTCGGCGGCGGCCTCGACCATCGCGTACTCGCCGGAGACCTGGTAGGCCGCGACGGGCACGTCGGAGACCTCGCGCACGGCGCGGATGACGTCGAGGTAGGCCAGGGCGGGCTTGACCATGACCAGGTCGGCGCCCTCCTGCAGGTCGAGCGCGACCTCGCGCAGCGACTCCCGGACGTTGCCCGAGTCCTGCTGGTAGGTGGCGCGGTCGCCGTCGAGCTGGGACTCCACCGCCTCGCGGAACGGGCCGTAGAAGGCCGAGGCGAACTTGACCGAGTAGGCCAGGATGCCGGTGTCGATGTGCCCGGCCTTGTCCAGCGCCTCGCGAACGACGCCGACCTGGCCGTCCATCATGCCGCTGGGTCCGAGCAGGTGCGCGCCCGCCGACGCCTGGGCGACGGCCATCTCGGCGTAGACGGTGAGCGTGGCGTCGTTGTCGACCCGGCCCGCGTCGTCGAGCACGCCGCAGTGGCCGTGGTCGGTGAACTCGTCCAGGCACAGGTCCGACATGAGGATGGTGTCCTCGCCCAGCTCGGCGCGCAGGTCGCGCAGCGCGGCGTTGAGGACGCCGTCGGGGTCGACCCCGCCGGAGCCGACCGCGTCGCGGGTGGCGGGCACGCCGAAGAGCATGATGCCGCCCACCCCGGCCTGCACAGCCTCGACAGCGGCTTTGCGCAGCGTGTCCCGGGTGTGCTGGACGACCCCGGGCATGCTGGAGATGGCGACCGGCTCGGTGGCGCCTTCCTTGACGAACATCGGCAGGACCAGCTGCCGGGGGGCTACCTCGGTCTCAGCGACCATGCGCCGCATGGCGGCCGAACCCCGAAGCCTGCGCGGGCGGTGGCTCGGGAACATCCGCCCATCGTAGAGAGCCCGCGCGCACCCCGGTCGACCGCCCGTGCGGACCCGGGCGGGTCGATCCGGGCCAGGCGTCAGCGCAGGTCGGGGACCGGGATCGGGCTGGCTGACAGGGTTGTCGGACCGGCGCAGAGTGCGCTCGGCAGGACCTGGTTGAGCATCGCGGCGTGGGCATCGGCCGGGGCGGTGATGTCGATGTTCATGCCCGCCGTGACCTGCCGCGCGGTGTCCTCGGTGTGCATGCTCCAGGTGTTGTAGCCGGGCCAGTCGCCGCCGTGGCCCCACCAGGCGGGCCCGCCGCAGGGGCTGGCCAGCGACATCAGGCCGAGGCCGTAGCCGAAGGGCCCCAGGGCGTTCGGGCGGGCGTCCTTCATCGCCGCCAGCTCGGCCGGGCGCAGCAGCCTGCCGTCGAGCAGGGCGTCGAAGAAGCGGTTGAGGTCGCGCGGGGAGCTGATCAGGTTGCCGGAGGCCCAGATGCGCGACATCACGTAGGTGGTGACGTCGGTCGGCGGCGCGTCCGGGTACAGCTGCTCGTAGCCGCGCGCGGCCGGGCGCAGCAGGAACGGCTGGTGCGTCGGGAACTCGGTGTCGCGCAGGCCGAGCGGCACGGTGATCCGGGCGGCGACCTCGACCCACAGCGGCCTGCCGGTGACTTCCTCCACCAGCATGCCGAGCACCGTGTAGCCGGTGTTGGAGTAGGCGAACGATGTGCCCGGCGCGAACAGCAGCGGCACGCCGTCGGTCGCGGCGCGCACCAGCTGCCGGGGGGTGAACCGCTTCCAGCGCTCGGTGTCGACGGCCTCCGGGCCGCTCCAGTGCGCCATGTCGCGCGGGACGCCGCTGGTGTGGCCCAGCAGCTGGCGCACGGTGATGGGCTCGGGGTAGGGCAGCAGGCCGGGCAGGTGCTCGGCGACGGTGTCGTCCAGGCCGAGCCTGCCCTCGCCGACCAGTTGCAGGACAACGGTGGCCACGAAGGTCTTGGTGACGCTCGCCGCACGGAAGCGGCCCGTCGGATCGGGTTCGGCCTGCCCGCCGGTCCGGGCGAGGCCCGCCGACGCGCGCTCGACCGTCCCGCCGCGGACCACCTGGGCGTAGCCGCCCGGCGCGCCCGCCGCGACGACGGCGTGCAGCGCGCCCTCCACCGCGGGCGGCGCCGCGCTCGCGCTCGGGGCCAGGGTGGTCGCGGCCAGGGCGCACAGCCCGACCACCACAGCCACGTTCCTTGTGACCGGTTTGGGGACCATGAGAGCCACTATGCCCAGCTCGCGGGCAGTCCGCAGGCCAACTCACCGGAAACGCCCGCGCCCCGCCACGGAGTCACGTGGCGGGGCGCGGGCGGGCGTGTCCTAGCGGCGGGCGCGCTTGGTCTTGCGCGGCGGGGGCAGCGCCCCTTCGGCGCGCAGCCGGGCCGCGTGCTCGGCGAGGGCGTCGACCAGGGCGGGCACGGTGGCGTGCTCGGGCTGGACGTCGACGCGCAGGCCGAACTCCTTGGCCGTCTCGGCGGTCTTCGGGCCGATGCAGGCCACCAGGGTGCGCGCGTGCGGCTTGCCCGCGATGCCGACCAGGTTGCGCACGGTGGACGAGGAGGTGAAGCAGACCGCGTCGAAGCCTCCGGTCTTGATCATCTCGCGGGTGTCCGCAGGCGGCGGGGCGGCGCGGACGGTGCGGTAGGCCGTCACGTCGTCGATCTCCCAGCCGCGCTCGCGCAGGCCCGCCGCGAGGGTCTCGGTGGCGATGTCGGCGCGGGGCAGCAGGACGCGCTCCACCGGGTCGAGGATGTCGTCGTAGGGCGGGAAGTCGGCCAGCAGGCCCTCGGAGGACTGCTCGCCGGAGGGCACCAGCTCGGGGTTGATGCCGAAGCCGCGCACCTTCTCCGCGGTGGCCTCGCCGACGCAGGCGATCTTCACGCCGGAGAAGGCGCGGGCGTCCAGGCCGAACTCCGCGAACTTCTCCCACACCGCGCGCACGGCATTGGTCGAGGTGAACACCACCCACTGGTAGCGGCCGTCGACCAGGCCCTTGACCGCGCGCTCCATCTGCGCGGGCGAGCGCGGCGGCTCCACCGAGATCGTGGGCACCTCCGAGGGGATGGCGCCGTGCAGGTGCAGGCGCTCGCTCATCTCGCCCGCCTGGTCCTTGGTCCTGGGGACCAGCACGCGCCAGCCGTACAGCGCGCGCGACTCCCACCAGGACAGCTTCGCCCGGTTGCCGACGACCGCGCCGACGGTCACCACGAGCTGCCCGGACATCTCACCGGCGTCGGCGGCCAGCGAGGCCAGCGTCGTGTCGATGGTGCGCTGGCTGGTCGCCGTGCCCTCGGCCGTCACCGCGACCGGGGTCTGCGCGGCCAGGCCGTGCTCGACCAGCGCGGAGGCGGCCTCGGCCAGGTGCGAGGCGGTCGCGTGCAGGACGACCGGGCCGGGCGCGCCCGCCAGGCCCGCCCAGTCGATGTCGCCGCGCACGTCGATCTCGGTGTGCGCCGAGCCGAGCGCGATGCCCGCGTACGCGGGCACGGCGGTCGCCGGGGACACGCCGGGGACGACGTCGAAGGCCGCCGCGGACTTGGCCACCGCGTGCGCCTCGGCGACGACCGCCGAGTGCGTCAGCGGGTCGCCGGAGACCAGGCGGACGACGACGCGCCCGGCCTTGGCCTCGGCGGCCAGGTCCTTGGCGACGTCGGCCGGCTCGCCGACGGCGGGGCGGACCTCGGCGGCGGCGCTGGCGCAGGCGAGCACGGCCGCGGGTACGTCGGGGTCGGTCACCACCAGCTCAGCGCGGTCGAGCAGTTCCCTGGCACGCACGGTGAGCAGTCCGGCGTCACCAGGTCCGGAGCCCACGAACGCGATGCGGCCGGGGGACTTGCGGGCACGGGTGGTCATGTCAGGCCACTTCCTCATCTACTGCTGCTCGGGGCCGGAAAGCACCCCGGCGCCGAGTTCCAGCAGCTCGGCGGCCACCGCACGGCCGAGCTGCGCTGCTTCGGTCAGGTCCCCGGCGTTCGACGCGCGCAGGATCTCCGCGGGCCCGCTGATCGGGTTCGCCCCCGGGGGGCACACGCCCGCGGCTCCGCGCAGCGACAGCCGCAGGACCACGTTGTCGTCGGCGTCGAAGTCCTCGACAACGTCGGCCAGCGCGCCGATCGGCGCGCTGCACCCGGCTTCGAGCGCGGCCAGCATGGCCCGCTCGGCGGCCACCGCGGCCCGCGTCGCTTCATCGTCCACTGTGGAGCGCAGGAAGTGCTCGGTGTCGATGTCGTCGACCCGGCACTCGATCGCCAGCGCGCCCTGCGCGGGGGCGGGGAGCATCTGGATCGGGTCCAGCGTCTCGGTGATCTCGTCGGTCCTGCCCAGCCTGGCGAGACCGGCGCGGGCCAGCACGACGGCGTCGAGCTCACCGTCGCGCACCTTCCTGACCCGGGTGTCCACATTGCCGCGGATCGGCACGACGACCAGGCCGAGGCCCAGCGCGTGCAGCTGTGCGGCCCGCCGCGGCGAGCCGGTGCCGACCGTCGACCCGGAGGGCAGCTCGCCCAGGGTCAGCCCGTCGCGGGCGACCAGCGCGTCGCGCGGGTCGGCGCGCAGCGGCACCGCGGCCAGCGACAGCCGCGGATCGGGCGCGGTCGGCAGGTCCTTGTAGGAGTGCACCGCCACGTCGACGGCGCCGTCGGCGAGCGCGTCGCGCAGCGCCGAGGTGAAGACCCCGACGCCGATCTCGGCGATGGGCGCCGAAGACAGGTCCCCCGGCGTCTTCACGGTGATGATCTCGACCCGGGCGCCCGCCCGTTCGAGGGCGTCGGCGATGAGCCCGGTCTGCGCCAGCGCCAGCGCGCTGCCCCGGGTGCCGATGCGGAGCGTGTTCATGATGGGCGGCCGTCCAGGATCGGGTCGGCGGCGGTGAGGGCGGCGGGTGCGGACGGGTCGAGCCCGAAGAGCTCGCGCAGCGCGTCGGCGTACCCGGAGCCGTCCGGCCCTGAGGCCAGCTCCTTCACCCTTACCGTCGGGGTGTGCAGCAGCTTGTCTACCACTCGGCGGACCGTACGGGCGAGTTCGTCGCGCACCGCGCCGTCCAGCTCGGGCAGCCGGGTGTCCAGGCGCAGCAGCTCGGAGTCGACCACCTCGGCCGCCCGTCGCCGCAGCGCCGTCACCGTCGGGGTGACGGCGGCCGAGCGCTGCGCGGCCAGGTAGGCGCGCACCTCCTCGGCCACCATGTCCTTCGCCGCGCGGGTGTCGAGCCCGCTCGGCGCGTCGGCGAGCCTGCGCTGCAGGCTTTCCAGGTCCACCAGGCGCACGCCGGGGACGCGCCCGACGCCGTCCTCCACGTCGCGCGGCAGGCCGAGGTCGCACACCACCAGCGGGCGGGTGCGCGCGGCGACGTGCTCGGTGAGCACCACCGCGCCGCCCGCGCCCGTGCAGGCCACGACCACGTCGGCCTCGGCGACGCGCGCGGGCAGGTCGTCCAGGCCGACGGCGTCGGCGGGCACGCCCTGCTCGCGCAGCGACGCGGCCAGGCGCGCGCCGTTGGCCTCGGTGCGGTTGGCCACGGTGACCGAGCCGATGGCGGCCCGGCGCAGCGCCGCGGCGGCCAGCCCGCCCATCGATCCGGCTCCGACGATCAGCGCGTGCCTGCCCGCGAGGCCGTCGAGCACCTCTTCGGCGTCGGAGAGCGCCTCGCCGACCACCGACGGGCCCGCGGCGTCGAGCCCGGTGTCGGAGTGCACGCGCTTGCCGATGCGCAGGGCCTGCTGGACCAGCTCGTGCAGCGTGCGGCCGACACTGCCTGCCGCGCGCGCGGCCTGGTAGGCCAGGCGCACCTGGCCGAGGATCTGCGCCTCGCCGACGACCATCGAGTCCAGGCCCGCGGTGACGGTGAAGAGGTGCTGCACCGCGGCGGCGGCGTAGTGCACGTAGAGGTGGTCGTGCAGCTCGCCCATGCCGAGGCCGGAGTGGCGGGCGAGCACGCCGACGACATCGGCCAGACCGGCGTGGAAGGCGTCGACGACCGCGTAGACCTCGACGCGGTTGCAGGTCGAGACCAGCACGGCCTCCGACACCGCGGCGCACTCGACCAGCTCGGCCAGCAGCTTGGGCACGTCCGGGGCGCCGACCGAGACCTTCTCCAGCACCCGCATGTCTGCCGTGCGGTGGGACATGCCGATCGCCAGGACGCTCATGAGACAACCATCCCATCGACGCGGCCGTTGACGGTGCGCCGAACGGGGGGCGGTCCGTCCGCGCGGCGGGCCACGTGGAAGGACAGGACCTGCAGCTCGACGGCGAGGTCGACCTTGCGGACCTCCACGTGGTCGGGCACCTGCAGGACCACCGGGGCGAAGTTCAGGATGCACTGCACGCCCGCGGCGACGAGGCGGTCGCAGACGCCCTGGGCGGCGGGCGGCGGGGTGGCGATGACCCCGATGGAGACCTCGCGCTCCAGGCAGACCCGGGTGATGTCCTCGATGTGGTCGACCGGGATGCCGCCGACCGGGATGCCGACCAGGTCGGCGTCGATGTCGAACAGGGCGCTGACCGGGAAGCCGCGGCCGGGGAACCCGCCGTAGTTGGCCAGCGCGTGCCCCAGGTTGCCGATGCCGACGACGGCGACGCTGTGCTTGCGGGTCAGGCCGAGGATGCGCTCGATCTCCCCGATCAGCACCGAGACCTCGTAGCCGACGCCGCGGGTGCCGTAGGAGCCGATGTAGGAGAGGTCCTTGCGCAGCTTCGCCGAGTTGACCCCGGCGGCGACGGCCAGCTCCTCGCTGGAGACGGTGCCCGCCCCCTGCTCCTGCAGGCCGGAGAGCACGCGCAGGTAGACGGCGAGCCGGGCGACGGCGGCCTCGGGGATGGCGCGGGCGCGGTCTCTGGCGGCGGGGACCTCGGGTCCGCCCGCGGTGACCCTGGGGATGGGAGCGGTGACCTCGGCGGCGCCGGGTGCGACCCCGTTCCGCTGGCCTCGCTGTGCCGCCACGCTGCTACTCCTCGACAGACATGTCACCGGGTTGTCACCACGGTACCGCTTGTGAACGTGTGCACAAAGTCGGTGGTAGAGGGCTTGACGCACACCACACTGTGGTCCGCGGCATGCGTCCGGGGCCACTTTCTCCATGTCATCTTGTGGCGGGCTCTGACGCGCTCTGACACGCGCGAGCGGGGCGGGCCCGCGGCCCACCCCGCTCGTCAGCGGCACGTCAGTACTACTGGTGCGTCATGCCGCCGGGGGCGTCATGACGGAACCGATGGTCATGCCGCCGGGGGCGTCATGACGGTGTCGATCACGAACACTGTCGCGTTGGCCGTCGGGATGTTGCCGCACAGCACCTTCGCGCCGTTGACGGTCATGCTCTCGCCGGAGCCCTCGATCTTGAGCGGCGGCGCGGTGGCGTTGACCGAGGTGACCGTGCCCGCGGCTTCCAGCGCCTCGGCGTCGTGGCGCTCGCCGACCACGTGCAGCTGCAGGATCGGCGCGAGCGTGTCCGGGTCGGCCGCCAGCGCGGCGAACTCGGCGTCGCCGAGGGCGTCGAAGGCCGCGTCGGCGGGGGCGAAGACGGTCAGCGCCTCGGCGGTGTTGAGGGTGTCGGCCAAGCCGGGGACCGCGCCGACGGCGGCGGTGAGCTTGGTCAGCAGCGGGTTGGTGCTGGCCGCGGTGGCCACCGGCTGCGGCCCCATCGCGGCCAGGCCGCCCTCGGCGTCGCCCTGCGGCAGCTGCCCGCAGGCGGGGCCGAACACGTCGTCGGCGGTGGTGACGCCGCCACCGCCGCCCTCGCCGCCCTCGGCCTCGGTGGTGGTCGGAGCGGCCATGGTGGTCGTGGTGGTGTTCGTGCCGGTCGACGCCTGTTCGCTGTTCACGCACGCTGACAGCGCGAACACGGCGACGGCGGCCGCGGCGGCCGCGGGAACCAGCTTGGTACGCACCAGGGATCACTCCGTTTCGACTGGACTCTCAACCGGGATTCGGCCCGGTACAGCCTGCCGGATTGGTCGGGTTCGCGCTCAGCCGACCGTGAAGTTCACGCTGTGCCAGCCGGTCGCGCCGTCCGGAATCGGCGGCACCCGCTCCTCGACCTGGGTGTACCCGGAACGGTCGGTGGCCCGGACCTCGGCGCGGTGGGCGCCCGCGGTCAGGTCGACGTCGAGCTTCCACATCCGCCAGGTCTGGTCGTTGGCCTCGGTGGACAGCTCGGCCTCGCGCCACTGCCCGCCGTCGAGGCGGACCTCCACGCGCTCGACGCCGGTGGTCTGCGCCCAGGCGATCCCGGCGATGGAGACCTTCCCCGGCGGGAACGACTGGAACGAGCGCGGTGCGTCGATGCGCGACTGGGTCTTGATGGGCGCTTCCTTGGCCCACTTGCGGTCCTGCCAGTAGAAGGTCTTCTCGCCGTCACGGATCAGCTCGAGGTCGATGACCCACTTGGTGGCCGAGACGTAGCCGTAGAGGCCGGGAACGACGATCCTGGCCGGGAAGCCGTGCTCCAGCGGCAGCGGCTCGCCGTTCATGCCGATGGCCAGCAGCGCGCCGCGCTCCTCGGAGAGCATGTCGGCGACCGGGGTCGCGGTGGTCCACCCGTCGACGCTGGTGGCGAAGACCTGGCCCGCCTCCGGCTTCACGCCCGCCTCCATCAGCAGGTCGCGCAGGTAGACGCCGGTGAAGGCGGCGGTGGAGATGTAGGGGCCGCCGACCTCGTTGGACACGCAGGTCATGGTGATGACCCGCTCGACGAGTTCACGGCCGCGGATGTCGTCGAAGTCGTACTCGACCTCGGTGTCGACCAGGCCGTGGATGCGCAGCTTCCAGTCCTCGGCGCGCAGGCTGGGCACGGTCAGCGCGGTGTCGATGCGGTAGAAGCGGTCGTTGGGGGTGATGAAGGACGGGGTGCCCACCGAGGCGAAGTCGGCCCCGGCCGGGATCGCGGGCGCGCGCCGGGCCGCGGTGATGGACCCGAGCGCCCGACGCGACTTCTCCGCGTCCCCGCCGGACCCGAGGAACTGCCCGCCGACCGCGGCCACCCCGACCCCGGCGGCGACCCCGCCGGAGCTGATCAGGAACCGCCGGCGGTCGATCTCCTTGTCCGCACCGGCGTCGGCGGACTCGGCCCGCGCCTGGCGGGTGGCCAGACCGTGCAGCCAGCGGAACACCCCGAGCCCGACGAGCAGGCTGGCCGCCGGGGCGAGCACCGCGAGCTGCCCCAGGTCGGGCCGGAAGAGCACGGCCGCGATCGAGACCACGCCCAGCACCACCGCGATGACGGTGCCCGGCACCGGCGAGCGCCGTGACAGCAGGCCCGCCAGCACCGCGAGCACCGCGATGGTCACGGCGATGGCGATGAACAGCAGCCGCTTGTCCCACTCGGGGCCGAACTGCTTGCCGAACTCGGTCAACCACTGCGGTGAGAGGTCGACGGTGCTGTTGGCCACCGCCAGGTACGGCGACGCGCCGATCCCGACGAACGCGGCGACGAGGTGGCCGACGGCAAGCGCGGAGCCGACCGCGAGCACACCGATCAGCGCGGCTTTCATGCGGGGCAGGCGGGTCTCCATGTGAACCATTCGACGCCCGTACCGCGCCGGGATTGGTCCCCAGAGGTAGGAAACCGCTCTATCGGGTGAGCGCCGCCCGGAGCCGGTCCTCCTCCACGCGCCAGTAGCCGTGTTCGGCGCCGTCGATGACGATGACCGGCACCCGGTCGCCGTACTCGGCGCGCAGTTCCGGGTCGGTGTCGACGTCGACGGCGCGCCAGTCCACGTCCAGGTCGGCGCAGATGCGGGCCACGTCGGCCTCGGCGGTCGAGCAGGAGGGGCAGCCTGCCCTGGTCATCACCTCTACGAGCACCCCGCCACGCTACCCGCGCAGGCTCGCGCGGCGGAGCTTGCCGGTGATGGAATGCGGCAGGGCCTCGGCGAACTCGATGACCGAGGGGACCTTGAAGCGGGCCAGGCGCTCGGCGCAGTGGGCACGCAGGGCGTCCTCGGCCAGGGACTCGCCCGGCTTGAGGACCACGACGACGCGGACGCGTTCGCCCGCGCGCTCGTCCGGGACGCCGACGGCGGCGACCTCGGCGACCTGGGGCAGTTCGCCGACGGCCTGCTCCACCTCGCTGGGGTAGACGTTGAAGCCGTTGACGATGATCAGGTCGCCCGCGCGGTCGACCAGGTGCAGGTCGCCCTCGGCGTCGAAGTAGCCGACATCGCCGGTGCGGAACCAGCCGTCGGGGTCCGGGCCGTGGGCGCCGTCGGGCCAGTAGCCGCTGAAGAGGTTGGGGCCGCGCGCGGCGACCAGGCCGGTGTCGGAGTCGTCGGTGAAGTCCATGGCGATGGACTCGTCGTCATCGGCCTGGTCGACGGGGACGCCGTCGCTGTCGACCAGGCGGATCTCGACCCCGGGGATGGCCCGGCCGACACTGCCGGGCTTGGCGTTGCCGCCGACCAGGGTGGAGGTGAGGACGGGGCCGGTCTCGGTGAGGCCGTAGCCCTCGTAGACGGTCAGGCCGGTCTCGGCGCGGAAGAGCCTGAGGATGGCGGCGGGCAGCGGCGCGGCGCCGGAGGTGCACAGGCGCAGGGTGGCCAGGGCCTCGCCGAGGCGGTCGGCGCCCGCGGCGGTGAGCGCGGTGTACATGGCGGGCACGCCGATGAACACCGTCACGCGGTGCTCCTCGCACAGGCTCAGCGCGCCGTCCACGGTGAACTTGTCCAGCAGCACCGCCGTCGCGCCGGTCGCGGCGATCTGCCACAGGCCGGAGAGGCCGTAGGCGTGCGACATGGGGATGGTCAGCAGGACGCGGTCGGTGCCGGTGACCGGCGCCGGGCGCAGGTCGGTGAGCTGGGCGGCGTTGGCCAGCAGGGCGCGGTGCGACAGCATCGCCCCGCGCGGCTCGCCGCCGGTCCCCGACGTGTAGGCGATGACGGCCAGGTCCTCACCGCCGCCCACCGCCGCCAGCGGTTCACCGGCCGCCAGATCGATGGAGGGGTCCAGAGCGGTGATCCCGGGCAGGTCGCCGAAGCCCGCGGTCGCGCCGCTGTGCTCCAGCTGCCGCCGCACCTCGCGCGGCGCGGCGTCCATGCCGACCGGCACGGCGACACCCCCCGCGCGGAGGATTCCGAACAGCGCGACGACGAACTCCACGCCGGTGGGCAGCCGCAGGGCGACGCGGTCTCCCCTCTTCAGGCCGCCGGCGAGCAGCGCGCGGGCGCGGGCGGTGACGGCCGAGTCCACTTGCGGCCAAGTGAGTGATACCGACGAGGAAGCATCGATAGTCCCCACATGAAGAGGTACTTTCGCGCTCGCCTCCGCGACCAGGTCGGCCAAGTTCGCTGGCTGCCGTCCGTCGTCCATCTGCCGTCCTCACCGCCGCCGGGCCGAGTCACAAGGAGATCGCGAAAGTCGATCACAGTGTGGCACGCGTCACCCGCGTCACGATTAACTACCTGCCGCGTCACAACCATGGGAGCGGACACTTGTCACACCTACTTCAAAGTAACAACGCGTAAGCTCCGAGACCGGACACCATCGAGGGAGAGTGCGCCTGCCCGATGACCCGCCCGACGCGCCAGGCAAGGGACGCCGCCGTGCCGATGGCCCGATCCGCCCAGGATCGGGTGTCTGACGTGCGCGAACCCGGCCAGGAAACCCCCCAGCAGGACGAGCCCGTGCCGGACGCGAGCACCCCCGCGACCGACCACAGCGCCGCCTGGGACCTGGTGCGGGCCGCGCAGGGCGGCGACACGGTCGCCTTCGGCGCCCTCTACGACCGCTACGTCGACGTCGTCTTCCGGTACGTGCTGTTCCGGGTCGGCGACCGCGAGCTGGCCGAGGACGTCACCAGCGAGACGTTCCTGCGCGCGCTGCGGCGGATCACCAGCGTCAGCTACCAGGGCCGCGACGTCGGCGCCTGGTTCGTCACCATCGCCAGGAACCTGGTGCTCGACCACGTGAAGTCGAGCCGGTTCCGGCTGGAGGTGGCCACCCCGGAGATCCGCGACTCCGAGCGCCTGGAAGCCGGTCCCGAGCAGCAGGTGATGTCCAAGGTCACCCGGGACGCGGTGCTGGCCTGCGTCGACCAGCTCGGCGACGACCAGCGCGAGTGCATCGTGCTGCGCTTCCTGCAGGGCCTGTCGGTCGCCGAGACGGCCAAGGTCATGAACCGCAACGAGGGCGCCGTGAAGGCCCTGCAGCACCGCGCCGTGCGCAGGCTGGCGCAGTTGTTGCCTAGCGAGATCAGGTAGCCGTTCGCCCGATACGGTGTTCCGGCGGCTCGTGCCCGCCACCGCCGTAACCCCGGACGCGCGACGCTCGTTTCACCAGTGGACATCGAACCCGGGGCGGGATCGAGACGAGTCGGAGTGGGATGGTGCACAGCGACGGCCCCCAGCGGGGCAGACCGGACGGCGGTGAGCCGTCCGAAGAGCCGTCCGACGACGCGATCATCGCGCTGCTCGCCGATCTCGCGCCGCCGACGGCCCCCGACCGCGGCGAGCGCGCGCGGATGCGGGAGCGGGTCCTCGCGGGGATGGCCAAGCCCACCCCCGTTCCGCGCACCCCGAGCCCCCGCCCGCCGCGCGCCGGCCGCGCCCCGCGCGGGCGGCGCACCGCCGGTGCCGCGGCGCGTCCGACCGACGAGCCGAGAAGGGGCTTCGGCACCCGGGGCCGCGTCGCCGTCGCGGCGGTCGCCGTGCTGGCGCTGGTGTTCTCCCTCGGCGGCATGAGCCTGCTGCTGGCCCGCGACGCCCTGCCCGGCGACGCTCTCTACGGCATCAAGCGGACCGGCGAGGCGGCCTCGCTCGGCCTGACCTTCGGCGATGAGGACCGCGCCTTCAAGCACCTGGAGTTCGCCACCGCGCGCGTCACCGAGCTGGAGACGCTGACCCAGCGCTACGCCGACCCGGCCGACGCCCCGCTGGAGTCCTACCTGAGCGCCCTGTCCGACCTCGACGACGACGCCGCCGCGGGCTCGCGCGCGCTGATCCCGGTGGCCGCCCTCGGCGACAGCGCGCTGCTGGGCACCCTCGGCGAGTGGGCCGAGCTGCAGCGCGACCGCCTCGGCGCGCTGCCCCTGCCGACCGGGGCCACCGCCCAGCGCGACGTCTCGGTCGCCCTGCTGGAGCGCATCGCCGCCAGGACGGGCGCGCTCGCCACCCGGCTGGCGTGCACCGAGATCACCTCCGGCGGCGCCGACGACATCGGCCCGCTGCCCGCGACCGCGGCCTGCGTCCCCCGCCCCACCGCGGGCTCCTCCGCCGACCCGACCACCCCGGCGGTGACGCCCCCCGGCGCGCCGGTCCCCACCGCCGCGCCGACGAGCGCGCCTGGCGGCGCGAGCACCCCGGGCGGACCGGAGCCCACCGGCCCGACGACCGGCGTCACGACCCGCCCGCCGACAGCCCCGGTGACCACGACCCCGGGCGCCACCACGACCTCCGACCCGCTGCCCCCGCTGCCGGTGCCCACCATCGATGTCCTCCCGCTGCCGGGCCTGGGCGGATAACCCGTCCCCCGGCGGGATTCGGGCCAGGATCGCTAGGCTGGTGGTCCAAACGGGAAGTGCCCGAGCAGGGAGGCCGTCGTGTCGTCGCTGAGGCCTGGTGAGGAGCGCCGGGAGCTGGACCGGCTCGCCGAGGAGGCGGGCGCGGCCAGCGCGGAGGCGGCGGTGGCCCTGGAGCCGGTGGGCGACCAGCCCGTCGACCTCACCGCGGCGGCGTTCTTCGACGTCGACAACACGATGATGATGGGCGCCTCGATCTTCCACTTCGCCCGCGGCCTGGCCACCAGGAAGTTCTTCACCAACTCCGACCTCGCCCGCTTCGCCTGGCAGCAGATGATGTTCCGGGTGGGCGGCAAGGAGAGCATCGAGGGCATCCGCAACCACCGCGAGCAGGCTCTGTCCTTTGTGGCCGGCCACTCGGTGGCCGAGCTGGCCGAGCTCGGCGAGGAGATCTACGACGAGCTGATGGCCGACAAGATCTGGCCGGGCACCCGCGCGCTGGCGCAGATGCACATCGACGCCGGGCAGCGGGTCTGGCTGGTGACGGCGACCCCGGTGGAGCTGGCCACGATCATCGCCCGCAGGCTCGGCCTGACCGGCGCGCTCGGCACGGTCGCCGAGAGCGAGGACGGGATCTTCACCGGCAAGCTGGTCGGCGAGATGCTGCACGGGCCCGCCAAGGCGCACGCGGTGCGCTCGCTGGCCGCGCGCGAGGGCTTGGACCTGCGGCGCTGCACGGCGTACTCGGACTCCTCCAACGACGTGCCCATGCTGTCGGTGGTCGGCACCGCGGTCGCGGTGAACCCCGACGGCGGCCTGCGCGACGCCGCCCGCAAGCGCGGCTGGGAGATCCGCGACTTCCGCACCGGCCGCAAGGCGGCCAAGATCGGCGTCCCGTCGGTGCTCGGCGCGGGCGCGGTGGCGGGCGCGGTGGTCGCCGGGCTGGCCTACCGCCGCCGCACGGCCTGAAGCGGCCCGGAGCCCGGAACGCACCGGAGCCCGCCCCACCGGCAGGCGGGGCGGGCTCCGGCTTCCTCAGAGCTACTTCTTCAGCTTGCGACGCTGGACACGCGTCTTGCGGAGCAGCTTGCGGTGCTTCTTCTTCGACATGCGCTTGCGGCGCTTCTTGATGACCGAGCCCATGGGCGTGTCCTTAGCTGTTGTCGACGTGTTCCAGGTGCCGGGCGTGAAGGTGCGGGCACGTCACCGACGCGCGCGGAAACACCAGGCACAACGAGCGTCCAGGTTACCCGGTTGGTCTCGGCAGCCGGCATCCGGTGTCATCCGGCGTCGAAGTACGCCTTCTCCAGGTAGTCGTGGACGGCCTGCTCCGGAACCCGGAACGACTTGCCCACCCGCACCGCGGGCAGCTCGCCGCCGTGGACCAGGCGGTAGACCGTCATCTTGGACACCCTCATGATCGTGGCCACTTCCGCCACTGTGAGGAATTGCACCGACGTGACCGCCGGGTCCCGCTTGTTCGCAGCCATGTTTTCACCGCGTCCCTAACCACGCGTCGCGCCGCGGGCTTCCCCACCCACGGTTTCGACACGCACGTGCTCCGTCGAGAGTAGCGGGACTCCTGTGACCAGTGCGACGGCACGGACGCCGCGACCGCAAGTTGCAGCCGGTTGGGTCAGTCCTCCAGGTGACCAGCGCCCAGTTCGCTCGACCGGTCGCGGGCGGCCTCGATGGCCGCCAGCAGGGCCGCCCTGACCCCGTGCCGCTCCAGCTCGCGGATGGCCATGATGGTCGTTCCCGCAGGTGAGGTGACCGCCTCGCGCAGGGTGACCGGGTGTTCGCCGGTCTCGGCCAGCATCGACGCCGCGCCCACGGCCGACTGCACGATCAGCTTCTCGGCGACCGCGCGCGGCAGCCCCAGCAGGATGCCCGCATCGATCATGGCTTCGACCAGGTAGAAGAAGTAGGCCGGACCGGACCCGGACAGGGCCGTGACCGCGTCCTGCTGCGATTCGGGCACCCGGACGACCTTGCCGACGGCCGAGAGCAGCTCCTCCACGACCGCCAGGTGCTCCGGGCCCGCGTGCCTGCCCGGGGAGATGGCGCTCATGGCCTCGTTGACCAGCATCGGCGTGTTCGGCATCACCCGCACGACCGGGACGCCCTCGGGCAGCCGCCGCTCGAACAGCGACGTCGGCAGGCCCGCGCACAGCGACACGACCAGCGTGCCCGGCGGCGTCACCCCGCCCAGCTCGTCCAGCAGCGGGTCGATGTCCTGCGGCTTGACCGCCACGACCAGCACATCGGCGGTTTTCGCCGCCGTGGAAACGTCTGTCGCCCGGATGCCGTAGCGGCCGGTCAGCTCGGCGGCCCGGTCCGGGTGCCGCTCGGTGAACAGCAGGTCCGCGGCGCTGCGGCCGCTGTGCAGGAGGCCGGACAGGAGCGCCTCGCCGATCTTGCCCGCGCCCAGGACTGCCACTGTCGTCATGCGGACAAGGCTAAGCCCCAGGTGTATGCGCCACGCATATGCCCGGGGCGTGCGCGCGAGTCAGGCCATCGCGGTGAGGGCGAGCTGGCGGGCCTGGCAGACGAGCCTGCCGGTGGAGTCCACGACCGTGGCGTCGGCGTCGAACCACATGCCGTGCACCGCGCGCGACTCCACCTGGATGCGCAGCCAGCCCGGGGCCGGGCGGGAGCGCAGGTGCGCGGTCAGCTGCACCGTGGGCGACCAGCCCATCCGGCCGAGGTTGAACGTCACCGGCATCGAGATGTCGCCGGCGACCAGCGCGAACAACGGGTCCGGCTGCTCGCCCCTCGGCCGCGCCCACAGCCGCAGCCGCAGCGGGTCGCCGACGTGGCCGTGCAGGAAGCCCGCGCCGTTGGGGTCCAGCCGCACGTCGCAGCCCGCGGTGAGCTTGAACACCGACGCCGAGGGCAGGGTGGCCAGGTCGATGGCGTTGCCGGGCGGCTCGGCGGGCTGGTTGGGCAGGTCGCTCCAGGCCGCGCGCTCCCTCGGCAGCCTGCCGGTGGTCACCACGGCCTCGACGCAGGCGCTGCCGCTCTGTTCCAAGTGGACGGACACGACGGAGGTGCGCCTGCCCGCTTTGCGCACGTCGGTGCGCAGCAGGACCGGGCCGACGGCGGGCGGGCGGAGGAACTGCGCGCTGACGGCAAGCGGGTCGACCAGCGGCGTCCCGGCGCTGTGCGCGGCGACGGCCGCTCTGGCCACCAGGGCCAGCAGGAAGCCGCCGTGCGGGCGGCCTCCCACCGTCCAGGCGCCGGGCAGGTCCGCGGTGAACGTGCCGTCCCCCAGCGCCCGAACCCGGGTCGCCGACGCGAAGGCCCCTCCAGCGGGCTGTCCGCCCACCCGCACGTCCCCGTGCCCTGCAGCGCTACTCATGGGGCACAGCCTGCCACGGCGGGCCCCCGTGTTTCGCTTTGCACGGGCGGAAAGCGCCGTCAGTTCCGGGTGGCGAGAGCACGCAGGAAGAACGTGGTGTTCGCGGGCCGCTCGGCGAGCCTGCGCATCAGGTACCCGTACCACTCGCCGCCGTAGGGCACGTACACCCGCACGGTGTGGCCGAGCTGGGCCAGTCGGCGCTGCTCCTCGGGGCGGATGCCGTACAGCATCTGGAACTCGAAGGAGCCCGGCTTGCGCCCGTGCGCCTCGGCGCGCTCGGTGATGATCCGGACCAGGCGCGGGTCGTGGGTGGCGAACATCGGGTAGCCGTCGCCGGCCAGCAGCGCGTTGACGCAGCGCACGTAGCTCAGGTCGGTCTCCTGGCCCGCGTCGAAGGCGACCGACTCCGGCTCGGCGTAGGCGCCCTTGCACAGCCGCACGCGCGAGCCCGACGAGGCGAGGGCGCGGGCGTCGTCCAGGGTGCGGTGCAGGTACGACTGGAGCACCGCGCCCACCCACGGCCACGTCGAGCGCAGCTCGGCGAGGATGCGCAGCGTCGAGTCGGTGGTGGTGTGGTCCTCCATGTCGAGGGTGACCGTGGTGCCCGCGGCCTCGGCGGCCCGGCAGATCCGGCGCGCGTTGGCCAGCGCCAGCTCCTCGTCCAGCAGCTGGCCGACCGCCGTCAGCTTCACGCTGACCTCGGCGCGGTCGCTGAGCCCCTGGTCGTGCAGCGCGGAGAGCAGCTCCTCGTAGGCCAGCACGGTCGCCTCGGCGAGCGCGGCGTCGGTGGTGTCCTCGCCCAGGTAGTCCAGGGTCGCGGTGAGCCCGTCCTCGGCCAGTCGCCGGGTCACGGCGACGGCCTCGGCGGTGGTCTCGCCCGCGACGAAGCGGCGCACCACGTCCCGGCTCACGGGCGCGGTGGCGACCGCGGTGCGGATGGCGCCGTTCTTGGCGGCGGCCAGGATGATCGAGCGCAAGGGGTTCACGCTGCGAAGGGTACGACCCCGGCTGACCGCGCGGACAACCAATGGGGTCATCCCATGTCTGGACCTTTCAGTGAATCCACTAGGTGAGATGCGCGCGCGCGAACTCCAACGACGCGGCGAGGTCGGCGCGCCGGTCGGCGGCCGTGCGCGCCCGGCGCGTGTTGATCTCCAGCACGACCTGCCCGGTGAAGCCGCCCTCGACCAGCCGCGCGCACAGCGGCGCGCAGGGCTGCGTGCCGCGCCCGGGCACCAGGTGCTCGTCCCTGGGCAGGCCCGTCCCGTCGGCCAGGTGCACGTGCGCCAGGCCGGAGCCCATCCGCCGGGCCATGGCCAGCGCGTCCGCGCCCGCGGCGGCGGTGTGCGACAGGTCGAGGGTGTAGTTGCGGTGGCCGACGTCGGTGGGGTCGATCGACGGCCGGAACGCCGAGAGCACCGCCCGGCCCCGCCGCACGGGGAACATGTTCTCCACCGCGACCGCGATCCCGCTGGCGTCCTCCAGCTCGGCCACCAGGTCGGCGAAGCCGTCGGCGTAGCGGCGCTGCCAGCGAAACGGCGGGTGCACCACGACCGTCCGCGCGCCCAGCTCGCCCGCCGCCGCCACGGACCGGCGCAGCCGCTGCTCCGGGTCCGCCGACCAGATCCGCTGGGTGATCAGCAGGCACGGCGCGTGCACCGCCAGCACCGGCACCCCGGTGCGCCGGACCTGCCCGCGCAGCGCGTCGACATCCTGGCTCAGCGGGTCGGCCCACACCATGACCTCGACGCCGTCGTAGCCGAGCTCGGCGGCGGCGGTGAAGGCGGACGCGGCCGACTGCGGCCACAGCGACGCGGTGGACAGCCCGACCGGGATCAGGGCGTCACCGGCCGACGAGCAGCAGCATCGCCGGGGAGACGGTCACCACCAGGCCGACCAGCACGGCGAGGATCGTGGTGTTGAGGTCGTCGGCGCGGCGGATCTTGCGGACGATGAACACCAGCCCGGCGATCACCACGACCGCCACGACCAGCGCCGCCACCGGCAGCACACCCCACAGCCAGTTGAACCCGAGCCACACCGCGGCGCCGCCGACCACGCCCAGCGCCAGCTGGCCGACCATCGTCAGCCACGCCGTGACCGGCGAGCCCTCCGGCGCTGCCTCGCCGTCCTCGGCGTCGTCGTCAAGGCCGTCCCGGTCGTCCCGGTCGTCACGGTCCCGGTCGCGGGCCTTGTCCCGGCCCTTGCGGGTGTCGAGGCCGTCCAGGTCGTCGAACTCGGGCAGGTCGGAGTCCGGGGACTCCAGGTCGTCGTGGGCGGTGTAGCCGTCGAAGCGGCGGGCGGCCTTGTCGTCGAAGGCCTCATGCTCTTCGAGGAACTCCGGCGGCGGGGCCTGCGGGTCGACCTCGGTCTGCGCGGCGTCGCCGGGGTAGTCCGGCGGGCGGACGGGCTTCCTGCCGACCTCGGTCCTGGCGTCCGGGGAGACGCCGTTGACCGCGGGCTGCCCCGGGGCCGCGAACGGCGGCGCGGGCAGCTGCTGGGAGGGCTGCGGCGGCAGGGGCAGCTGCTGCGAGGGCTGCGGCAGCGGCTGCGACGGCTGCTTCGGCGCGGGCGGCTGGGGCGGGGGGCCCGCGGGCTTGGGGGCCCGCTGGGGCATCCGCGAGGTGCCGGGCGCGCGCCGGGGCAGGTTGCGGCCGGGCGGCTGCTCACCCTGGTCGGCGGGGTCGGGGTCCAGGGCGGGCATGGCCCGCTGGGTGCCCTCCAGCGCCGCGGCGGGCCTGCGGACCGGGCCGCGGCCGTTCTGCGGCTGGTCGGCCGGGTCGTCATCGAGCGCCGGGATACCCCGCTGGGTGCCCTCCAGCGCCGCGGCGGGCCTGCGGACCGGGCCGCGGCCGTTCTGCGGCTGGTCGGCCGGGTCGTCATCGAGCGCCGGAATGCCCCGCTGGGTGCCCTCCAGCGCCGCGGCGGGCCTGCGGGCCGGGGCGGGGCGCTCGGGCGGCAGCTTGCGCGGCGGGCCGTCGGGCGCGGCCTCGTCGGCCTGCTGGGGCCTGCGGCGGCGCGCCGACGGCGGAACCCTGGGCAGCTGCTCGGTCATCGGCTCGCCGCGGTCGCGGCGGGTCTCCGGCGGGGCCTGCGGCGGCTGCTGGGCCTGCGGCGGCGCCTGGTGCGGCGGAGGCGGCTGGGGTGCCTGCTGGGGCGGCGGGCCGCCGCGCCGGGCAGGCCTGCCCTGGCGGTGCGACACGCGCTCCGGCGGCGGCTGGTCCTCGCGGATGACCGGCATCTGGCCGCTGTCGGACTTGACCCTGTCGATGATCGCCTGCGGCGCCGTGTCCGAGGCGTCGTCCGGCTTGCGCCGACGCCGCCTGGGCGCGCCGCCTTCCGAGCTGCCGCCGTACTTGGCCAACAGCTCGGCAACGGTGCGCTGCTGCGTGCGCTCCGAACCGCCTTCGTGAGTCATCCACTCCACCGTGCCCCGTGCGGGCCGATCCGTCCAGCCCGCGCACGGCCAACGGGCGGCCACGCGCGGGCAGCGGTGTCGTCTACTTCACCGCTGATGTCGGGACGACAGTGTGCTACCCGCCGTTCGTCTGGTCCAGCCGCCTCAGGATGACGCCTTCGCGCAGCGCCCACGGCCCGATCTCCAACTCGGTGAGTGACAACGCTCGCATAGTGGCCTGTGCCACAAGCGCCCCCGCGACCAGCTGGTGGGCCCGTGACTGGCTCACGCCTTCAAGTTCGGCCAGGTCAGCGGCCGACATGCGGGAGACGAAGGCGAGCAGCTGGCGCAGCCCGGAGTCGGTCAGCACGCGCCGCGCCCTCGGCCCGGCCGAGGACGGCGCCGCCCCGGTCAGCCGGGCGAGCATGCGGAAGGTCTTGGACGTGGCGACCGCGCGGTCCGGCGGGCGCAGCTTGGCCAGCTTCTTGGCCACCGGGGCCAGCTGCTCGGCCAGCCACTCGACGGTCTCCTCGATCTCCCCGCGCGGCGGCGGGTCGGCGGTGAACCGGGTCCTGGTGACCCGGCCCGCCCCGACCTGCACCGACAGCGCGACGTCGGGGTCCTCGTCCATCCCCATCGCCAGCTCCAGCGAGCCGCCGCCGATGTCGAGCACGAGCAGGTTGCCCGCCGACCACCCGTACCAGCGGCGGGCGGCGAGGAAGGTCAGCCGGGCCTCATCCTCCCCGGAGAGGACCTTCAGCTCGACCCCGGTCTCGGCGGCCACCCTGGCCAGCACGGCCGCGGAGTTCGACGCCTCGCGCACCGCGGATGTGGCGAACGCCATCATCTCCGCGCACCCGAGGGCCTTGGCCGAGGCCTTCGCCGCCGCGACGGCGCGGACGAGGTCGTCCGCGCCGACCTTGGACAGCTCGCCGGACTTGGTGATCCGCTCGGCCAGCCGCAGCACGGTCTTCTCCGAGCGCGCGGGCGTGGGGTGGGCGCCCCGATGGGCGTCCACGACGAGCAGGTGGACGGTGTTGGAACCGACGTCGAGAACTCCTAGGCGCATCAACTCTCGAACTTATAGCCAAGTCCCCGCACGGTCACAAGGTGGCGCGGCGCGGCGGGGTCCGGCTCGACCTTCGAGCGCAGGCGCTTGACGTGCACGTCGAGGGTCTTGGTGTCCCCGACGTAGTCCGCGCCCCACACCCGGTCGATGAGCTGGCCGCGGGTCAGCACCCGGCCGACGTTGCGCAGCAGGTACTCCAGCAGGTCGAACTCCTTGAGCGGGAGCGCGACCTCGCCGCCGTCGACGGTCACCACGTGCCGCTCGACGTCCATCCGGACCGGGCCCGCCGCCAGGACCTGCGGCAGCAGCTCGTCGCCCGCGGCCTCCCCGCCGCGGCGCAGCACCGCGCGCACGCGGGCGATCAGCTCGCGGGCGGAGTAGGGCTTGGTCACGTAGTCGTCGGCGCCGAGTTCGAGGCCGACCACCTTGTCGATCTCGCTGTCGCGGGCGGTGACCATGATCACCGGCACGGTGGAGCGCTGGCGCAGCGCCTTGCACACGTCGGTGCCGCTCATGCCGGGCAGCATGAGGTCGAGCAGCACGATGTCGGCGCCGTTGCGGTCGAACTCCTCCAGCGCCTGCTGGCCGGTCACCGCGACCGCGGCGGTGAAGCCCTCCTTGCGCAGCAGGAAGGCCAGCGGGTCGGCGAAGGACTCCTCGTCTTCGACGATGAGCACTCTCGTCATTCCGGTCCTCCATGGTCATGACCTGCGGGGTCGTCGGGCCCGGCCGGGGCACTGGCCCCGGCGCGGACGGGTTCTGCGGGGTGCGCGGCCCGCTCGGGCGGCGCGGCCTGCTGGACGCGGGCCTCGGCGCGGGCCTTCTCGGGGGTGCTCGGGTGGGCGGGGATGCGCAGCGTGAACGTCGAGCCGAGGCCCGGCTTGCTCCACAGCGCCACCTCGCCGCCGTGGTTGGCCGCGACGTGCTTGACGATGGCCAGGCCGAGCCCGGTGCCGCCGGTGGCCCGCGAGCGGGCCTTGTCGAGGCGGTAGAAGCGCTCGAACACCCGCTGCTGCTCGTCCTCGGCGATGCCGATGCCGCGGTCGGTGACGGCGATCTCCACGAACCCGTCGGCCAGCCGCCTGCTCACCGACACCGGGCTGCCCGGCGGGGAGTAGGCCAGCGCGTTGTCGAGCAGGTTGGACAGCGCGGTCACCAGCAGCGTGCGGTCGCCGTCGACCAGCAGCCCGGAGTCGGTGTCGGTGGCCACGTCGATGCCGGTGGAGTCCATGGCCAGCCGGGCGCGGCCCAGGGCCTCGTCCACGACGGCGTCGACGTCCACGGCGTGCATCTCGGGCAGGCGCTCGGCGCCCTGCAGCCGCGACAGCGCGATCAGCTCGGTGACGAGCTTGCCGAGGCGGTTGGCCTCGTGCAGGACCTTGGTGGTGAACCGGCGCACCTCGACGGGGTCGTCGGTGGCGTCGAGCACGGCCTCGGCGAGCAGCGCCATGGCGCCGACCGGGGTCTTGAGCTCGTGGCTGACATTGGCGACGAAGTCGCGCCGGGTGGCCTCCAGGCGCACCGCGTCGGACTGGTCGTCGATCTCCACGACGGTGAACCCGTCACCGAGCGGCCGGACCTCGCCGAGCACCGCCTCGGGGGCGCGCCCGCCGCGCGACTCCAGCGGCGAGAGGTCCACCTCCAGCGGCTCGCCGGTCTCCCGGACGACCTCGGCGGCCTTGCGGGCCCTCGGGTCGGCCTGGTTAGACCGCACGACGCCGAGATCCTCGGCGCGCGGGTTGTGGATGACGACATCGCCGAAGTGGTTGAGCACCACCACGCCGGTGCGGCTGGCGGCCACGATGCGCCCGAGCAGCTCCGACACGGTGGGTCCGGTCGGTCTGCGGGGCGTGGCCGCCCGCTTGCGGGCGATGGCGGAGCCGGCGACGAGGCCGATCAGCAGGGCGCCGATCGACAGGGCTGCACAGACCGGTGCGGTCACAGGGGGATCGTAAGCAGGGGGGATGGGGGTTGGACCAGCCCAAGACGCGGTTCAGTGACCGTGGTGACACCTGCGGGTCACTTGTTCCCCCGCAGGACAGGTCTCGTTCACCCGGTGGTGACCAGATTGGACGGGAACGGCCACCGAGGCGGCCGTTCCCGTCACCCGGTTCAGCGACCCTGGTTGGCGACCGCGCTGATGGCGGCCGAGGCGGCGTCGGGGTCGAGGTACTGCCCGCCCGGCGTCGTGGGCCTGAGATCGTCGTCGAGGTCGTAGCGCAGCGGGATGCCGGTGGGGATGTTCAGCCCGCTGATGGCCTCGTCGGAGACGCCGTCGAGGTGCTTGACCAGCGCGCGCAGCGAGTTGCCGTGCGCGGCGAGCAGGACGGTCCTGCCCGCCTTCAGGTCGGGCACGACCTCGGTCTCCCAGTACGGGATGAGCCGGGCGACGACGTCCTTGAGGCACTCGGTGGCGGGCAGCTCGGCGCCGAGGTGGGCGTAGCGCGGGTCCCCGGCCTGGGAGAACTCGCTGTCGGCCTCGATCGGCGGCGGCGGGGTGTCGTAGGAGCGGCGCCAGAGCATGAACTGCTCCTCGCCGAAGGCCTCCAGGGTCTCCTTCTTGTTCTTGCCCTGCAGCGCGCCGTAGTGGCGCTCGTTGAGCCGCCAGTCCCGCTTGACCGGAATCCAGTGCCGATCGGCCGCGTCGAGGGCGTAGTAGGCGGTGGATATGGCCCGCCGCTGCAGCGAGGTGTGCACGAGGTCCGGCAGGACGCCGGCTTCCTTGAGCAGCTCGCCGCCGCGGATGGCCTCGCCCACCCCCTTGTCCGAGAGCGGCACGTCCACCCACCCGGTGAACAGGTTCTTCGCGTTCCACGTGCTCTCGCCGTGGCGGAGCAGCACCAGGGTTCCGATTCCCATGCCGCGCAGCCTGCCAGATCCAGCCCGGGCGCTACCTAGTGCGACCGTGGCGAACGCCACTCCCGCTGGACAGGCGGCCCGCGCGGCCCGTCCACCGGCCCGCGATGCGCCGAATGGCCCCGGGCACCGCACTCGCCCCCACTCGGCGTCACTCTTTCGTGTGGCTAACGACCGTCCCCGGAACGATCGACCCGACCCACAGTTGTGCACAGGTCTCGTTTCGAGATCAAATAGTTACCTACGGAGAGCTATTTTCCCGTTTGGGGTAATCAGCGGCCTTGTGCAGTTGTCGCCCGTCTGACAAGTTGGGCCGCAGCCAACCGGGCCAGCTCCCACGCACTCCCTGGCCCGGCAGGCGAGCGAGTGCGGTTCGACTCCCCTGCCGGACCGCACAGCCCGCCCGGAACCTGCGCGGTGCCCCCCGCCCCGCAGCACCCGGCCGGGAACGCCGCGGGGCGGTTCACGCCGCGACTCCCCCTCGCAGAACCGCCCCGCGCCTCCCGCCCCCTGCCTCCGGGCCACCCACACGTTGTCCACAGCCCCCAAGCAGACGGGGAACCCCCACTCCACGCCCGGACAACCTGGCGGCGGGGGCCGGACGTCCAACCTCCGGCGCGTCCCCACCGCACCCCCGCGCCTCAGCCCTCCTGCGGAACCTCACGCCCCACCACGGGCACCACCCGCCGACGCTGCCGCGCGGGCCGAACCCACCGCACCCAGGCGACGACGGCGGCGATCCCCAGCAGCACCAGGAACGGCAGCAGCCGCGCCAGTGACTCGGCCACCGACCCCACGAACCCGGTGAACGCCGACCACCCGTCCTTGAACGCCGCCCCCAGCCCCTCGTCCTCGCGCACCGGCGGCGCGGCCACGTCCCCGGACTGCCGGAACGTCAGCGTGACCGTCGAGACCGCCACCTGCCCCGACAGCGTCTCGCGCCGCTTGAGCAGGGACTCCAGGTCCGCCTCCCGGCGGGTCACCTCGGCCTCGATGCGCACGATCTCGTCGATGTCGACGGCCTTCGCGAGCAGTGCGCGCACCCGGTCGAGGCTGGCCCGCTGGGTCTTGACCCGGCTGTCGACGTCCACCAGCTGCTCGGTGACGTCCTCGGCGGTCTGCGTGCTGCTGACCACCTTGCCGATCTTCGTCAGCTCGTCCACCACGCGGTCGAGCTGGTCGGAGGGCACGTGCAGGGTCATCGTGGCGCGGGTGCGCTCGACGTCCTGGTCGCCGGTGTAGCCGCCCGCGCCGGAGACGATCGCCCGCGCGTCGAACACGGCGTCGGCGATCGTCGCGTCCCCGGTGGGCACGGTCATCGACAGCGACGCCGTGCGGATCAGCGAGCGCTCGACGCCGGGCTGGCTGACCTGGGCGGCCTTGGCCTCGGCGGGCGGGGCGGCCTGGGTGGGGGCGGCCTGAGCGGGCGCGGCGGCCTCGCGGTCGGCGGCGGCGCCGCCGGAGTCCTGGGCGGGCGCGGGCGCGACGGCGTACTCCCCCGACGAGCCCGCCGAGTCCGATGACGACGTGCACCCCGCCGTCCCGATCGCGGCGAGCAGCAGCACGGATAACAGCCGTTTGGTGTTCATGGACACCAGACGGAGGCCGCGCGCCCCGGCGTTGCCAGTTGCCGGTTACGACTCGGACTCGGTCGGCTTCATCAGGTGCTCGA
Source organism: Actinokineospora guangxiensis (assembly GCF_042657845.1). Taxonomy (NCBI): domain Bacteria; kingdom Bacillati; phylum Actinomycetota; class Actinomycetes; order Pseudonocardiales; family Pseudonocardiaceae; genus Actinokineospora; species Actinokineospora guangxiensis. Next base: position 550,212 of record NZ_JBHSKF010000001.1, on the reverse strand, counting down.
ACGCCTTGAGGTTGGCCAGCGACTCCCCGCGCGAGACCCGCCAGTCGTATTCGCGGCGGATCGCGGTGGCGAAGCCGATCTCCAGCAGCGTGTTGAAATCGCCGTCGGCGGCCTCCAGGACCTGCCCGAGCAGCCGGTCCAGCTCCTCAGCGGTCACCGAGGGCAGCGCCGTGCGGCCCACCAGGTGGATGTCGCCGACCTCGTCCACGGTGTAGGCGACCCCGTAGAGCTTGGCGTTGCGGCGCAGCAGGAAGCGGTAGACGTCCTCGTGCGCCTCGTCCGGCCGCCTGCACACGAACGCCTCCACCAGCAGCGCGTGCTTGCCGAGGATCAGCCAGCAGTTGGTCTGCTGCTTGCGGGTGCCCGGCAGGGTCACCAGGTAGCGGCCGGGCTCCGGGCTGTCGTAGGCCAGCTCCCGTTCGGCGAGCGCGGAGCGGATGAGCGCGTCGAGGTCGGTCACACCGCCACCTCAGCACGCGCGAGCGTGCGCCGCAGCGCGCGGTCGGCCTCGGTGTAGGCGCCCAGCAGTGCGTCGGTGGTGCGGTCCCAGGAGAACTGGCGGGCGTGGCGGACCGCGCCGCGGGCCAGGACCGGCCGGACGCGGGCGGCGGCGGCCAGCGCGGCGGCCCAGTCGCCGCTGCGGTGGCCGTCGACGAGCAGGCCGGAGCCGCCGTGGTCGACCGCGATCGGGAGCCCGCCGACGGCGGCGGCGACGACCGGCGTCCCGCAGGCCTGCGCCTCCACGGCCACCAGGCCGAAGCTCTCGTTGTGGCTGGGCACGGCGACGACGTCGGCGGCGCGGTAGACCGAGGCCAGCGCGTCACCGCCCTGCGGCGGCAGGAAGCGGACCCGGTCGGTGATCCCCAGCCGCGCGGCCAGCTCGCGCAGCGCCGTGGGCTGCTCCAGCCCGCTGCCCGATGGCCCGCCGACGACCAGCACGAGCAGCTTCTCCCGCGCGACCGCGCCGCGCTCCAGCAGTTCGGCGGCGGCGCGCAGCAGCACGTCCGGGGCCTTGAGCGGCTGGATGCGGCCCACGAAGGCGAACACGAGCGCGTCGGCGGGCAGGCCGAGCCCGGCCCGGTCGGCGGCGCGGTCGCCGGGGCGGAAGCGGTCGAGGTCGACGCCGGGGGCGACGGTGTCGACCCGGTCGGGGGCGGCGTCGTAGAGGGCGATGAGCTGACGGGCCTCGACATCGGTGTTGGCGATGAGCCGGTCGGCCTCGTCGACCACCTGCTGCTCGCCGATGACCCGCCCGCGCGGCTCGGGGGCGTCGCCGTCGGCCAGGGCGGCGTTCTTGACCTTGGCCAGGGTGTGCGCGGTGTGCACCAGCGGCACGCCCCAGCGGTCGCGGGCCAGCCAGCCGACCTGCCCGGAGAGCCAGTAGTGGGAGTGGATGATGTCGTAGAAGCCGGGTTCGCGGCGGGCCTCGGTGCGCAGCACGCCCGCGGTGAACGCGCACAGCTGTCCAGGCAGCTCGGCGCGCTCCATCGGCTCGAAGGGTCCGGCGGCGATGTGCCGGACCAGCACGCCGGGGGCCAGCTCGGCGACCGGCGGCAGGTCCGAGGACGTGGCGCGGGTGAACACCTCGACCGCGGTGCCGCGGCGGGCCATGCGGGTCGCCGTCTCGGCGATGTAGACGTTCATGCCGCCGGCGTCCCCGGTTCCGGGCTGCTCCAGCGGCGACGTGTGCACCGACAGCACCGCCACGCGCCGCGGCCGGCGCGACTGCGCTGCACCCACGTGGGAACACCCCTTCCCGTCGGCCGCCGGGACGCGGCCCGCCTCGGGGTGCAACGTCCGGCCTTCCCGGGAATCTTCCCCGCGCCGCGGACAAGCCGGTTGTTCAGTGCTCTATGTCACACCCGCGCCGGGGTTCAGCGCACGCACCACGGTCCCCCGGCCCGCTCCCGGACGACGTCGATCGAGCTGGGGTGACCGGCGGCGAACTCCAGGTTGAACACCACGTTCACGCCGCCGACCTTGCCCGGCTCGGGCACCAGCGTCGCCGGGCCCCACTCCACGCCGTAGTCGTAGACCATCCCCGGCTTCGTCTGGCCGCAGGACAGCTCGGTCGCGGCGGCGGCGTCCCCGGCGTTGATGGCGGCGACGTACTTCTCGGCGTGCCCGCGGGCGGCCTCCCGGTCCTGCGGCGGCACCGCGTCGCTGCCCGGCGGGGTGCCCTGGACCGCGGGCGCGCGGGGCGGCGGCGGGGCGCTCGGCGGGCTGACCGAGAGCAGCATCACCGCCGCCACCGCGCCGCCGACCAGCAGCACCGACCCCGCCACCAGGGCCACGATCAGCCCGGCGTTGCTCTTCTTCGGCGGGTAGCCGTACGGCGGCTGCCCGTACGGCGGGGGCGGGCCGTAGGGCTGCCCGTGCGGCGGCGGGCCGTACGGGCCCTGCTGCCCCTGCCACTGCGGTCCGGTCATGCTGGTCCCCCCGGGTCGACTACAGCGGGCAACCTACCGCTCAGTTGAGGGCCGACATCGACTGCCACTGGGCCCAGGAGAACAGCCAGTCGTTGACGTCGGAGGTCGTGGGCATGTCGGCCCTGGAGCCGCTGACCTCGACCGGGTCGCCGATGATCGCGCTGTCGAAGTAGTGCTTGGCGTCGGCCTCGAACAGGTTGACGCAGCCGTGGGAGGTGTTGGCCTTGCCGATGTTGGAGCGGTTCTCCTCGTTCTCGTGGATGAACTCGCCGTGGTTGGAGAAGCGCACCGCCCACAGCTTCTCCACGTCGGTGTAGCCGTAGCGCGGGTTGGAGAAGTTGCCGACCTTCTCCTTCGCCATGACGATCATGGTGCCGTTGGGGGTGTTGAGGTTCGGGTCGGAGTCCCGGCCGTTGCTGGCCGGGTAGCTCTTGACCTTCTTGCCGTCGCGGTAGACGTCCATCCGGTGGTCCGGCGTGTGGATCTTGACGACCTGGTTGCGGCCGATGCTGAACTCCGTGGTCAGGTCGGCCTTGCCGTACGCGCCGCCGCCGTAGGCCACGCCGTAGAGGTTCGCGGTGACCTTGACCTCGGTGTTGGCGGGCCAGTACTCCTTGGGCCGCCAGTCGACCTGGCGGTCGTGCAGCCACGCCCACGAGCCCTCGACGTCGCCGGAGGTCTCGACCTTGAGCGCCTTCTCCACCGCGGCCTTGTCCGTCACCGGGCCCTCGGGGAACTTCACGCTGATCGGCATGCCCACGCCCACCACGGCGTCGTCGACCGGGTTGATCGTCGCCCGCGGGGTGCTCTTCGGCGCGACCGTGGTGAACGAGCCCGCCAGCTCGACCACCTTGCCGTCGGTGCCGGTCGCCGTGGCCGTGTAGCTGTACTCCTTGCCGTAGCCCAGCGGCTCGGTGGCGCTCCAGCTGGCCTTGTCCTCAGCGATCTCCCCCTCGACGGCCTTGCCCGTGGCGTTGGCCAGCTCGACGGAGTCCAGCGCTCCCTCGGTGACGGTGATCGTGATCGGGTCCTTGACCGGGACGCCGGTGGCCTTGTCGGCTGGGGCTGCCGTCAGCTTCGCGACCGGGGGGCGCTCGTCGGCGGCGGGCGGACTCGCCTGGCCGCCCGTCTCCGACGTGCAGGCCGAGACCAGGGCCAGCACCAGGACCAGGGCGGCGATCACCTTCTGACGTGGCATGCGGATTCCGACCTCCAAGAAACGTGTGTCGCTGACCGCAGGACGGCTCGGCCCCCGTGCGGGTTGCGGCAGGATCTCCGGTGTGAACAAGCGCACCGCAGTCGTGACCGGGGCGAGCGCGGGCATCGGCGCCGCGACCGCCCGCCACCTCGCCGCCGCCGGGTTCGCCGTCGTCCTCGGCGCCCGCCGCGCCGAACCGCTGGCCGAGGTGGCCGCGGCCGTGGGTGGCACCGCGATCCCGCTGGACGTGACCGATCCCGCCTCGGTCGAGGCGTTCGCCGACCGCGTTCCAGAGTGCCACGTCCTCGTCAACAACGCCGGGGGCGCACGTGGTCTGGACAAGGTCGCCGACGCCGACGAGGAGCGCTGGCGCTGGATGTACGACGCGAACGTGCTCGGCACCCTGCGCGTCACCAGGGCGTTCCTGCCCAAGCTGATCAAGTCCGGCGACGGGCACGTGGTGACCGTGACCTCCATCGCCGCCTACGAGGTCTATGACGGCGGCTCGGGCTACACCGCCGCCAAGCACGCCCAGTCGGCCCTGCACCGCACCCTGCGCGGCGAGCACCTCGGCCAGCCGGTGCGCTTCACCGAGGTCCTGCCGGGCATGGTGGAGACCGACTTCTCGGTCAACCGCTTCGACGGCGACGCCGAGCGCGCGGACGCGGTCTACCGGGGCATCACGCCGCTGACGGCCGACGACGTCGCCGACGTCATCGCCTTCGCGGCCACCCGGCCCGCGCACGTGAACCTGGACCAGATCGTCATGAAGCCGCGCGCCCAGGCGTCGGCGAGCCGGGCGCACCGGGAGTAGGACATCCGGCCCCCCGCCGCCAGGTTATCCGGCTGGTGGTGGGGGTTTCCACGTCGAGTGGCGGGGTGTGGACAGGTCGGCGGCCGGGGGGTACGGGTGCCCTGCTCGGCCGACCGGGGTCGGTCGGGAGCGGTCGGCTAGATCGTGCAGTTGACCAGGACCGGTTCGGCGTCGAGCTGGATGCCGAAGGTGGTGAGGACGCCGGTGCGGACTTCGGCGGCGAGGGCCAGGAGGTCGGCGGTGGTGGCGTCGCCGCGGTTGGTCAGGGCGAGGGTGTGCTTGGTGGACAGGGCCGCTCGGGCGCCGGGGCCGGGGTGGCCCTTGGTGAAGCCCGCGCGCTCGATCAGCCAGGCCGCGGAGAGCTTCGAGGCGTTCGGCCCGGCCGGGTAGCAGGGGACGGAGACCTCGGGGCCCACCCGCTCGGAGACCGTGGCCAGGACGGCGGCGACGCGCTCGGCGGGGATGACCGGGTTGGTGAAGAACGAGCCCGCCGACCAGGTGTCGTGGTCGGTCGGGTCGAGGACCATGCCCTTGCCGCGGCGCAGGGCCAGCACGGCCTCGCGGGCGTCGGCGACCGGGACGCGCTGGTCCTGGCGGACGCCGAGGGCGCGGGCCAGCTCGGTGTAGCGGACGGGAGCGGACTGGCCGTCGTCGGTGAGGACGAAGCGGGCGCGCAGGACCACGACGCGGTCGTTGCCCTTGAGGACGCTGGTGCGGTAGTCCAGGCCGAGTTCGTCCACCCGCAGGGTGCGCACGTCGCCCGCGTCGCGGTCGAAGACGTCGACGGACTCCAGGACCTGCGAGACCTCGACGCCGTACGCGCCGACGTTCTGCACCGGGGTCGCGCCGACCAGGCCGGGGATGCCGGAGAGGCACTCCAGGCCGCCGAGGCCCGCCTCGACGGTGCCCGCGACGACGGTGTCCCAGTCCTCGCCCGCCTCGACGGTCAGCCGGACCCGGCCCGGCTCGGCGGTGTCGATCTTGCTGCCGCGGTGCTCGACGCGGACCGCGGTGCCGTCGAAGCCCAGGTCGCCGACCACCAGGTTGGAGCCGCCGCCGACCACCAGCAGCGCCTCGCCCGCCGCGTCGACGGCGCGGATCGCCGCGACCAGCTCCTCCGCGCTGGCCGCGGCCACGAAGCGGGCGGCCGGGCCGCCAAGGCGCAGGGTGGTGTAGCCGCTGAGCGGGACCCCGGTGCGCTGGTCCAGACCGGTGGGGAGGCCGAGGGGAAGGCTGGTCACGGGACGCAACGGTAACCTCCCGCACATGGCCAGCCGCATCGAGCACCGCGCCGACCTCGACGCGCCCGCGTCCCGCGTCCACGCGGCGCTGGTGAGCACCGAGTACCTGACCGACCGCCTCGCCGCCATCGGCGGGCCCGGCGCCGCCCTGGTGGCGCACTCCGAGGCGGGCGGGACGGTGACCTACCGGCTCCGGCAGACCGTGCCCGCCGAGCACCTGCCCCCGATCGCCAAGTCCGTGCTGCGCGGCGACCTCGTGGTCGAGCGCACCGAGACGTGGACGCCGGAGGGCTCGGGGTTCACCGGCACCACCACCGCCCGCGTCGGCGGGGTGCCCGGGGAGATCACCGGCACCTACGGGCTGCGCGACACCGCATCGGGCTGCTCGTGGCGCACCGAGGGCGAGGTGCGGGTCAAGGTGCCGCTGATCGGCGGCAAGATCGAGGGCGTGATCGCCGAGCAGGTCACCCGGCTGCTGGCCGCCGAGGCGGCCTTCACGGCGGACTGGCTCGCCGCGCGCTGATGGCCCGGACCCCCCGGCTGGCCGCGGGCCGGGCCCGCGCGCTGGGCTGCCCCACCCGCGGCACCACCAACCCGAACCGGCTGCGCCGCTCCGACCGCTGGATCGCGGCCCTGCCGCTGCCGCCGCACGCGCTGGTCGTGGACCTCGGCTACGGCGCGACCCCGGTCACGACCGTCGAACTCGCCGCGCGGCTGCCCGGCGCGCGGGTCGTCGGCCTGGAGATCGATCCCGAGCGGGTGGCCGCGGCCAAGGCCGCCGAGGACCCGCCGCGGCTGGTCTTCCGGCGCGGCGGGTTCGAGCTGGCCGGGCTGCGCCCGGACCTGGTGCGCGCGTTCAACGTCCTGCGCCAGTACACCGAGGCCGAGGCGCTGGCGGCGTGGGAGACGATGTGCGCGCGGCTGGCCCCCGGCGGGCTGCTGGTCGAGGGCACCTGCGACGAGATCGGCCGCCGCTGCTGGTGGGTCGCGCTCACCGCGGACGGGCCTCAGACGATCACCCTGTCGTGTTTGCCCGCCGACATCGAGCGCCCCTCCGACCTCGCCGAGCGCCTGCCGAAGGCGCTCATCCACCGCAACGTGCCCGGCGAGCGCGTCCACGCCCTGCTGTCCGCTTTGGACGCCTGCTGGGACAACGCCGCCCCGTTCGCCCCGTTCGGGCCGAGGGCGCGCTGGGTGGAGGCCGTCGCCGAGCTGGCGCGGGGCCTGCCGGTGCTCAACGGCCGCAAGCGCTGGCGGCTGGGCGAGGTCACGCTGCCCTGGAGCAGCGTCGCGCCGCTGGAGAGCTGACCGCAGCCGGTCCGACCGCCATCTGCTGATCACTGGCGAGGTGGACGTGGGATGTGCGGATGTCCAACGCCCATACCTTCGGAGGGTTGTCCACTCCGGCGCTGTCCGGTCGGATTGCACTCGTGAGCACTCAGACCGACGCCACCCTCGTTGAGCCGCCGCTCGCCCCGGTTCGGGTGGGCGTGGTCGACGACGAGCCGATGGCGCGCACCTTCGTCACCCGCATCCTCGCCTCGGCCCCGGAGATCGAGGTCGTCGCCGAGGCCGCCGACGGCGCGGGCGCGCTGGAGCTCGTCCGCACCCAGTCCCCCGACGTGCTGCTGCTGGACCTGCGCATGCCCGGCATGGACGGCCTGGACACCCTGCGCGAGCTGCGCCGCGCCCACAAGCGCCCGGCCGTGGTCGTGCTGACCACCTTCCACGCCGACGAGGCGGTGGCCACCGCGCTCAACCTGGGCGCCACCGGCTTCCTGCTCAAGCACACCGACCCCACCGAGCTGGTGCGCGCCGTGCGCCTGGCCGCCCGCGGCGACTCGGTGCTGGACCCGGCCCTGACCAAGGAGCTGATGGGCCACCTCGCCACCCACCACCTCGACCGCATCGGCGCCTCCAGCCAGGTCGCCCGCCTGTCCAACCGCCTGCGCGACGTGCTGCGGCTGATCGGCGCGGGCCGCAGCAACGCCGAGATCGCCGAGGACCTGCGGCTCTCGGAGTCCACCGTCCGGGGGTACGTCTCGGAGATCCTGGCGGCCACCGGCTGCGCCAACCGGGTGACGGCGGCGGTGCTGGCCCAGCGCTCAGGCCTGCTCGGGTAGCGACCGCGCGTAGGTCTTCAGCACCGCGACCGCCTCGTCGACGTCGTCGGTGACGGTGATCCACTCAGCGGCGGCGCGGTCCTTGGCCAGGCCGCGGACCAGGGTCGCGGCGGGGACCTCCTCGGTCCAGAAGCGGGAGCCGAGGAAGACCATGGGGGCCGGGACGCCGTAGTGGTTCTGGGTGTAGTCCTGGAAGACTTCCTGGACCGTGCCCGCGCTGCCCGGGGTGTAGACGATGCCGCCGGTGGCGACGGTGAGCAGGCCGTCCTCGCGCACGGAGTTGGCGAAGTACTTGGCGTGCAGCTCGCAGAACGGGTTCGGCGGCTCGTGGCCGTAGAACCAGGTCGGGATGCCGATCGTGCGGGGAGTGGCCGCGGCGGGCAGGTCGACGGCCAGGCCCGCGGCCAGCCACTGTCCGATCTCGACGGTGGCGTCGGCGCCCGCGGCGAAGCGGGGCGCGGCGGCGAGGACCGACAGGGCCTCGGCCGGGTCGGCGTCGGCCAGGCGCGCGCCCAGGGGGACCGCCTCCATCGCGCCGGGGCCGCCACCGGTCAGCACGGTGAAGCCCGCCCGGCCCAGCGCCCGGCCCAGCTCGACGGCGGTGCGGTAGCCCGCCGAGTCGCGGACCAGGGCGTGCCCGCCCATCACCGCGACCGGGTGGCCGGTGAGGACGTCCTCCAGCGCGGCGGTGATGCTGTGGTCGTGCAGGCGCTCGGCGATGGCGTGCAGCGGGTCCAGGGTCTGGACCCTGGTGTGCTGGTAGATCCGCGCGTCCGGGGTGTCGGCATAGGACTCGGGGCGGGCGGGGTCGAACCCGGCGAACAGCTCGGCCGGGGTGTACAGCCGGGCGCGGTACACCTCGTACGGCAGGTCGGGCACCGACGGGAACAGCAGCGCGCCACCCGCCTGCGCCCGGCGCGCCGTCTCCGGGGTCAGCGCGCAGCCCAGCAGCAGCGCGCCGTCCAGGGGCGTGCGCAGCAGGCGGTCGTCGTCGGGGTCGGTCAGGTCCAGGCCGATCAGCACGGCGCCGCGCAGGTCGGCGCCGCGGTCGCGGTGCGCCCGCACGGCGTCGACGTCGGCATACTCCTCACGCACGCTGAGTAGCCTAGGGCCCGACCATGAACCAGCTGCACGCTTTCGCCGAACGCCTGATCCCGCTGCCCGTCGACCGGGTGCGGGCGGCCGTCGTGGACTACTCCGGGGTGCGCGCCCGCCTGGCCGCCCCGGACTTCGCCGACTACCGCGCCACCCCCGGCCTGGTCGCGGTCACCTTCCTCGGCCACCGCGCCGAGCTGGCGGTGAGCACGCGCGGTCCGGCCACCGTGGTCGAGGCCGACCGCCACTCCAGCCTGGCCTTCACCTGGACGACCGACGGCGCCGACACGCTCACCAGCGTGCGCTTGACCGTCGCCCGCGACGGCGCCAACGGCCTGCGCGGGCTCGTGCAGCGGGTCGCCTCCCCGCCCCGGCTGCGGCTGGCGCTCTCCGGGCTGCTGACGGCCTTCGCCGCCGAACTGGCCCGACAGCCCTAGCCCGTGTTCCAGATGTGGGGTGCGTGAGACACGGCCTAGGCGAACAGCGGCGGGAAGGTCGGCTCCAGGCCGCACAGCGCGCGGCCGTAGTGCTCCATGCCGGTCGCGGGCATCATCGCCGCGTGCGCCGACAGCGCCTGCGTGTCGCGCAGGGCCAGGCTCAGCGCCGTCCCCGAGCGCAGGCCCGCGCCGCCCGCCATCGACCGGAGGATGTCGGCGGCCTGCGTGTACTGCCGGGTGGCGAAGCTGACCAGCCCCCACACCCTCGGCTTGTCCTCCGGCCCGTAGACCCCGTCCACCGAGCACCGGTCGATCAGCTCGGACGCCGCGTGGGCCAGGGCGTCGGCGCCCTCGATGAGCAGTGCGGCCTCGGCGATCTGGTGGTGGGTGATCGGCGCGTCACGGCGGGACTGGTAGGCGGTGTAGGAGATCGGCTTGTCGCCCAACTGCTCGCGCGCCAGGCGCAGGGCGGTCGCGGCCATCCCGGTGAACGGCGCGGGCCCGCCGGTGATCAGCTGCATGAGCAGCGGGATGCCGTAGAGCCGGTTTCCCGCGTTGCGCTCGCTCAGATGGGTCGCGCCGAGCACGTCCCACTGCGGCACGACGCGGTCCTCGGGCACGAACACCCCCTCGGCCCGGACGGTGTTGCTGGCGCTGGCCCGCATCCCGGTGACGTCCCAGTCGTCCTCGACGACCAGGTCGGAGTACGGGATCAGCGCCCAGACCGGCTCGCCGTCGCGCAGGGTCGGCTGCACGGCCCAGTCCGCGCCCAGCGAACCGGTGTTGAACGGCCAGCGGGCGGTGACGACATATCCCCCCGCGGAGCGCTCGGCGGTGCCCATGGGGTTCAGCGTGGCGGTGGTCCGTGCGCCGGGGTCGGCGAAGACCAGCTCCTGGAGGTGGTCGGGAAGGCGGCCGAGCAGGAAGTCCGCGTCGTTGTGGATGACCGCGACCCACGAGGTGGCCCCGCAGCCCTTCGCCAGCTCGGCCAGCACAGCCGACTTGGTGACCATGTCGACCTCGTGCCCGCCGAAGCGGGCGGGCCGCAGCATCCGCAGCAGCCCGGCCTCGCGCAGGGCCGCCAGCACGTCCTCGGGCACCCGCCCCTCGCGCGCGGCGCGCAGCGCGTTGGCCTGGAGGAGCGGGACCAGGTCCGCGGCCGCTCCCAGCAGGTCGACCCTCGTCCGGACAGCATCCACCACGCCCACCCCTCCCGACGTCCCCAGGCAGGACCGACCCTGCCACAACGGTGGCCGGATGCGGGTGACATGTCACAGAAGTGCCAGGGAATTCCGGGGATTTCCCGTGAAATACGGAAATGGCCGATCCGGCCGCCGCTCGATGACGACGGCCGGATCAGCCCGGCATGATCCTCGGCACGTTTCCCGGATCAGTGGATCGGTATTTCCGCAGTCACCGCGGAAGGAGTGTCGACACTCGGAAGCGCCGGTCAGCCCGCACAGGCCGCAGGGGCCAGTGCGCAGGACCACTCACGGTCCTCCCTGGCCGGGAAGACGGTCGGAATGGCCTTTCGCGGGTCGGTGCGGGTATCGGTGAACATGGCGCAAGGATGCCCGGCATTCACCGGGCGCGGCAAACGAATAAATCAGAAAATGACGGTCTTGTTGCCGTGCACGAGGACGCGGCGCTCCAGGTGCCAGCGCAGCCCCCTGGCCAGGACGACCTTCTCGATGTCGCGCCCTTTGCGCACCATGTCGGCCACCGAGTCGTTGTGGTCGACCCGGATGACGTCCTGCTCCACGATCGGGCCCGCGTCCAGCTCGGCGGTCACATAGTGGCAGGTGGCGCCGATCAGCTTCACCCCGCGCTTGTGGGCCTGGTGGTACGGCCGCGCGCCGACGAACGAGGGCAGGAAGCTGTGGTGGATGTTGAGCGCGCGGCCCGCCCACTCCGCGCACAGCTCCGTCGGCAGCACCTGCATGAAGCGGGCCAGCACGACCGCGTCCGGGTTGGCGGCGTCGACCAGCTGGCGCAGCTGCCCGAACGCGGCGGCCTTGCCGTCGGGGTCGATGGGGAACGGCACGTGGTGGAAGGGGATGCCGTGCGCGCGGGTGATCGGCGCGAGGTCGGTGTGGTTGCCGATGACGGCCTTGACGTCGATCTCCAGCTCGCCGCTGTGCACGCGGCCGAGCAGGTCGTAGAGGCAGTGGCCGTCCTTGGTCACCAGGATGACCACGCGCGGCTTGGCCCCGGTGTCGACGATGTCCCACTCGACGCGCCCGCCGAGGCGGCGGGTGACCTCCACGAAGCGGCGGCACAGCTCGTGCACGTCGTAGGGCAGCGATTCCGCGCGCACGACCTGGCGGGTGAAGAACCAGTTGGTGTCGGGGTCGGAGTGGTAGTCCGCCTCCACGATCCAGCCGCCCGCCTCGCTGAGGAAGGTCGCGATCTCGGCCACGATGCCGGTGCGGTCCGGGCAGCCCAGCCTGATGACATAGCGACGCTCTTTGGACGACACCGCGCACTCCCGGCTGTTCAAGGCTTTTCGACGGCTCTGCGGGCCACGGCGCTGTGGCGGTCAGAAGGTCTTGATCGTACTCACCAGCGCCGGGTCGCCACTGACAATCGCGTGACTCGGTCGCCCCCACACCGCCCGGTAGACCGCGTCGGCCGTGCCGACCACGCGCGCGTCGGCGTCGAGGCCGTCCGGCTCGTCCGGGCTGGTGTCCACGGCCACGGGCGCGTCGGTGGAGAGGGTGAGCAGCCAGGCGCGGCCCGCGTCGGCGGCGTGCAGCAGGACCGTTCCCGCCGTCGGGGCGGGGGCGGGCGGGATGATCGCCAGCAGCTCGTCCACGCCGTCGGCGGCGAAGGCGGTGTCGAACAGCAGCGGGGGGACGTCCCGGCCAGCGGCGTGGGCGGCGTCGAGGGCGTGGATCGCGGTCTCGTGGGCGATCCTGCGCGCGTACCAGGCGACGTCGACGTCGGGCACCGGCACGAACGACCACACCCGGGCCGCCGGGTCGGCCGAGGCCAGGGCGGCGGCCACGGCCGCGGCGCGCTCGTCCCACCAGGACAGCAGCTCGTCCCAGCCCGCGGGGACGGCGGGCGGGTCGGGGGCGGCGGCGTCGGCGGGCAGCGCCAGCGCCTTCTCGATCCACGCGGTGCTCTCGGCGACGTGCGCGACGAGGTCGCGGACCGCCCACCCGGGGCAGGTGGGCGTGGGCGCGTCCGGTCCAGCGTGGACGGCGTCGGCGCGCAGCGCGGCGGTGTGGACCGGGATCTGCTCTAGGAGGGAGACGTGGTTCACACGCCGACCCTAGTGGGCCGCGCGATCACCCGCGGCCCAAGCCCTCCACCACCTCGGCGCCGGGCAGCGCGGCCAGCACGTCGCCGGGGATGAGCAGCTTGCTGCCCCGCACGCCGCTGCCGATGACCAGCTCCGGCGCGGCGGCCACGGCGGCGTCGACGAGGATCGGCCAGCCCTCGGGCAGCCCGACCGGGGTGATGCCGCCGTAGGCCATGCCGGTGAGCGCCACGGCGTGGTCCATCGGCGCGAACGACGCCTTGCGCACGTCCAGCCTGCGCCGCACCACGCCGTTGACGTCGGCGCGGGTGGTCGCCAGCACCAGGCAGGCCGCCAGCCGCTCCTCGCCGCCGCGCTTGCCCGCCACCACCACGCAGTTCGCCGAGGCCGACAGCGGCGAGCCGTAGGCGGCGCAGAACTCGGCGGTGTCGGCCAGGGCGGGGTCGATCGCGGCAACGCCCACCCGCGCGGCGGGCAGGGCGGCCAGCGCCTTGGCGACCGGCTCGGCGAGCAGCTCGGGGTGCTCACCGGCGGCCAGCACGTCCAGGGTTCCGGCGATGGTCCAGGTCACTACAGCCCCCGTCACACGAAGTTGTCCGCAGGCAAATGTATCCAGCACGGCGGTGGCGGCTCTTTGAGTTGTCCGGAGAGCGACAGTACCGTCACCGTGGAGGCCACGATGAACCGCGAGCCCCGAGCCCCGAGCGGGCCGGTCCGCGCTCGTCGGGCCCGGCCCGGGCGGGGGACGCCGGAGGTTCGCCGGGTTCGCGGCATCATCGGCCCCGGTGGGCGGGTGGCGCGGCGCGGACCCCGCCGCCTGAGCGCGCGATGCGGCCTGTGGCCAACGAGCACAGGACCCCGGATCAAGGAAGCAGGGGTGGGAGCGGTGACCGAGCTCCACACGGTGGGGACGAATCCGCCCTGGGAGGGGCTGGCGGGATCGGAGCGGCACGCGGCGTGCCTGGAAGCCGCGCGCGCGGGCGACCGGCGCGCGCTGGACGTGCTGATCGCCGACCTGACGCCGTTGGTCTGGCACGTCGCCAGAGGCGCGGGCCTGGACCACGGCACCGCGGAGGACGTCGTGCAGACCGTGTGGCTGGCGCTGCTGCGCCACGTCGAGCGGCTGGCCGAGCCCAGGGCGCTGGCCAGCTGGCTCATCACCACGACCCGCCGCGAGTCCAGCCGCACCCGCCAGCGGATGGCCGCGCAGACCGAGCTGCTGCCCGAGTACGCCGAGCAGGTGCCCAGCGGCGACCCGCTGCCCGAGGCCCTGGCGATCGACGGCGAACGCGACCGCACGCTGTGGAAGGCCTTCACCAAGCTCACCGAGCGGTGCCAGACGCTGCTGCGGCTGACCGTGCTGGCCGGGCGCGCCGAGTACCGCGAGGTCGCGGCGGCCCTCGGCATGCCGCACGGCAGCATCGGCCCGACCCGCGGCCGGTGCCTCAAGCACCTGCGCGGCCTGTACGACGATGGGGATGGGGCGAGATGAGGAACGACATGGAACCCGCCGAGCAGCAGTACTGGCTCGACCAGGTCGCCCACCTCGTCGACCACATCGACCCGGTGCCCGCGGGCCTGGTGGAGCGCGCCCAGTTCGCCGTCGCGATCACCGACATCGACGCCGAGGTCGCCGCCTGGCTCGACCAGCGCGAACTGGTCGGCGTCCGGGGCGGCGGCCCCGGGACCATCACCTTCTTCGTCGGCGACCTGACCGTGATGGTCAACGTGACCCGCACCGGGGAGTCCCACCGCATCGACGGCTGGCTGGTCCCCGCGGGCGAGCACGCCGTCGAGGTCCGCGTCGCCGACCACGGCAGCACCACGACGACGGCGGACGAGGGCGGGCGCTTCGTGCTCACCGAGGTCCCGCGCGGCACCACCCAGATACTGGTCCGCCTCAGCGGCGGCCGCGCCGTCGTGACCCCGACCGTCGTGCTCTAGACCTGCGTGCTCTAGACCTGCGTGCTCTGGACCGTCCTCTGGGGACTCGGGCCCAGCTCGAAGGGCAGGTCCTCGGTGTGCAGGACGCCGAGGCGCTGGGTGGCCCTGGTCAGCGCCACGTAGAGGTCGTTGAGGCCGCGGGCGGACTCGGCGACCACGGCGGCGGGCTCGACCAGCAGGACCTCGTCGAACTCCAGGCCCTTGGCCTGGCGGACCGTCAGCACCGCGACGCGGCTCTCCAGGTCGGGGCGCTCGCCGACGGCGGCGTCCGGGACCGCGCCCAGGACAGCGGCGCCCACGTCGTCGGCCAGGCGCTGGGGGACGAGCACCGCCAGCGTGCCCTCCCGGTCGCGGGCCGCTTCACCAGCCGCCGCTGCGGCGAGTTCGGTCGTGCGGCGCGACCAGGGGACGTGCCCGCTCTCGCGAACCGATGTCGGGGGCTCGACCGGCGCGCCGACGCGGGTGAGCACCTCGGTGGCGACGGCCATGATCTCGGCGGGCGTGCGGTAGTTGACGGTCAGCTCCGCGCGGCGCCAGCGGTCGGCGACGTACGGGGTGAGCACGTCGGCCCACGCGTCGGCCCCGGCCAGGGCGCCGGTCTGGGCGACGTCGCCGACCAGGGTCATCGAGCGGGCCGGGCAGCGGCGCATGAGGACCCGCCAGGCCATCGCCGAGAGTTCCTGGGCCTCGTCCACGATGACGTGGCCGAAGGTCCAGTCGCGGTCGGCGGCGGCGCGCTCGGCCGCGGTGCGGTGGTCGGTGTCCTCCTGGCGCTCGGCCAGCCTGCCCGCGTCGATGAGGTCGTGGGCGAGCAGGATGTCCGGGTCGGCCTCGTCCTCCAGTTGGAGGATGTCGAGGACGCCCTGGGCGTAGTTCTCCGCGTCGCGCTGCCGCTGGGCGGCGCGGGCGCGCTCGGCGCGGTCGTCGACGCCGAGGAGTTCGGCGGCCTCGTCCAGCAGCGGGGCGTCGGCCGGGGTCCACGGCTGCTCCGGTGCGCGGCGCAGCAGGGCGCGCTCGGCCTGGGGGTGCTCGGGCATGGCGGCGGCGAGCCGGTCGTCGTCGGCGTAGAGGTCGGTGAGCAGGCGCTGCGGGGTGAGCGTCGGCCACAGCTCGGCGACGGCGGCCCGCACCTCGTCGTCGGCGGCCAGCTCGCGGCGTATGTCGGCGAGGTCGCACGCGTCGAGGAACTCCGCGCCGAGGCGCTGGGCCTCCTGGCGGGTGAGGGTCTCCACGATCTCGCGCTCGAAGACCTCGCGGGCGTGGTTGTGCAGCCTGCCGGAGCGCCTGGCCCGGTCACCGGCGGCGGCGATCTCGGCCGGGGTGAGCGTCATCTCCACCCGCTCGACCTCGATGACCAGCGGCTCCTCCGGCACGACCTGGCGGTCGCCGACGGCGCGGCGCAGCACCTCGACCATCTCCACGCGCCCCTTCACCTCGGCGGCCTCCTGCGATTCCAGGCCGGTCGCGGTCACGCCGGGGAACAGGTCGCCGACGGTCTGCAGGAGCACGCCGGTCTCGCCGAGGGACGGCAGGACCTGGCCGATGTACTTGAGGAAGGTCGCGTTCGGCCCGACGATCAGCACGCCGCGGCGGGCCAGCAGCTCGCGGTGGGTGTAGAGCAGGAAGGCGGCGCGGTGCAGGGCGACGGCCGTCTTGCCCGTCCCCGGCCCGCCCTGCACGACCAGCACGCCGGTGAGCGCGGAGCGGATGACCTCGTCCTGCTCGGCCTGGATGGTCTCCACGATGTCGCGCATGACGCCCTGGCGGGTGGCGTTGAGCGCGGCCAGCAGCGCCGTCTCCCCCGCCGCGCCGAGGGCGAGGCCGTCGTCGGTGGCGGCGTCGCGGGTGGTGGAGATGTCGAGGTTCTCGTCGTCGATCGAGGTGACCTTGCGCATGCTCGTGCGGATGTGGCGGCGCCTGCGCACGCCCTGCGGCGAGGCGGCGGTGGCGAGGTAGAACGGGCGGGCGGCGGGCGCGCGCCAATCGAGCTGCAAGGGCTCGTAGTCGTTGTCCCTGTCGAATAGGCCCATGCGGCCGATGTAGATCGTGGTGTCGGCCGCGGCGTCACGGGAGAAATCGAGCCTGCCGAAGCAGAGGCCGTTCTCGACGGCGTCGTATTGGGCGCGTTGGGCGCTCAGCTCCGCGACGGTCGCGTCGCGCAGCGACATGGCCTGCGGCAGGCTGCTGACCTCGCGCAGCGTGCGGGCGAGGCGCTCGTCGGCGTCGGCCCGCAGCTGGTCGAGGTGCGCGTAGAGCATGGTCAGGTATTCCTGCTCCACACCGATTTCGTTTGACAAACGCCCTCCAACGACGTTATTATGTCCACAGTTTCCCGGCCGCCTTTCGAGGCGGCCTTTTTTTCTGCGCAGACGAACACCAATATACGCGCTGAATACCGCGGTTCTCAGGCCCCGGGGCGGGTGAGCCCGTCGGCGTCGGCCCCGAGGCTGGTCACGATCTCCTCGGTGCGCGCGATCGCCTCGGCCGCCCGCGCGCCCTCGCCGGTCTCGGTGAGGTCGAGCAGCCGGATCGGCGGGCCGAGGTCGACCAGCGTCGGCAGGTACTCGGCCTCGCTCACCGTCCACGCCCCGTCCTGCTCCACGAAGCGGAACCGGGCCAGCGCGCCCTCCTCGGTGGTGCCCTTCGGCTCGGCGTGCCGGGCGACCTGGTTGCCGAGGCCGTAGGTGACCCACTTGCCGTTGACCTTCTCGAAGGGCTGCACCACGTGCGCGTGGTGGCCGATGATCAGGTCGACGGCGGGGTCGCCGAGCAGCCGCTCGGCGATGTCGCGCTGTTCGGCGGTGGCCTCGTGGCTGCCCTCGACGCCCCAGTGCAGGCTGGCGACCACAACGTCCGCGCCCGCCTCCCGCGCGGCTTCGGCCTCGGCGATGATCTCGCCGACGTCGATGACGTTGGACATCCACGGCTTGCCGCTGGGCCGCTCGGTGCCGCTGTTGAAGGCGAAGGTGTGCGACAGCCAGCCGACCTTCGCGCCGGGCACGTCGAGCACCAGCGGGGTCTCGGCGTCCTCGCGGTCGCGCGCCGAGCCGGTGTAGGCCAGGCCCGCGGCCTCCAGCGCGTCGAGCGTGCTCAGCGCGCCCTGCTCGCCGTGGTCCATGGTGTGGTTGGAGGCGGTGGTGCAGACGTCGTAGCCGGTCTCGGCGAGCCCGGTGGCGACCTCGGGCGGGGCGATGAAGCGCGGATAGCCCGCGAACGGCCCGTCGGCCCCGGCCAGCGGCACCTCAAGGTGGCAGACGGCCAGGTCGGCGCCCTCGACGGCGGGGCGGATGCCCGCGAGCAGCGGCGCGTAGTCGCGCCCGGACCCGCCGTCGGACTCGGCCTGTTCGGTCAGCGCGGGGTGGATGAGCACGTCGCCGCCCGCGATGACGGTGAACCCCGCCGCGGCGGGCGCGGCGGTCGCGGTGGTCGCGGTGGTCGTCGCCGGAGCGGGCGCCGCGCTGGGCCCGGCGCCGCTGGCGGGCGCGGGCAGCCCCGGCACGGGCGAGGAGCACCCCGCCACGGCACCGACGACGAAGACGACCCCCAGGAGACGACGCACGCGCGCACCCTACCCAGCGCTAGCGGTCCCGGAGCCGGTGCACCTGCAGCGCCAGGTGGATCTGCAGCGAGCGCTCCGGCTCCTGCCAGTCCGCGCCCAGCAGCGCGCCGACGCGCTCCAGCCGCTGGACCACGGTGTTGACGTGGACGTGCAGCACGTCCTTGGCTCGGGTCAGGTTGGTGCCGCAGGCGAAGTACGCCTCCAGCGTGCGGACCAGGTCGGTGCCGCGGCGCTCGTCGTAGTCCAGGACCGGGCCGAGGGTGGCGCGCACGTAGCCCGACAGGTCCGCGCCGTCGCCGAGCAGCAGGCCGACGAAGCCGAGGTCCTCGGCCGAGCCGCCGTGCCCGGCGCGGCCGAGGGCGATCAGCGACCGGGCGCAGCGGGCGGCGGCGGTGTAGGCCTCGGCCAGCCCGGTCGGGCCGATCGCAGGCCCCGCGGCCCCGACCGTCACCGGGCCGTCGCCGCCCAGCTCGGCGGCCATCCTGGCGGCCAGCGCGCCGGGCCGGGCGGCCGTGGCGAGCACGACCACCTGCTCGGCGTGCACCCCGGCCAGCACCCCGAAGCGGGCGGCGGCCAGCGCGAGCCGCCGCCGGGAGAGGTGGTCGGCGGTGGCCACGAGAACCGCGTGCGGGGCGGTCAGGTCGACCCCGACCCGCCTGCCGCGGTCGACCAGCGCCGCCGGGTTGCGCTCGGGGGCGGTGAGCAGGTCGGTCAGCAGCTCGCCGCGCACCTCGTCCTCGGCGGCGGCGACCGAGCGGCGCAGCAGGAGCAGCAGGGCGGTCACCACGCCCGCGCGCTCGAACAGCCGCCGGTCGGCGTCGTCCAGCTCGGGGCGGCCGGTGAGCACGAGGCTGCCCAGCGGCTCCGGTCCGGCCAGCACCGCGCACACCCACGAGTCGCCGGTGGCCACCGCGCGGCCGGTGCGCCGGGCGGCGGCGACCGCCTCGGCCGAGGGCGCCGCGCACTCCCCGGCCGAGGCCAGCAGCGCGCCGTCGGCGTCGAAGGCGGCGATCCCGCCGTGCAGCACGGTGGCGACCGCGGCCGCCACCGACGGCAGGTCGCCGCCGCGCAGCACCAGGTCCATCAGCCGGTCGTGCGCCTCCTCGGCGCGGCGCATCGCCGCGTTGTGGGCGCTGATCGTCTCGTGGGCGGCGTTGCGGTCGGCGAGGGCCTGGCGGGTCTCGTCCAGCAGGTGCGCGTTGTCGATGGCGATCGCGGCGTGGTCGGCCAGCGAGCTGAGCAGCGCCACCTCCTCGGCGGCGAACTCGCGCGGGGTGCGGTCGGCGGCGTAGAGCACCCCGATCACCTTCGCGCCCAGCGACAGCGGCACGCCGAGGATCGCCCGCAGGCCCTCCTCGCGCACGGATGAGTCGATGGGCGAGGTGTGCAGGAACCGCTCGTCGGCGAAGTAGTCGCGGGTGGCGTACGGCAGCGCCGTCTGCGCGACCAGGCCGCCGAGCCCTTCGCCCATGCCGAGGGTGACCTGCTGGAACAGCGCCGAGACCGACCCGTCGGTGACCCGCATGTAGGTCTGGCCGATGCGCTCGTCGTTCATGCTCAGGTACGAGACGTCGACGTTGAGCAGCATCCGCGCCCGGTGCACGATCGAGCGCAGCACCGCGTCGGTGTCGCGCAGCTGCGCGAGGTCGCTGGCGGTGTCGAACAGGGCCGCCAGCTCGGCCTCGCGCCGCTGGTGGGCGGCCACCGTGGCGCGCACCCGCAGCGCGTCCTCGGTGGCCCGCTCCAGCTCGGCGAGCGCCGCGCCCGCCAGCCCGGCCGCCCGCGCGGAGACCGCGACCTGGGCGAGCCGCTCCCGGCCCGCGCCGTCGGCCAGCAGGGCGAGCAGCCCGCTGACCGGGTCGGCGGTGGGCGGGGTCGGCGTCACACGGGTCATCGTCGCACCGGCGGGCGGTCGGCGGTCAGACCGCTTGGGCGGTCTTGGGCCGGGTGGGCTCCTCGGCGTCGTCGTGCAGCGACTGGCCCCTGGTCTCGCGGGCGGCGAGCACGGCGACCACGGTGATGGCCGACATCGAGCAGACGTAGAGCGCCACCGGAAGCGTGCTGTCGTAGCGCTGGAACAGCGCGGTCGCGATCAGCGGGGCGAGCGCGCCCGCGGCGACCGAGGACAGCTGGCCGCCGATGGAGAGCCCGGTGTAGCGGTAGCGGGTCGGGAACTGCTCGCTGAAGAACGCCGCCTGCGGCCCGTACATCGCCCCGTGCAGCACCAGGCCCACGGTCGCGGCGAGGATGATCAGGCCGGAGGACCGGGTGTCCAGCAGCGCGAAGAACGCGAAGGACCACGCCGCGACCCCGACCGCGCCGATCAGGTACACCGGCCTGCGGCCGATGCGGTCGGAGAGCGCGCCCCACAGCGGGATCGCCAGGAAGTGGACAGCCGACCCGATCAGCACCGCGTTCAGCCCGACGGTGCGCGCCATGTCCAGGCCGGTGGTCACGTACACGAGGATGAACGCGGTGATCACGTAGTAGGAGACGTTCTCGGCCATGCGCGAGCCGATGGTGATCAGCACCCGCCGCCAGCCGTGGCGGAACACCTCGACCACCGGCACGTGCTTCTCCCGCGCGTCGGCCTTGGCCTGCGCGGCCATGAACACCGGCGACTCGGTGACCGTCAGCCTGATCCAGAGCCCGATGACGACCAGCACGCCGGAGAGCAGGAACGGCACGCGCCAGCCCCAGGACAGGAACGCCTCGTCGGACTGGGTGGCCGCCATGATGGCCAGCACCGCGGTGGCCAGCAGGTTGCCGCCCGGCGCGCCGCACTGCGGCCAGGACGCCCAGAACCCGCGGCGCTTGTCGTCGCCGTGCTCGGAGACGATCAGCACCGCGCCGCCCCACTCGCCGCCGAGCGCGAAGCCCTGCACCAGGCGCAGCAGCGTCAGCAGGATCGGCGCGGCGGCGCCGATCGCGGCGTAGGTCGGCAGCAGACCCATCGCGAAGGTCGCGCCACCCATCAGCAGCAGGCTCAGGACCAGCAGCTTCTTGCGTCCGACCTTGTCGCCGAAGTGCCCGAAGACCAGGCCGCCGATCGGGCGGGCCAGGAACCCGATGGCGTAGGTGGTGAACGCCAGCAGGGTGCCGGTGAGCGGGTCGGCGGTGGGGAAGAACAGCTTGTTGAACACCAGCGCCGCGGCGGCGGTGTAGAGGAAGAAGTCATACCACTCGACGGTGGTGCCGATCAGGCTCGCGCCGACGATCCGCACGAAGGACGACTTTGGCTTCGATGGCTTCGCGGACATGGGGGGTCACCGGTCTTCTGCTAGGGGAGCGCGCAGGGGGAGCTTTCTCACGTGGCGGTCCAGCCGCCGTCGACCGGGACCGACGCCCCGGTCAGGTGCGCCGCGTGCGGCCCGCAGAGCCACACGACGAGCGCGGCGACGTCCTCGGCGGCGATGAGCCGCTTGAGCGGTACCCGCTCCAGCAGGACCCGCTCCACGACGTCGTCCTCATCGATGCCGTGCTCGCGCGCCTGGGCGGCGATCTGGGCCTCGACCAGGGGGGTGCCGACGTAGCCGGGGCTGACGCACACGCTGGTCACCCCGTGGGGGGCGCCTTCGACGGCGGTCACCTTCGACAGGCCCTCCAGCGCGTGCTTGGCCGTCACGTAGGCGGACTTGAACGCGCTGGCCCGCAGGCCGTGCACGCTGGAGATGTTGACCACGCGGCCCCATCCCCTGGCGTACATGTGCGGCAGGGCCGCCCTGATCAGCAGGAACGGCGCGGTGACCATCACCTGCTGGATCAGCGCGAAGCGCTCCGGCGGGAACTCGTGCAGGGCGGCGACGTGCTGGAGCCCGGCGTTGTTCACCAGGACGTCCACTTCCGGGACCGCCGCGCAGAGCGCGGCGACGGCGTCCGGGTCGGCCAGGTCCGCGGTGTGCGCGACCCCGCCCACCGCGGCGGCGACCGACTCGGCGCCGGGGCCGTCCCGGTCGACCACGTGCACCTTGGCCCCCGCGGCGGCCAGGGCGGCGGCGCAGGCGGCGCCGATGCCCGACGCCCCGCCGGTCACCAGCGCGGTGCGCCCGTCGAGCGTGTGATGCGGACCACTGGTCATGCCGGGAAACGGTAGGCTGGGCTGGTCCGGCCAACCATGTGTCGGCCGCCTACACCTTCGCCGCCGGTGGTGGTGGGACCCACCACGACGGAACCGGACACGGGGCGTGGGCGTTGGAGTGCGCAGCGGCGCGCCGACCCTATGATCGTCCGGGTCGGGCGTGGAGTGCCCAGAGACGGAGCGTGTGACTTTGATTTGTCCGAAGTGCCAGAGCACCATGAAGACGGTCGACCGGCAGGGCATCCACATCGACCAGTGCGATAGCTGCCGCGGCATCTTCCTCGACCGCGGTGAGCTGGAGCAGATCCTGACCGCGGAGCAGCGCTACCAGGCCGCCGCCGCGGGCCCGCCGCCGCCGTACCAGCCCGCCCCGGGCGCGTACCCGGCGCAGCCCGCCCCGGCCGCCTACCCGCCCGCCCCCCAGCCCGGCTACGGCCAGCCGGTCTACCGCGACTCGCCCCCCGGGTACGGGCACCGCGACTCGCCTCCCGGATACGGCCACCACGGCGGCTACGGCCACGGCGGGCACTACAAGAAGCGCCGCAAGAGCTTCCTCGAGGAGCTGTTCGACTGACGAACCCGATGATCTGCGCGGCCTGCGGCGAGTGGGCCGACGCGCCGACGGTCGACGGGGACGTCCTGCTCTGCCGCGGGTGTGGGCACCGGGAGCCGTTCCACCGGCTCCCGGTGTTCGCGCTGACCGGGCCCAGCGGGACGGGCAAGTCGACGGTCTGCAAGCGCCTGGGGGCGCTGCTCGGCGACGACGTCCTGGTGCTGGAGCAGGACGTGCTCTGGATCGGCGCGCTGCGCGATCCCGCCGACGACTTCGGCTCCTTCCGCCAGACCTGGCTGCGGATGATCGCCATGCTCAACCAGAGCGGGCGCCCCTCCGTGCTGTGCGGCACGGTCGCGCCGCCGCAGTTCGAGTCGCGCCCGGAGCGCCTGCTCTTCTCCGAGATCCACTACCTGGCCCTCGTCGCCGACGACGACGTCCTGCGCGCGCGGCTGAGCGCGCGCCCCGCCTGGCGCGGCTGGCAGGACGAGGCCCGCATCGCCGACATGCTGCGCTTCAACGCCTGGGTGAAGGCCAACGCCGCGACCACCGACCCGCCGATGGAGCTGCTGGACACCACGCACGCCCCGGTGGCGGAGACGGCCGCCGCGGTGGCCGCCTGGGTGCGCGCCCGGCTGCGCGTGTGACCCATCCCGCAAGCACCTCCGCTTGCAGTAGCTAGCACTTCGGCGTAGCGTCGTCCTCGTCAGGGAATGAGGAGACGCGCCGTGGACAAGTCTTACGACAAGCCATTGGACAAGGTCGCCGACCTCGGCCGGGACATCGGCGACTACATCAAGCAGCAGCGCAACCAGGCCAAGATCTCGCTGCGCCAGCTGTCCAAGCTCGCCGGTGTGTCCAACCCGTACCTGAGCCAGATCGAACGCGGCCTGCGCAAGCCGAGCGCGGAGATCCTGCAGCAGATCGCCAAGGGGCTGCGCATCTCCGCGGAGGCGCTGTACGTCCAGGCCGGAATCCTGGACGTGCCCGCGGGTGGGCCGGTCGTCGACGCCGTGCGCGCCGCCGACGAGCTCACCGAGCGCCAGAAGCAGATCCTGCTGGACATCTACCAGTCATTCCGGCGGGAAAACGACCAGTCCACAGCAGACGAATCCGAAGTGGACACCGAAGGAGTGAGCCAGGATGACCAAGACCGATGAGGTCCGCGAGCAGGCCATCGCCGCGGTGAACACCGCGATCGAGCAGATCCGCACCCCGCTGCTGGCCGCCCTCGGCGCGGGCGACCTCGCCGCCAAGGCCGTCGCCGACGCCGTGCAGCGCGCCAAGGAGCGCGCCGAGAACACCCGCGAGGCGGTCAACGACCTGCCCAACCGCGTGGACCCCAACGAGCTGCGCAAGCTCGTCGACGAGTACACCGACGCGGCCGTGAAGCTCTACCAGAAGCTGGCCGACCAGGGCGAGGACACCCTCGACAAGCTGAAGGCGCAACCGCAGGTCAAGAAGGCCATCGAGCAGCTGGAAGAGGCCATCGCCACCGCCTCGGAGCGGGCGGGCGACGTCGCAGGCGACGCTCGTGTGCTGGCCGAGGACGTGCTGACCCGCGTCACCCGCAAGACCCGCTCGGTCGGCGAGAAGAGCGCCATCACCGCCCAGCGCGTCGCCGCCGAGGTCGCCGAGGCCGTCGAGGAGGCCGGTGACGACCTCGCCCACGAGGTCCGCAGCACCAGCCGCCGGGTCGCCAACAAGACCGCCCCGGCCCGCAAGCCCGCGACCACCCGCGCCGCCGCCACCGGCACCGGCAGCACCACCAACGGCACCGCGCGCAAGAGCACCCCGAAGACCGACAAGTAACGCGTCTTCGCAGATGGGCCCGGGGATGATCCGCCCCGGGCCCATCTCTATGGTGATCGTCCAGCGGGGCACGTAGTCTGGTGGCGTGCCGATGGCAGCTATCTGGATTCTGAACGTGATCTCCTGGGCGGCGATCCCGGTGGGCGCGTTCGCGTTCATCCACGCCCTGCTCCAAAGGCCCGACGCGTACTCGGCGGCCGACCGGATGTCCAAGCCCGCGTGGCTGGGCATCACCGCGGGCGCGCTCGCGGCGCTGCTGCTGTTCAGCTTCGCCGGGACGGGCTGGATCTTCTGGATGGCGGGCCTGGTCGCCGCGCTGGTCTACATCGTGGACGTGCGCCCCCGGCTCATCGAGGTGCAGCGCGGCCAGCGCTGGTAGGGGTCAGCTCCGGGAGACGAACGCCAGCAGCACCCCGGTCGCCAGCAGCGCCCCCAGGATCAGCACCGAGCACCCCCACAGCGCCCGCGCGCCGCGCACCGCGAGCACGACAGCGCCCGCGGCGGCCAGCACCACCACGAGCGTGAAGAGGACGGTCCCGGTCACCGGGCTCCCGCCCATGGCCGGTCCCAGCAGCAGGACCAGGAAGCTCACCAGCCCCGCCGCCGCGAGCAGCGCGGCGGCGGCGATGAGCACCAGGGGGCGGGACACCCGCCGACCTTAGATCAGGTGTCCTCGGGGATGATCAGCCAGCAGGCGAGGTAGATGACCGCGCCCGTGCCGAAGCCGAGCAGCGTGGCCCCGACGAGCAGGATGCGCACGAGCGCGGCGTCGACGCCCATCAGGCGGGCGATGCCGCCGCAGACACCGGCGACCATGCGGTCGGACTTGCTGCGGCGGAGCTTGCGGACCTTGGTGTCGGTGTACTCGTTCATGTCCCCAAGCCTGCCCGCGCCGGGCGGGCGCCACATCGGGGAACGACCCGGAATCCCAGCTCAGGGTGACCCCGGGCCCGGGTCCGGATACCGTGGCCGGGTGCACACCCCCGATGAGGTCGCCACCGCGCTCGACCGCGTCGGGTACCTGGCCGACACCGGCGTGGCCACCGCCGCCTACCTGGCCACCGCTCTGGGCAGGCCGCTGTTCTGCGAGGGCGAGCCCGGCACCGGCAAGACGGCGCTGGCGCTGGCGCTGGCCCGCGCGCTCGACCTGCCGCTGATCCGCCTGCAGTGCCACGAGGGCATCGACGCCGCCCAGGCGCTCTACGACTGGGACTTCCCCCGCCAGCTGCTGCACCTGCGCGCCCTGGAGGCCGCGGGCCCGGTGGACGCCGACGAGGCCGAGAAGTCGCTGTACACCAGGCGGTTCCTGCTCGCCCGGCCGCTGCTGCGGGCGCTGGAGGAGGCGCCGTGCGTGCTGCTGGTCGACGAGGTCGACCGCGCCGACGACGAGTTCGAGGCGCTGCTGCTCGAAGTGCTCGGCGAGCACAGCGTCTCCATCCCCGAGCTGGGCGAGGTGCGCGCCACCGCGCCACCGCTGGTGGTGCTCACCTCCAACCGCACCCGCGAGGTGCACGACGCGCTCAAGCGCCGCTGCCTCTACCACTGGCTCGACCACCCCGACCTGCCGCGCGAGGTCGCGATCCTGCGGCGCACGCTGCCCGGCGTCACCGCCGCCCTCGCCGAGCAGGTCGCCCGCGCGGTCGGGCGGATGCGCGGGGCCGACCTGCTGAAGCCGCCCGGGGTCGCGGAGTCCATCGACTGGGCCAGGGCGCTGCTCGCCCTCGGCCGCGACGAGCTGGACGCGGCGACGGCGGCGGCCACGCTGGGCGCGGTGCTCAAGTACCGCGAGGACGTCGACCGGGTGGTCACCGCCGGGCTGGACGCGCTGCTCAGCGGCTGAAAACCGGTCGCCGCGCAAGGGGCCGACCAGCGATGATGGCCGCCGGGGAGCGGACCGGCCCGGCGAGTGGCGGCGCTCGGGGCGCTCCGCTCCCCGCATCAGGCGCAGAATGGCGGGATGGACCCGCTGCCCGGTCTGACCGGTTTCGCGACGGCGCTGCGCGCCGCCGGGGTCGGCGCCGGTCCCGACCGGGTGCGCGCCTACCTCGCCGCGGCCGCGGCGCTGGGCGCCGACGACCTCGGCCGCCTCTACTGGGCGGGCAGGCTGACGCTGTGCGGCGAGCCCGACGACCTGCCCCGCTACGACGACGCCTTCCGCGCCTGGTTCGGCGGCGACTCCCCCAAGCCCCCGCCGCGCACCGCCCGGCCGACGCCCCGCCGCTCCACCATCGCCGCGCTGACCGGCGCCCAGGCCCGCGCGGGCGGCGAGCCCGACGCACACCCGGGCGCGAGCGACGCCGAGGTGCTGCGCCACCGCGACGTCTCCGGCCTCACCGCCGCCGAGCGCGCGCACCTGCGCGAGCTGATCGCCCTGCTGCGCCCCGAGCCGCCCGCGCGCCCGGCCGCCCGCCGCCGCCCCGACCGCCGCGGCCCGCTCGACCCCGACCGGGTGCTGCGCGCGCTGCTGGCCACCGGCGGCGAGCCGGTCCGGCTGCCGCGCTCGCGCCGGGGCACCCGCCCGCGCCGGGTCGTGCTGCTCATCGACGTCTCCGGCTCCATGCACCCCTACGCCGACACGCTGCTGCGCTTCGCCCACGCGGTGGCCCGGCGCTCGCCCGCCGAGGTGTTCACCCTCGGCACCCGGCTGACCCGGCTCACCCGCCAGCTGCGCGGGCGCGACCCGGAGCAGGCGCTCGCCGCCGCCGCGCGCGCCGTCCCCGACTTCGCGGGCGGCACGCGCCTGGGCGAGACGCTGCGCGTGTTCCTGGACCGCTGGGGGCAGCGCGGCGTGGCCCGGCGCGCGGTGGTGGTGCTGTTCTCCGACGGCTGGGAGCGCGGCGACCCCGCCGCGCTCGGCGAGCAGGTGGCGCGGCTGGCGCGGCTGGCCCACCGGGTGCTGTGGGTCAACCCGCACGCCGGCGCCGACGGCTACGCGCCGGTGCAGTCCGGGATCGCCGCCGCCCTGCCCCACGTCGACCGGTTGCTGGCCGGGCACAGCCTGGCCATGCTCGACGAACTCCTGCGAGAGGTGCGCCGTGCGTGATGTGTTGGACGAGGTCCTGGCCCGCTGGTCGGCCGGGGAGGCGGTCGCGGTCGGCACCGTGGTGGCCACCTTCTCCTCGGCCCCGCGCGCGCCAGGCGCGGCGATGGCGGTGGCCGCCGACGGGACCGTCTCGGGCAGCGTGTCCGGCGGGTGCGTCGAGGGCGCGGTCTACGAGCTGGGCCGCGAGGCGATCGCCGGGGGCCGCGCGGTGCTGCAGCGCTACGGGGTCAGCGACGACGACGCCTTCGCCGTCGGGCTGACCTGCGGCGGGATCATCGACGTCTTCGTGCAGCGGGTGGACCGCGAGTCCTTCCCCGAGCTGGGCGAGCTGGCCGAGTCGGTGCGCGCGGAGGTGCCGGTCGCCGTCGCCACGGTCATCGCCCACCCGGGTGATCTCGTGGGCAGGCGGGTCGTGGTCTGGCCGGACCGCGCCGCGGGCACGACGGGGTCGGCGCGGGTCGACGCCGCGGTGACCGACGACGCGCGGGGCCTGCTGGCGGGCGGGCGCACCGCGACGCTGTCCTACGGCCCCGACGGCGAGCGGCGCGGCGAGGGCATGCGGGTGTTCGTCAACTCCTACGAGCCGCCGCCGCGGCTGCTGGTCTTCGGCGCGATCGACTTCGCCTCGGCGATGGCGGGCATGGGCTCCTTCCTCGGCTACCGGGTGACCGTCTGCGACGCGCGGCCGGTGTTCGCCACGGTGTCGCGCTTCCCCGGCGCGCACGAGGTGGTCGTGGACTGGCCGCACCGCTACCTGAGCGCCGAACTGGACGCCGGTCGCGTGGACGAGCGCACGGTGGTGTGCGTGCTGACCCACGATCCCAAGTTCGACGTGCCGGTGCTGCAGGTCGCCTTGCGCGCGAAGCTGGGCTACGTCGGCGCGATGGGCTCGCGGCGCACCCACGACGACCGGCTCGCGCGGCTGCGCGAGGCCGGGCTGACCGAGGCCGAGCTGTCCGGCCTGGCCTCGCCGATCGGCCTCGACCTGGGCGCGCGCACCCCGGAGGAGACCGCGGTGTCGATCGCCGCGGAGATCATCGCGCTGCGCTGGGGCGGGGCCGGGACGCGGCTGGCCGAGGGCTCCGGGCGGATTCACGGATAACCGCGCGAGCGGGCGAGTTGTCCACAGGCGGGGGACGAGGGGTTGCCGGTTCAACTTTCCAGTAGCAGGCTCGGTTGTGAGCCCGGTCACCGCCCACCACTGGAGGCTTGATGCGCATCACCGTCAGCGTCGACGGAACGACCTACACCGATGAGGTCGAGCCGCGCCTTCTCCTCGTGCACTACCTGCGCGAACGCCTCGGGAAAGTCGGGACGGTCGTCGGCTGCGACACCAGCAACTGCGGCGCCTGCACCGTCCACCTCGACGGCCACAGCGTGAAGTCCTGCTCGGTGCTGGCCGTGCAGGCCGACGGCCGCGAGGTCGCCACCGTCGAGGGGCTGGCCCGCGACGGGCAGCTGCACCCGGTGCAGCAGGCGTTCCACGACAACCACGCACTGCAGTGCGGCTTCTGCACCCCCGGGATGATCATGCAGGCGATCGACCTGCTGGCTGATGACCCCGACCCCGATGAGGAGACCGTGCGCACCGGCATGGAGGGCAACCTCTGCCGCTGCACCGGCTACCAGAACATCGTCCGCGCCGTGCGCGACGCCGCGGGCCGCATGCGCCCCGGCGCGGGCCCGGAGGCCGAACGCGTCGACCAGCGCTCCGCCCAACTCTCCGGAGGCGAGTGATGAATCCCGTGTCGATCGCTGATCGCACAGCTCTGCCGAGCACCTCGCAGCCGCTGACAAGGGGACCGGGCACTGACCACCGTGCCCACGGGCGGTGCGCACCCAGCGCGGCCACCATGCGGAAACTCGGGGAGGCGGGACAGTGACTGCTACGGCTGAACCGGAGGTCGGCAAGGCGCGGCTGCGCAAGGAGGACGCGCGGCTGATCACCGGGCGGACCCGCTGGACCGACAACATCACCCTGCCCGGCCTGCTGCACGTGGCGTTCCTGCGCAGCCCGGTCGCCCACGCCAGGATCACCGCCATCGACGTCTCGGCGGCGCGGTCCATGCCCGGCGTGGTCGCCGTCTTCACCGGCCGCGACTTCGCCGACGAGCAGGGCAGCCTGCCGTGCGCGTGGCCGATCACCGAGGACATGAAGTCGCCGAACGCGCCGTCGCTGGCCGTCGACGAGGTCAACTTCGCCGGTGAGGCGGTGGCCGTCGTGCTGGCCCGCGGCCGCTACGAGGCCGCCGACGCGCTCGCCGCGATCGACGTCGACTACGAGGACCTGCCGGTCGTGCTGGACATGGCCGCCGCCGTCGCCGACGGCGCCGACCTCGTGCACCCCGAGCTGGAGACCAACAAGTCCGCCACCTGGGTCTTCGACTCGGCCGAGGCGGGCACCGGCGGCGACGTCAACCTGGCCATCGCCGAGGCCGAGGTGCTCATCGAGCGCACCTACCGCCAGCAGCGGCTGATCCCGGCGTTCATGGAGCCGCGCTCGGTCGTGGTCGACCCGACGGGCGAGCAGTACACGATGTGGTCGGCCACCCAGGTCCCGCACATCCTGCGGCTGATGGTCGCCCTCACCACCGGCACGCCCGAGCACAAGGTGCGGGTCATCGCCCCCGACGTCGGCGGCGGCTTCGGCGGCAAGCTCCAGGTGACCCCGGAGGAGGTCATCTGCCTGCTGCTGGCCAAGCGCCTGGGCAAGCCGGTCAAGTGGACCGAGACCCGCTCGGAGTCGCTGCTCTCGGCCCACCACGGCCGCGACCAGATCCAGAAGCTCACCCTCACCGCCAAGCGCGACGGCACGGTCACCGGGCTCAAGGTGGAGCTGCTCGCCGACATGGGCGCCTACCTGCGCCTGGTCACCCCGGGCGTGCCGATCCTGGGCGCGTTCATGTTCAACGCGATCTACAAGTTCCCGGCCTACCACTTCTCCTGCACCAACGTCTTCACCAACAAGACCCCGACGGACGCCTACCGCGGCGCCGGGCGGCCCGAGGCCACCTTCGCCATCGAGCGGCTGATGGACGAGCTGGCCGTCGAGGTCGGCATGGACCCGCTGGCCGTGCGCGAGCTGAACTGGATCAAGCACGAGGAGTTCCCGTTCACCACGGTGGCCGGGCTGGAGTACGACACGGGCAACTACGAGGCCGCCACCGAGAAGGCCAAGCAGCTCTTCGGCTACGACGAGCTGCGCCGCGAGCAAGCCGAACGCCGCGAGCGCGGCGACATCGTGCAGCTGGGCATCGGCATCTCGACCTTCACCGAGATGTGCGGGCTGGCGCCGTCGCGGGTGCTGGGCGCGCTGTCCTACGCCGCGGGCGGCTGGGAGCACGCCGCGGTCCGGATGCTGCCCAGCGGCAAGGTCGAGGTCGTCACCGGCTCCTCGGCGCACGGGCAGGGCCACGAGACGGCCTGGAGCCAGATCGTCGCCGACCAGCTCGGCGTGCCGTTCGAGGACGTGGAGGTGCTGCACGGCGACACCCAGATCTCCCCGCGCGGGCTCGACACCTACGGCTCGCGCTCGCTGGCCGTCGGCGCGATCGCGGTGGTCAAGGCCGCGGAGAAGGTCGTGGCGAAGGCCAAGGCGATCGCCGCGCACCTGATGGAGTGCGCCGAGGACGACCTGGACTTCGACAACGGCACCTTCACCGTGCGCGGCACCGACAAGTCCACCGGCATGGGCGACATCGCCTTCGCCGTGTTCTCCGCCCACAACCTGCCCGACGGGATGGAGCCGTCGCTGGACGCCGAGGCCACCTACGACCCGGAGAATTTCTCCTACCCGCACGGCACGCACCTGTGCGCCGCCGAGGTCGACACCGAGACCGGCGGGATCACGCTGCGCAAGTACGTCTGCGTGGACGACATCGGCACGGTGGTCAACCCGATGATCGTGGAGGGCCAGGTGCACGGCGGGCTCGCGCAGGGCATCGCGCAGGCGCTGTTCGAGGAGGCGGTGCACGACGAGTCGGGCACGCTCACCACCGGCACCTTCGCCGACTACCTGCTGCCCTCGGCGGCGGACCTGCCGTTCTTCGAGGTCGACCGCACCGAGACGCCGTCCTCGACGAACCCGCTGGGCGTCAAGGGCGTCGGCGAGGCGGGCACGATCGCCTCGACGCCCGCGGTGGTCAACGCCGTCGTGGACGCGGTGCGCCACCTCGGCGTCAGCGACATCGCCATGCCGTGCACCCCGATGCGGGTGTGGACGGCCATCAGGACCGGTCGGCCCGACGCGGGCGGACCGGGTGGGTCGGAGGCGGGCGGCGGTCTCGGCTCCCTGTCCGGAGGTGGCAAGTGATCCCCGCCGAGTTCGACTACACAGCCCCGTCCACTGTGGACGAGGCGGTCAGCGCGCTGGCGGCCGCGGGCGAGGACGCCAAGGTCATCGCGGGCGGGCAGAGCCTGCTGCCGGTGCTGCGCATGCGCCTGGCCGCCCCGACGACGCTGATCGACCTCGGCCGCGTCGCCGAGCTGCACGGCATCCGCGAGGACGGCGAGCACATCGCCATCGGCGCGATGACCAGCCACTACGAGGTGCAGCGCGACCCGCTCGTGGAGCACCACCTGCACCTGCTGAAGCTGGCCACCGACACCGTCGCCGACCCCCAGGTCCGCCACCGCGGCACCCTCGGCGGCGCGCTGGCCCACGCCGACCCGGCGGGCGATCTCTCCGCGCCGTGCCTGGCCATGGGCGCTGAGCTGGTGCTCTGCGGGCCCGGCGGGCGGCGCACGGTGCCCGCCGCGGACTTCTTCGTCGACTTCTTCACCACCGCGATGGCCGCCGACGAGATCCTGGTGGAGGTCCGCCTGCCCAAGCACACCGGCTGGCACGCCCACTACGAGAAGTTCAACCGCGTCGCCCAGGCGTGGTCGATCGTCGGCGTGGCGGCGTGCCTGCGGGTCGAGGGCGGCACAGGCGGCACGGTGGCCGAGGCCAGGGTCGCGCTGACCAACATGGCCGCCGTGCCGGTGCGCGCGGCGGCGGTGGAGGCGGCGCTGGTGGGTCAGCCCGCCACCGCCGAGTCGATCCGCGCCGCCGCGGCGCACGCCGCCGAGGGCACCTCCCCGACGGCTGACGGCAACGCCGACCGCGAGTACCGCGAGCACCTGGCCCGCGTCCTCACCGGCCGGGCGCTCACCGCGGCGGCAGGGGTCTGAGGTGCGGCTGGAGCACGAGTTCCGCGTCCCCGCCCCGCTCGCCGAGGTGTGGGCCGCGGTCCTCGACCCGCAGCGGGTGGCGCCGTGCATGCCCGGCGCCACCCTGACCGGCGTCGACGGCGACACCTTCACCGGCACGGTGAAGGTGAAGCTCGGCCCGATCTCCCTGACCTACAAGGGCAAGGGCGAGTTCGTCGAGCGCGACGAGGCCGCGCGCCGGGTGGTGATCAAGGCGTCCGGCAAGGACTCGCAGGGCAACGGCACGGCCTCCGCCGCGGTCACC
Organism: Actinokineospora guangxiensis; assembly: GCF_042657845.1. Lineage (NCBI taxonomy): Bacteria > Bacillati > Actinomycetota > Actinomycetes > Pseudonocardiales > Pseudonocardiaceae > Actinokineospora > Actinokineospora guangxiensis. The sequence goes on along the minus strand of NZ_JBHSKF010000001.1, from coordinate 517,166 downwards.
CTGACCCTCTCGGAGGACGGCGGCGAGACGGTCGGCAAGGTCGACACCGACCTGTCGATCACCGGCAAGCCCGCCCAGTTCGGGCGCGGGCTGATCGGCGAGGTCGGCGGCAAGATCCTGGACAGCTTCGCGGGCTGCCTGTCCCGCAAGCTGACCGCGCCCCCCGACGAGCCCCCCGCCCCGCGCGAGCCGGTGGAGGACGCCCCGGGCGGTCCGCCCGCGGCGCGGGCCGCCCCGGGCGCCGGAGCGGGCAACGCGAGCGCCGCGGACCCCGCAGGCGACACCCCGGCCGCCACCGACCCGCCCGCCGGTAACGGCGCGGCGGCCGGGCGGAGCGGGCCTGGTCAGGGTTCGGGCGGCACCGGGGCGGGCGCGGCGGCGCGCAAGCTCGCCGCCGCGCCGGAACCGCGGCCCGAGCCGGAGGCCGAGCCGATCGACCTGATGGAGCTGGCGGGCACGTCGGTGGCCAAGCGGGCCGTTCCGGTCGCCGTGCTGCTGGCGGTGCTCGGGGTGGTCGTCGCGGTGGTGCGGCGCAGGAGGGGCTAGGGGCAGGCCCAGAAGGAGTGGGCCCAGAAGGAGTGGGCGCAGAAGAAGGGGGCGGCTGCCGTCACCGGGACTCCCGGAGCGGCAGCCGCCCTGCTGCCCGGTGCTGCCTCAGGCGAGCGCGCAGGTGGTGGCCGGGTCGTTCGGGCGCTGGAAGCCGATGGTGGCCGACGCGGGCGCGCGGCCCGTCGCCAGCCAGGTCTCCATGGCGGTGAAGGCGCTCAGGTAGCAGGGGCCGATGGGGCGCAGCCGGTCCGGGTGCACGTCGTAGAGGCCGTCGACGTGGTTGCCGCCCTCGACCCGGAAGTAGCGGTGCAGGCGCGACGCGCCGCGCTCGGCGACCATCCCGGCGTAGGCGTCGGAGTCGCTGATCGGCAGCAGAGTGTCCAGGTCGCCGTGCAGGGTGATCAGCGGCTTGCCGATGCGCCCGGTCAGCGAGATCCGGGCGACGGCCTGGTGCACCGAGTTCGGCCGCGTGGCGTAGTCGTAGTCGGTGTCGCAGCGCGGCGTCCCGCTCGCGCAGAACGGGGCCCCGGCCTCCAGCGCGCCGTCGAAGCCCGGGTCGAACTCCTCGCGGTAGATGCGCTGGGTCAGGTCCCAGTAGACGCGGTAGTGGTAGTCCCACAGGAACTCCGTGCCCGCCGGGAAGCCGGTCGGCCGCCCCTGCGGGTAGGCGCGCAGGGCGGGCGGCAGCGTGGTGAACAGGTTCGGGCCCTCGGCCGTCCAGAGCGCGCCTTCCCAGTCCACGCCGCCGTCGTAGAGCCACGGGACGTTCTCCAGCTGCCAGCGCACCAGGTAGCCGCCATTGGAGATGCCCGCGGCGATCGTGCGGGTGACCGGCCGCTGGTAGTGCTTCCACGCCGCCAGCTCGGCGGCCACGGTCAGCTGGGTGACCCGCGCGTGCCACTCGGCCAGGGCGTCGCCGGGCCTGCGGCCGTCCTGGAAGAACGCCGCGCCGCTGTTGCCCTTGTCGGTGGCGGCGAAGGCGTAGCCCGCGGCCAGGGCGTGGTCGGCGATGGCGCGGTCGTTGGCGTACTGGCGGCGCACGCCCGGCGCGCCGGAGACGACCAGGCCGCCGTTCCAGTTCCGCGGCAGCCGCAGGACGAACTGGGCGTCGTGGTTCCAGCCGTGGTGGGTGTTGGTGGTCGAGGAGTCCGGGAAGTAGCCGTCGACCTGCACGCCGGGCACCGCGGCCGGGACGGGCAGCCCGGCCGAGGTCAGGCCCGCCCAGTCGGCGGCGACGGTGTGCCCGGAGGCGAGGGTGCCGGTGGTGGTCAGGTCGTCCAGGCAGGCGGACTTCTGCACGGCGGCGCCCGGCACGCGCGGCGCGGCGCAGCCGGGGGCGGCGACCGCGGCGGACGGGGACAGGGTCGCGGCCAACGCGACCGCGACCAGCGCGGTCGGCAGCGAAAGACGGGGGCGCATGGGCACCGACGGTAAGCGGGGTCACACCCCCTGGCCATGCCCGCGGCCTACACATCCCCGCGCGCCGCTGTGGTGCCGCGCACCGTGGTCCGGCCCCCCGGAGCCGACCTAGCGTCGGGAGACCGACATCACAAGGAGGTGGTGGTATGCGCGCGGCAGCAGTCGCTCTGCTGACCCTCGCGGCGCTCCTGGCAGCGCCCGCGGCGCAGGCGGCGACCGAGGTCCCGTCGTTCGGCAGCAACCCCGGGGCGCTGAAGATGTTCCGCTACGCCCCGCCGGGCCTGGCCCAGGGCAGGCCGGTCGTCATCGCCCTGCACGGCTGCACCCTGGACGCGGCCTACGGCGACACGTCCGGCTGGACCGAACTCGCGCGGCGCTTCGGGTTCACCGTCGTCATGGCCCAGCAGCAGCAGCTCAACAACTACAACCGGTGCTTCAACTGGTTCCAGGCCACCGACACCGCGCGCGGGCGCGGCGAGGCCGAGTCGATCGCCCAGATGACCCGCAAGGCGCTCGCCGAGGCGGGCACCGCCAAGGCGCACGTCACCGGCCTGTCCGCCGGCGGCGGGATGACCTCGGTGATGCTGGCGGCCTACCCGGAGCTGTACTCGGCGGGCGGCATCGTGGCGGGCATCCCGCACGGCTGCGCCGTCGCCCTGTACGAGGCGTTCAGCTGCATGAGCCCCGGCAAGGACCTCACGCCCGCGCAGTGGGGGGCGAAGGTCAGGGCGGCCAGCGGGCACACCGGGCCGTGGCCGAGGGTCAGCGTCTGGCACGGCACCGCCGACACCACGGTCGCGCCCGCGAACATGCGCGAGATCGTCGAGCAGTGGACCAACGTGCACGGCATCCCGGCCACTCCGACCGGCAACGACACGGTGAACGGCTACCCGCGCGCCCGCTACGGCACCGCGGTGGAGACCTACACGATCACCGGTATGGGCCACGGCCAGCCGGTCGACCCCGGGACGGCGGCGGGCCAGTGCGGCCGCGCGGTGGCCTACGTCCTGGACGTCAACCACTGCGCGGCCTGGCACATGGCCGCCGCCTGGGGGATCGGCTGACCCGGTCGGTGCTATCCGGGGGGCTGCCCCGGGCGGCTACTCGGTGCGCAGGGACTCGATCCTGGTGGCGCTGCGCAGGAACGGCAGCGTCACCAGGCACACCAGCAGCCCGAGCAGCACCGAGGCCCCGCTCATCACCGCCACCCCGCTCCAGTCCACGACCAGCGACGCCGTCGCCAGCCGCATGACCAGGGCGGCCAGCGCCACGCCGGTGCCCACCGCGACCACCACCCCGAGGCCGATCGGCACCCCGATCTGCCACAGCAGCGACCGGGCGATCGAGCCCGTCGGCACGCCGCTGGCGGCGAGCACCGCCAGCGGGCGGCGGCGCTCCCTGATGTGCTCGACGGCCAGCACCAGCAGGCTCACGCCTGCCAGCATCAGGGTGAACAGCGACCCCAGCAGCAGTGCGCGGCGGATGGTCAGGAACGTCTGCTGCTCGGCGTTGTAGTCCGGCCGGTAGCTGCTCTCGTAGACGTTCACCGCGCTGTTGAAGGTGGCGTTGCGCAGCAGCTCGATGGCGTCGGGTTTGGCCGGGTCCAGCCGGATGTCGAGGCTGGTGTGCCCCATCGGGTCCGGGGGCGGCGCGGCCTTCGGCGTGGCGATCAGCCCGTAGCGGCTGGACCCGGGGGGCTCCGTCAGCGGCCGGGTCCGCTCGGGCACCCGCCACTCGCCGAGGGTCTCGTAGCCCTGCTTCTCCTCGCTGTAGCGCACCAGGGGCGTGACCGCGCCCGGGGTAACCCCCTGGTCGGTCAGGTCGCCCAGCACGGTGGGCTGGAACACGTCGCCGTCCACGCAGTCCACAACGCGGTAGACGCGCTCGATGTCGGCGCAGTCGGCGGTGTAGACCGGCATGCTGCTGGGCCCCTGGGCGTGCTTGGCCTCGATCTCGGTACTGCGGAAGGACGCGGTCCAGAGCACGCCGTCGACGCTGTCGACCGTCTCCAGCAGCGGCCCGACGTCGTCGCCGGAGGCCCAGCCCCTGGCCAACGGCTCGGCGGCCAGGCCGCTCTCCTGCTCCTCGGGCAGCTCGACGGCGGCCGAGGCCGACATCAGCACCGCCTGCAGCGCCACCGCGCCCGCCAGCACGACGGCGATGCCGCCGATGACGCGCGCCGAGGTGCCGCTGTCGAGCTGGAGCCTGCGCACCGCGAGCTGCCAGGACGGCGGCCCGCCGCGCAGCCGCGCCACGACGCGCTCCACGATGACCGGCAGCAGCACCGGCACGCCGATGAGCATCATCGTCGCGCCCGCGGCGATGCTGTAAGCCCACATGCGGCTGTTGTCGTCCACGCCGCCGTGCCACAGCAGCAGCCCGGCGCCCGCGGCGACCAGGGCGAGGCGCCACCACACCCGGCGGCGCACCGGCTTGCTGAACCGCACGACCCCCAGTGGCTCGATCAGCGTGCGGCGCAGCGCGAACTGCGCGGTGAGCACGGCCAGCGCGGGCACCGCGACGGCGATGACGAGCACCAGCCACGGGCTGGGCACGACGTCGGCGGGCCACACGCCGGTGTCCATCAGCCGCACGCCGCCGATCAGCGGCCGGATGCCCAGGAAGAGCCCGGCCCCGAGCACGAGCCCGGCCAGCGCGCTGACCAGCGTCTCGGCCGCGGCGATGCGGCGCACCTGCCTGCTGCCCGCCCCCACCAGGCGCAGCGCCGAGAGCCTGCGGTCGCGCTCGGCCCCGGCGATGCGGGTGCTGGAGGCGACGAAGATGAACACCGGGACCAGCAGCGCCACCACCCCGAGCAGCAGCAGGAGCAGCAGCAGCGGTTCCAGTTCCAGGCCCTCGAAGACGCCGAAGGCGTAGACCTCGGTGAGGCCCTCCTCGACCAGGTCCGGGTGCAGTCCGGTGTAGACGATCAGGTCGCCGGGGTCGACCACGGTGGTCTCCGGCAGCTCGCCGACGACCCGCTGCGGGAAGCGCGGCAGCACCAGCGCGTTGTCGGGGTCGGCGAGCAGGTCGGCCATGGCGGGCGAGACGACCATCTCGTCAGGGGCGGGCATGCGCGCCACCCCGGGCGGCAGCGGCGAGTTCGCCCCGGTGGCGATGATGCGCTGCACCTGGATGTTCTGGCCGCGGAACTCGGTGCTGTCGTGGCGCAGCACCGTCGGCGCGACGCCCGCGACCGGCTCGCTGACGGTCTTGCGCGCGTCGCCGCGGTAGTCGCGGTTGGCCGCGATGGTGCCGACCGACGCCGAGGTCAGCAGCACCGCCACGGCGATGCCGACCCCGATCGCCCCGAGCACGAACCTGGCCAGCGAGGTCCGGCCGCCCCCGACGGCCAGCCGCACCCCGATAACCAGATCGGTGCGCCACCCGCTCTTGCTCACGGGACCAGCTCCGGCGAGCGGGTCTTGCCGTCGCGGACGATGACCTCGCGGTCGGAGTACGCCGCGACGCGGGCCTCGTGGGTGACCAGCACGACCGCCGCGCCGGAGTCCTTGGCGGTCGCGGTCAGCAGGCGCATGACCTGCTCGCCGTTGAGGGAGTCCAGCGCGCCCGTCGGCTCGTCGGCGAAGACGACCTTCGGCGCGGTGACCAGCGCCCTGGCGACCGCGACCCGCTGGCCCTGGCCGCCGGAGACCTCGCCGGGCCGCTTGGCCGCGGTGTCGCCGACCTCCAGGCGGTCCAGCCACTCGCGCGAGCGCGCCTCGGCCTCCTTGCGCCTGATCCCGCCCAGGCGCAGCGGCAGGGCCACGTTCTCCAGGCAGGACAGCTCCGGCACCAGCTGGCCGAACTGGAAGACGAAGCCGAACTCGGTGCGCCGCAGCGCGCTGCGCTCGGTGTCGGACATCGTCGCCATCTCCCGGCCCGCGTAGCGCACCGAGCCGGAGTCCGGCGCGACGATCCCCGCCAGGCAGTGCAGCAGCGTCGACTTGCCCGAGCCGGAGGGCCCCATGACGGCGACGACCTCGCCGGGCGCGATCGCCATCGCCGCGCCGTCGAGGGCGGGCGTGGCTCCGAAGGTCTTGCGCAGGTCGCTCGCGAGCAGGATCGGCTCGGTCATTCGGTCACCGCCGTGGCCAGGTCGGTCAGGCGGGCGGCTGTCAGCTCCAGCCAGCGCAGGTCCGCCTCGAGGTGGAACAGCGCGTGGTCGCAGATGAGCTGGTCGGCGAGGTCGCCGGTGCGCTTGCGCTGGGTCAGCTCGCGCATGGTGTTGAGGTGGGCGTGGCGCTGGGTGTCGAGCACCTCCTCGGCGCTGCGGCCGGACATCAGCGCCAGCACGACCTTGGTGTACATCGCCGTCTGCAGGTAGACCTGCGGGTTCTCCGGCGTCACCAGCCACGCGGAGAGGTCGGTGACCCCGGCGTCGGTGATGGCGTAGCGCTTGCGCTCGGGACCGCCGCCCGCCTCCAGGCCGCGCTCCTCGACCAGGCCGTTCTTCAGCAGCCGGGAGAGCGTGGCGTAGACCTGCCCGTAGGCGAGCGGCCGGTCCTGGCCGAAGCGCTCGTCGTAGACGCGCTTGAGGTCGTATCCGTGCCGCGGCCCTGTCTCCAGGAGGCCGAGCAACGCGTGTCCGATTGACATGCGATCGACTGTACACGACACGTATACACCGCATGAATAGACCCCTGAGCTGGGCTTATTTGATCAGCAGGCGCAGAGGCAGAACGGGTGCCCGACCGGGTCCAGGTACACCCGGAACGTCTTGTGGGAGTCGTCCACCAGCCGCGCGCCCAGCCCGACGGTCCGCTCGTGCGCGCCGTCGAGGTCGGCGACCGACAGGTCAAGGTGCAGCTGCTGCGGGCGCTCGCCGCTCGGCCAGGTCGGGGCGGCGTAGTCGGCGACCTCCTGGAAGTCGACCCGGCGGCCGTCGGGTCCGGTGATGCTCGCCCAGCCGTCCTCCGGCGTGGGGGCGTCCCAGTCGAGCAGGCGGGCGTAGAAGGCGCCCAGGGCCATCGGGTCGGGGCAGTCGAGCACGATCGCGCCCAGCGTCGGGACGGTCACGGGTTCCTCCAGTCAGCGGTGGGGCGGGCAGGCGGTGGCCGGTCAGCGGGTGAGGCAGAACGGGTGGCCCGCCGGATCGGCGTAGACCCGGAAGTCGGGGACGTGCGACTCGTCCAGCACCGGCACGCCGAGGCCGAGCAGCCGCTCGTGGCCCGCGTCGAGGTCCGCGACCTGGAAGTCCAGGTGCTGCATCTGCGGGTGCGGGCCCTGCGGCCAGGTCGGGGCGACGTAGTCGGCGACCCGCTGGAAGGCGACGCGGCCGATCGGGGTCTCCATGGTCACCCACTCCCCGCCGTTCTCCTCGCGGGCCTCCACGGGCAGGTCCATCACGCGCCGGTAGAAGTCGGCGAGCGCGACCGGATCGGGGCAGTCGAGCACGGTGGTCAACCGCAGGGCGGTCGGTCCGGGCATCTCATCCTCCGTTCGTAACCACTCAACTGGATTATGGGAGTTATCATCCGTCGCGGCAACCGGTATCGGGCCTACAGTGGTGTCGTGACCACCGACCACGACGTGGAGCTGGTTCTCGATTTCCTCAACACGCTCGACCTCGACCGCGGCGCCGACGTCCTGCACGACCCGCTCGCCTGGTCCGGCTGGCTGGCCGACCGGGCGCTGAGCAGCGGGCCGCTGCCCCTGGTGCGGGCCGTGCGGGCCGGGTTGCGCGCGGCGGTCGGCGGGCCGCCCGCGCCCCCGCCGCCGCCGGTCGACGTGCGGGTCGAGCTGGTTCGGGGCATACCCAGGATGGCCGCCGCCGATGTCACCGGGGCGGTGCTCGCCGCGGCGAGCAGGCTCGCGGTGCTCGACGAGTGGGAACGGTTCAAGATCTGCCCGGCGGACGACTGCCAGTGGGTGTTCTTCGACCGCTCCCGCAACCGCAGCCGGATGTGGTGCTCCATGCGCGTGTGCGGCAACCGGGAGAAGGCGCGGGCCTGGCGGGAACGCGCGAAGGCCCTCGGCCCGGCCTAGCCGATCAGCTGGGCGACGCTGTAGATCACCAGACCGGCCAGCGCGCCGACCACGGTGCCGTTGATCCGGATGAACTGCAGGTCCCGGCCGACCTGCAGCTCGACCTTGCGCGCGGTCTCCTCGCCGTCCCAGCGCCGGACCGTGTCGGTGATCAGCGTGGTGATCTCGTCGCGGTAGTTGAGCACGACGTAGGCCGCCGCGCCCTCCACCCAGCCGTCGGCCTTGGCGCGCAGCGCCTCGTCGCCCGCCAGGCGCTCGCCCAGCGACATCAGCCCGGCCAGGACCCTGGTCCGCAGCTCGCTGTGCGGGTCGTCGGCGGCCTCCAGCAGCAGGCGCTTGGCGGTGGCCCAGATCGAGCCGATGACGGTCTGCACCTCGGGGTGGGCCAGGACCTGCTGCTTGAGCGACTCGGCCTTGCCCATCACCTTGTCGTCGTGCTGCAGGTCGTGGGCGAACTCACCGAGGAAGCGGTCCAGGGCCATCCGCATCGGGTGGTTGAGGTCGTCCTTGACGTTCGCGGTGACCGAGAGCAGCTCGTTGTAGACCTTGTCGGCGACCATCGAGTCGACGAACTTCGGCGACCAGGTCGGGGCCCGCCCCGACACCACGCCGAGGATCTGGTCGTGGTTGTCGCGCACCCAGTCGTGGGCCTGGTCGCAGAGCAGGTCGACCAGCCGGTGGTGGGAGCCGTCGGCGAAGACGCGCTCCAGCACCTTGCCCAGCGGCGGACCCCACGGCGCGTCCATCACCCGCTTGACCACGGCCTGCTCGACCACGGCCTGCACCTCGTCGTCGCGCAGCACGGTGACCAGCGCGCCCGCCGCGGTGGACAGCTCGGCGGTGACCCGCTCGGCGTTCTCCCGCTTGGCCAGCCACCCGCCCAGCTTCACCGACACCCCGACCTTGCGCAGCCGCTCGCGCACGACCTCCTCGGACAGGAAGTTCGCCCCGACGAACTCCCCCAGGCTCTGCCCGAGCTGGTCCTTCTTCGTCGGGATGATCGCGGTGTGCGGGATCGGCAGGCCCAGCGGCCTGCGGAAGAGCGCCGTCACGGCGAACCAGTCGGCGAGCGCGCCGACCATGCCGGCCTCGGCCGCGGCCTTGACGTAGCCCACCCAGCCGGGCGCACCCGCCGACTGCCACAGGGTGGTGGCGACGAAGATCAGCGCGGCGGCGCCGAGGAAGGCCAGCGCGACGCCTTTCATGCGGCGCAGCGCGCGAGCCTTCTCCTGCTCGGCGGGCGCGTCCTTGAGGGCGGTCACGGGCACGGTCGGGTGGTCCACGGCTCCATTCTGCGTGAGAAGGTGGCCCCATGTCGGAGACCCCGCTGGTGCCGCGACTGCGGCCGTTCACCTCGACCATCTTCGCCGAGATGACCGCACTCGCCGTCAAGGCCGGCGCGGTGAACCTCGGCCAGGGCTTTCCGGACACCGACGGACCCGCCGCGATGCTGGAGCGGGCCCGCCAGGCCATCGCCGACGGCGTCAACCAGTACCCGCCGGGCCCCGGGATGCCCGAGCTGCGCGCGGCCATCGCCGCCCGGCGGGCTGGCTTCGGCCAGCGGTTCGACCCCGACACCGAGGTGCTGGTGACGGTCGGGGCCACCGAGGCCATCGCGGCGTCGCTGCTCGCGCTGGTCCAGGCGGGCGACGAGGTGATCGTCTTCGAGCCCTACTACGACTCCTACGCCGCCTCGGTGGCGATGGCCGGGGCGAGGCGGGTGGTGGTGTCGCTGGCCGAGCAGGAGTCGGGCCGCTTCGGCGTCGACGTCGACGCCCTGCGCGCCGCGGTGACCCCGAGGACCAAGGCCGTGCTGGTCAACTCCCCGCACAACCCGACGGGCACCGTCTTCACCCGCGAGGAGCTGGCGGGCATCGCCGCCGTCTGCGCCGAGCACGACCTCATCGCCATCTGCGACGAGGTCTACGAGGACCTGGTCTTCGACGGCCTTGAGCACCTGCCGCTGGGCGCCTTCCCCGGCATGGCCGAGCGGACGCTGACCATCTCCAGCGCGGGCAAGAGCTACAACTGCACCGGCTGGAAGATCGGCTGGGCGTGCGGGCCCGCGCCGCTGGTGGCCGCGGTGCGCGCGGCGAAGCAGTTCATGACCTTCGTCGGCGGCGCGCCCTTCCAGCCCGCCGTCGCGCACGCGCTGTCCCATGAGGACGCCTGGGTGGGAGCGCTCCGAAGCTCCCTTTCGGACAAGCGCCTGCGGCTCTCGGCGGGCCTGGCCGACGCGGGCTTCGCGGTGCGGCGCACCGAAGGCACCTACTTCGTCTGCGCGGACGTGCGGCCGCTGGGCTTCACCGACGGCCTGCAGCTGTGCCGGGAGCTGCCGGAGAAGGCCGGTGTGGCGGGCGTTCCGGTGCAGGTCTTCACCGACAACCCCGACCGGTGGCGCCACCTCGTGCGATTTGCCTTCTGCAAGAAGGACGACGTCATTGACGAAGCGTTGGCTCGGCTGCGCGAACTCCGCTGAGATCTGTCACCCGAACAGGTGAACTCCACCGTCTGTGACCGCATTTCCCGGGGAGTGGGCCGCCGCATCCGTCTTTCCGGGTGGAACCCGCCCGGTTGGGGTGCGGTGAGCCGGCCTCGTGCTGGATAGTGGCGGGGTCGCGGCGCGACCGGCGGGACGGAATGGGGTGAGGCCGGTGGACACCACACGCGGCCGACCTTCCCCCCTGTGGCTGCGCAGGGTCGTGGTCATCGGCGGACTGGCGCTCGGCGCCTGGTTCGCAGGCACCGCGGCGGCGCAGGCCGACACCGGCGGCGAGGACGTCAGCGCCCTCGCCGAGCGGGTCATCGCGCAGGCCGACTCGGGCGAGGACATCAGCACCCTGGTCGACGCCGCCCTCAGCGGCGGGCTCCCGGCCACCACGGCGCGACCCCTCAGCGCCCCGGCCGAATCCCCCGCTGCGACGCCCCCGGCTGCCACGTCCCCGGCTACCACGTCCCCGGCTACCACGTCCCCGGCTGCGACATCCCCCGCCGGGGAGTCCTCGACCGTGGACTCCCCCGCCATCCCCGCACCCGTCCGGCAGCCCGAGGAGACCAGCGCCGCGGAGGGCTCGGCGGACTCCGAGCGCGGCGCCGCCGAGCGGGAGAACACCACCACCCACGGCGGTGTCGACTACGGACCGGGCGAGATCACCGACCCCGAGTGGACGGGCCCGAGCCGGAGCGGCTCCACGGCGAACACCACGCCGCCCGCCGAGCCCGCACCGGCCACCGAGGACGCCGAGCCCGTCGCGCCCCGCGCCCCACCCGCCCCCGCTCCCGCCGCTACCAGCGCCGTCGGCAGCGCCCCGGACACCTCCGCCCCCGTCGCCACCGACCGCACCGCCGAGGCTCCCCGGTCCGTCCGCCCCGCGAAGCCCGCGGACTCCGAGCACCGCACCGAGCCCGCCGAGCGGCCGATCGACCAGCAGCCCGCCCCGGCGCCCGCGCCGAGCGCGCCCGGCTCCGGCTCCGCGGCCGGGTCGGCGCACGACGGCGGCGGCCACGCCCGCGGCGCGCTCGGCGTGCTCGCCACCCGCGCCCACCACGGCCCGCCCTCCGGCGGGTGGCCCATCGCGTTCCCCCAGGTGCACGGCGCCGCCGTCGACGCCGCGGGCACGCCGGCCTCGCGCCCCGACTGACGACTCGTCCGATTAGGACACGTGTGCCCTGAGCCAGGGCCACCCGGCGCTCTCGCGCCGCCCCCGGGGATTCCGCCGAGGACCGCCCCGCGACCCCACCGCCATCGACATCCCGCACCGCCCGGCCGCGCCAAGGCGGGACGCGGGGACTCCGCCCCGATGCCGTGATGCCCCCACGGCATCGGGGCCACCAACCAGGCTCGCCGCCTCTGCCCGCCGGGCGGGGCGGCAGCCGCCCCGGCCCGCGATGCCCCCGCGGCGCCGAGGCAGCCTCGCACCGCCCGCCGCCCGCCGGCGCGACGTGGGGCCGCGCCGGAGGGATGACCTCGGCGGGCAGGGCGAGGACCGGGTGCGCTGGATGGCGTAGACCGCGCCATCCAGCGCACCGTCCGGACCAGCCCGGATTCCCGTCTCTCAGGCGACCGGGACCAGCCCCTCCCCGTCGGAACCGGGCGACCCGCCGACCACCGACGCCACCCGCGAGAGCCTGCGCACCGCCTCGGCCAGTGCGGGTTCGGGCAGCGTGAAGGGCACCCGCAGCCAGCGCTCCAGTCCGCCGTGCACGCTGAACCGCGCGCCGGGGGCCAGCCGCACCCCGACCGTGCGCGCCGCCGCCGCCAGCCGGGAGCTGAACGGGCCCGGCAGCTCGCACCACAGCCCCAGCCCCCCGTCGGGCACCCGGAAGCCCCAGTCCGGGCAGTGCGCGCGCAGTTCGCCGACCAGCAGGTCCCTGCGCTCGGCCAGCTCGGCGCGGCGCTCGGCGATGGCGGGCTCCGGGTCGGCGTAGAGGTGGGCGATGACCAGCTGCTCGACGACCGGCGAGCCGAGGTCGAAGGCGTGCCGGGCGGCGGCGAGCCTGCGCACGACCTCGGCGTCGGCGCGCACCCAGCCGATGCGCAGCCCGCCCCAGTGCGACTTGCCCGCCGACCCGATGGTGATCACCGTGCCCGGCCCGCGCACCGGGGCGAGCCGCGGCGGCGCGGCGCGCAGGTCCAGCTCGGCCAGCGTCTCGTCCACCACCAGCGGCACCCGGGCGCGGGCGGCCAGCGCGGTGAGGTCCGCCCGGCCACCGGCGTCGAGCAGCAGGCCGGTCGGGTTGTGGAAGTCGACCACGAGGTAGGCCAGGCGCGGGCCGGACTGGCGCAGCGCGGCGGCCACACCGTCGAGGTCCCAGCCGTCCTCCAGCAGCGGCACCGGCACCGGGATCGCGTGCGCGGCGGCGATGGCATCGATGGCGTTGGGGTAGGTCGGCTGGTCGACCAGCACGCGGTCGCCGGGGCCGGTGAACGCGCGCAGCACCAGGGCCAGGGCGTGGTGGGCGCCGTTGGTCACCAGGACCTCGTCGGCGGTGGTGGGCAGCCCGCGCGCGGTGTAGCGGGCGGCGAGCCGCTCGCGCAGCAGGTCGAGGCCGTACTCGTGGTAGCCGTGCCCGGCCAGCTCGGCGGCCAGGTCGCCGCGCACGGCGTCGACGGCGTGCGCCACGGCGGGCAGCGCGGCGGGCGCGGCGCGGGCGAGGTCCAGCGGCTGGTCCTGCGGCGGGTCCTGCGGGCGGGGGCGGCCGGGCAGCGCGGTCCAGGTGCCCGCGCCGCGCCGGGAGCGCAGCAGGCCCTCGGCGCGCAGCGCCTCCCAGGCGGTGGCGACCAGGGTGCGGCTGACCCCGAGGGCGGCGGCCAGCTCGCGCTCGGCGGGCAGCGCGGTGCCCGGCGGCAGCCTGCCGTCGAGCACGAGCAGCCGCAGCGCGCTGACCAGCGCGCTCGACGCCGGTCTGCCCGCGGCGTGCCAGGCGCCCAGCAGGCGGACGAGTCGGGGGGCCGCGATCCGGCCGGTCGGCGCGCTCACCAGGCCAATTTACGTGGATTGGCTATCGGAACCAAGGCCAATCGTGGGTGATGATGGGTCCATGGCCGCGCTCAACCTCAGTCCACAGCCCCTGCGCATCGCGCCCGTCCGCCGCATGACCCAGCTCATCGGCGGCCTGGCGCTCTACGGCGCGAGCATCGGCATGCAGATCGAGGCGGCGCTCGGCCTGGCCCCGTGGGACGTGCTGCACGAGGCGCTGCACCTGCGCACCGGCCTCAGCTACGGCACGGTGACCGCGCTGGTGAGCGTGCTGGTCCTGCTGTGCTGGGTGCCACTGCGGCAGCGGCCCGGGGTGGGCACGGTCGCCAACGTCGCCGTCGTCGCCGTGGCCGTCGACCTCAGCCTGTACCTGCTGCCGACGCCGGAGCACCTGGCCGTGCGCGCCGCGCTGCTCACCGCCGGCATCCTCCTCAATGGACTCGCCACGGCCGTCTACATCGGCGTTCGGCTCGGCCCCGGCCCGCGCGACGGGCTGATGACCGGGCTGGCGGCGCGCTCGCGGCACTCGATCAGGGTGGTCCGCACCGGCATCGAGATCGTGGTGCTCGTCACCGGCTGGCTGCTCGGCGGCACCGTCGGCGTCGGCACCGCGGCATACGCGCTGCTCATCGGGCCGCTGGCGCAGGCCTTCCTGCCCGTCGTGGCCTGGCAGCCGCGCGCCCGCGCGGCCGGGGACGATTAAGGTCGGAGGCGTGAACGCCATCGCCTTGCCCCGCTGGGCCCTCGCCGTTCCGCCGTTGGCCGTGCTGGTCCTGGCCTTCGGGTGGGGCAAGACCGACCTCGGACCGTTCCTGCTGCCGCTGGTGTGCCTGGCGCTGGGCGGCGCGGTGGTCGCCGCGGTGCACCACGCCGAGGTCGTGGCGCACCGCGTCGGCGAGCCCTTCGGCACGCTCATCCTCGCCGTCGCGGTCACCGTCATCGAGGTCGCGCTGATCGTGACCCTGATGACCTCCGGCGGCGAGAAGGCCGCCACCCTGGCCCGCGACACCGTCTTCGCCGCCATCATGATCACCTGCAACGGCATCGTCGGCATCGCGCTGCTCGTCGGCGCGCTGCGCCACCGGGTGCAGGACTTCCGCGCCCACGCCTCCGGCAGCGCTTTCGCCGTCGTGCTCGCCCTGGTGACCTTCAGCCTCGTGCTGCCCACCTTCACCACCAGCAGCCCCGGCGCCACCTTCTCCGGCGCGCAGCTCGCGTTCGCGGGCGTCGCCTCGCTGGTCATGTACGGCATCTTCGTGTTCGTGCAGACCGTCCGGCACCGCGACTACTTCCTGCCCAAAGTGGACCGCACGCCCGACGACCACGCCGACGCCCCGGCCACCCGCACCGCGCTGATCAGCCTGGGGCTGCTGCTGGTCTGCCTCGTCGCCGTCGTGGGCCTGGCCAAGACCGTCTCCCCGACCCTGGAACGCGCCGTCGAGGCCGCGGGCGCCCCGCTGTCGCTGGTCGGCGTGCTCATCGCCCTGCTCGTCCTGGCCCCGGAGACCGTCGCCGCCGTCCGCGCGGCCCTGCGCGACCGCCTCCAGGTCAGCCTCAACCTGGCCCTGGGCTCCGCGCTGGCCACCATCGGCCTGACCATCCCGGCCATCGCGGTCGCCTCGATCTGGATCGGCGGTCCGCTGGTGCTGGGCCTCGGCGGCAAGGAGATGGTGCTGCTCGCCCTCACCGGCGCGGTCGGCACGCTCACCCTGGTCTCCGGCCGCGCCACCGTCCTGCAGGGCGCGGTGCACCTGATGGTGTTCAGCTCCTTCCTGTTCCTCGCCGTGACTCCGTGAGCCGGGCGCGCACGTCGGTGTAGCTCACCCCGACCTCGGCCTCGGCTCCGAGGACGAGCAGGGCGAGCAGGATGTGCTCGTCGCCGATGTGCCTGTCGCGCAGGTCCAGCGCTTCGCGCAGGGACCGCTCCAGCACGCGCTTCGCCTCGGCCGTGAACGGGGTGTGAAATCGCCGCCTGCCCCCGGACGGCGCCATCGCGCCGGGTCCGTGCTCGCGCTCGACGGCGGCCACCACGGCGTCGATGTCGATGCCGAGGGCGGCGAGGGCGTCGGCGTCGGCGCGGCCCAGCCCGCCCCTGCGGTGGCGCTCGCGCACCGCCTCGGCGACGGCGTCGCGGTCGACGTCGAGGTCGGCCAGCACGGCCGTGCCCGCACCCGGGCACTCCAGCAGCGCCAGCAGCAGGTGCTCGGGCGCGATCACCCCGACCTCCTCCCCCTTGCCCACGGCCCCGCGCACGACGCCGCGGGCGGAATCGGTGAACCGCTCGAACATCACTGCCTCCCGTACTTCTTGTGCACGGCCTGCTTGCTGACCCCCAGCTCGGCCGCGATCTCCTGCCAGGACCAGCCGTGCGCGCGGGCGCTGCGCACCTGCACGGCCTCCAGGCGTTCCAGCAGCTTGCGCAGGGCGGCGACGGCCCGGAGCCCGGTCATCGGGTCCTTGTCCCCCGCCGCGCCCGCCAATCGGGTCGCTTCGGTCATGGCGTCAACTGTGGTTGACGAACCCCCGTTTGTCAACTCTGGTTGACGGTCGGGATGATCGGCCCATGCCGGAGGTCGGGGTGGCCGAACAGGCCGGGGTGGACGCGGCGGGACGGACGCGCCCGAGCGAGGACGTGGTGGTGGTCCTGCCCTCGGCGGTGATCCTGCTCGACGGCGCCACGTCGGCGGACTGGCCCGCGGGGCCCTACGCGATCGCGCTGGCCGCGCAGCTGGCGGGAAGGCTGACCGCCGCGCCCGAGGTGTCGCTGGTCGAGCACCTGTCCGGGGCGATCCGCGCGGTGGCCCGCCACCACGGCCACACCCCGGGGGCGAGCCCGTCGAGCACGGTGGCCATCGCCCGCTGGGACGAGTCCACAGTGGAAGTCCTGGTGCTCGCCGACAGCCCGGTGGTCGTCTTCCACCCGAACGGGGAGCACACCGTCGTCGCCGACACCCGGCTGCGCGACCTGCGGCCCATCCCGGCCGAGCGGGTGGCGGCGCTGCGCAACAGCGAGGACGGCTTCTGGGTCGCCGAGGCGCTGCCCGCCGCCGCCCGCCGCGCCGTCGTGCGCGACTGGCCCCGCGCCGAGGTCACCGACCTGCTGATGGCCAGCGACGGCGTCTCCTGCGGCGTGGACGAGTACGGGGTGCTGACCTGGCCGTCCGCATTGGACATCGCGGGCACGGCGGGCCCGTTCGCGGTGCTGGACGTCGTCCGCGCCGCCGAGGAGTCCGACCCCGACGGCGAGCGCTGGCCGCGCGGCAAGCGCCACGACGACCAGGCGCTCGCCTGGGTCGACTTCTCCCCCGATCGGACCTGATCAGGAACTGGCGGCAGGCTCGGCCAGTGGCTTGCCGAGCCCGATCCACTCGAAGCCCGCGCGCCGGGCGACGGCCGGGTCGAGCAGGTTGCGGGTGTCGACGACGATCGGCCGGGCGACGGTCTCGGCCAGGCGCTGCCAGTCCAGGGAGCGGAACTCCGGCCACTCGGTGAGGACCACGACCGCCTCGGCGTCCTTGGCCGCCAGGTACGGGTCGTCGGCGACGGTGAGGGTGGACAGGTCGGGGTGCGTCGCCGCCGAGGACAGCGACGGGTCGTAGCCCACCAGGTCGGCGCCCGCCTGGCGCAGCAGCGCGGCCACGGCCAGCGCCGGGGAGTCGCGCAGGTCGTCGGTGCCCGCCTTGAAGGTCAGGCCGAACAGGGCGATCCGCTTGTGCGACAGCGAGCCCGTGCGCTTGCCGGTGACCGCGACGCGCACCTTCTCCACCATGCGCTGGCGCTGGCGGGTGTTGGTGTCGATCGTGGCGCGCAGCAGGCGGAACTCGAAGTCGGCGGCGTCGGCCAGTTGCAGCAGCGCCGAGGTGTCCTTGGGCAGGCAGGAGCCGCCCCACCCCGGTCCGGGCATGAGGAACGCCTGGCCGATGCGCTTGTCGTAGCCCATGCCCTCGGTGACGTCGGTGATGTTGGCCCCGAGGCGGTCGCACAGCTCGGCGACGGCGTTGACGTAGGACAGCTTCATCGCCAGGAAGCAGTTGGCCGCGTACTTGACCAGCTCTGCCGACGGGGCGTCGGTCAGCACGGTCGGGGCGCCCAGGCGCGCGTACAGGGCCGCGACGCGCTCGGCGGCATCCTGCTTGGACCCGCCGACCACGATCCGGTCGGGGTTGAGGAAGTCGTAGACCGCGCTGCCCTCGCGCAGGAACTCCGGGTTGGAGACCACGGCGACGTCCTCGCGGCCCAGCAGCTCCTCGGTGCGCTCGGCGGTGCCGACCGGGACCGTCGACTTGTTGACGATCACGCAGCCTTCCGGCAGCAGCTCGCGGACCTCCTCGACCACCGACTCCACGATGCTCAGGTCGGCGACGCCGCCCACGCCCATCGGCGTCGGCACGCAGAGGAACAGCACCTCAGGGCCGCCGTCGAAGTGCGCCACCGCGCCCGCGGCGCCGAGCACGAAGCTCAGCCGCCCGGCGGCGATGCCCTCGGCGACCAGCTCGGCCAGGCCCGGCTCCAGGATGTCGACCTGCCCGGCCGCCATCCGCGCCAGCTTGTCCGCGTCGACGTCGGCGCACACCACGTCGTGCCCCAGCGAGGCCAGGCACGCCCCGGTCGTCAGCCCCACGTACCCGGTCCCGACAACGGCGATCCGTCGTACGAACACCGCCTACCCCTCTCGCAGTCGCTCGGCGACCCGCTGCGCGGCGAAGGCCCGCAGCGCGTCCTGGTCGCGCAGGTCGACCAGCTGGTTGCCCCAGCGGTCCTTCGGCGCGGCGCCCGCGCCGCCGCGCCGCTCGGCCCGCGGCCACCCGTCCGGGAAGGGACCGGCCGAGGCGAAGCCCAGCAGCTCGTCGTAGACCCCGACGTACGCCTGGGCCTGCGGGCGCCAGTCCAGCACGCGCTCGGCGCGGCGTCGACCCCCCGCGCCCAGCTCGGCGCGGCGGGCGGGGTCGTCGATGAGGTGCAGCACGGCGTCGGCCAGGCCCTCGGTGTCGCCGGGCTCGACGTAGACGGCGCAGTTGCCCGCCGAGACCTCGGTCTCGCGCAGCCGGTAGGCGACCACGGGCAGGGCGTAGGCCATGTACTCCATGGTCTTGTTCATGGTGGAGACGTCGTTGAGCGGGCTCAGCGGGTCCGGGGAGAGCCCGACGCTGGCCGAGGAGAGGTAGCGCGAGATCTGGTCGGGGCCGACCCGGCCGGTGAACTCCACGTAGTCGTCCAGGCCCAGGTCGCGGGACTGGCGCTTGAGGTCCTCCAGGCAGTCGCCGAAGCCCAGCAGCGCGAACCGCACGTCGGTGCGGCCGTGGAAGTGCACGATCCGGTCGGCGACCTCCAGCACGCCGTCGACGCCGTCCTGCGGGCCCATGATGCCCAGGTAGGCGACCAGGTGCTTGCCCCCGCGCAGCGGCGGGTCGCTGACGTAGGCCGGGCGCATCACCGAGGTGTCCGGGCCCGAGCGCACGACGGTGGTGTGCTCGCGCTTGACCCCGCCCCTGGTCACCGCGATGTCCTGATAGGACGTGTTGGTCGAGATGACCCGGTCGGCGGTGCGGAAGGTGCGCCGCTCCAGCCACTTGAGGATGGTGAGCTGCACCTTGCCCGCCACGCCCTTCGGCTCGCCGAAGCGGGAGCGGAAGACCTCGGGGTTGAGGTCGTGGTGGTCGAAGACGAACCGGACCCCGGCGGCCTTCCACGGCAGCGCCAGCGCCCAGTAGGTGTCCGGCGGGTTGCACGCCTGGATCACGTCGAAGCGGGCGCGGCGGCGGACCTTGAGCGACAGCGCCGCCGTGCGCAGCCAGCAGTAGAGGAACTCCCAGGCGTAGCCGAGCGCGCCGTCGGCCTGCTTGGGCGGCTCGTACTTGTAGAGGTGCACGCCCTCGTGGAGGGCGTAGGCCGGGTCGCCGGGGCCCTTGGGGCAGATCACCGACACCTCGTAGCCCGCCGCCGTGAGCGCGCGGCACTCCAACCACACCCGTCGGTCCAGCGGGACCGGAAGATTCTGCACGATGATCAGCACGTGCGGCGCCCGCGTGCGGCTCACGCCCTCGACCTCATCTCCGTAAACAGCAGGGGCTGACACTTCTGGGTCGGCCTCGGGCCGGTTGTTGTTACACACCGTGGTCGTGACGCGATGTGCAGGACGAGGGGTCCGTCGGGGTGGAGGTGTTCGGGGTGTACGTGGCTTCGGCCAGGGTGCCTGGTGGTGTTCCGCCATCTGCCCGCAGCAAGGTTCCGACGACTGTCGTCCTGCTCGGGACAGTGAGCCTCCTCACAGACATCTCCTCGGAGATGGTGACCGCCTTCCTGCCCGTCTACGTGATCTTCAATCTGCAGATGTCCTACCTGCAGCTCGGTCTGCTGGACGGCATCTACACCGGGGCGACGGCGGTGCTGCGCCTGGTCGGCGGGCACGTGTCCGACCGGATCGGCCGACCCAAGGCGGTCGCTACCGCCGGTTACGGCCTCTCCGCGGTGACCAAGCTCGCGTTCCCGCTGGTCGGGGCCTCGGCGGGCGGCCTGGGCGGCGTGCTCGCCGCCGACCGCGCGGGCAAGGGCCTGCGCACCGCCCCCCGCGACGCGCTGATCTCGCTGTCCACGCCCGCCGACCAGCTCGGCTCCGCCTTCGGCGTGCACCGCACGATGGACACCATCGGCGCGCTGATCGGCCCTCTGGTGACCTTCGCCCTGCTGACCTGGGTGACCACCAGCCCCGGCCCGATCTTCATGATCAGCTTCTGCTTCGCCCTGCTCGGCCTCATCGTGCTGGCCTTCTTCGTCCGCGAGCAGGCCAAGCCCGCCGAACAGCGCGTCGCGGTGAAGGTCCGCGACGCCCTCGGCCTGCTGAACAACCGCGGCCTGCGCCGCACGGCCATCGCCGCAGGCCTGCTGGGCCTGGCCACCATCTCCGACGCCTTCGTCTTCGTGGTGCTCCAGCAGGTCTCCGGCGTCAGCCCGACCTGGCTGGCCCTGATGCCCGTCGGCACCGCCCTGACCTTCCTCGCCCTGGCCACCCCCCTGGGCAGGCTCGCCGACCGCGTCGGCCGCTGGCGGATCTTCTTCGCCGGGCACGTCGCCCTGCTCGCGGTGTACGCCCTGCTGCTGGGCCCCTTCGGCGGCCTCGCCCTGGTCATCGCCACCGTGGCCCTGCACGGGGTGTTCTACGCGGCCACCGACGGCGTCCTGATGGCCCACGGCGCCACCCTGGTGCCCGAACACCTGCGCGCCAGCGGCCTGTCGATCGTGCAGACCGGCCAAGCCCTGGCCCGCTTCGCCTCGTCGGTGGGCTTCGGCCTGCTGCTCACCGCCCTGCCGTTCGGCACGGCGGTCCTGATCGCCACCGCGGCGCTCGTCGCGGTGCTGGTGGCCGTGGCTCTGGTCATCCGCCCGGAGGTGGGCTGAGTGCTCGACTGGCTGGGACGGCACCGCATCGCCGTCGGGATCGCGTCGATGGTCATCGTGGTGGCGGCGGCCGCGCTGTACGTGGTGAGCACGGTGCGCTCCGAGCGGGCGTCGGCGGCGGCCCCGGGGGCGGCGGTGGAGACGGGCCTGCGGTTCGTGGACAACGGCGGCGGGCGCAACCTGGTGTCCGAACTGGACCCGGCCGGGGCCCGGACGGCGTCGGATCTGGCCTGCCTGCGGGTGTACACGGCCGCGGGGACGACCGTGTGCCTGCGGATGAGCGTGCCGGGGGCCTACGAGGCGGCGGTGTTCACCGGGTCCGAACTGGTGCGAACGGTGCCGCTGCCGGGGACGCCGAGCCGGGCGCGGGTGTCGGCGTCGGGGCGGATCGTGTCGTGGACGGTGTTCGTGACGGGGGACTCGTACCTGGCGCCCGGGGGGTTCTCGACCCGGACGGGCGTGCTGGACCTGGCTTCGGGGAAGCTGGTGGAGTCGCTTGAGGAGTTCCCGACCGTGGTCATCGAGGGGAAGCCGGACAAGCGGGTCAACGAGAACTTCTGGGGGGTCACCGTCGCCGGGGACGACAACAGCTTCTACGCGACGCTGGCGTCCGGGGAGCAGACGTGGCTGGTCGAGGGGGATCTCAGCGCGCAGACGCTGACCACGGTGCGGGAGGACGCGGAGTGCCCGTCGCTGTCGCCGGATGAGACCCGGGTGGCGTACAAGAAGCGGGCCGGGCGGCTGGGCGGGTGGCGGCTGTTCGTGCTGGACCTGGCTTCCGGGGTGGAGACGGAGGTTCCGGGGTCCGACGGGGTGGACGACCAGGCGGCCTGGCTGGATTCGGAGACGCTGGCCTACGCCAAGGTGCCCAGCGGCGGGGTTCCCACCATCTACGAGTCGGCCGCCGACGGGTCCGGGCAACCGCGTGAGCTGGTCAGAGCGGGGTCATCGCCCTCGCCTCGGGCCTGACGCCGGAGCCGTCGCCCAGAAGCGAGCAGGCGCTTGGTCTGCTCGGCCAAACCGAGCAGCAACTCAGGCAGCTCCACGACAACCTCACCGCAGCGCGAGCACTCATTGATCAATACCTCGCCGAAGTCGCGGGCGGAGCGGCGTCACCCCTCACCGGGGTCGCCTCAACGACAGCGGGTCGTCCGACAGCCTCAGCCAGAACGAAGCTCCCCGCGAACAAGCCGACACCATTCGAGCGGGCTTGCCGCCGCAGGTCCCGACGCCCAAACCCGAAGGCAAGAGGACACATGGCGCGTGGCTGGGCGGTGCGGGCGTCGAAGCGCACATCGTCAGTGGCCGCGACGAGGACGCCGCCGGGGGTTGGTGGAGTTTCTGGACACGGGTGACCTCCGGCCCTCGGAAGGGCAATGCCGTCCAGTCGGGTGCGGACCTGCGTGTACTGGTCCGCCTCGTGCATGGAGGTGGCTCCTGCGGTCAGCTCGGCGTACACAGCCGGCGGAACACCGGGAATGGGGCGATCCCACCACCCGGGTGTCGAGCCGGCGGAGAGTTCGCCCAGCACCCGCTCCCGCTCGGCCACGGGTGGCCGCCACGCGGTGAGCAGGGTGGCCACGTCCTCGATCGACACCGTCCGCAGCCCGCGTTCCGTGCGGCTCAGCTTCGAGCCGCGCCCCCACACGGTATGCGGGCACGCGTGAGTTCCCGGGCCGCCCGGCGGTCGGGCTCGGCGGCGATCGCCACTCGGATCGAGGTGTTCGACCCGCCGGCGATCACCCCGCCCCTGCTGACCCGGCGGTACACGCGCGGACTCGCCGGGGCGGTTCGCGTTGTGCGAGGTCGTGCGGGACGACAGAGGGCGGCCGGGGGATGTGAGCGTGATCGGGTGGGGGCCTCAGGTGGGGCTCGCCGATGACTCGGTGGCGGTGGTCGGCTATCCGGACGACAGTGGCCGGGGGATGCGCGGCGAGTTCCGGTCCGCCGAAGTCGCTGTGCGGGTTCTGGGCGGTCAGGACGATGTCCACCTCGTGTGGGTGGACGCCGGAGACTCCGGGGACACAGCGGACTGATCGCTTCGGTCCGAGGAGACACGCCGACAAGACACGGTGCCCCAAGGGAGGAAAGTCCTCCCCCGGGGCCTCGTGCTTCGCCTAGGGCTGCCGGACAGGCTTGCCCTCGGCGTCGGTGTTGCCCGACCACTGGGTGATGCCGGGGCCGTCGACCAGGACTTCGCCCCAGCCGCCGGTGGTGGGGCCGAACTTGTTGCCGGTGACGATCGCGTTGCTCATCGGGATGCCCATGCGCAGGATGTAGCCGCCGCCGGAGAGGTAGTTGCCGACGATCTCCAGGTTGGCCGCCGCGTGGCCGCTGCTCGGCATGATGAAGACGGCGGCGTTCTGGTGGGTGCCGTCGTAGGCCTTGCCGCCGATGCTGATGTCGATGCGGTTGTAGCGGATCTTGAGGTTCGGGCCGCCGTAGGACTGGATGCCGTCGTTGTGGGTGTTGTTCGGGTAGGTGCCGAACACGCGCAAGTCGTGGATGTGGTTCTGCTCGATGACGCTCTCTCCGCTGCCGTTCTGGATGCCGTCGGGGGCGCCCGAGATGTCGTTGCGGATGAGGGTCATCCTGGCGTCGCCGTGGACGACGCCGTTGCCCCACTTGTCGCCGGGGATCTGGGTGTCCTTGTAGGTGATGGTGCTGTCGCGCACGTCGACGTGGCCGCTGTTGGCCATCAGCGGGGACCAGCTGTTGCGGTTGCCCTCGATGACGGAGTTGCGGATGGTCAGCGTGCCGCGGCCGCTGTACTCCACGCCGCCCTTGACGTACACGCCGTCGAGGGTGACGTCGCCGCCGCCGAAGCGCAGGGCGCCGGAGTTCCACTGGGTGCCGGGCGGGGCCGAGCCGGGGCCGTCGATGACCTTCAGCGAGCCCTTGTCACCGCGGAAGCCGACCGAACCGGGCGCGGGGACCGTGCCGGTGCCGGGCTCGCCGGGGGTGGAGGTGGGCTTGGTGGCGGGCGGTCGTGGGGTGACCGTGCCGGTCGCCGAGGTCGGGGCCGTGACCGAGGTCGGCGGGAGGATGCTGGTCGGCGCCGTTGTCGGCGTGGGAGTGCTCGTGGGAGTGCTGGTCGTCACCACCGGGTCGGGCGGGACGGGCAGATCGGGCGCGGGCTTTCCGGCGAGTGGCTTGCACGCCGCAAGCGCCGCGAGCGCGGCAATGGCGGCCAAGGCGCGAGCCGACCTGCTGGCGGATAATTCCGCGGACATGGGTTCCTTCCGGTTGGCAGTCGTTCGCCCCCGAGGCAGGACTGCTTGCCATCCTGCGGGCCCGGCCGTGGCCGAGCCGTCGGCACTCTATGCACAGCTCCACTTAGATCACAACGAGGTCACGGTGACTCCACCTGGAGTATCAGATTGTGGTCGCCCGCTGTAACCCATCTGGCCCAAACGACGCTGGGTAACAATTCACCCCGAACAGCGATCCCAGAGCGGGGGGCTTCACCGGCATCGGCGCGAGACCGCGCGAGGGGCACCACCGAGAACAGGACGGCGAGGATGCACGCTGCCACGCGCACCGAACTGCGCGACCCGGCCCCGCGCGCCAGCGTCCCCTGGTGGCGCACGGCGACGGCGCTGGCCTGCGTGCTCGGCGCGATCCGGGTCGCCGTGGTCGCCCTCGCCCCGTACCAGCAGGCCGTCGGACTCTTCGACGACGACGCCTTTTACTACTTCGGGGTAGCCAGACATATCGCCGAAGGTGCCGGCTCGACGTTCAACGGGATCGACCCGACGAACGGTTATCACCCTCTGTGGCTACTGACACTCGTTCCGGTGTTCTCGCTCGCAGACAGTCACACCGCACTGGTTGCTGTGACCTTAGTCTCATTCGCAGTGCTTATCGGTGCGGCCCGCCAGATCGACCGTATCGGCGCGCTGACCGCACGCCCGGTGCTCACCCTCGCCTGGGCGACCCCGCTGCTGGTCACCGGGACCGCGGGCCCGTCCTTCTTCTTCTCCGGCATGGAGACGGGCCTGCTCCTGCTTGGCCTGCTCTGGCTGGCCGCCACCTGGCTGGCCTCCGACGGCTTCACCGCCCCCTGGTTCGGCCTCTCGTCCGCCCTCACCACCGGCACCCTGATGGCGCTGACCGTGCTGGCCCGGCTCGACGCGGTCTTCCCGATGGCGCTGCTCGGCCTGCTCGCCCTGCTCAGCTGGCGTCGCAAGCGTTTGCCGTGGGTGCGCCGCGGACTCGCGCTCGCCGCCGTGCCCGCCGCGGCGCTGGCGGTGTACCTGCTGGTCAACCTGGCCCTCTTCGACACCGCGCTGCCCGTGTCCGGCCAGGCCAAGGCGATCGGCGGCGGGCTGAACCCCGGCGTCGTCGGCCAGTTCCTGATCTCCCCCGTCGTCTTCGGCGTGCCGACCCTGCTCGGCGTCGGCGCGCTCGTCGTCGTCACCGCGGCCCTGCTGCGCGCCCAGCCCGGCAGGCTCGGTCTGGGCGCCCAGTTCGGCGGCGTCGTGCTCGCCGGCGGCGTCGCCACGGTCGGTTACTACGCGCTCACCTCGTCGTGGCAGCTGTGGCCCTGGTACTTCTCCGCCGCGCCGCTGGCGATCGCCCTCGCCGGGCCCGCGCTGGCCGCGGGCCGCACCGAGCGGCTGCCGCTGCGCGGACTGACGACCCTCGTGCTGGCCGTGCTGACCGTCGCCGCCGCCGGGCTGACCGCGGCGCGGGCCGCGCGCGGCGGGGTGGAGCGCTCGGCGTTCATCGAGCTGGGCCCGGTCGTCGCCCGGCAGATCGACGCCCTGGCCCCGCTCGGCGCGCCGATCGCGATGGGCGACCGCGCGGGCAGCGTCGGCTACCACCTCGACCGGCCGCTGGTGCACCTGGAAGGCCTGGTCAACTCCGCCGACTACCTGCGGGCGCTGCGCACCGGCACCGCGCCGGACTTCCTCGCCGCCCGCGGCGTCGCCCTCTACGCCCGCGGCGACGCCGCCGAGGGCACACCGCTGCCGTCGCGGCCCGGATGCCGGCAGTTCACCGAGCCGCAGCAGGGGGCGGGTACGAAGTTCCCGGTGGTGGTGTGCGACCGCGACCTCGTGCTGACAACCCCCGTGGGCGACGGCACGTCCTACCGCGTGTGGCTCTACCGACCGGCGCTCCCCGGGTGATCGGGAAGCCCGCTCGTACGACCGAACGGCCCAACGGCCGCCCAGGTTGCACTACATGGAGTAACGGTCGCCCCGGTGGCCGCGATTGGTTAGTCAGGCGCCGCTCGTGGGTTGGGGCACGAAATGGACTTCTGGAAGACACTCCTGGTACTGCTGCGTCGCTGGTACGTCGCGGTGCCGGTGTTCGTCATCACCATCGGTGCGGCAGGCGCGGTCTACATGACGACGCCGATGCTGTACCAGTCGACCGGGCTGCTGGTGCTGACCTCGCCGTCGAGCGGGCCCACCAGCGTCAAGGACCGTGAGACCGGGCAGACGAACCCGCTGCTGGCCTTCGACTCCAGCCTGGCGATCTCGGCCTCCATCGTCATCCAGACGATCAACACCCCCGCGGTGATCAAGGAGCTGGGCGCGGACAAGCCCGAGCACACCTTCGAGCTCACCGGCGGCAACGAGGGCGGGCCGTTCATCAGCGTGACCACGGAGAGCGAGTCCGAGCCGGGTTCGCGCGAGCTGGCCGTGCAGGTGCTCGACCGCGTCCGCGCCGAGCTGACCAAGTACCAGGAGGAGCTGGAGGCGGCCCCGACGACCTTCATCGGCGTCAACCAGATCGTCGCCCCCACCGAGCCCGAGCCCCTGCGCGGCAGCAAGCTGCGCGCCGCGGGCGTGGCGCTGGTCCTGGGCTTCGCGGCCAGCCTGGGCACGGTGTTCGGCCTGGAGAGCTACCAGACCCGCAAGCGCAAGCGCACCGGTGACGACGACGAGGACGAGACCACCCCGGAGCCGGTCGAGCCGGTCCGCCCGGCCGCGTCCGCGCCGCCGCGCCACACCGTCGAGCGCACCCAGCGCATCCGGCCGGTGCAGCCGCCCGCCAACGGCAAGCCCGTCCCCGCCAAGTCGCCGCAGTCCACCGGGCTGAAGTCCACCGGTCCGCAGTCCTCCGGGCAGCAGTCCTCGGGTCAGCAGTCCTCGGGGCAGCAGTCCTCGGGGCCCAAGCCCCCGCCGACCGCCGACCGCAAGGCCCCGCCCCAGCACGAGCCCGCGCCGTCCCCCAAGCCCGGCGCGAACCAGGCGGGCGCCTGGCCCGCCGACGACTACCGCGAGCCGCCGACGCGGATGATGCGCCCGGCCGCGCAGCCGACCAAGACCCCGTCCGACGGCTAACCCCATGACCGCCCCCCGCCCGCCGAAGGCGCGAGCCGACGGCGCGACCCTGGCCTGCGTCTACGCGCTGGTGATGACGGTCATCCCGGCGAGCATGGTGATCAAGGGCCTGCCGATGGCGATCACGCCGGGCATGCTGGTCGGGTTCGTCATGGGCGTGGTCTGGCTGTGCGCGCAGCTGGTCACCACCGTCGGCGCGGCCAAGGGCCGCAACGCCGTCCGCACGGCGCTGTTCCTCTTCGCCCTCTCCCAGCTGGCGACCTACGGCGTGGCGACCTACGGCTACCTGCCCGCCGACGAGCTGGCCGCCGCCGACCGCACCCTGATCACGCTGATGGCGGTGTTCTCCGTCGGCCTCTGCGCCGTCGACGGCGTGCGCGGCCTGGACCGCATCGACCGCGTGCTCAAGACGATGGTGGTGGGCGCGACGTTCATGGCGCTGGTCGGCATCCTGCAGTTCTCCTTCGCCATCGACCTGACCGAGTACCTGACGCCGCCGATCCTCAAGCCCAACGGCGACGTGTCGTTCGTGCTGGAGCGCTCGAACTTCCGGCGGCCCGCGGGCACGGCGGGCCACCCCATCGAGTTCGGCGTGGTGTGCGCGATGGCGGTGCCGGTCGCCCTGCACTACGCGATGCGGGCGCGCGACTTCGGCGGCCCGGACAAGCGCTGGTGGCTGTGCCTGGGCATCCTGGCGCTGGCGTCGCTGCAGTCGCTGTCGCGCTCGGCGGTGCTGGCGCTGGCGATCGCGGCGATGTTCATCATCCCGGCGATGGCCCCGAAGCGGCGGGTGCGGGCGCTGGTGGTGATCGTGCTCTTCCTCGGCGCGACCCGCGTCGTCGTCCCCGGCCTGGTCGGGACCCTCTACAGCCTGTTCACCTCCATCGACGTCGACCCGAGCGCGGAGAGCAGGCGGCGCGCGGTGGTGCGGGCGGGCTCGGAGATCGCCGAGCACCTCATCTGGGGCCGCGGCATGGGCACGTACCTGCCGGAGAAGTACGGCTGGCTGGACAACCAGTACCTGGGCACGCTCGTGCAGAACGGCGTCGTGGGGCTGATAGTGCTGATCGTCCTCTACGGCGCGGGCTGGTACTGCTGCCTGCGCGCCCGGATGCTCACCAAGGACCCGAGGGTCAAGGACCTCGCGGTCACCATCGCCGCCTGCATCGCGGTGCCCGGCATCTCCTCGGCGACCTTCGACCTGCTCGGCTTCGCCGTGGCGACCGGGTTCACCTTCCTGCTCGTGGGTCTGGCCGGGGCGCTCTGGCGGACCGTCCAAGCCGACGCCGCCAACCAGGCGGCCCAACCCAGAACCGAGGTGGCCACGTGAGCGGGCTTGCCGGGGAACAGCCGACGCCGGGGACGGGCCCGGCCGACATCGGCGGCAAGGTCGGGCGCGGCGCGGTGTGGAGCCTGCTCAACACCGTCGTGCTGCGCCTGGGCACGCTGGTGGCGGGCATCGCGCTGGCGCGCATCCTCACCCCGGCCGACTATGGCGTGTTCGCCGTCGCCCTGGTGGCCCTGACGCTGCTGCAGGCGTTCAACGAGCTGGGCGTGTCGCTGGCGCTGGTGCGCTGGGAGCGCGACGTGCGCGAGTTCGCGCCCACCGCCATGACCATCGCGGTGGGGTGCAGCTTCGCGCTCTACGCCGTCGTCTTCTTCGCCGCGCCGGTGTACTGCGAGATGATGGGCAGCCCGGACGCCGTCGGCGTGCTGCGCGTGCTGTGCCTGGCCGTGGTGCTCGACGGCATCGCCGTGGTGCCCGCGACGATCCTCAACCGGGAGTTCCTGCAGCGCACCAGGTTCCTCTGCGACGCCTCCGCGTTCGTCGTGGTGACCTCCCTGACGATCACGCTGGCGCTCTCCGGCTTCGGCCCGATGAGCTTCGCGATCGGCCAGGTCTCGGGCAACGTCGTCTCGGTGGTCTGCTACCTGGCGCTGTGCCCGGTGAAGGTGCGCCCCGGCTGGGACCCGGCCACGGCGCGCGAACTGGTGCGGTTCGGCCTGCCGCTGGCCGCGGCCAGTCTGCTGGTGCTGTCGGTGACCAATGTGGACAAGATCGTCATCGGCGCGCACGTCGACGCGGTCGCGCTCGGGCTGTACCTGATGGCGTTCAACCAGTCCAGCCTGCCGCTGCAGGTGTTCTCCGAGGCCGCCCGGCGGGTGTCGCTGGCCGGGTTCGCCCGGCTGGTCGACGACCGGCCGCGGCTGGAGCAGGCGCTGGCCCGCGGCACCGGGCTGCTGGTGGCCGCCGCGCTGCCGGTGTGCGCGCTGCTGGCCTGCTACGCCTTCCCGATGCTGCACGTGGTCTACGGCGAGCAGTGGACGCCCGCCGCCGTCGCGCTCCAGGTCCTCGCGGCGCTGGGCCTGGTGCGCATCCTGCTGTTCATCGGCTACGACCTGCTCGTCGCGCTCGACGGCAACCGGTCGCTGGTGTGGCTGCAGGGCCTGTGGCTGGCGCTCCTGCTGCCCGCGCTGGTCATCGGCGTGCGCGTCGACGGCATTCGCGGGGCGGCGATCGCGCAGGTGGCCGTCGCCGCGCTGGTCGTGCTGCCGGTGTTCGCCTGGGTGATCACCCGGCGCGGGCTGAGCCTGCGCCCGGCGGTGCTGGCCTGCGCCCGCCCGGTGCTCGGCGGCGCGCTGATCGTGCTGTCCTCCTTCGCCGTGCACGCGGTGTTCGACTCGCCGCTGGCGACGCTGCTCGTCGGCGGGCTCGTCGCCGCGGCCCTCTACCTGCCCGTCGTGTACCCGATGCGCGCCCTGCTCCCCGGCCGGGCCAAGGAAGGAGCCCCAGCATGACCACTCCGAGCGTCGAGCGGTCGGGGGTGTCGGCGCTGGCGCGCAAGGCCCTGCGCGAGCGGTTCGGGCTGTGGCCGATGCACGAGGCCAAGTCCAAGCTGGTGCTCGGCAGGCACGCCGCCGCGCTGCGCCGCTTCGAGGACGCCGAGGTCGCCCGGCTGCGCAGGCCGCTGCCGCCTGCGCTGGTCGCGACCGTGATGCCGACCTACAAGCGGCCCCGGCTGCTGGTGGCGGCGGTGGAGTCGGCGCTGGCCCAGACCGTCACCGACCAGCGGGTGATCGTCGTGGACGACGGCGCGGGCCTGCCCGAGCTGCCCGACGACCCGCGCCTGAGCGCCGTGAGCCTCTCCCGCAACAGCGCCGTCCTCGGCCTGGTCCGCAACGTCGGCATGCGCCTGACCGACTCCCAGTACGTCGCCTTCCTGGACGACGACAACACCTGGCGCCCCGACCACCTGGAGAACGCCCTCACCGCCCTGCGCTCGGGCGCCGACCTGGTCTACTCGGCCGTGGAGCGCCGCCGCGCCGACGGCACCGTCCTCGACGTGCTCAGCGAACCCTTCGACCGCAAGACCTTCGCCGACGCCGACCCCTACGTCGACGCCAACAGCATCGTCCTGCGCCGCGACCCGACCGTGCTGTTCAGCCGCCTGCCCAGGACGAAGACCACCTTCCCCAAGGAGGACTGGGAGTTCGTCTGGCGCGCCGCCAGAACCCGCGTCGTCCACCACACCCCCGAACCGACCGTCCGCTACCTGGTCAACCCGGAGAGCTACTACACCGACTGGTCCTGACGCGGGAACGGCGGCGCGCACCAGGGCGCGGGTGGGAGGACGTCGGGGTGACACCAGATCAGGGCACCCACCCCGCCGCCGCACCCACCCGCGGAGCCGAGCCCGACCACCGGCAACCGACCACCGGCAACCGACCACCGGCAACCGGCAACCGGCAACCGAGGGCCCCCTAAACCCCCGTCCTCGCCCACCGAGCCGCACGGTAGTGCTGCCGAACCCGCCGAGCAGGCGCCGTCAACACCAACGGAGCAAGCGCCCGAGCCCGCCGCACCCCCAGCCTCTGCCGCAACCGCAACGTCTTCCACTCCGGAAGCAGCTCAGCCGCCGGATAAGTCGACCGAGCGAACTCGATCAACTCGTCAATCGGATCAGACGCCGAGTTCCCCTTGTCATACGACCGGCCCGCCCGCCGCAACGCGTCAGCGGCCAACACCCGCCGAACCCGCCGATCAAGATCGTCACGATCCGCGAGGATCCCCTCAGCCCGCTGAACAGTGGAACTGAACGCAGCCAGCCGCTGCTCCAGATCAGCGACCTGAACCGCGTAGTAGGCGCGAGACATGCTAGCCGCGTGCACCCGGTAGTAGGCCTGATCAACACCCTTCAGATAACCCACATCCGCATGCAGCGCGAACCGCATCCACATCTCGATGTCACCGGTGTGCTTCAGCGCGGGATCGTATCCGCCGAGCTTCCGCTGCAACTCGGTCCGCACAACCACCTCGGGAGAGGTGATGCACCCCTCACCGAGGGCGAACCGCCGACGCAGCCAGTCGAATCCGTTGTAGACAGTCCACCCGCGGTCAGCGGTACGCGCCGCGGGCAGCGGATCGGACCCATCCCAGTGCAGAGGCCTGCCGTAGACGAACCCCACCTCGGGATGGGCGTCCATCAGTCGAGCCGCCCGGCCGAGAGCACCCGGCGTGAGGGCGTCGTCGGCGGAGAGCAGGGCGCAGTAGTCCGCCTCGGCCCACTCCAGCAGGCCCTCGTTGTAGGTGGCGATGTGGCCGCGGTTCTCCGGGTGCTCCCACACCGTCACCCGGCTGTCCGCCTCGGCCAGCGCCCGTGCCGCGTCGGCGCTGCCGTCGCCGGACGCGTCGTCGATGACCAGGACCCGGACGTCAACCCCGGGCTGGTCGAGGACGCTGCGCACGGCGGTCGGCAGCACCGACCCGTACTTGTAGCACGGGATGACCACGTCGACGCTGGCCACGAGCACTCCCCCTCGGCGCGAACCGCTAGTTCTCGAAGATGGCGTCGACCCAGTAGTTCGATCCGTTACCGGAACCGGCCGGGAACACACCTCCGCCGCCGTACTGGTAGACGCCGTTGGGCGCCGTCCCGGTCGCGGGAGCGGTCAGCGGACCGTTGACGCGGTCCTCGGTGAAGTACCCGGTCGTGTACCCGTAGCGGCCCGCGGAGGTCCAGAACGACACCACGTAGGCCTGGCCCGCGGTCACCGCGATCGGCGAGCTGAACGTGGCCGTCTGCCAGCCCGACGCCGTCTCCCCGGTGAAGTCGACCGTGCCGAGCAGCGCGCCCGCCGCCGACCAGACGCGGCCGGTGTGGGTGCCCGGGTCGCCCGCCGCCTTGTAGAAGCGCACGCCGGTGACGGTGCCGTCGGTGGCCGGGATGAACCGCATGCCCAGCTCGACCGGGGAGTCGACCGCGAAGTTCGCGGGCGTGTCCGTCGGGCGGAACAGCTGGCACGGGCACGCCCCGACCGACGCGGTGGTGAACGAGAAGGTGTGCGCGGCGGGCATCTGGTTGCCCATCGGGTCACTGGCGCGCGCCGACGCGGTGAGCGTGGCGTTGCCGGGCAGGGCGCTGGTGGAGACGAACGTGGCGCTCTTGTTGTCCGAGGACATCTGCACCGTGCCGGGGATCGTGCTGGCGCCCTGCTTGACCGTGAACTGCAGGGTGGCCGGGTTGACCGCCTCGGAGAAGGCCACCGTCACGCCGGTCCCGGTGGGCACCCCGGTCGCGCCCGAGGCGGGCGTGGTGGAGGTGACCGTCGGCGCGGTGGTGTCCGCGCCCTCGGTGGCGACGACGACGTCGACCCAGTAGTTGTTGTGGTTGAACGTGCTCGACGGGAAACCGCCGCCGTAGACGTACACGCCCTGCCCGCCCGCCGCGGGCGAGGACGGCGCGGTGAGCACACCGCGGCCGGCGCCCTGGGTGGCGAAGTAGCCGGTGTCGACCGAGTAGCGGCCGTTCGGCGCGCGGTAGGAGGCCACGTAGGTCTGTCCCGCGCTGATCTGCACCGGCTCGGCGAAGGTCAGCGTCTGCCAGCCCGTCTCGGTCTCGTTGGTGAACGTGCCGTGCGCGATCCGCTGCCCGGCCGAGGTCCACACCGAGCCGGTGTGGGTGCCGGTGTTGGCGAAGGACTTGTAGAAGCGCACCCCGGTCACCGTGGCGTTGGCGGCGACCGTGAACTTCACGCCCAGCTCCACGTCGCCGCTGTCGTTGGCGTCCACCGTCGCCGGTGTTCGCTGGCCGAACAGGGTGCACGGGCACGGCGCGAGGTTGGTGCCGGTGGTGAACGTCCATGTCCTGGGCTGCGCGAGCGCGTTGCCGAAGCCGTCGGTGGCGTTGAGCGTCACCGAGTGCTGGGTGGTGGTGGCCAGCAGGTCGGTCGGGCTGAAGAGCACCTTCTTGCCGTCGACGCTGACCGTGCCCGCGACCGGGCTGCCGCCCGCCTGCACGGTGAACTGCACACTGCCGGGGTCGACGTCCTCGTTGAAGGTCGCCGTGATGGCGGTGTCCAGATAGGCGCCGGTCGAGTTCGCGGCGGGACTCACCGAGTCGACCACCGGGCGGGTGTTGTCCGCGGTGTCGGTGGTGATGGTGACGTCGACCCAGTAGTTGCCGCCGTTGAAGGAGCTGTCCGGGAAGCCCTGGCCGTAGCGGAACACGCCGTTGCCGCCCGCGACCGAGCTGGACTTGGGGGCCGTCAGCGGCACGATGCCCGCGCCCTTGTCGTTGAAGAAGCCCGGGTTGACCGAGTAGCGGCCGTTCGGCGCGTGGTAGGAGACCACGTACGCCGTGCCGGAGCGGATCTGCACGGGCTGGGGGAAGGTCAGCGTCTGCCAGCCGGAGGCGGTCTCGTTGGTGAAGTTCCCGGTCGCCAGCACCTGGCCGCCCGGCGACCACAGGGTGCCCTTGTGCGTGCCGGTGTTGGCGGCGGCCTTGTAGAACCGCATGCCGGTCACCGTCGCGTTGACCGACGTCGTGAACTTGGTGCCGACCTCGATCGCGGCGTTGTCGCCGCCGTCGACGGTCGACGGGGTGGCGTTGCCGAAGATGCTGCACGGGCACTGCTGCGCGCCGACGGTCAGGTTGATCGTGACCGTGTTGCCCATGGTGGCGCCGTCGTCGGAGGCGCGGACGCGGATCTGCGCCGGTCCCAGCGTCGTCGGTGTCCACGGGAAGTTCCAGGACTCCAGGCCGTTGGCGCGCCGCCAGCTCGTCCCGCCGTCGATGGAGATCTCCACGCCCGCGACCACGCCGCCGCCGACGTCGGCCGCCGTGCCGCTGATGGTGATGGGCGTGCCCGCGGGCACCGTCTGGCCGTTGGACAGGCCGTTGACCGTGACGTTCGGGCCCACCGTGTCGGTGCTCTTGGTCGCCAGGACCAGGCCCGCCATCAGCGTGCGCGGCTGCGCGCCCATGTCGGCGAGCATGTTGACCGTGGCCTGCTGCATCGCCGGGCTCGTCGGCGCGGTCGGCGGGGCGCCGTAGGGGAAGGTGTGGTCGTCGTCGAGGCCCCACGCCCACTGCACGGTGGCCGCGTTGAACACCAGCGCCTTGCTCTCCGGGTCGCGGTACAGCGTGATGTTGTGGGTGGCCGGGCCGCCGCCGTAGATGTGGCCGTGGTCGAGCAGCAGCTGGCCGTCGTCCACGGTGACGGTGGTGTCGGACAGGCGGATCGAGCCCGCGGGGCGGTAGCCGTTGTCCGGGTCGGTGTCCCACTCGTAGCCCAGCGTGCCCGCCGGGAACGTCGTGGTGGTGTTCGAGGTCGCCACCGAGGTGTTGCGCCAGAAGCGGTTGCGCTTGAACGACGCCGGGACCTGCAGCGCGTCGGCGCGGTAGCCGTTGACCATGAACAGCGCGCCGATGAGCTGGTTCTCCGGGCGACCGCCGTCCGAGGGCGGCGAGGAGCGCGGGTCGCGCCAGGTGCCGGTCCACTCCGGGTGCGGGTCGATCTTGGCCCCGCCGGGCGCCTTGGTCTCCTTGTAGCAGGCCATGGTGCGGTAGGCGGTGTTGGAGCCGTCGATGGAGTTCTCGAAGCGGGTCTTCCAGAACCAGGTGTTGCCCGAAGAGAAGAACAGGCTGGTGCCCGCGTCGCGCGCGGCCTCCACGCCGGTCCACTGCGCGGCGTTGGAGTACTCGTCGTGGCCGCTGGACAGGTACACCTTGTGGTTCTTGATCAGGTTCGGGTTCCTGGTGGCGTCGACACCGGAGATGTAGCTCACGTCGTAGCCGTTGCGCTCCAGGAAGCGCACCATCGGGTACTCGGCGTTGAGGTAGTTCGACGTGCCCGCGTTGCGGTAGGGGCGGTTGTAGCTGACCTTGAACGAGCGCCCGTCCGGCGAACCGGAGAAGCCGCCCTCGTACAGGTTGTAGTTGTTGACCCCCGGCCGGTCGCCGTAGGTGTTGTACGCCTGCCAGGTCTGGTCGGAGGTCTGCACGACGATGTCGGAGGTCGAGGAGTCGTTGCGCACGACGAACGGGTACTGGCTGGCGCCGGAGCCGTCGTTGCGGATGAAGTTGGCGACGTAGAAGCCCGAGACCGCCGTCGACGGCACGAACCAGCTCGCCGAGACCGACCAGTTGCCGCAGTCCACCAGGCCGGTGGTGCTCTGGTAGGAGCAGAAGGGCTGGCTCTGCGGCAGCGGCACCGACGGGGCCAGCGTCGCCTGCAGGCGACCGCCGTGGCCCTGGTACCAGCCGAGCCGCACGATGTCGATCTCGTAGTCGGTGCTCGGCGTCTTGATCTTGAAGTCGAGCCGCTGCCCCGGCTGGACGCTGGCCGCGGTCGCGAAGCCCTCGATGTCGCCGTAGTGCGACTCGATGAACCAGCTGTCCCTCGGGGTGCCGGCCTTCGAGTTCTCGCACACGACGGGGTTCGTCGGCGCGTCGCACGGACCCGCCGCGGCCGGTGGGGCGATGAGCACCGGGAGGCCCACCGCGACAAGCACACCCGAGAGGGCGATCCGAATCGCCCTAGCCCGACCAGTCGCCCGGTCCATACGAGCCTCCACGGCTAGTTACCGCTTGTAATCAGCTGCGGACGGCGGAGAACAGGCCGTCACCGCGCCTCGACTAGACATCGTCGGTACATCTCATCCCGTTACCCCCATTGGGGGAAGGGAACTTGGTCCCGGTCCGCGGAATGTCTGACCTGTCGCCATCTGACCGGCTGTCCCGCTGTCAGTCGATGACGTTGAGTAGCCACACTGCCGCTGAGCTGCGGATTCCCGGTGAGTCCTAACCGGACCAACCGTTGGTGAACACCATGTTGCGCGCGCGGCCGGTCACGACCGGACCGCCTCGGCCAGCGCGGTGACCACGCGCTCCTGCTGCTCGGCGGTGATCTCCGGGAACAGCGGCAGCGACAGGATCTCCCCGGCCAGCAGCTCGCTCACCGGAAACGCCCCGGCGCGGTGGCCAAGCCCGGCGAAGGCGCCGGTCAGGTGCACCGGCGTCGGGTAGTGGATGCCCGCGCCGATCCCGGCGGCGTGCAGTTTGCCGAGCACGGTGTCGCGGTCGCGCACGCGCACGACGTACAGGTGCCACACCGGCACGTTGCCCTCGGCCACGACCGGGGTGATCACACCAGGCACATCGGACAGCAGCGAGGTGTAGCGCTCGGCGGCGACGCGGCGCGCGGCGTTCCAGCCGTCGAGGCGGCGCAGCTTCGCCGAGAGCACCACGGCCTGCAGCGTGTCCAGCCTGCTGTTGAAGCCCAGCACCGGGTGTTCGTACTTGCGCGGCGAGCCGTGCGCGCCCAGCAGCCGCACCCGATCGGCGAGGTCGGCGCGCGCGGTGGTGACCGCGCCCGCGTCCCCGTAGGCGCCCAGGTTCTTGCCGGGGTAGAAGCTCGTGGCGGCCACGTCGCCCAGCGAGCCGCACACCGCACCGTGGCGGGTGGCGCCCTGGGACTGGGCGGCGTCCTCGACCACGGCGACGTTCGCGGGCAGCAGGGCGCGCAGCTTCTCGATCGGCGCGGCCTGGCCGTAGAGGTCGACCGGCAGCACCGCGCGGGTGCGGGTGGTGACCGCGGCGGCGGCGGCTTCCGGGTCGATCAGCGCGGTGTCGAGGTCGCAGTCGACCAGCACCGGGGTGGCCCCGGTGCGGGCGACGGCCTCGGCGGTGGCGATGAAGGTGTTGGCGGGCAGCACGCACTCGTCGCCCGCGCCGACGCCGAGCGCGCGCAGCGCCAGCTCCAGCGCGTCGGTGCCGTTGCCCACGCCCACGCAGTGGTCCACGCCCGCGTACGCGGCGTAGGCGGCCTCGAACTCGGCGACCTGCGGCCCGCCGACGAAGGCGGTGCGCGCGAGCACCTGCTGCCAGCCTTCGGCGACCTCGTCGGCGACGGCGGCGTGCTGGGCGGCCAGGTCGACCAGCGGGATGTGGTCGGTCATGTGCTTCTCCTCAAGCGTGCGGCGGGCACACCCGCCCAGGTTTCCCCCGCGGGCACGTCGGTGAGCACCACGGCGCCCATCCCGATGACCGCTTCTTGTCCGATGTGGACGCCCTGGCGCACCAGCGCGCCCGCGCCCAGGTAGGCCGACTCGCCGACGCGCACGCCCCCGGCGAGCGCGACGCGCCCGGCCAGGATCACGCAGTCGCCGACGGCGTCGTCGTGGGTCAGCAGCACGTGCGGCATGGCCACCACGTGCGCGCCGACGCGCTGCGGCGCGGTCACGACCACGCCCGCCAGGACGATCGACCCCTCGCCCAGCTCGACGCCCGCGGCCACCGAGGCGGCCGGGTGCACCAGGGTGGCGTAGCGCTCGCGCGCCAGCCCGAGCCGGGCCACCACCTTCGCCCGCGCGGTCGGCCGCACCGGGCTGGCCACGCACACCAGCACGCCCGCGTCGGGGTGCTCGTGCACCAGCTCCGAGCCGCCGAGCACGCGGACGCCGTCGACGACCTCGCCGTGGCGGGCCGGGTCGTCGTCCAGGAAGCCGAGCACCGGGGCGCCCGCGGCGCGCGCGGCGGCCAGCGCCTCCCGCGCCAGGCCGCCCGCGCCGACCAGGAGCAGACCGCTCACCGGGTCAGCTCCCGGTGCCAGACCTCCAGCGACAGCAGCGTCCACAGCCGGGGCTGCTCGTTGCGGTCCCCGGAGTTGTGCGCGTCGATGAGCCCGCGCACCGCGCCCGCGTCGAGCACGTCGGCGACGAACGACGACGGCCCGGTGAGCAGGTCGGCGGCCATGTCCCGCAGCCCGCCGCGGAACCAGGCGTCCAGCGGCACCTTGAACCCGGACTTGGGCCGGTCCACGATCTCGCCGGGCAGGTACTTCCTGGCGACCTCCTTGACCACCCACTTGGTCACCCCGCCGCGCACCTTCACCGCCGAGGGCAGCGAGAACGCCAGCTCCACGAGCCGGTGGTCGAGGAACGGCGGGCGCAGCTCCAGCGAGGCGGCCATCGACATCCGGTCGCCGCGCTCCAGCAGGTTGTCGGCCAGCCAGGCGTGCGAGTCGGCGTAGAGCATGCGGCGCAGCGCGTCGCCGCGCCCGCGGCGGTAGGCATCCGGCGCCTGCCTGCTCGCCGGGCCGCCGAGCAGCGCCTCGCGCTCGGCGGTGGTGAACGGCGCGAACCAGCCGCGCATGCGCTCGGCGGCCGACGGCTCGGCCAGCGCCCGCACCGCCACCCCCAGGCGCGCCTGGGACGCGGGCAGCGCCCGCTCCAGCCTCGGCAGCGCGAACCCGCGGCCCGGGGCCAGCCCGGCCCAGCGGGTCATGCCCGCGTAGCGGTATTTGGGGTAGCCGCCGAAGAGCTCGTCGCTGCCCTCGCCGGACAGCACGACCTTCACGTCGCGGCGGGCCAGCTCGGCCAGCCGGTGCACGGCGACGTCGGCGGGCTCGGACAGCGGCGCGTCGCGGTGCCAGCTCAGCCTCGCCCACGAGTCGCGGAAGTCCTCGGCGGTGACGGTGACCTCGTGGTGCTCGCTGCCCACGATCCCGGCGACCTTGCGCGCCCAGGCGACCTCGTCCACCCGCTCGTCGCCGAACCCGGCGCTGAAGGTGTGCAGGCCCTCGCCCTGGCGCGCCTTGGCGATCAGCGCGGTGATCAGGCTGGAGTCGATGCCGCCGGAGAGGTAGGCGCCCACCGGGACGTCGGCGACCAGCGCGTCGGCGATGGAGTCGTCCAGCGCCGAGGCCACCAGCCGCACGGCCTGCTCCGGGGTCACCGCGCGGGTGCCGGAGACCGGCAGCGCCCAGTACTGGCGCAGCCGCACCTGCCCGTCGCGGCCCAGCGTGAGCCGGTGGCCCTGCGGCACCTTGCGCACGCCCTCGATGAGCGTGTGCGGGGCCGGGACCGAGCGGTGCGCGAGGTAGTCGTGCAGGCTCTCCAGGTCCACCGACGGCCTGCCGATGAGCGGGAACAGCGCCTTGATCTCCGAGGCGAAGGCGAAGACCTTGTCGTCGCTGTAGTAGTAGAGCGGCAGGATGCCCAGCCGGTCGCGGACCAGGTGCAGCTCCTGGGAGCGGTCGTCGAAGACCGCGTAGGCGAACTGGCCGCGCAGCTTGCGCACCCCGTCGACGCCGTCGCGCAGGTACACCGCCAGCAGCGTCTCGGTGTCCCCCGACGTCGTGAACGGGTAGTCCAGCCCCGAGCGCAGCTCGCGGTAGTTCAGGATCTCCCCGTTGAACGCCAAGTGGACCCCGCCGCCGGACATCGGCTGCCGCGACGCGCCCAGGTCGATGATCGACAGCCGGGTGTGGGCGAAGCCCACCGGCCCGTCCGACCAGGTGCCCGCGTCGTCGGGGCCGCGGTGGTGCAGCGCCTTGGCCATCTCGGCGAGCACGCCGGGGTCGGCGGGCGCGCCGTCGAGCCGCCGGTACCCGGCGATACCGCACATGGCCTACCCCTCCGCCAGGTCCATGAGCTGCCGCGCCCGGGAGTCCCACGACGACGACAGCACCGACGCCCTGCGACCGTCCGGGGTGGACAGGCCGCCGTTGTCCAGCACGTCGCGCACCGCCTTGACGAACGCGTCGTGGCCCTGGGCGATGGTGATGCGGTCGGCATAGTGGCGGACCTCGGGGAAGTCCGTGCTCACCGTCGCCAGCCCCAGCGCCAGGTACTCCTTGAGCTTGATCGGGTTGGCGTGGGTGATCCACTCGTTGTCCAGCCACGGCATGATCGCCACGTCGAAGCCCGAGCCGTAGCCGGGGATCTGCGCGTAGGGCTTGAAGCCCAGCCAGTGGATGTTCGGGTGCTTGGCGAAGCGCTCCATCGAGATCGAGGTGTCGCCGACCAGCACCAGCGACGCCTCCGGGATGTCGGTGGCGATGCGCTCCAGCAGGTCGAAGTCGACCAGGTAGTCGTCGAGGCCGCCGAAGAAGCCGATCCGCGGGCCGGGGATGGCCGCGAGGTCGGCGGGCAGCTCCGCGCGACGCCGGAAGTGCTCCAGGTCCACGCCGTGGTCGAGGAAGAACGCCCGCTCGCCGGTGCGCTCGGCGTCCTCCTCCTGCAGCGACCGGCTGACGTAGAGCACGTGGTCGGCGCCGTCGAGCAGCTTGCCCTCCAGCGCCGCGATCGCGCCCTGGTCGGCCTCGGGGAACGCCGAGTGCCGGTCGGAGCGGTTGAACACCAGCGAGCGGCGCTTCACCGGCTCGACCACGTCCCAGGCGGTGGGGATGGTCGCCACGATCACCGGCGTGCGGATGCCCAGGGCCAGCGACACCGCGCGGACCTGCGCGCGCACCAGCACCGCGTTGAGCCTGCGCAGCGCCGGGCTGCCGTAGAAGGGCAGCGGCAGCGGGGTCATCACGTGGTAGCCGGGCACCTCCGGCAGCGGCCTGCGCACCAGCTTGGCCACGCTCGCGGCCTTGCGGGCGATCCGGCGCAGCACCTGGGTGCTCTTGCCGGGGGTGGGCATGCGCAGCCCGATGCTGTTGACCAGCAGCACCTTGCGGTGCTCGGCGATGCGGGTCATCAGCTGGAAGTCCGAGTGGGCCTGGTTGTGGTACCACCAGTCCTGCGCGGAGAAGCAGATGTAGGCGGGGCCTTCGCCGCTCGGGGAGCCGTCGAGCGGGGCGGGCCAGCGGCCCATCCCCAGCAGGGCGCGCGCGGCCTGCCGGTGCCGCGCCGACCCGCGCGCGGCGCGCAGCCCGCTGTCGGCCATCGCCGCCAGCCACATCCGCGCGGCGGCGGCGCGGCCGAAGCGCTCGCGGTGCAGCCGCAC
This sequence comes from Actinokineospora guangxiensis, assembly GCF_042657845.1. Lineage (NCBI taxonomy): Bacteria > Bacillati > Actinomycetota > Actinomycetes > Pseudonocardiales > Pseudonocardiaceae > Actinokineospora > Actinokineospora guangxiensis. The sequence continues at coordinate 476,021 of NZ_JBHSKF010000001.1, read as the reverse complement.
CTTGTTGGTGACCAGCAGCGACCACAGCCGCGCCGAGGTGGTCGACTCGCCGCCGGTGTGCACGGCGACCGCGGCGGGCTCGTAGCCGGTGGCGAAGCCCTTCGCGCCCGCGCGCAGCATGAAGTCGGTCTCCTCGGAGTACAGCAGGTAGCGCTCCTCCAGGCTCCCGACCGCGTCCAGGCACTCCCGCGAGACCAGCCACGCCGCGCCGGTCGCCCAGTCGTGGGTGCCCGCGCGCTCGTAGGCGCGCGGATGGGTCACCGTCTCCCCGAGCAGCCGCCAGCGGCCCGCCCGGTCGCCGCCCAGCACGGCCTCCCCGAGGGTGCGCAGGCTGGTGGGCGCGCGGCGCAGCGAGTGGTGCACGCGCCCGGACTCGTCGGTCAGCTTCGGCGCCGCGATCCCGATCCCACCGCCCAGCCGGGCCCGCAGCGCGGCGACCGAGCCGGGCGCGAGGCGGATGTCGGCGTTGAGGACCAGCACGTCGCAGCCGTGCGCGTGCGCGATGCCCGCGTTGACGCCCGCGCCGAAGCCGTCGTTGCCCGCCCGCCGCACGATCTTGGCGTCCGGGTCGGCGGCGGCGGCCAGCTCGGCGGTGCCGTCGGTGGAGGCGTTGTCGACCACGACGACCCGCGCGTCGAGCCCGTCGAGCGCGGCGGGCAGCGCGGCCAGGCAGTCGGCGATGACCCCGGCGCTGTTGTAGGTGACGACCACGACGGCCACCGGCCTGCTCACGCGCCCACCGCCCCGGCCAGCGCCTCGACCACCAGCTCCTGGTCGTCGTCGGTCAGCTCGTGGTGCAGCGGCAGGATCACCGACCGCAGCGCGACCCGCTCGGTGTGCGGCAGCGGCGGGTGCGGGTGGCCCGCGTAGGCGGGCTCCAGGTGCGCGGCCATGATGCCCCGGCGCGCGGAGACGCCCTTGGCCGACAGCGCGGCCAGCACGTCGGCCAGGCCGGGGGCGTCCTCGGGCAGCGCGACCCAGAAGGACTGGAAGTTCGTCGTGCCGTGCGCCGGGTCGGCGATCGCGCGCAGGCCCAGCGGGGCCAGCAGCCCGTGGTAGCGCGCCGCCAGCGCGCGGCGCTGCGCCACGATGCCGTCCAGGCGCTCCAGCTGCACCAGGCCCATGGCGGCCTGCACGTCGGTCATCCGGTAGTTGAACGCGGTCTCCACATAGGACTCGACCACCGCGCCGCCGGAGGCGTGCCGGTCGGCGGCGGAGACGTTCATGCCGTGCTCGCGCAGCCTGCGCAGCCGCGCGGCCCACTCGGCGTCGTCGGTGGTCACCATCCCGCCCTCGCCGGTGGTGATCAGCTTGCGCGGGTGGAACGACCAGGCGGCCAGCAGCGCGCCCGCGCCGACCGGGCGCCCGTGCAGCGTCGAGCCCGCCGCGCACGCCGCGTCCTCGACCACCGCGACCTCGCCCGCCGCGGCCCGGATCGCCGGGACGTCGGCGGGCACCCCGGCCTGGTGCACGACCATGACGGCCTTGGTGCGCTCGGTGAGCGCGGCCTTGACCGTCTCGGCGGTCAGGTTGCCGGTGAGCGGGTCCACGTCGGCGAAGACCGGGGTGGCCCCGCAGTAGCGGACCGCGTTGGCGGTGGCGATGAACGACAGCGACGGCACCACGACCTCGTCGCCGGGCCCGACGCCCAGCAGGTGCAGGCACAGGTGCAGCCCGGTCGTGCAGCTGGACACCGCGACACCGTGCCCGGCCCCGACGCGGGCGGCGAACGCCTTCTCGAAGGCGGCCACCCTCGGCCCCTGCGCCACCCACCCGGAGCGCACGGCCTCGGCGACCGCCGCCGCCTCGGCCTCGCCGAGCAGCGGCTTCATCACCGGGATGGCCATCAGCCGACCGCCCCCGGGTCGGTGCCCTTGGCCTTCTCCGCGCGCCACCACGCGACCAGGTCGCGCAGCCCGTCGCCCATCTTGATCTCCGGGCGCCAGCCCAGCTCGCGGTCGGCGGCGGAGATGTCGGCCAGGCGGCGGGTGACGCCGTTGACCTTGCGCTCGGGCCCGTGCTCCACGGCGAGGTCGGAGTCCATCGCGCCCAGCAGCGCCTGGGCCAGCCCGAGCAGGCTGGTCTCCTCGCTCGCGGCGATGTTGTAGACGGTGTCGGTCACATCGGCGCGCGCGGCCAGGATGTTGGCCCTGGCGATGTCGTGCACGTGGACGAAGTCCATCGTCTGCGCGCCGTCGCCGAAGATCAGCGGGGACTCGCCGTCGGCGATGCGCTCCATCCAGCGGATCAGCACCTCGGTGTAGAGGCCGTGCACGTCCATGCGCGGGCCGTACACGTTGAAGTAGCGCAGCGCGACGTAGTCCAGGTCCTTCATGGCCTTGAAGCTGCGCAGCATGCCCTCGTTGAACGCCTTGGCGGCGCCGTAGAAGGTGTCGTTGTTGTACGGGTGGTGCCGCTCGGTCGTCGGGAACTCCTCGGCCAGGCCGTAGACCGAGGCCGACGAGGACGCGACGAGCTTCTTCACCCCGTGCTCCGCCGCCGCCTCGATGACGGTGAAGGTGCCGTCGACCAGGCACTCCAGCGCCAGCCTCGGCTCCTCGGCGCACTGGGTGATGCGGATGGCGGCCAGGTGGAAGACCAGGTCCTTGCCCGCGGTCAGCTCGCCGACCAGCGCGCGGTCGTTGATGTCGCCCTCGACCACGCGCAGCCGGTCGCCGCCGGCGGCGAGGGCGTCGGCCAGGTTGGCCCGGCGCCCGCGCACGAAGTTGTCCAGCACGACGACCTCGGCCGCGCCCGCGGCGATGAGGCGGTCGACCACGGCCGACCCGATCGTCCCCGCGCCGCCGGTCACCAGCGCCCGCTGGCCCTCGATCGGCTGTGCGTTGCTCACGCCGACACCTCCGCCGGGTCGGTCACGTCGGCGCCCAGCACCGGCATGAACACCCCGCCCTGGGCCAGCGACGCCGAGGCCGCCTCCAGGATCGAGAGCACCGCCAGGCCGGAGCGGCCGTCGGTCAGCGGCGCGCGGCCCTCGGCGATGGCCCCGTGGAACTCGGCCATCACCGCGCGCAGCGCCTCCTTCTCCGGCAGCGCCGGGGCGACCATGTCGCCGGTGCGGTAGGAGACCAGGGTCGCGGCCTTGGCCTCGGGCCCGATGTCGGCGGCCACCTTGTCGACGCCGCGGTCGTAGAACGCCAGGCGCTGGGCCGGGTTCAGGTCGTCCCACACCACCGTGCGGGCCGAGCCGCCGATCACCATCGTGCGGATCTTGGTCGGGGACAGCCAGTTGACGTGCACGTGGGCCATCACACCGCCGGTGAGCTGCAAAGTCAGGTGCGCCACGCAGGCGCGCCCCGCCCCGATCGGGTCTGATCCGTGCGCGGCGACGGCCAGCGGGGTGATGCCCTCCGGCAGCACCGACAGGAAGATGGACAGGTCGTGCGGGGCCAGGTCCCACAGCACGTCGACGTCCGGCTGCACCAGGCCCAGATTGATGCGCACCGAGTCCAGGTACTGGATGTCGCCGAGCTGCCCGCCGCGGATGACCTCGCGCAGGTGCGCGACCGCGGGGGTGTAGCAGTAGGTGTGGTCCAGCATGAGGGTCAGCCCGCGGCTCTCCGCGGCCTCGACCAGCTCGCGGCCCTCGGCGTAGGTCGCCGCCAGCGGCTTCTCGACCAGGACGTGCTTGCCCGCCTCCAGCGCCGCCATGGCGACCGGCAGGTGCGTCTTGGCCGGGGTCGCGATGGCCACCGCCTGCACGGCCGGGTCGGCGAGCACCTCCTCGAGGGAGTCCGAGACGCGCACCGTCGAGTAGCCGCCCAGCACCCGCCGGGCCCGGTCGGCGTCGAGGTCGCACAGGTACTCAAGCCGGAAGCCGGGCGTGGCCTGGGCGTTGCGGACCAGGTTCGGTCCCCAGTACCCGGCGCCGATCACGGCGAGGCCGATGGTTCCCACGGTGAAATCCCCTTCATGTGAAGATCGGTTAGTACGCGCCCTGGCCGGAGAAGACCGCGCGGAAGGTCTTCCAGAGGATCACCGCGTCCAGCGCGAGCGACCAGTCCTCCACATAGCGCAGGTCGAGCCGGACCGCCTCCTCCCACGGCAGGTCACTGCGACCGCTGACCTGCCACAGGCCGGTCAGGCCGGGCTTGACCAGCAGCCTGCGCCGCACGTCGGGGGCGTAGCGGGCGGTCTCCTCCGGCAGCGGCGGGCGCGGGCCGACCAGCGACATCGTCCCGCCGAGGACGTTGAACAGCTGGGGCAGCTCGTCGATGGAGTACTTGCGCAGGATCGCCCCGACGCGGGTGATGCGCGGGTCGCGGCGCATCTTGAACAGCAGGCCGTGGCCCTCGTTCTGCTCGGCGAGCTGGGCGAGCATCTTGTCGGCGTCGGTCACCATCGTGCGGAACTTGACGATGGTGAACTCGCGGCCGTCCTTGCCCACCCGGCGCTGCTTGTAGAACACCGCGCCCCGGTTGTCGATCTTGATGGCGGCGGCGACGAACAGCATCACCGGCGTGAGCAGGGTCAGCAGCGCGAACGAGCCGACCTTGTCGAAGACGTCCTTCACCACGCGGCGCACCCCGGTGAACGACGGCGCCGAGACCCGCAGCAGCGGCATGCCGAGCACGGCGTCGACGTGCAGGCGCGGGCCCGCGACCTCCATCAGCACCGGCGCGACGACCATCTCCGCGCCGCTGCCCTCCAGGTTCCAGGCGAGCTGCTGCAGGCGCTTGGGCGTCCAGTAGTGGTCCGGGGTGACCGCGACGATCCGGTAGCCGCCCCGGCGGGCGTGCGTGGCCAGGTCGTGCAGCTGCCCGACCACCGGCACGCCCTCCAGCTCGACGTCGTCGCCGAGGCCGTCGCCGCGGCCGTCGGTGGTGCAGACCGCGTCGACGCGCCAGCCGAGGTAGGGGGTGCCGCGGGTGCGGCCGATCAGGTCGCGCAGCGTCTCGGTGCTCCCGGCTGCCATCACCGGCAGCAGGCAGCGCCCCTCGCGCCGGGCCTTGTGCAGCAACTGGCGAAGTGCATATCGCAATGGGAAGACGAGCAGGGCCGTCGCCGGGATGACCACGAACACCCACGGGCGGGCGCGGTCGACGTCGAACAGCAGCCCGCCGAGCGCGAGCACGACGGCCGCGGCGACGAACGCGCGACCGACCCGGCGGAACTCCTCGACCCCGTGACCGAGGACGGTGGAGCTCCACACACGGTTCACCGCGAACGCGGCGAGCATGACGAAGAAGGTGACGAAGGTCACGGGATGCACGAGCGGTTCCCCGGGCCGCGCGTACGCCGTGACGGCGCCCCCCGCGAGCAGCACACCCGCGGCGAGAGCGAGGACGTCGCCGAGCAGAACGCCCGCGCGGTAACGGGGCTCCCACCCCTCGACGGGCGGGAACGAAGGCTCTCCCGCGGGCAGACGGCCGCTGCCAGTCCGAGACCACCGTGCAGGTGGGGCGTCTGGCCAGCTTGCTGGGCGTCTGCGCGGGAACCCAACGTGGTCACGCATTGTGTTTCCCCCGGTTAGGCCGGATTGGGCGTGTGGCGTGCGGAAGGTCCCCGGTGTCTCCGCACTGGGCGAATCGGCTTCTGGGCCAGAGCCCGGCAGCGTCGCCCGATCTCTGGTCGCGCTAGCTGATTCGTTCTCCCGACCAATGCCGTTACACAGAGAGTCAGGAGTCTCACCCCCCGATCGGGGGGCGAGACTTTGCCGACTGATCGAAGTACACGCTGTGTAGCTCTGCTGTTCATCGAACCGTCACGCAGCCCACCATCATGGCTGCTTAGCGTAGTCATAGTGATCACTGTCGACAGTCCATTCCGGACTATCCAGTGGATCACCCTCCGCTACCGGCGTCACACCCAGCGAATGCGTCACACTGCCGTTGGGATAAACGGGTGTCCCGCCACTTGGCCCCATGCGCGTTGCGTCAACCGCAGTTCGCAAATTGCGCCAAATACGCACCCCGAGCAGAAGATGTGATCCACATCACGTCTTGGTATCCACCGGCCGGTTGGGCGCTCTGGGTGACAAATCGGACCCCGAACACAAAACGAGCGGCGCCGCCCGGGGGCTTCGCCGCTCATCGTGGTGGCCAGGGGCGGGGTCGAACCGCCGACCTACCGCTTTTCAGGCGGTCGCTCGTACCAACTGAGCTACCTGGCCAGAAGCTTCGATGCATCACCGAAGCCTTGCGACCCTGACGGGACTCGAACCCGCGACCTTCGCCGTGACAGGGCGACGCGCTAACCAACTGCGCCACAGGGCCTTGCTGTACTGCTGTCTAGCTCACTTCCGTGCTCCCAACGGGATTCGAACCCGCGCTGCCGCCTTGAAAGGGCGGAGTCCTAGGCCGCTAGACGATGGGAGCCGACCTGCTCGTCCGGTGTTCGTTGGGAGCACGCATAGCTTATGACATGCCACCTGCCGGAACAAAACGGGTACCCCCTAAACGTTCTGACCTGCGTGAACGGTGCACTTAGGCCTAGTTCTGACCGCTCGGCGCCGCTCGCCGCCGGGGTCGGCCGTGACCGCTCCCGGGTTCAGCGCTCCCGGGTCCAGTGACGGCCACCGGACCGGCCGCCGCCCGGCCGGGTCCGATGGTCCACGGTCCTTGCCGACAGGCAAGCACCGTCCCTCGCACGCATTACCCACCCGCGCGCCGCGCCAGAGCCGCATTTCCCGGCCGATAGCGCGACGGCGCCGGAGAACCACAAGATCGAAATAGGCCCTGCCGGGCGACCGGTTATCGGCGAACCGGCGGGAGGCCGTCTTCCCCCTCGATCAGCCCGAGCATTTCCAGCAGCTCTCGGCAGTCGTCCGGGTCCTTGGACCCGCAGGCCACGGCCACTCGGGCGCGCTTGACCTGATCGTCGGTGACCCGGGAGCCCTCACCGGAACGGGGTGCGGGCACTCCGCTCGCGAAATTCCCCGACCCGCCCATGCTGTCTTGGCGTAGCAGAAACGAACGAACTTCCAAGGACCCGCTCATCCCGACCTCCCCGGCATTTGTTTGGCGTGAGGCTATGCAAGATCTCGCCCAGGTCACAGCCCCCTGCGGAGTGAACCGGTCCGAGCCCCCGCGTAGCCGTGTGTAACCCGGTCTCCAGTTGACGCCGAGACCGGCCAGTCGTTAACCGGGAACCCCGTCACCCGTTCGGCGGCTAGGTCCGCCGAGCCGGGTCCCCTCGGTCACCCTCTACCCCCAGGGGGTATGATTGCCGTGGTCGGAGCGACCACCCCAGCCGTCGAGAGGGAAGTCCGGTGTCTCAGCAGACCGTCTACACCGTCACCGGGATGACGTGCAGCCACTGCGCCGCGTCCGTGACCGAGGAGCTGACCGAGCTGACCGGGGTCAGCGACGTCGCCGTCGACCTGGCGACCGGGGCGGTCACCGTCACCAGTGCCGCCGAGCTCGACCGCGCACTGGTCGAGGGGGCCGTCAAGGAGGCGGGCTACCAGCTCGCGAGCTGACGTCCCGCAGACCCTCAACACCTGCCGGACAAGGCGAACGACAGGTGAACATTTCTCTCGATTTTTCCCTCGCGGACCCTCCCGGTCAGCGCGTGCACGTGCAACAATCGTCGTGCTGACACACCCCCGGTCAGCGCCTGTGGAGATCCCCTCCGGCCCCCGCGTTCCTCCCCCTGGCGCGGGGGCCTCTCCATGTCCGGAGTCCGACATCACCCGGCTGTGAGCAGTGACGGGCATCACAGCGCCAGCGCTCCCGCAATCGAACCGTTATCGTGTCCCGGTGCCTTTTCCCTCATTCGGCCGTAGCCGGTCGGACCTGAAGCCGGTCGGCGAGTCGACCGGCCGCCACCGCACCCCGGTGCGCGACCAGGCCGACGAGCTGCTGCCCGACGACGAACTGGAGTCGTACCTGGCGGCGCTCGCCCCGGACAGCGACACCGAGACCACCGCGACCGGCAGGCGCTTCGGCACTGCCGAGGTGCACCAGCTGCGGCTGCCCCTGGCCGCCAACGAGAAGCTGCGCGAGCTGGCCGCCTACCGCCACACCTCCCCCATGGCCCTCGCCCAGGAGTGGATCATGCAGCGGCTCGACTGGGAGGCCCGCCAGCAGGAGCACCAGCAGTACCAGATGCAGCGCTGAGGCCGCTTCGGCCCGGACAGCGCGGAGCCCCCTCAGCCGACGGCCGAGGGGGCTCCGCGCGTTCGACGGCCTATTACAGCGGGATCACGTTGGTCGCCTGCGGGCCCTTGGTGCCCTGGCCGACCTCGAACTCCACCCGCTGGTTCTCCTCCAGCGTACGGAAGCCCTTCGACTGAATCTCCGAGTAGTGCACGAACACATCCGCGCCACCGTTGTCCTGCGCGATGAATCCGTAGCCCTTTTCGGCGTTGAACCACTTGACAGTGCCCTGTGCCATAAAACCTGCCTCCATCGCAGGAGCTTGGGATTGCACCGTGCAACCCCGGGCCGCCCTAGAACGGCGCTTCCGCCCCACTTCGACGGAAACCGCCCGCCCTCGCTGTCGTTCCGCGAGCGTGGAAACACGAACACAGAAACCACGGCCAGCAAGCCAAAGAGTATCGGCTGAACCGGTCCCGCTCTACTGCCTTGCGGGCTTTCGACTAGGCCAAGAGAGTGATGTCAATGTGCACTCTCCGAAATGAACAGATGACGAACATGAAAGCCCGCACTGTCCACGAAACGTGACCTGAATCACAGATCACCCCGGCCAACGTGCCGTCCTCCCCCGGCGTCGTACCGGGTGCGTTCGAGGGGATCGGACGGGCAGGGGGAGACCATGACCACGATCAGGCGGTGGGCGGCGGGGGTCGTCGCGGCGCTGGCACTCGGCGGGTGCTCGGCGGGCGCCACCAGCGGCACGGCGGTGCCCGCGGGGGCGGCGGCGCCCGACGCCCCCGCGGTGCTGACGCTGACCCCGGCCGACGGCGCGACCGGGGTCAGCCCGGTCGACCCGATCTCGGTGGCGGTCGCGGGCGGCAGGCTGGAGGCGGTCGCCCTGACCAGCCCGGCGGGCAAGCGCGTCACCGGCACGCCGACCGAGGACGGCGCGGCCTGGACCGTCGCCGAGCCGCTGGGCTTCGGCAAGACCTACACCTGGTCGGGCACCGCGGTCGGCGGCGACGGCGGCCGCGTCCCGGTCTCCGGCGAGTTCACCACCGTCACCCCGACGGGCACCACGCACGCCTCGCTCAACGTCACCGACGACAAGGCCTACGGCGTCGCCATGCCGATCAAGGTCACCTTCGACCCGCCGGTCACCGACCGGGCCGCGGCCGAGCGCAGGCTCGCGGTCGAGACCTCGGTGCCCACCGAGGGCTCCTGGGCCTGGCTCGACGGCGGCGCCGCCGCGCACTGGCGGCCCAAGGAGTACTGGAAGCCGCACACCGAGGTCACCGTCACCGCGGCGGTCTACGGCGTGGACCTCGGCGGCGGCGTCCACGGCGACGAGGACGTCTCGGCGTCGTTCAGCATCGGCCGCAGCCAGATCGTCAAGGCCGTGACGAAGACCCACCGGATGATCGTCATCCGGGACGGCAAGCAGGTCCACGACTTCCCGGCCAGCTACGGCCTGGAATCCGACCGGCGCAGGGTGACCCGCAGCGGGGTGCACGTGGTGATGGAGAAGTACCGGACGAAAGGGATGACGAATCCGACCTTCGGCTACTCCGACGTCCAGGTGCCCTTCGCGGTGCGCATCCACAACAACGGCGAGTTCATCCACGGCTACGCCCCCTCGGTCGCGTCCCAGGGCCGGGAGAACGTCTCGCACGGCTGCATCAACCTCTCGCCCGCCAATGCCGAGACCTACTTCAACTCGGTGCTGACCGGCGACCCGGTGGAGGTGGTCAGCGAGGTCGAGATGGGCGAGTTCGACGACGATTACGGCGACTACTACGACTGGGTCATTCCCTGGGCCGAATGGCAGAAGAAGTCGGCGCTGGTCGGCTGAACGGCGGATGCTCCCGAGTGGAGTTAGGTTCGTCGGGTGGAAACCAAGTCGGGGGACACCGGGTCAGTCGCCAACACGCCGGAGCCGAACCAGAAGGCGGTGCGCAAGGCCGTCGCGGCCTCGGCGATGGGCAACTGCATCGAGTGGTACGACTTCGGCGTCTTCGGGTTCATGCCCGCGGTGCTGGGCGCGGTGTTCTTCGCCGCGGGCTCGACCACCGAGAACGTGCTGGGCACCTTCGCGGTGCTGGCGGTGGCGTTCATCGCCCGGCCCTTCGGCGGGTTCGTCTTCGGACCGCTCGGGGACCGGATCGGTCGGCAGAAGGTCCTGGCCACCACGATCATCCTGATGTCCGGCTCGACGTTCGCGATCGGGCTGTTCCCGTCGTATGAGTCCGTCGGGGTGCTGGCCCCGATCCTGGTCATCCTCGCCCGGCTCATCCAGGGCTTCTCCGCGGGCGGGGAGTACGGCGGCGCGGCGACCTTCATCGCCGAGTACGCCCCGGACAGGCGGCGCGGGTTCCTCGGCAGCTGGCTGGAGTTCGGCACGCTGACCGGGTTCTTCCTCGGCGCGGGCGTGGTCACCACCTGCACCGTCGTGCTCGGCGACGCGGCCATGGTCGAGTGGGGGTGGCGCATCCCGTTCCTCCTCGCGGGCCCGCTCGGCCTGGTCGGGCTCTACCTGCGCACCAAGCTGGAGGACACCCCGCTCTTCCGCGAACTCAGCGCCAAGGAAGAGGTCAGCCGCTCGCCGCTGCGCCTGGTGCTGCGCACCCAGTGGAAGGCGATCCTGCACCTGATCGGCTACGTGGTCCTGCTCAACATCGCCGACTACGTGATGTTGACCTACATGGAGAGCTACCTGACCAACGCGCTCGGGCTCACCGGCCACACCCCGCTGCTGGTGATCATGGCGGTGATCCTCGGCATGATGCTGATCATCACCCCGATCGGCTCGCTGACCGACCGCTACGGCCGCAAACCGTTCCTCTACGCGGCCGCGGCGGGCTTCATCGCGCTGCCGATCCCGGCGTTCCTGCTCATGAACACCGGCGACGTGCTGCTGCTCACCCTCGGCCTGGCCATCATCGGCGTGCTGCTGACCTTCCTGCTGGCCACCATCCCGTCGGTGCTGCCCGCGATGTTCCCCACAGAGGTCCGCTACGGCGCGTTCGCCATCGGGTACAACGTGTCGACCGCCGTCTTCGCCGGGACGGCCCCGTACATCGTGACGAAGCTGGTCGACACCACCGGGGATTCCCTGGTCCCGGCCTACTACCTGATGGGCGCGGCCCTCATCGCGGCCGTCCCGATCTACCTGCTGCCCGAGACCGCGGGCCGCTCGCTGCGCGGCATCGAGTCCAGCACCCGCTCCCGCGTGCCCGCCTGAGCGTGCTTACCCTGCGGTAGTGAACAGCTGGCCCCCGGTCGAGACGACCGTGCCCGACCGCCACCCGGACGCGCCCGCGCCCGACACCGAGCTGCCCGAGCACTACGCCCACTGCTTCGGCTGCGGCGACTCCGTCGAACACGGCCTGCGCCTGCGCGCCACCGCGGGCGAGGGCATGACGGTCCGCTCCCGCTTCACGGTGACCACCGAGCACCAGGGCGCACCCGGCCTGGCCCACGGCGGCCTGCTGGCCTGCGCCTTCGACGAGGCCCTCGGCTCCGCCGTCGGCCACCTGCTGCGGCGCCCGGCCGTCACCGCCAAGCTGGAGACCGACTTCCTGCGCCCGGTCCCGGTCGGCACCACCCTGGTCATCGACGCCCACCTCGACGGCATCGCGGGCCGCAAGGTCTACGTCAGCGCCGAGGGCACCGTCGAGGGCACCACCGCCGTCCGGGCCCGGGCCCTGTTCATCACCGTCGACCTCAAGCACTTCGTCGACCACGGCCGCCCGGAGGACATCCGCCGCGTCGCCGAGAACCCGGCCCTGCTGGGCCGCAGCATCGACGTCAACCCCTGACCTTCATCCACGCTCCGTAGGCTGGGTCCCATGCTGTCCACAGCCGCCGAACCGACAAGGCCGCGGCCATGACCATTTCGATAACCTGGCGGCGGGGGGCCGGATGTTCCTGGTGATCGCCGCGGCGGTCGTCGCCCTGATGCACCTGTACCTGTGGAAGCGTCTGGTCAGCGACACCACCCGCACCGCGAGGACCCGCCGCGTCGGCGCGGTCGCCGTCATCGCCCTGGCCGTCCTCGTCGCCGCCACCCTCACCCTCCCGAGGTGGGTCGGCCCCGACGTGGCCCAGTGGTTCGCCTGGCCCGGCTACCTGTGGTTCGGCGTCCTGTTCTACCTGGTCGTCGTCCTGCTGGTCCTGGAGCTGCCCCGCTTCGCCCTGCGCAAGACGGTGGCCACCGACGAGAGCCGCCGCCTCTTCCTGGCCCGCTCGGCCGCCGTCGTCGCGGGCGCGGCGGCCACCGGCATCGCGGGCACCGGCGTCGTCTCCGCCCTGGGCCCCCCGGAACTCCGCCGCGCCGCCATCCCCCTGCGCAACCTCGACCCGGCCTTCTCCGGCTTCCGCATCGCCGTGGTCAGCGACATCCACCTGGGCCCCCTGCTCGGCCGCTCCCACACCGAGCGCCTGGTCCGCATGATCAACGAAGCCGACGTCGACCTGGTCGCCATGGTCGGCGACCTGGCCGACGGCACCGTCGCCGAACTGGGCCGCGACGCCGAACCCCTGCGCGACCTCGTCTCCCGCGACGGCACCTTCTTCGTCACCGGCAACCACGAGTACTACTCCGGCCACCAACAGTGGATCACCGAACTGGAGCGCCTGGGCCTCAACTACCTGCACAACACCCGCACCAGCCTCACCCGAGGCACGGGCACCCTGGACATCGCCGGCATAACCGACGTCACCGGCGAGTCCTTCGAGGACACCCCCGACCTCAACGCCGCCCTGGCAGGCCGCGACACCACGAACCCGGTGGTCCTCCTCGCCCACCAACCGGTCCAGGTCGAGGAAGCCGCCGAAGCCCGAGTGGACCTCCAGCTCTCCGGCCACACCCACGGCGGCCAGCTCTACCCCTTCCACCACCTGGTGTCCCTGGCCCAACCCGGCGTCTCCGGCCTGTCCAAAGTGGATGACACCTGGCTGTACGTCACCAACGGCGCGGGCTTCTGGGGCCCACCGGTACGGGTGGGCGCCCCGCCCGACATCTCCATCCTCGAACTGAAGCCCCAGCCCTAGGTCAGCGTCCGAGGACGAATGGCGTTCGCCTTGTCCACCAATGCATGCCGCTGCTCAGCCGAGGACGCCAACCGGGCCAGCGCCCGATAGCACCTCTCCAACCCGAACCTCAGCTCCTTCTCCGACAGCTCACACCCCAGAACCTTCCGACCAGGAGGCCCCCCGCCAGGCCGCCCGGCCCGAACCCACCCGTAAGCGGCCTCCAACACCTCAGCCGACAACCGAGCCCGCCGCTCGGCATCCAGCGCCAGCCTCTCCAACCGGGCAGCGGCGTCGTACAGGTCCTGCTCGACCACCCCGTCCCGCCCAGCCTTGATCTTGATAGCCGCCACCTGGGCCGCCACATGGTGGCTGGAGGTCTCCGGCACCATCTCCAACACCTCGATGGCCCCCGCCCGAGCCCCCTGTGCCAGGTACACCCGAGCCAGCCCGAACGCCGCGCTCACGTAGGAGCGATCGGTCCGCCACACCAGCTCATACGTCCGAGCCGCCGCGAACGTGTCCCCCACCAGCTCCGCGCTCACCGCCAGCGCCAGCTTCGGCGCCAACTCCCCCGGAACCGCGTCGTACACCCGGTCGAACGCCTCCCGCGCGGCCTGCGGGGCCCGGCCCGCCAGCGCGATCAGCCCGTGGAACCAGTCCGGCCGCCAGTCGGCGGGGTCGGACACCAGCCTGCGAGCCGAGGCCAGCTCGGCCGACGCCGCCCGCAGGTCGCCCTGCTCGATGCGGGCCTTGACCAGCCGCAGCCGCACCTCGACCGAATCCTGCGGCGCCGCCGTCAGCGCCGCCACGAGTTCGGCGGGCTCGGTGGCGGTGATGCTCGCCAGGGCCGCCGCCGCGTGGTCGCTGGTGTCGACCAGCGGCAGCGGCAGGATCGCGGCGATCTCCTGCGGGTCGGGGACGGGCAGGGCCATCTCGCCCTCGGCGGTGAGGGCGACGCCGAAGCTGCGCGTCTCGACGCTGAAGGCCGTCGACATCCCCGGGCGGGGCTTGCCCGTGCCCAGCGCGATGACCTCGCGCAGGACGCCGGTCAGCTGGTCGGCCATCTCCTCGCAGGAGGCGAAGCGCTTCGCGGGCTCGGTGTGGGTGGCCCGCTTGAGGACGCGGTAGTAGCTGCCGAAGAGCGCGAACAGCGGCTCGACGTCCGGGCCGGGCAGGGTGTGCTTGAAGCGGCTGGTGTAGCCGGCGAACTCGATCGACAGGACCGCCAGCGTGCGGCCGACGGTGTAGATGTCGGAGGCGAAGGACGCGCCTTCCCTCGGCAGCTCGGGGGCGGCGTAGCCCGCGGTGAAGAACAGCGGGCTCTCGTAGTCGTCGGTGCGGCGGACGGCGCCGAGGTCGATCAGCTTCAGCTGCTCGCCGGACTGGATCACGTTGTCGGGCTTGAGGTCGCAGTAGAGCATGTCGACGCTGTGCAGGTAGCCCATCGCGGGCAGGATCTCCAGGCCGTAGGCGATCACCTGCCCGATCGGCAGCGGCTCGGCGCGGCCGACGTCCTTGTGGTGCTGCAGCGCCAACTGCCGCAGCGACTGCCCGCCGACGTACTCCATGACGATGTAGCCGTTGGTGGCCCCGCTGAACGGGTCCGGGTGCTGCACGAAGTTGTAGATCTTGACGACGTTCGGGTGCTCCACCTCGGCGAGGAAGCGCCGCTCGTTGACCGCCGAGGCCATCGACGTCGCGTCCCCGGTGTCGATCATGCCCTTGAGCACGACCCACCGGTCGCTGACGTTGTGGTCCTTGGCCAGGTAGATCCAGCCCAGCCCGCCGTAGGCGATGCAGCCGAGCACCTCGTACTGCCCGGCCACCAGGTCACCCTGGTACAGCCGCGGCCGGAAGTTGAACGCCTGCCCGCACTTCGGACAGCTGCCCTCGGGATCGCCCTTCTCCCCGTCGACCCCGCGGCCGACCTTCTCCCCGCAGTTGGTGCAGTACCGCTTGTTCTCGGCGACGACGGGATCTTCCAGCACCGCACTCGCCGGATCGCGCACCGCGACAACGGGCACATCGACCAGCCCGGCCCCCAGACTCCCCCGCCCCGCCGCCCGCGAGGCGGTCCGCCTGCCGGTGCCCGGGAACGTGCCCGAGCCGGTGCCCTGGCTGTCGGAGCCGGTGTTGGGGGAGTCGTCCTCCGGCTTGGGCGGGACGATGTACTGCGTCACCGTCGTCATGTTGAGCACGCTGGTGGGCAGCGGGAGATCCTCCGCGGGCACCTGCGCCTGCGCCGGCGGGGCCTGCACGAGCGGGGCCTGGCCGAGTGAGGTCTGGCCGGGCTCTGACTGTCCCGGTGCGGATTGCCCGGGTGAGACCTGTCCGGGTGGAGACTGTGCGGGCTGGCCCGAGGACTGCGCGGGCGGGGACTGCTGGGACTGCCCGGGAAACTGCTGGGGCGCGGCGTGCGCGGCCTGGCCCGGAGCCTGCCCGCGCCGCGGGACGGGCTGCGACCCTGGACGCGGCGGCGGCCCCTGGGGACGCTGCGGCGGCCGGGGCAGCGGCTGCGACTGGGTACCGGGCCGCTGCTGCGGTCCGGTACCCGGCTGCGGCTGCGTGCCCCGCCATCCCGGCGGCGGCTGGTGGCGCTGTCCCGGCGCGTGCGTCGGCAACGGCTGCGACTGCGTGCCCCGCCCCGGCGGGTTCTGCCCATACGGGCTCTGCCCCTGCGACGGCTGATGCGCCGACTGCCCCGCCTGCTGTCCAGCCTGCCCCTGCAGCCCGTGCGAGACGTGGCCGTGCTGCCCCGCCCCCTGCCCTCCCGACACCGGCCCGGGCTGGCCCCGCCACGGCTCGCCGTGTCCCTGCGCCCCCTGCACGGCTTGACCTGGCCGACCCGACCCCGGCCCCTGCTGGTGACCTGCCTGCCCCTGCGACGACTGTCCCTGCTGGTGTGCCGACCGCGCCTGCTGCGCGGCCTGCCCTAGCGGCAACTGCCCGGCTTGCCCTTGCCCAGCCTGGCCCTGTCCAGCCTGACCGTGCTCACCCTGACCCGCCTGGTCCGAAGCGTCCTGCCCCTGGGCGTGCTGCCCCCGCGGCGGGGTGGCGGGCGGGGGCTGGCGGCGGTCGTCGGGCTGGTGCTCGGGTGGGGTCCACTGGTTCATCAGTCGCGGTACCTCAGGGTCGGGGGGGTCGCCCGGCCGCCCGCCTGGGCGAGCCACTTCTGCCAGCTCGTCGTCCAGCCGCCGCTGCTGATCGACTTCTCCAGCACGGCGTTGACGAACTTCACCATGTCCTCGTTCTGCTTGGGGATGCCGATGCCGTAGGGCTCCTGGCCGATCGGGTCGCCGACCATCTTCAGGTTCGGGTCCTGGGCGACCATGCCTGCGAGGATGGTGTCGTCGGTGGAGACGCCCTCGACCTGGCCCTGCTGCATCAGCACCAGGCAGTCGGTCCAGTTGTCGACCGCGACCAGCTCCGGCGGCGAGGGCAGCTCGCGCAGGCGGTTGAGCGAGGTCGACCCCTTCGCCGCGCACACCCGTTCGCCGCCGAGCTGGTCGATGCTGGTGATCTCCGAGGCGCGGTCGACCACGAGCCGCTGGGCGGCCACGTAGTAGATCGCCGAGAAGTTGATCTGCTCCCAGCGCTCGCAGGTGGCCGTCATGGTGCGCACGACGACGTCGACCTCCCCGCTCTCCAGCGCCGGGACGCGCTGGGCGGAGGTCAGCACCCGGAACTGGACCTTCTTCGGGTCGCCGAAGATCGCCGCGGCGATCTCGCGGGCGCGGTCGATGTCGAAGCCCTCCAGGGCGTTGGACGTCGGGTCGCGGAAGCCGAACAGGTAGGTGTTCTGGTCGACGCCCGCGATGAGGCGCCCGCGCTGCTGGATCTCGCGCATCGTCGAGCCGTCCGGCATCTGCCCGGCGGCGGGCAACCCGTCCGGGCGCAGGCTGCTGGTCGGGTCGCAGTCGGTGGGCTGGGCGGTGCCCGAGGTGGGCGGCGGGTTGACCTCGACGCCGACCGGCTGGGGGCGGTCGGCCGAGGTGACGGTGGCCAGGTTGATCGGCTCGCCCGCCGCCGAGCAGCCCGCGAGGACTGTCATGGCGGCCAGCGCGGCGGCGATGCGCCTCATCGGTACTCCCGCAGTCGTGCCCGGATGCCCGCGGTCGTGCCGACGCCGGCGATCAGGGCCAGCACGATCACCCCCGGCACCAGGCCGGTCAGGGCGTTCTCCGCGGTCGCGGTCTGGCTGGTGAACTCGGCCCGGCCCGCGTCCAGGGCGGCGATCAGGTTGCGGTCCAGCGAGGCGAAGGCCATGGCGGCGCTGTCCGGGGCGTCGCCGATGGCGAGGGTGACGGCCTCGGAGTACTGGCCGGAGTCGTCCAGCTCGCGGATCTTGCGGTGCGCGGCAACCCAGGCCTCGGCGTCGCGCACCGCGTCGTTGATCGGGCCGGCCAGCTCGGGGGACGCGGTCGCGGCGGCGCGGCTGAGCAGGTTGTCGGGGCCTGCGAGGGTCGGGGCGAGCGCGGCCCACTCCTCCTCGTAGGACTTGCCGTCGCCGCGGGCGACCAGGGTCAGCGTCTCGTCGGCGCGGCACTTGAGCGAGTTGATCCTGGCCTGCACCAGCAGGTCGACCTGCTGGGAGCCGTCGCGCTCGGCGCCGCGCACGTAGGTCGACTCGATCAGCAGCGCCGCGGTGCCCCAGATGAGCGCCAGCGCCACGGCCGCGGTCGCGGCGGCCAGACCGACGTTGATCAGGCGGTTCGTCTTGCGGGTCAGCCACAGCTGGGTGACCACCAGCGCGGCCAGCAGCGCGACGGCGAGCAGCGCGGTGATCCACGGGAAGGACCGCGCGTCCTCCTGCTCGGCGGTCAGCCGCTGGTAGTTGATCTGGTAGAGCTTCTCGGCGGCGGGCAGGATCTGCGAGCGCATCAGCCCGGAGGCCTCGCGCAGGTAGGCCGCGCCCGCCGGGAAGCCCTGGCGGTTGTTGGCCCGCGCGGTCTCGATCAGGCCGGTGTAGACGGGAAGCTGCCGCGACAGCACGTCCACCTGCTGGGCGGCCATCGAGTCCGCGCCGACGTCCGATGACGCCTTGCCGAGCGCGGCCCCGGCCTGGGCGATGTCGAACTCGTAGCGCTCGCGCAGCGCGGCGGGCTCGGCCCCGCCGGAGAGGAAGGCGCTGGCCGCGGTGGCGTCGGCGTCCGAGAGCGAGCGGAAGATCAGCTGCGCGGCGGCGGCCAGCGGCTCGCGGTGGGAGACGAGGTCGGCGAGGGTGTCCTTCTTGGCCTGCAGGGTGATGGCGGCGAAGACCCCGGTGACGACGGTGAGGGCGATCAGGGCGGCGGCGGCGACCGACAGCCTGCCCGGCGTCGTGGTCGCCGTCTGCCGCACCGAGCGCAGCGCGGCCACGCGCGGTCCCCGCGACGGGGCCTCGGTCACCACGGGCGCTCCCACGACTCCCCAGTCAACAGCACGATCACCCGCACGACGCCCGCTTCCCCCTGGCGTTATCCGGCTGTGACACCAGGACTGTGTCACCAGGGCTGTGACACCAGGAACCTTCACCGCTGAACCTAGTGCCTCCCGACCGCTGTGGCCACTGTTCTCGGACACCCTCCGTGACCTGTGGCGCTCGGCGGTCGCCTGGTCGCCCTCTGGCGCGTCATCCTCCCGGGGTGCGACGGTCGAGGGGTGTTCCCGCTGCTGGGATGGCTCGGCGCGGCGGTCTTCCTGACCGTCGGCGCCTACGGCGTCGCCCGCCTCGCCGCCGCGGCGCGCGCACCGCGCTACACCGGCCGACACCGCGCCGTCGACGTCGCCCACGTGCTGATGGGCTCCGGCATGGCGGTCATGGTCTCCCCGGTCGGCGGCCCGCTGCCGATGGCCGCGTGGCAGACGGCGTTCGTGCTGGTGGCCGCCTGGTTCCTCGGCACCTGGGCGCACGAGCGCCGCCACCCCGAACCCCCGATCGGCTGGCACGGGTCAGCCCCGCACCACGCCTTGGGCGCGCTGGCGATGCTGTACATGCTCGTCGCCGTCCCGCACGCGCCGTCGGTGTCGGCGGCGGCGTGGATGCCCGCCCACAGCGGCGAGGCCGCCCTGCCCGCGCTGGGCTGGCTGCTCATCGCCCTGCTGGCCGCGGGTGCGGTCCCGCTCGTCCGCGCGCTCGCCTGCCCCGCGAGCCCCGACCTGCTGCTGTGCCGCCGCCGCGCCGCCTGCGCGCAGCTGGCGATGACCGGGGGCATGGCCGCGATGCTCGTCGGCCTGCTCTGAAAGCCCTTACCGAACCCGTACATTCCCCTGTCCCCGGCTTCATCCCGCCCCGCGAGAGTGGTGATCACCAACCGCAGGAGGGACCCCCTATGCGCACCACCCGTCTGATCACCGTGCTGGCCGTGTCGGCCGGGCTCGTCGTCGCCGCGCCCGCCACCGCGCTCGCGCAGGAGCCGGTCACCGTCACCCTCAGCCCCGAGCAGGTGCAGCGCGTCTGCGAGCAGCGCATCCCGCGGATCGAGCGGCGGGTCGCCAAGGCACGCGAGCGGATCACCGCCGGGCCCGAGGTGCGCGGATCGGTGAAGTGGCTGGAGAAGCGGGCCGAGGCCGAGCGCGCGGCCGGGCGGGAGACCACCGCCGAGGTGCTGGCCGAGAAGGCCGAGCGGCGCGCCGCCCGCGGGCCGCGGCTGGAGGAGATCACCGCGCGGGTCGCGAAGTTCCGCGACGAGCACTGCGCGGCGAAGTGATCCGGCGGGCGGCGGTGCTGCTGGCTGCCGTGCTCGCCTGCGCGGCCTGCGGACCCGGCGACTCCGGCGCGCCCGGGACCGAGTCCGGGCCCGCCGGGGTCGAGGCCGAGCTGGACGGCATCGAGTCCACACTGGACCAGATCGAGGCCGAGCTGGAAGGTGGCTGACGGCGGTACGGTGTCGCCCGTGCCGTCGGTGACCGCTGGGGAGCGTGGGCTGGTGCTGGTCGTCGAGGACGACCGGGCCATCGCCGACCTCGTGACGCTGTACCTGCGCCGGGAGGGCTACGGCGTGCGCGTCGAGGTCGACGGCAGGCAGGCCCTGGCGGCGGTGCGCGAGGCGCGGCCGGTGGCCGTGGTGCTCGACATCGGGCTGCCGGTGCTCGACGGCATCGAGGTGTGCCGCGCGCTGCGCGCCGCCGACGACTGGACGCCGGTGCTGTTCGTGACCGCCCGCGACGACGAGGTCGACCGGGTGCTGGGCCTGGAGCTGGGCGGCGACGACTACCTCACCAAGCCGTTCAGCCCGCGCGAGCTGGTGGCCCGGCTGCGCTCGGTGCTGCGCCGCGCGGGCGGCCCCGCTCCGGCCGAGGCGCTGCGGGTCGGCGGGGTGCGCCTGGAGCCCGCGACCCGCCGCGTGTGGGCGGGCGAGCAGGAGGTCGCGCTGACGCCCACGGAGTTCGACCTGCTCGCGCACCTGATGCGCCGCCCCGGACAGGTGTTCGAGCGCGCCCAGCTGCTCAGCGCCGTCTGGGGGTACGCCGTCGCGGCGGGCACCAGGACCGTCGACGTCCACATCGGCCAGCTGCGGGCCAAGCTCGGCGCGCACCTGCCGATCCGCACGGTGCGCGGCGTCGGCTACGCGGTGGAGCGGCCGTGAGGGCGCCGCGGCCGATCGCGGTGCGGATCACCGGCCTGTGCCTGCTGGTGGCCGGGGTGGTGGCGCTGGTCGGCGGGCTGGTCTCGGCCAAGCTGGTCGCCGACACCGCGCGCGAGGTCACCCGCCAGACCCTCGCCGACCAGGCCGACGTGCTCGCCGCCCAGTGGGACGACAGCGCGCTCGGCCTGCGCAGGGCCGTGGAGATCCTGCGCCGCCAGGGCGTGGAGCCGGTGCTGCTGCGCCGCAACGGCAACGTCGTCGGCGGCGGGCCGCTGGCCAAGCGGGCGGCGCTGGAGGCCGGGCTGACCGACCCGGCGCGCGGCCCGCGGGCCACGATCGAGCTGGACGGGCGGACCCTGCTGGTGGAGGTGCGCCGATCCGGCGGCGCCGCGCTAGCCCTGGTCGGGGACGCGGGCACGGCCAAGGGGATCGGCCGGACGCTGGTCGGCAACATCGCGCTGGCACTGGGCATCGGGCTGCTGCTGGCAGGCGTCGCCGGGCTCGCGCTGGCCCGGCTGGTGGCCCGCCCCCTGATCCGCACCGCCGACGTCGCCAGGGCGATGGGCCGGGGCAGGCGCGACCTGCGCGCGCCCGAGGAGGGCCCGCGCGAGGTGGTGCGGGTGGCGGCGTCGGTCAACGAGCTGGCAGGCGCGCTGGCCGAGACCGAGGAGCGCGAGCGCCGTTTCCTGCTGTCGGTCTCCCACGAGCTGCGCACGCCGCTGACCGCGGTGCGTGGCTTCGCCGAGTCCCTGGCCGACGGCGTCGTCACCGCCCCTGAGGACGTCGTCCGCGCGGCCCGCACGATCGAGTCCGAGGCCGCCCGCCTCAACCGCCTGGTCACCGACCTGCTCGACCTGGCTCGCCTGGGCACCGCCGAGTTCCGCATCGATGCGACCCCGGTCGACCTCGCGACCACCTTCGCCGACGCCGCACAGGTGTGGTCGGCCCGCTGCGCGGAGGTCGGAGTCCCCTTCCACTACGACGCCCCCGGCGCACCCGTCCACCTGGTCACCGACGCGCGCCGGGTGCGCCAGGTGCTGGACGGCCTGCTGGAGAACGCCCTGCGCGCCACCCCGCCCGGGAAACCGATCGTGGTGTCGCTGCGCGATGGCGTCACCTTCAGCGTCCGCGACGGCGGCCCGGGCCTGGCCGATGAGGACTACGCCGTCGCCTTCGAGCCGCACGTGCTGCGCTCGCGCTACGCGGGCCTGCGACCGGGCGGGACCGGCATCGGCCTGGCCCTCGCCGGCGGCTTGGTGGCCGGACTCGGCGGCTCCATCACCGCAGGCGCCGCCCCCGAGGGCGGCGCCATGTTCCAGGTGCACCTGCCCGGTCCGCGGTGACCACCGGGTGAACCCGTTCCGCGCAGCAGGAGGGGGAAGTCCTCTCAGTACCTCGGGTAGTGCACCGGGACGGGCTTGCGGGTCCAGGCGAAGGTCGGGGGCAGCAGGGACAGGATCACCGTGGGCAGGGCCAGGACCAGGCCGATGAGGGTGATCGGGGCGAGGCTGCCGTGGGAGAGGATGAGCGACATCAGCATCAGCGCCAGCACCACAGTCGAGCCCAGCGCGGTCATCACCGGGCCCGCGACCGTGCGGGCGAAGATGAGGATGGCGCCGGTCAGCAGCAGCAGGCCCGCCAGGGGGAAGCCGATGACGCTCACCGCGTAGAACCCGGCGAAGCACGTCTCGCCGCAGCTGCCGACCAGGGGCTCGATCAGCAGGATCGACGGCCACGCCGTGTAGGCCGCCAACAGCAGGGCCAGCGTCGCCGTGGTGATCGCCGCGCCCGCGCTCGGAGGGCGCGGCGGGTGGTGCGGCTGGTGCCATTGGGCCTGCTGGTAGTAGGTCACGGCGGTCATTGTGCACGCGGTGGATGACAGGCGGGCGGGAATCGGCGAGCGGCCCGTGGTGAGGCGACGGGCGGTGTCCGAAAAGGTCTGCGGTGTCGACTATTCGGGTAGCGGGTAGGGGTGCTCGGCGGGGAGAGCCGCGCGGGCGGTGTCGAGGTCGCCCGCCGCGACGGCCGCGCCGATGGTGTGGGCCAAGGGGGTCACGTCGGTCAGGTCCACGATCCACTCGTCGACGTAGCGCGCGACCGCCTCCCCCGACAGTCCGACCTGCAACGACCGGTGCGCCAGGGCTTCGTGCCGCAGACCTCGCTCCGGGTCCCACTGCGTGCGCACGGGCGTGGTGCGCAACGTGCGCCGCCACTCCTCCTGCGGCAGCTCACCCGGGGTGCTGGCACAGGAGTTGGCCAGCGCCCAGGCGAAGCCCTCGCGGGTGATACGCACGGCCAGAACCCGCTCCTGGTCAGGCTTCCGCGCGTAGCCGCTGCGGTACATCATCCACAGGAACGACGGTTTGATCCAGGTCATCCGCTCGCGCTTGAACGGCGGGACGAAGGTGCCCGCCGCGAGGGCGGCGTCGGCGATCGCGGGCGGGTAGGCCTGGTAGACGGTGATGGTGCGCTCGTCGTGCACGGCGCGCACCCGGTACTTCTCCATTCCTCCATGGTGATCCGCCGGGCAAGCGATTACTTGCCCGCCGCCTTGGTGATGGCTGCCTCGATGGCGCCGACGCGGTCGGCCAGCAGGCCCACCGCCCCGACGGCGCGGGTGATCGGGTCGTCGTCGCCGGAGCCGAGGGCCTGGGTGCGCAGGAACGCCGCCTTGACCTGCGCCCAGCGCGCCGCCTGCTCCTGGCTCAGGCGTCCGCGCAGTTCGGCGAGCTTGAGCAGGTTGGACTCCGCGCCCGCGGCCAGCGTCTGCGCCTCGCCGAGGTAGTGGTCGTCGATGACGGCTTCGAGCTCGGCGTCGTTCATCACCGGGACGATGCGCTCGGCGAGCTTGTTCATGTTGCGGTAGGAGCCCTGTAGGCCGAACGGCGGCTCGGTGCGCGCGTCGTCGGTCTGGGCGGCCGAGGCGATGTAGGCCTTGTTGTTGGCCAGCACCACTTCCTGCACCCGCAGCATCTTGCGCAGCACCGACACGATCTGCTCGACCTCGACCCCGGAGTACGGGTGCGCGAGCTGGTCGGCGCGCGCCGACTCGTCCCCGCGCGCCATGCGCACGAACAGCCCGATGTCCGCCCTGTCCCGGGTGGACAGCGGGGCCAGCACCGCGTTCGAGGTCAGCGAGTTCTCGACGTAGGACAGCGCGAACAGCTCCTCGCGCCCGGAGAGCACGTCGCCGAGGTTCCACACGTCGGCGCGGTTGGCCAGCATGTCCGGCACCCGGAAGCGCTGCCCGGCCTCGGTGTAGGGGTTGCCCGCCATGCACACCGCGAACCGCTTGCCGCGCAGGTCGTAGGTGCGCGTGCGGCCGTCCCACACGCCCTCCATCCGGCGCTGCGCGTCGCACAGCGGGATGAACTTCTGCAGCAGTTCGGGGTTGGTGTGCTGGATGTCGTCGAGGTAGAGCAGCACGTTGCTGCCCAGCTCCAGCGCGAAGTTGATCTTCTCGACCTCTTGCCGCGCGGTGGCGTTGGGCGCCTCGGCCGGGTCGACCGAGGTCACCCCGTGGCCCAGCGCGGGCCCGTTGACCTTGACGAACACCAGCCCGAGCCGGTTGGCGACGTACTCCATCAGCGTCGTCTTGCCGTAGCCGGGCGGGGAGATGAGCAGCAGCAGGCCCATCTGGTCGGTGCGCTTGCCCGCGCCGGTGGCGCCGAGCTGCTTGGCCAGGTTGTCGCCGATCAGCGGCAGGTAGACCTCGTCCAGCAGGCGGTTGCGCACGAACGCGCTCATCACCTTCGCCTGGTACTCCTCCAGCCGCAGCCGCCGCTTCTCGCCCTCGACCAGCTCCGTGCGCGCCTTCTGGTAGGCCCGGTAGGCCGGGACCCGCTCGGACCGGAACCGGCCCGTGCGCACCAGGGTCTCGTCCAGGCGCACCGCCATCGCCCGCTCGGCGATGCGCGGGTGCGTGCCCAGCAGCCCGCTGACCTGCTCCGACAGCGCCGCCGACGAGTCGTACCGCGGCACGAGGTCGCCGCACAGTTCGAGGGCGACCGCCTCGGGCACCTCGGCCGACGGCCGCTGGGCCGCG
Organism: Actinokineospora guangxiensis; assembly: GCF_042657845.1. Classification (NCBI taxonomy): domain Bacteria; kingdom Bacillati; phylum Actinomycetota; class Actinomycetes; order Pseudonocardiales; family Pseudonocardiaceae; genus Actinokineospora; species Actinokineospora guangxiensis. The sequence continues at coordinate 451,317 of NZ_JBHSKF010000001.1, read as the reverse complement.
TACGCCTCGTACCAGGCGGCGGCCAGCTGGTGGCGGGTGGCGAAGTCCGGCAGCGCGCGCAGGTCCTCGGCGAAGCGGCGCTCGGCCTCCGCGCCCAGCGAGGCGTGGAAGCGCTCGACCAGCGCACGTGCCCCCGCGCTGGTGACGAACCCCGTCGGCCCGTCCGCCAGCTCCTCGACCAGGTACTCCGCGGCCAGCGCGAAGTCCGCCCCGCCGCCGAGGAAGCCGCGCATCCGCTCGGCCAGCGCCGCGACCAGCTCGCCCAGCGCCGGGGCGCTGCCGAACGCCGTGCGCGCCCGCACCAGCGAGCCCGCGCGCACCGCCCACAGCGCCCGCTCGTCGTCCTCGGCGCCGAAGGTCCAGAACAGCTGGGCGGCGGCGCGCTCGGCGGGCGGGTAGCGCAGCAGCCCGGCCCCGGCGTGCAGGCGCAGCAGCACGTCGAGGATGAGCGCGGCGTCGTGGTCGTGGACGCCGCGCTCGTGGCCCTCGTCGTAGCGGGACTCGGCGGCGGCGCGGACCAGCGCGGGCAGGGTGTCCTCGGCGAGGGCGGCCCGCAGCTCGTCCAGGTCACGGGTGGCCAGCAGCGAGGCGGCCAGGTGCTCGGCGCGGTAGACCTCGGCCGACTCCGAGACCAGCAGCTGGTCCCAGAACTCACGGGTGGCGGCGAAGTCGGCCGAGCGCACCGGGGAGCGGTAGTCGGTGCCGGTCACCGCGAAGGCGAGGCCGTCCTCGTGCGGGACCAGGGTGAGGTCCATCGGCTGGGTGTTGACGGCGAAGGTGTGCTTGCCCAGCCGCAGCGTCTCCCCGCCCTCGCCGTAGAGGTCCTGCCGGTCGCGCAGCGACCGACCGGCCTCCTGGCGGGCGGCCTTGACCTTGCCCTCCAGCTCCTCGGCGCGCACCTGGTCTTCCAGACCGCGCAGCTCCTCGGCGACCGAGCGCAGCTTGGCGATCATCGCATCGCCTGCGAAGTAGGTGTTCACCTCGTCCAGCGAGGACAGGGTGGCGACGCGGCGGCGGACCGAGGCCAGCACCCGCTCGGCCGAGGCGGCCAGCCGGTCGGCGCGGCGGGCGCGCTCGTCCATCAGCGCCTGCTTGCGGGCGGAGAACGCCTCGTAGACGTCGGTGCGCTTGTCGGTCAGCTGGGCGAGGAAGTCGTCGAAATCGGAGAAGCGCGACTCCAGGTTCTCCACCTGGAGCATCAGCCTGCCCAGTTGCTCGTCGCAGCGCGCCGGGGTGTCGGCGACGGCGAGCGCGCCGGTGATGGCCTGCCCGAGCAGCGCGAACTCCGCGGCGAACTCGGCGCGGCCCTCCAGCGCCAGCAGCTCGCCGCGGCGCGAGCGCAGCGTGGCGCGGGCCCGGTTGACCCCGGCCAGCACCTCGCCGACGCGCTCCAGGATCGACGTGCGCACCGTGGCGTCGGCGATCTCCAGCGCGCCGACGACCTCGGTGACGATCTCCAGGCCTTCGGCCTGGGCGGCCAGCTCCCTGGTCACCGGCTCGGCCTCGGCGACGGTGCGCAGCGCGGCGGCCTTCTCGGTCAGCGCCTCGACCTGGGCGGAGTAGGAGGTGAAGGCGTCGGGGCCGCGCAGGAACTCCACGGCCCGCTTGCCCGCCGAGGCCAGCTCCTCGGTGAGGGTGCGCTCCAGCGCGTCGACGGCGGCGGTGTCGACATAGCGCAGGTCGCGCAGCGAGACGACCTTGCCCTGGGCGCGGCGCAGCTCGGCGAGCTGCCCGACCCAGGCGTCGGCGGTCTTGGGCGACTCGCCGCGCACGGTGCGCACCAGCGAGGCCACCGTGTCGCTGGTCCCGCCGAGCGCGGTCGCGGCCTGCGTGGTGAGCGCCTGCACGGTCTCGAACTCGTCGAGCACCTGCTCGGCGGTCGAGCGCATCGCCGACAGCGGCTCGCGCAGGTCGCCCAGCTCGGCGTCGCCGAGCCAGTGGTAGTGGTCGAACACCCGCGCGCACGCGGAGATCAGCGCCTCGTAGACCGGCACCGACGGCGCCATCTCGGCGACCATGCGGGCCACCGACAGCGCGTCGGAGATGCCGCGCACCAGGTCCGGGTTGCCCACGCGCTCCAGCGGGCCCGAACCGACCGGCTGGCGCGCGGCGTAGGTGTCGGACTGGTACGGCGTCTGCCAGACCTGCATCGGGTGCACCCGGGTGGGCTCCTCCGACGTGGCGCGGAAGGCGACCAGGGTGCCGTCGTCGAACAGCGACCAGCCGTGGCAGACCAGCGGCGCGGCGACCTCTTTGCGGATGACGTTGTAGGGCAGCAGCAGGCTGCGCCCGTCGGCGCGGGCGTGGAAGGCGTAGAGCACGTCCTCGCCGTTGGGCGAGCGGATGACGCGCTCGTACTCCAGGTCGGCGACGTCGGTGTCGAACGTCTTGTGCACGCCGGTGGCCAGGTAGTAGCCGCCGGGGAAGATGATCCCCTGGTCCTCGGGCAGCCGCTGGCAGGCCTGCCCGATGCCGTCGAGGCGCACCACCGACTTGGTGTGGGTGTTGAAGACCAGGTGCCGCCAGTCGGTCTCGTTGTAGGGGCGGACCCTGATCAGGATGAGTGAGCCGACCCGCGCGTAGTGCACGTCGGCGTCGGCCAGGCTCTGCAGCTTCTCGGCGACCGGCTCGGAGTAGATCCCCTCGCCGGTCTCGGTGTTGTCCTCGACCTTGACCGTGAGGTCGCCGCCCATGGTCTCGATGAAGACCTGGTCCAGGATCGAGATGTGCGGGAAGCGGCCCAGCACGTGGTCGTCGCGGGTCGTCTCGACCCACTCGAAGTCGTGCGCTGGCGGGAAGACGTGGTCGCGCTCGCCGCGGTTGTCCTCATACGCCAGCGGCTCCAGCGTCCAGCGCAGCACCTTGGCGTCCTCGGTGCGCGGGCCGGTCTGGAACACCGCGAGCACCTTGGCGTCCAGGCGGCGCAGCTGCAGCAGCCGCGTCTCCCGGTAGTAGCGGTACATCTCGCCGAAGTCGCGGGCGAACCCGGCGTCGGCGAGCAGGCCGGGCAGCTCGGCGGACTCGGCCTGCTCGAAGCGGAACGCCTCGCCGTCGCGGGCGAAGCGGTACAGGCCGAACACGTCGGCCACCGCCGTCTCCGGCTTGAGGCCGATGAAGACGTTGTAGCCGAACAGGATCAGCCCGCCGACCTGCACGATGTCGCGCGGCACGCAGTTGTGCTCGGTGCGGATGCGGTCGGTGCCGACCAGCCGCATCTCCGCGCCGCCGAAGACCTCCAGGCGCGCGGCGTTGAGCGCCTCGGCCCGGCGGGCCAGCTCGGCGGACTGCTCGCCGAGCCGGGCCCGCAGGACCTCGTAGGTCCCCGCGTCCAGGGCTGGGGCCTGGGGTGCCTGGGTCGTCTGGGACGCCGTCACCGCGACGCCAGGGCCGCCACGGGCGCGTCGGCCACGCCGAGCCGCTGGGCGTGGCCGAGCAGCTCGCGCAGCTTGCCCGCGTCGCCGCCACCGGAGTTGATCATCTGGAGCAGCAGCGCCGAGACCGACAGGTTCTTCAGGTCGTCGCTGGAGAAGCTGCCCAGAATGCCCTTGATGTCCTCGGTGAAGCTGGCCTGGCCGTTGAGCCACGGCCCGGCCAGGGTCTTGGCGGTGTCGGAGTGGTCCATGAACCCGTCGACGGCCTTGCCCATGCCGACCGCGCCGACGAGCCGGTCGAAGAACATGGTGTCGCCGCCGACGATGTCGATGTCGGCCTTCTCCAGGCCCGCGGCCAGCACCATGGCCTGCGCCTCGGCGACCTGGCGGTGCACGTCGATGCCGCGCAGGCGGACCTCCTTGTCGGCCTCCAGCCGCAGGCGGTACTCCTCGTGGCTGCGGGTGACCTCGTCCATGGCGGCCATGGCCCCGGCCTTCTCGGTGAGGCCCTCGGCCTCGCCCTTGAGCTTCTCCTTGATCGCCTCGGCCTCGACCAGCGCCTTCTCCCTGGCCACGACCGCCTCGGCGCGGCCGACCTTCTCGATGGCGGCGGCGTCGCGCTCGCGGACCTGCACCTTGGCCAGTCCCTCGGCGGCGGCGGTGGCCTGCTCGCCCTCGGCGAGGCGGATCTTGGCGCGGGCGTCCAGCTCGGCGGCCTGCTGGCGGGCCTCGGCGAGCACCAGCTCCTCCTTGGCGCGGTGCTTGGCCGCGGCCTCGGCGGCCTCGGCGGCCTTGATGTCCTTGACCAGGTTCTCCTGGGCTTCGGCCTCGGCCTGGATGATGATCGCCTGGCGCTTGCGCTCGGCCTCCTCGACCGCGCGCAGCCGCTTGATCGTCTCCTCCTGCTCGGCGACGGTCTTGTCCACGGCGATGCGCTCGCGCACGACCTCGGCCACGGCCCGCTTCTCGACCTCGACCTCTTTGTCGGCGGCGATGCGCGACAGCGACGTCTCGCGCTCGCGGGAGATGACCTCCAGCAGTCGGTCCTTCTCGATGCGCTCGCTCTCGATGGCGATGACCCGCTCGCGGTTCTTCTCCGCGACGGCGATCTCGCGCTTCTGGTTCTCGCTCTGGATGCCGAGCGCCTCTTCGGTGCGGATGTGCGCGGTGTGGGACTTGAGCCGCTCCTCGGCCTGCACCTTGGCGGTCTCGGCCTCCTCGCGGGCGCGCATCGTCTCGATCTCGCGCTTCTGCTTGGTCTCGGCGTCGGCCTGGCGGCGCTCCAGTTCGAGGATGGCCTCCCGCGCGTCGACGTTCTGGCGGGTGATCTCCTTCTCCTCGTTGCGCTGGTACTCGTTGGTGCGCACGTGCTCGATCGCCGTCAGCTCGGTGATCTTGCGGATGCCCTGGGCGTCGAGGATGTTCGCCGGGTCCAGCGAGGACATCGGCGTCTGCTCCAGGTAGTCGATCGCCGCGTCCTCCAGGCTGTAGCCGTTGAGGTCGGTGCCGATGACGCGGATGATCTGGTCGCGGAACTCGTCGCGCTTGGTGTAGAGGTCGACGAAGTCCAGGTGCTTGCCGACGGTCTTGAGCGCCTCGGAGAACTTGGCGTTGAACAGCGCCTGCAGCGTGGTCTCGTCGCTGGCCCGCTGGGTGCCGATGGCCTGGGCGACCTTGATGACGTCCTCGGTGGTCTTGTTGACCCGCACGAAGAACGTGATCCGGATGTCGGCGCGGATGTTGTCGCGGCAGATCAGGCCCTCGTGGCCGGCGCGGTGGATCTCGATGGTCTTGACCGAGATGTCCATCAGCTCGGCCTTGTGCAGCACGGGCAGCACGACCGCGCCGGTGAAGGTCACATCGACCCGGCGGATCTTGGAGACGATCAGCGCCTTGCCCTGCTCGACCTTGCGGAACAGGCGGCTCACCACGAAGAGACCGACGATGGCCAGCAGCAGGATGACGGCGACGAGGATGCCGAACCCGGTGGAGATCACTTCCATGCTCAGTCCCTTGTGGAGAGGTCGACCGGGGAGATCCAGAAGAACTCGCCCGCGGTGTCGTAGTCGTAGATGACGGCGGTGCGCCCGGCCGAGAGCGGGTCGTCGCCCGCCTGCCGGACCTGCACGATGGCCGACGACCCGTCGGCGGAGGTGACCTCGGCTTGCCCGAAGGTCGCGTCGACGCGCTGCGTGCGCACCACGCACACCAGGCCGACGAAGTCGTGGCGGGAGGCGACCGGCGCGTCCGGCATCACCTTCCGCAGCGGGATGAGGATGAGCCGCGTGAGCAGCAACCCGATCACGACGGCGATGGCGAGACCGACGATCCCGCCGACCACGACGATCGTCGGGTCCAGTCCATCGAGCATGACGGTGACCACCAGGGAGGCGAACCAGGAGAAGGCGATGGTGAGCGAACCCGCGACCGTGGCGGGCACCCCGCCGAACCCCAGCGCGTCGACCGGCTCGATCGCGTCCATGTCGGACACTCCGAACAGGACGAGCAGCCAGAACAGGACCACCACGACGAGGGCGAAGGTCAACACGACAACGGGAAAGCTCAACGCCGTGTCGACGAATTCGCCCATCCGCGTCCCTTCCCGCCCGTGTTGAGCCGGACGATACGGGACCGGAGTCCGCGCCGTGGCCGGTTTGGTGAAACTTCACTCACAGTCCGGTCACGACCACCAAACGCCCTCAGCCGAACACCTGGTGCAGCCGAAGCAGCCCCGCCACCGCGTTCGCACTGCGCACCTCGCCTCCGGCCACGAGCCCCGGCACCCGCCCCAACGCCACCCACTCCCGCCGAGTCGACTCGAACCCGTCCACGGGCTCACCGATGTGCTCGGCACCTTCGGCCCAGAAGATGTGGTGCAGGGAGTCCGACAGTCCGTTGGCGGGCTCCACGGTCATCAACTCCCGCAGCCTCCCCGCCCGCCACCCCGTCTCCTCCTCGAACTCCCGCGCGGCGGCCTCGACAGCGGACTCCCCGTCCTCCACGACTCCTGCGGGCAACTCCCAGCCCCAGGTACCGGTGATGAACCGGTGCCGCCAAAGCAGCAGGACCTCCCGCCGCTCGTTCACCGCCGCGGTCAGCGCCACCGGCCGCTGCCGGATGACATAGTGGTCGAGGCGTCGCCCGTCGGGCAGTTCCACATCAGCGAGATTCACCCGGAACCACGGATTCTCGTAGACGAACTCCTCGCCACGGTTCTTCCACTCCACCGAGCCGACCTTCTCCCCTCGCCACTCCGCACGCGTCGCCGGCACCCATCGGCATCACTCCCCCTCAGGCGAGGTGCGCTCCAGATCGTCCAGCAGCGGCGCCACCCGGAACGCGATCTGCTCGGTCATCGCCACCGCCGTCGTGCTCCGGATCACCCCCCGGCACGCCAGCACCCCGTTGATCACCTCGTGCAGGTGCCGCGTGTTCCGCGCCGCCACCCGCACCAGCAGATCCCCGTCGCCGGCGATCCCGTGCGCCTCCAGCACGTACGGAAGCGCCACCAGGTCCTCCACAGCCCCCTTCAGCCGCCCCTGCGCGACCTGGATCGTGACGAACGCCGTCACCTCCACCCCCAGCGCCGTGTAGTCCACCGACCGCCCGCGCTGCCCGACCACCCCGCGCCGCTCCAGCCTGGCCACCCGCGCGTGCGCGGTGTTGCGCGCGACCCCCAGCCGCGTCGCCAGCTCGGTGATGCCCACCCGCGGGCTCGCGACCAGCTCGCGCAGCACCCGCAGGTCGAGGCGGCTCCAGTCGGCCATCCTGCTCAACCCCTGCCCACGCGACGTGATCCTTTTGAGCGATCCGCTCAACCTCTACGCGAGAGTATTGCATTCTGCGCAGACCATCACCTTTCCTGTGCAGAAGCGCGCGACATTCGTGGAGAGGTGTGAGGCCGATGACGCAGCTCGTGGAGGGCTACCACCCCGGCGAGGTCCTGCGCCGCTCCGACGGCGTCGGCGCCATGACCGGCGTGCAGGCGCTGGGCAGGCTGCTCATCGAGCAGGCCAGGGCCGACGCCGAGCGCGGGTGGAAGACCGCCGGGCTGGTCTCTGGCTACCGCGGCTCGCCGCTGGCCGGTCTCGACCTGGTCCTGGAGCGCAACGCGACGCTGCTGGACGAGCACCGCGTGAAGTTCATCCCGGGCGTCAACGAGGAACTCGGCGCGACCGTCGTCTACGGCTCGCAGCTCGCCCCGCAGCTGCCAGATCCGCAGTTCGAGGGCGTTTTCGGCCTCTGGTACGGCAAGGCGCCCGGCGTCGACCGGTCGGTGGACGCGTTCAAGCACGGCACCTGGATGGGCACCACCCCGCGCGGTGGCGTGCTCGTCGTCGCCGGGGACGACCCGGCGTGCAAGTCATCCTCGCTGCCGTCGAACTCGACCATGGCGCTGGCCGAGTCGCTGCTGCCGGTGCTCTCCCCCGTCGACGTCGCCGACGTGATCCGCCTGGGCCGCTACGGCTTCGAGCTCTCGCGCTTCTGCGGCAGCTGGGTCGGGTTCACCGTGGTGACCAACATCGGCGACGCCTACGAGGTGGTCGACCTCGGCGACCGGCCCTCGGTCGTGGTCCCGGAGTTCCGCTGGAACGGCCGCGCCTGGCAGCCGACGCACAAGCCCGGCGTCGGCATCCCCGAGGCGATCGCCCTGGAGCACGAGGTGCTGGAGGGCCGCCTGGCCGCGGCCGAGGCGTTCGCCAGGGCCAACGGCCTCAACCAGGTCAGCGGTGCCGCCGAGGGCGCGCGCATCGGCATCGTCGCCGCGGGCCACAACTACGCCTCCCTGCGCGATGCCCTCGACCGCGTCGGCCTGACCGCGCCGGAGCTGGAGCGCCACGGCGTTCGGCTGCTGTGCCTGGGCATGGTGCACCCGATCGACCGCGAGACGCTCTTCGAGTTCGCCGACGGCCTCGAAGAGATCGTCGTGGTGGAGGACAAGCGCGCGTTCGTCGAGACGCTGATCAAGGAAGCCCTCTTCGACCGGCCCACCCGCCCCGCGGTGTACGGCAAGCGCGGCCCTGGGGGTGCCGCGCTGATCCCCGTCCACGGCGCGCTGGAGGCCGACCGCCTCATCACCACCCTGGGCAGGTTCCTGGCCACCCGCCTCGGCGACGCGGTGCGCATGCCCGAGCGGCCCCGCCCGCCCGCGCTGTCGCTGACCCCGGTCAGCCGCACGCCGTTCTTCTGCTCGGGCTGCCCGCACAACCGCTCCACCGAGCTGCCCGACGGCTCGCTGGCGGGCGCGGGCATCGGCTGCCACGCGATGACCACGTTCATGGACCGCAGCGTCGGGTTCACCCAGATGGGCGGCGAGGGCGTCAGCTTCGTCGGCGCCGCGCCGTTCACCGCCACCCCGCACTTCTTCCAGAACCTCGGCGACGGCACGTTCTTCCACTCCGGCAGCCTCGCCGTCCGCCAGGCCGTCGCGGCGGGCACCAATATCACCTTCAAGCTGCTCTACAACGCCGCCGTGGCGATGACCGGCGGCCAGCACGCCGACGGATCGATCGACCCGGCCGCCGTCACCCGGCTGCTGCACGCCGAGGGCGTCGCGCGCACCGTCGTGGTGACCGACGAGCCCGGCAAGTACCCGCGCGGCATCCGCTGGGCCCCGGGCGTGCGCGTGGAGCACCGCGACAAGCTCGATGACGTGCAGCGCGAACTGCGCGAGGTCGAGGGCGTGACGGTCGTGCTCTACGACCAGGAGTGCGCCGCGGAGAAGCGCCGCAAGCGCAAGCGCGGCAAGGCGCCGGACCCGGTCACCCGCGTCTACATCAACGAGGCGGTCTGCGAGGGCTGCGGCGACTGCGGCCGCAAGTCCAACTGCCTCAGCGTCGAGCCGGTCGACACCGAGTTCGGCCGCAAGACCCAGATCGACCAGACCTCCTGCAACAAGGACTACTCCTGCCTGCTGGGCGACTGCCCGTCGTTCATGACGGTGACCCCGGGCAAGCCGGTCCGCCGCTCGCTGGCGTCGGTCCCGCCGGTGGCCGACCCGGTGCTGCCCAGCTCGGCCGAGCTGGTGATGGTCGGCATCGGCGGCACGGGGGTGGTGACGGTCAACCAGGTGCTGGCGACCGCGGCGCTGCTCAGCGGCATGGACGCCCGCGCCCTGGACCAGACCGGCCTGTCCCAGAAGGCGGGCGCCGTCGTCTCCCACCTGCGGGTGACGGAGAAGCCCACCGGCCACCCCGGCCTCGTCCCGTCCGCGGGCGCGTCGGGCTACCTGGTCTTCGACGCCCTCGGCGCCACCGCCCCGGCCAACATCGGCCGCTGCTCGGCGACGCGCACCCGCGCGGTGGTGTCGACCTCCGAGGTCCCCACCGGCCGCATGATCGTCGACACCGCCGCGACCTACCCCGGCCGCGACCAGCTCCTGTCGACGCTGTCCTCGCGCACGGCGTCCCTGCACGCCTTCGACGCCCTCGACCTGGCCGAGCGCCTCTTCGGCTCAACGGTGGCCGCCAACTTCCTGATCGTCGGCGCGGCGTACCAGAACGGCCTGCTCCCGATGACCGCCGAAGCCATCGAGGAGGCCATCCGCCTCAACGGCACCGGCGTCGAGATGTCGATCACGGCCTTCCGCGCGGGCCGCGCCGCCGTCGCCGACCCCGGCTGGCTGGCAGGCCCGCAGGTCGAGGTGAAGGCTGTCGAGCAGCCCTTGCCCCTGGACGACTTCAGCGGCCCGCTGCTCGACCTCCTGAAGGTCAGGGTGCCGGACCTGGTCGGCTACCAGAACCTGGCCTACGCACAGCAATACCTGTCATTCGTCCGCGAAGTGGCCGCGGTGGACGTCGAGGTGGCCGCCGCGGTGGCCCGCAGCCTGCACAAGCTGATGGCCTACAAGGACGAGTACGAGGTAGCCCGCCTCCACCTCGCCCCCACCGGCGTCGAGGAAACCTTCGGCCCCGGCACCAAGGTCGCCTACGCCCTGCACCCGCCGATGCTGCGCGCCATGGGCCTCCGCCGCAAGATCACCCTCCGCCGCACCGCCGTCCCCGCCTTCCGCCTCCTGCGCGCCCTGCGCCCCCTCCGCGGCAAGTGGTACGACCCCTTCGGCCACGCCGCCCTCCGCAAGACCGAACGCGCCCTGATCACCGAGTACACCACCATGATCCGCACCGCCCTCCCCTCCCTGCCCACCCACCGCTCGACGGTCCTGACCCTGGCAGCGGCCCCTGAGGAGATCCGCGGCTACGAGCACATCAAGGAAGAGGCCATCACCCGCTACCGAGCCGCCACAGCGGCCCACCTCTCCTCCCTGGACGCCGCACCCCAGCCGACCACAGCCGCCCGATAGGATGGCGGGGCGGGCCGTTAGCTCAATTGGTAGAGCTGCGGACTTTTAATCCGTAGGTTCTGGGTTCGAGCCCCAGGCGGCCCACAAAGCCCCAGGTCATTGGCCTGGGGTTTTGCTTGCGGAGTTCCTCAGCGTTGCTACTCGGAGGGTCGGCGGACAGTGGTGCGCCAGAGGGCTCGGGCAAGGGTGGTGGGGGTGGCGAGGGTGTTGGGGTGGGCGAGCATGGTGGTGGTGCGGGCTAGGCGTTGGTTGACGGAGGGGTCGGTCAGGGAGGCCTGGAAGATCTTTCCGGACAGCCAGCGGATCATTCGGTAGGCGGGTGGGTAGGGGCCGTTGACGTGGGGGAGTTCCAGGTCGGCGAAGGTGGAGAGTTGCCAGGCGGCGTCGACGACTACTCGGGTCAGTTGGAAGTACTCGGTGGCTGGGTGGTTGTGGTCTGGGGAGGACATCAGGTAGTGGGACAGGCAGGAAGCGTGTAGTGCGGCTGATGTCATTCCTTGGCCGTAGACGGGGTTGAACGACGCCACGGCGTCGCCCACTGCCACCAGGCCGGCTGGGAATCGGGTGACGGCGTGGAAGTCGCGTCTGCGGCTGTCGGCTTGGTGGTAGGTCACCACGTCGCTGAGCATTCGTGCCTTCTCCGCGATCGCGCCGAACACGTCCGGGAAGTCGCGCTTGCACCGGGTGCGGAACTCCGACGGGTCCGAGGACGGGCGGTCGTCGGCGTAGCCGGAGACGAGCATGATCCAGCGGTTGCCCTCCACGCGAAGCACGCCGCCGATGCGGGCGCGGCCGTCGGGGGTGAAGGCGGCGCCGGATTGGGAGATCACGCTCCACTGGTCCGACACCGTCTCGTCGTAGGCGAACAAAGCCGTGGCGTAGTTCAACTTGATCGGCATGCGGCGCATCGGGGGGCGTTCCCAGCCCGCTTCCTCCAGCCAGTCGCCCAGCCTGCTCGCGCGGCCCGTCGCGTCCACGACCAGGTCCGCCTCGACCAGCTCCGTGTCGCCGTCGCGGGTGTAGCGGGCGCCGGTCACCCTGGAGCCGGAGAACTCCAGGCCCCAGGCGCGGCCGGGTACCTGGGTCACGTTCGGCAGCGCCAATGTCCTGGCCCGCACCAGGTTCTCCAGGAACGGGCGGGTGGTGACCAGTACCGGGACGTCGCGTTCGGCGGGGGCGTTGGGGCGCAGGTCGCCGTTGACCCACAGTTGGACGCGCGCGCCGTCCGGTGGCAGGGTCACCGCGCCCGCGGCGACCGCCTCGTCCACGAAGCCCGGGAACCAGCGCTCCAGCTGCACCGCGCCCGCGGGCAGCAGCGCGTGCACCTGGCTGCCTTGGGGCACACCGGGCCGGGGGCCCTCGCCCGCCGACTCGTCGCGCTCCACGACGAGCACCTCGTCGGCGTGGTCGCTGAGGACCCGTGCCGCCGTGAGGCCGGCCATGCTGCCGCCGAGCACGACGGCACGGCGCAGGGAGCGCGTCGGTGGCTTCACGGGGCTGGCCGTGCTGATCTGGGCGAAGCGCTTGGCGGCACCGGTCACCGCGCCAGCGTAGGTCGAATCCGATTCCGGTCTCTGCCTCCGAACGGGCGTGATCAGCGGTCCAGGAACGAGTCGACCATCGGGGCCAGCCACTCCCCGCGCCGGGTGATGCCGACGTGCGTGGTACCGGGGACGACGGCCAGTTCGCAGGCGGGGAGGCCGTGGATGTCGCCGAAGACGCCGCCGCCCAGCAGGCGGAACATCTCCACCGCGTGCTCGGGGCGGGCCAGGTCGGAGTCGCCGATGACGATCTGGGCGGGGGCGGCGATGGCGGCGAAGTCCGCGGCGCTCCAGCCCGTCCAGGCCAGGTTCATCGCCTTGACCTTCTCCACCAGGACCGGGAAGTCCTCGGGGCGCGGGGCCAGGTGCAGGTACTCCTCCTCGAACGGGCTGCCCGCCAGCGCCTCCGGGGTCAGCGCGTCCATGCCGCCCATCAGCTCGGGGTGGCAGCCCTCCAGGGTCGAGGTCACCGAGACCAGCACGACCTTGCGCACCGACCGCGGGTGCCGCATCGCCAGCTCGATCGCGACGCCGCCGCCGGCGCTGTAGCCGAGGACGTCGGCGCGCTCGATGCCCAGGTGCTCCAGCAGCCCCACGACGTCACCGGCGATGGCGGCGTAGGACAGCGGGCGGTCGATGTCGGCGGTGCGGGCGTGGCCCTGGTACTCCACCGCGATGACCTTGCGGTTGCGGGACAGGTGCGGCAGCAGTTCGCCGAAGGACGTCCCGATGCCGGAGAACGCGCCGTGCAGCAGGACCAGCGGGTCGCCGGCGCCGTGCACCTCGTAGTACATGCCCAGTCCGTTGACGGGGGCGTATCCGCTGGTGGCGGGCAGGGCGGTGGCAGTCATCTGGGGCTCCTGGAGGTGCGGCGGCGCGGGGTCTGGACCCAGATTGCGCGCCCCCGCTTACGGTCCCCTTCACCTCCGCTTACCGCCGCCGTATGTTGTCCGGCATGCGATTCGGCGTGCTGGGGCCGCTCGCGGTCTGGACCAGCTCGGGGGAGCCTGTCGTGATCCCCGGGCTGAAGGTGCGCGCCGTGCTGGCCGACCTGCTGGTCCACGGCGGGCGCCCCGTCTCCACCGACCGGCTGGTCGAGGACCTGTGGGGCGATGACCAGCCCGCCAACCCCGCCGGCGCCCTCCAGGTCCGCGTCTCGCAGCTGCGCAAGGCGCTGGGCGAGGACCGCGACCTGGTCGAGTCCCGCCCGCCCGGCTACCTGCTGCGCACCGACGCCGTCGACGCCATCGAGTTCGCCGCGCTCGCCGCCAGGGCCGGGCAGCAGGACGACCCTGCCGTGCGCGCGCGCCTGCTGGCCGACGCGCTGGCCCTGTGGCGCGGCCCCGCCTACGCCGACTTCGCCGACGACGAGTTCGCCCGCTCGGCGGCCGTGCGGCTGGAGGAGCAGCGCCTGGCCGTCATCGAGCTGCACGCCGAGGCCCGGCTGGAGCTGGGCGAGCACAGCATGCTGGCCGGTGAGCTGGGCGACCTCGTCGCCGCGCACCCCCTGCGCGAGCGTTTGCGCGCGGTGCACATGCGCGCGCTCTACCGCGCGGGCAGGCAGAGCGAAGCCCTGGACACCTACGCCGACCTGCGCAAGCGCCTGGACGACGAACTCGGCCTCGAACCCGGCCCCGAGCTGGTCGCCCTGCACCAGGCGGTCCTGGAACAGGACCCCGCCCTCGGCGGTCCGTCGTCGGCTCCGGCGCCGCGCAAGCGCACCAACCTGCCCGCCGCGCTCACCGAGCTGATCGGCCGCGACGAGGCGGTGGCCGAGCTGCGCGAGCTGCTGGGCACCGCGCGGCTGGTCACGCTGACCGGGCCCGGCGGCGTCGGCAAGACCCGCCTGGCGCTGGAGACCGCCTCGGGGATGTCCGACGCCGACGGCGTGTGGCTGGTCGAGCTGGCCGCCCTCGACCGGGCCGACAGCGTCGCCGACCATCTGAAGGCCGTCCTCGACATCCACGACTCCGGCGGCCCGACCGACCTGGCCGCCGCCGTCGCCGAGCGCCGCGCGCTGCTCGTGCTGGACAACTGCGAGCACCTGATCGGCCCGGTCGCCGACCTCGCCGCCGACCTGCTGCGCGCCGCGCCGGGCCTGCGCGTGCTGGCCACCAGCCGCGAGCCGCTGGGCGTGGCGGGCGAGGTGCTGTGGGAGGTGCCGCCGCTGGAGGTCCCGGCCGAGGGCGCCGACATCGAGCGGTGCTCGGCGGTGCGGCTGTTCGCGGCGCGGGCCGCGGCGGCGGCGCGTGGGTTCACCGTCGACGCGGGCAACCGCGACGCCGTGGCCCGGCTGTGCGCGCGCCTCGACGGCATCCCGCTGGCCATCGAGCTGGCCGCGACCCGGGTCCGCACGCTGGGCGTGCACGGCCTGGTCGAGCGCCTGGACGACCGGTTCACGCTGCTCACCGGCCCGCGCGGCGCCCCGGAGCGCCAGCGCACGCTGACCGCGGTGATCGACTGGAGCTGGGGCCTGCTGACCGACCCCGAGCGCATCGTGCTGCGCAGGCTCGCCGTGCACGCGGGCGGCTGCACCGCCGAGGCGGCCGAGGTCGTGTGCGCGGGCGGGGACATCGCCGAGGAGGACGTGCTCGACCTGCTGGTCCGCCTGGTGGACCGCTCCCTGGTGGTGCTCGCCGACGACCCGGACGGCCCCCGCTACCGGCTGCTGGAGTCGGTGGCGGCCTACGGGCTGGACCGGCTGGGCGAGGCGGGCGAGACCGAGCGCGTCCGGGCTCGGCACGCGGCGTACTACACCTCGCTGGCCGAGCGCGGCGACGTCGAGCTGCGGGGGAGCGGGCAGGCCCGGTGGCTGCGCCGCCTGGACGCCGAGTCGCCCAACCTGCACAGCGCGCTGAGCGGCCGCGACGCGTCCCGGCTGGCGGTGTCGATGACCTGGTACAGGCAGCTGCGCGGCCGCCTCGGCGACGCCCGGCGGGCCCTCGCGGCCGTGCCCGCCGACCCGCAGGTGCGCCTCGCGCGGGCGTGGGTGTCGCTGCGGCTCGGGGAGTCCGCGGGCTGGCTGGACGAGCGCGCGGAGGTGATCGCCTGCCTGGACCGCGTCGACCCGGCCACGCGCGGCCGGGCCCGCTGGCAGCTGGCGTCCGCCGAGTCCGCGCTGGGCGACGTCGCGCGGGTCGGCGAGCAGATCGAGATCGCCCTCGCCGAGTGCGACCGCGCGGACGACCGCTGGGGCACCGCCGCCGCCCTCTGCACCCGCGCCATGCTCGCCCACGCCCGCGGCGACCTGGAGGCCCTGCGCCGCGACGCCACCCGCTCCGCGGACCTCTTCCGCGACCTGGGCGACCGCTGGGGCGTCCTGCAGGCCACCGAGTGGCTGGCGGCGCTGGCGGAGCTGACCGATGACTTCGCCACCGCCACCCGCCAGCACCGCGAGGGCCTGCGGATGGCCGAGGACCTGGGCCTCTGGCCCGACGTCGCGGGCCGCCTGGCCTGGCTCGGCTGGACCGCCACCCGCCTGGGCGAGCACGGCGAAGCCCTGGACCTCGGCCGCGAGGCCCTGCGCCTGGCCGCCGAACAGGACGCCCGGTCCCTCACCGTCTTCGCCGAGATCGTCGTGGCCTTCGCCGCCCGCCGCGCAGGCCACCCCGACCTGGCCGAAACCCACCTCACCCACCTGCTCGCCACCGCCCCGGACACCGATCCCCCGCCCCTGCACCTGCCGATGGTCCACAGCGAACTCGGCCACCTCGCCGAGTCCCGCGGCGACTTCGACACCGCCTTCACCCACCACGCCACGGCTTTCGACATCGCCGTCGCCCACGGCTCCGGGCGCGACATCGCCTCGGCGGCCGAGGGGCTGGCCGCGACCGCGGTCCCGGCGGGCAGGCCCGAGGAGGCGGCCCGGCTGCTGGGCGCGGCCGCGGCCCACCGCGCGGCGCACTCGCTGCCTGTCGGCCAGGAGGAGCTGGACGAGGCCGAGCGGGTGGGTGGGCTGGCCAGGGCCGCGCTCGGTGATGCGGGCTTCGCCGCCGAGTACGGGCGCGGCGGTGAGATCGGGCTGGCGGGCGTGCGGGCCGCGCTGGCCTGATCGTCGCCGGCAACAAGTTGTCACGAGCCCTGTTCGGCGACCATCGGCGGCGGTGACGACCTACTCTGCCCCGATGAGTGCCGCAGCCAAGCTATTCGCCCAGATCAGCGCGACCATCCCGGCCAAGCCCGCGACGCGGACGCTGCGCCGGGCCGTCGTGCTCGGCGGCAGCATGGCGGGTCTCATGGCCGCTCGGGTGCTCAGCGACCACGCCGACGAGGTGGTCGTGGTGGAGCGCGACGAGTCCTCTGGGGACGGGCCGAGGGCGGGGGTGCCGCAGGGCAACCAGGGGCACGCCCTGCTGGCCGCGGGCGGGGTGCAGCTGGAGCGCTGGTACCCCGGGATCGTGGACGAGGCGGTCGCCGCGGGCGCGGTGACCCTGCCGAAGGACGGGTCGCGGTCGCAGCTGTGGGTCAACGGCGCCCTGCGCCCCCGCTCCACCGTCGAGGCGGACGTGCCGGTGCTGGTCTCGACCCGGCCGTTCCTGGAGAAGCTGGTGCGGGCGCGGACCGTGGCGCTGGAGAACGTGACGCAGGTGCCGGGCCGGGCCTGGGGGCTGGAGTTCGCGGGCTCGCGGGTGACCGGGGTGCGCTACACCCACGACGGCGACACGGAGGTGGTCGAGGCCGACCTGGTCGTGGACGCGACGGGCCGCGCGAGCAGGCTCAGCGACTGGCTGGAGGAGGCGGGCTGGGAGCGGCCACCCCTGCAGCGGATGCCGATCAAGGTCAACTACGCCACCACCCTGTTCGCCTACGACGAGGCGATCGCCGACAAGTGGAGCGTCATCTCCCAGGCCAACGCCGCGGGCACCGCCGACGGCCGCGCCCGCATCGGCGGCCTGCTGCGGGTCGAGCACGACCGGTGGATCATGCTGTTGTCCGGCTACGTCGACGACCGTCCGTCGGCGGACCCCGAGGAGTTCGCCGAGCGGTGCAGGCGCGACTTCCCCGACATCTTCGGCGACATCGCGACGAAGGCCACGATGGTGGGGGAGATCGGGACCTACCACCAGGCCGACAGCCGTCGGCGGGACTTCCACGCCGTGAGCCGCTTTCCGGCGGGGCTGCTCGCCATCGGGGACGCGGTGGCCTCGTTCAACCCGGTGTACGGGCAGGGGATGACGGCTTCGGCACTGCACGCGTCCTGCCTGGCCCGGTACCTGGCGTCCTCCCCCGACCACTCACAGCCCGCGAAGGAGTACTTCGACCTGGTGCGGGTGATCGTGGACGCGGCGTGGCGGACGTCCACTTTCGCCGATCTGGCGCTTCCGCATGTGGAAGGTCCCTATCCGCGCGGGTACAAGGTGATCCGGTGGTTGAGCGGGAAGATCTTCACGGCGGCGCTGACGGACCGCGGCGTCAACCAGCGCCTCTCCCGCATCACGACGATGCTGGCCCACCCGAGCACGCTGGTGACCCCGGCCACGCTGGCGAAGGCTCTGCGGCCGAACAGGAAACCTCGGAACGCGACCCGATAGGCCCGATCCGCCCGATTCGCCGCTGTCCCATGCGAACCTGCTGTGATGGAGCAGGCCGATCTTCGCGTGGGTGACGACTAGAAGAACCGCAGGCACTGGGACGAGTTCACCAGAGGTCGAGAAGACAGGGTGCGGATCCCGCCTCCTGCCCGAGGAATACGACGATGAGTTCTCACGTCACGACGATTCCGAGGAAAGGGCCGCGCTCGCTCGCGCCCACAACGAGACCGCGCGTTTCGGCTCCTTCCCTCCTCCGCGAGGCGGACATCGCGTTCGTCGCCGCGGTTCAGCGCAGCTATGAGGTCGCAGGAGCAAGCCTTTGCGCTGCCCCTGTGCCCGCCATGCCCGACTGGGTGCACGAGGACGACCGCCCCCCTACGCCGCCTCCCTCGGCCGGCTGCGGTTGAGCGTGGGAGACACCACCGGCAACCGGCTGCACGCCGCGTCCTGCCGGGTCATCCGGTCCAGGTCCGCGAACGAGGTCGACCACGTGCCGTGGTGGCTGCTGATGCTGGAACGCCCGGATCGGCTGTGCGGCGTGTGCGGTGGGAACGGCGTCCGGGACCTCGCGCCGATGGCGGGGTTCGTCGCCGCCGACGTGTGGGACGCGAGGGGGCGCGGCGGCGCACGCGCTGGAACCCGACATCACGCTCGCCTCGCGAGTGGTCAGCGAACTGGTCGCCCGCACTCCCGGCGAGCAGGGGTGGCACGCCTACTGGGCTGCCGCGTCCGGTGGGTGGTGTCTTGGAGCACGTCCCCCCCGAGGCTCCCCGGGGCCGGAGCGGACATCGAGTCCGTGCGCGCTCGGCTCCGGCACCACCGCCATCGGCGGGACGGTGATGTTCCGCAGGTGGAGCGCTTGCTGTTCGGGCTTCCCGGCGTGCGGTGACGCCACCCCGACCGGCAACCCCCAGGTGCCGGTCGAGGTGGTCGTCACGCCTCGGGGGCGGCCGGGCGGAAGAACATGATGTTGATGCCGGTGGACAGGCGCTGGGTGTCGAAGTGGTCGAGGGCGACGATGGAGCCGTCGCGGTAGAAGATGTCCTGCTTGTCGCCGTGGCCCGCCAGGATGGGGTGCAGCCAGACGCGGATCTCGTCCAGCAGGCCCGCCTGGATGAGGGTGTGGGCGACGGGGCCGTAGCCGTACATCAGGATGTCCTGGCCGTCCTGCTGCTTGAGCTTGGTGATCTCGGAGACCAGGTCCGCCCGGCGGATGATGGTGGAGGTGCCCCACTCGGCCTTCTCGATGGAGTCGGAGACGACGTAGTGCGGGAGGCTGTTCATGCGGACGCCGAAGTCGCCGGTCTGCTCCTCCATGTTGGGCCACGCCTCGGCGAAGCCGTCGTAGGTGCGGCGGCCCATGAGCAGGGCGTCGCTGGCGAAGAGCTGGTTCATGGCGAAGGTGCCCGCGTCGTCGCCGAAGTACTGGAAGTGCCACTGCTCCTGGTGGTCGATGACGCCGTCGAGGGACATGTTCACCGAGGCGATGATCTTCCGCATTGGAGTGCTCCGTCGTTGTCGTTGGTCTCGCTGACAAGGACCACTCTGCCCTCGTCCACTTACGACCGGCTTCAGGTCGGCTTACGCCCGCTAGATTCCTTGTCATGGCCGACCAGAAGAGCAAGCACGCCGCCTTCGCCGCGCTGCACGACGGGCCCGCCTTCGTCATCCCCAACCCGTGGGACGCCGGTTCGGCGAAGCTGTTGGCGAGCGTGGGGTTCGCGGCGCTGGCGACGACCAGCGCGGGGTTCGCGTTCGCGGCCGGGATTCCGGACGGAACGCCCGATCTGGACAGCACGCTGGGCAATGCCGCCGAGATCGCCGGGGCGACGGCGCTGCCGGTGACGGCCGACCTCGGCGACGGGTTCGCCGACCCGGCCGAGACCGTGCGGCGGGCCGCCGCGGTCGGTCTGGTGGGCGGGTCGGTGGAGGACGCCGTCGGCGGGGAGGTGCTCGACGTCGGGGTCGCGGTCGAGCGGGTGCGAGCCGCGGCCGGGGCGGCGCGGGGGCTGCCGTTCCTGCTCACCGCGCGGGCCGAGAACTTCCTGTTCGGGCGGCCCGACCTGGACGACACCATCGCCCGGCTGCGGGCCTACGCCGCGGCGGGCGCGCACGTGCTCTACGCCCCCGGCCTGCCCGACCTCGACGCCGTGGCCGCGGTGTGCGCCGCGGTCGGGCGACCGGTCAACGCGCTGGCCACCGGGGCCATGAGCGCCGCCGAGCTGGCCGGGGCCGGGGTGCGGCGGATCAGCACCGGGTCGGGCCTGGCCAGGGTGGCGCTGACCGCGGCGGCGGAGGCGGCGCGGGAGGCGTTGGCCGGGACGTTCACGGCCGTCGGGGCGGCGATGCCACACCGCGTGCTCAACGGGCTGATGGACGGCGGGTAGTCTCGCGGCCGGTGTCGCTTCCCGATAGTTAAGGACTGTTCTCCGGTGAAGATCGCTGTCATCGCCTTGGGAAAGATCGGTCTCCCGCTGGCCGTCCAGTTCGCCGACAAGGGCCACGACGTGGTCGGCGTCGACGTCAACGCCGACCTGGTCGACCAGGTCAACAAGGCCGTCGAGCCGTTCCCCGGTGAGGCGCACCTGCAGGAGAAGCTCAGCGCGCTGGTGCCCGCGGGCAAGCTGCGCGCGACCACCGACTACGCCGAGGCCGTGCCCGGCGCGGACGCCGTCGTGCTGGTCGTGCCGCTGTTCGTCGACGCCGAGGCCCGCCCGGACTTCGGGTGGATGGACTCCGCGACCGAGGAGCTGGCCAAGCACCTCACCCCCGGCACGCTCGTCTCCTACGAGACCACGCTGCCCGTCGGCACCACCCGGAGCCGCTGGAAGCCGATGCTGGAGAAGGTGTCCGGGCTCACCGAGGGCACCGACTTCCACCTGGTGTTCTCCCCCGAGCGGGTGCTGACCGGCCGCGTCTTCGCCGACCTGCGCAAGTACCCCAAGCTCGTCGGCGGCCTGTCGCCGGAGGGCGCGGCCCGCGCCATCGCCTTCTACGAGGCCGTCCTGGACTTCGACGAGCGTCCCGACCTGGCCCGCGGCAACGGCGTGTGGGACCTGGGCTCGGCCGAGGCCAGCGAGCTGGCCAAGCTCGCCGAGACCACCTACCGCGACGTCAACATCGGCCTGGCCAACCAGTTCGCGCGCTTCGCCGCGACCGCGGGCGTGGACGTCTACCAGGTCATCGAGGCATCGAACTCCCAGCCCTACAGCCACATCCACCAGCCCGGCATCGCCGTCGGCGGGCACTGCATCCCGGTCTACCCGCGGCTGTACCTGTGGAACGACCCCGAGGCCACCGTGGTGCGCGCCGCGCGCGAGACCAACGCGGGCATGCCCGACTACACCATCGGCCTGCTGGAGGGCGCGCACGGCGACCTGACCGGCGCCCGCGTCGCGGTCCTGGGCGCGGCCTACCGCGGCGGGGTGAAGGAGACGGCGTTCTCCGGGGTGTTCGCCGCCGTCGAGGCGCTCAAGGCCCGTGGCGCGTCGCCGCTGGTGCACGACCCGCTCTACAGCGACGACGAGCTGCGCAAGCTCGGCTTCGAGCCCTACCACCTCGGCGAGCCGGTCGACGCCGCCGTCGTGCAGGCCGACCACGCCGAGTACAAGGCGCTCACGCCTGCCGAGCTGCCCGGCGTGCGGACGTTCATCGACGGCAGGCGGGTCAGCTCGGCGGAGGTCTGGCCGGGCGTGGCGTACCGGGTCATCGGCAAGGCCTGAGATTCGCAAAGGGGCGAGGCGGCAATTCCGCCTCGCCCCTTTTCCACGTCCGATCACACGTCGTTGGTGCAGGCGCTGATCACAAACCCGGCCCACGGCGCGTCATTCACGAGGTCGGGCAGGAGAATCCAGCCGTCGGCGTTGACGTACCCGCAGCCGTCGTAGCGGCCGCCGAGGGTCAGTTCGCGGCACGGGTAGTGGCCCGCGGCGATCCAGTACCGGATCGTCGACGGCACCTCCACCTGTGGCGTGGGTGACCCGACGGTGTCGGTGATCTCGTTCCACGCCGGTGCACTGGCCCGCAGGCAGACTCGGCCCGCTGGTGCCGCCACCGCAGGCAGGCCCGCGACGACCAGGGTCCCGAATCAGGATGCCCCCATGATTTCCTCGCAGTCGATGAGAACGGATGCCGCGAAATGGGATCTGATCTCCACGAGAAGACCGGTCAACGGCGAGCGATTGCGCCATTCCAGGGTCAATTCCGCGAATCGCGGACCCCGGACGAATGGCCCAACGGCGCCCCATCCGGCGCGGCGGGTAGTCTCGCCCGGACTGGTCGACCGTTTCTTCTCCGGATTGGGAGCGTGAGGATCGTGGCGTTCATCGCCGAGGGAGCCGATGTCGCCGAGGCAGCCAAGCTCGGCGAGGGCACCAAGGTCTGGCACCTGGCCCAGGTGCGGGAGAACGCCGAGGTCGGCGCGAACTGCATCGTCGGCCGCGGCGCCTACATCGGCCCCGGCGTCGTGCTCGGCGACAACTGCAAGCTCCAGAACCACGCCCTGGTCTACGAGCCCGCCAGGCTCGCCGCCGGGGTGTTCGTCGGCCCGGCCGCCGTGCTGACCAACGACACCTACCCGCGGGCGGTCAACCCCGACGGCTCGCTGAAGTCCGCCTCGGACTGGGAGGCCGTCGGCGTCACCATCGACGAGGGCGCGTCCATCGGCGCGCGCGCGGTCTGCATCGCCCCGCTGCGCGTCGGCGCGTGGTCGACGGTGGCCGCGGGCGCCGTGGTGACCAAGGACGTTCCCGCGCACGCCCTCGTGGCGGGTGTCCCGGCCAAGCGCATCGGCTGGGTGGGCCGGGCGGGCGCGCCGCTGCGCGAGGAGGACGGCCAGTGGGTGTGTCCGCTGAGCGGACAGCGGTACACCGAAGACGGCGACGGGCTTTCCCTGATCGGCTGACTACGCTCCAGTACGCCGTTCGCCCTTAGGTGTCATCCGCCATTCGGATTAAGGTTGCCTGAGTGAAGATCCGATCCATGGTGGGCAAGGTCGCGCAGAGCCAGCCCGCGTTCCGCATGCGGCAGCGCTTGTTCCCGGGCAGCGCGGACTACTGGGAGGACCGCTACGCCAAGGGCGGCACCTCCGGTTCCGGCTCCTACGGCAAGCAGGCCGAGTGGAAGGCGTCGGTCGTCAACGGGTGGGTGGCCGAGTTGGGCGTCACCTCCGTGGTCGACCTCGGCTGCGGCGACGGCAACCAGCTCACCCTCGCCGAGTACCCCCGCTACCTGGGCCTGGACCGCTCCGCGACGGCGGTGAAGCTGTGCATCGAGCGCTTCGCCGACGACCCGACGAAGAGCTTCCTGCGCTACGACCCGGTGACCCTCTCCGACGCCGCCGGCTGGCTGCGCGGCGACCTGGCCATCTCCCTCGAAGTGATCTTCCACTTGGTGGAGGACGAGGTCTTCGAGGACTACATGTTCCGCCTCTTCGACAGCGCCGAGCGCTACGTCGTCATCTGCTGCAACGCCGAGGAGGGCGGCGAGCTCGGCCCCACCGAGAAGCACCGCGACTTCACCAGGTGGGTCGCCGAGGCCCGCCCGGACTGGGAGCTGCGGGAGCGGGTGGACCCGCCCGAGGGCATCCGGATGATCTCCTCGTTCTTCCTCTACGGCCGCGCGGTCTGACCCCGCCCGCGCAGCAGCGCGGTGACGGTGGCGCGGTTGGCCAGCAGCCAGCAGACGAGGAACACCGCCGCGAAGGCGAGGTCGAGGACGACCGGGAGGTCGGCGGCCCGCTGCAGCACAGCGATGCCCACCATGGCCGCGACCGCGACGCCCACCTTGGCGAACAGCGCCCCCCACCGGTGCCCGCCGGTGCGCCACGCCACGACGACGGGGATGGCGGCCACCACGGTCGTCCCGCACAGGTAGCCGATGGCGATGCCGGTGTTGCCCCACCGCGGCGCGGCGACCAGCCAGACCAGCACGCCGACCGCCATGCCCGCGACGCTGGCGATCATGGTCAGCCGGACACCGCGCCGCGAACGGGTGGTCAGCGAGTTCACGCTGCCGACGGCGAGGTTGGTGGCGAGCACGGCCAGCACCAGGATCGGCAGCAGGTCTCGGGCCTCGGGGTACTTCCCGCCCCACACCAGGTCGACGACCAGCCTGCTGCCGATCAGCAGCGCGCCGAAGATCGCCACCATCACCGTCGCCAGCGCGCGGGTGGCGGTGTCGGACTGGGCGTGGAAGGCGGCCTTGTCGCCGCGGCCCCACGCCTCGGCCAGCGAGGGCAGCAGCACCAGGCTCAGCGACGCCGCCAGCATCGACGCCGGGGTGGCCAGGCTGAGCGCGGAGGCGTAGACGCCCGCCTGCTCGACCCCGCCGACGAGCCCGGCGGCGATCTGGGAGAACTGCAGGAAGCCGGTGCTGGCCAGCGCGCCCGCGGCGCCGAAGAGCACGAAGGCGTCGATCTCGCGGCGCTGCTCGCGCTCGGGCCTGCCGGTGACCCGGTACGGCCAGCCCGCCAGCGCGTACAGGCCGTAGGCGGCGGCCAGGGCCAGCACCAGCGCGGGCCCGCGCACGCCCACGAGCAGCAGCACCGTGATCCCGAGCAGGCCGACCGCGACGCTGGTCAGGTCCCACACGGTCGCGCGGCGCACCTGGCCCGCGCCGAACTGCACGCCGCGGGTGAAGATGTAGCCGGAGTAGGCGATGGCGAGCGCGGCCACGCACAGCCCGCCGAGCCAGGACCCGCCGTCGTAGAACACCCAGACCGGGATCGCCGCCAGGCCGAGCACGAGGCTCGCCAGCAAGGTGCGCGTGCGCAGGTGCGCGGCGATGGCCGAGAGCCCGCCGAGATCGCCGGCACCGCGCGCCCTGGCGAAGAACTTCGAGGCCGCCGCGCCCGCGGTGGTCGGCCAGAGCAGGGACAGGATCGTGGCGGCCGCGATCGCCGAGGCGACCACGCCGAACTCGCCGCGCCCGGCGATGTGGCCCACGAGCAGCGCGGCGACGAACCGCAGCAGGCCCTGGGCGAGCAGGCCGATCGTGCTCTGCACCCCGCCCCTGGCCAGCGACCCCCCTTCCGGCGCGTCGAGCCGGACCGGGCGGAACACGCCGCCCGCGGTCACCGCCGATCCGCCAGCACGCCCTCGTAGACCTTGGCCACCACGTCGTAGGCGCCGGTGACGTCGTGCGTCGCGGCCACCCAGCTCCGCACCGCCGCCGGGTCGTGCGCGCCCGGGTCGCCCAGCACCCGCAGCACCGCGGCCACCGCGGCGTCCGGGTCGCCGCCGAGCACCGGCGGCGGGGAGTCGGCGTAGAGCGGCAGCGGCACCGGGACCACCAGCGGGGCGCCGGCGGCCATCGCCTCCAGCTCGCTGGAGGCGAGGATGCCCGCGCTCTGCCCGACCACGACCGTGGCGGTGCGCAGCAGCTCCAGGTAGCGCTCGGGGTCGGTGCGCGGCACCAGGACGACGCCGCGCGCGGCGGCGTCGGCGGCCTGCGGACCCCAGTCGACGCCGACCACCTCGCCGTCGTCGCCGACCGCGGCGACCAGGGCGGCGGCCAGGTCCAGCTGGGCCTGGCCGCCCTTGTCCGGCCCCCACCGGGAGGCGAACACGACGCGTGGCCTGCCGCCCGCGGGCGCCCAGGCCGGGATGCCGGCCATCGGGATCGGGACCGGCAGGTAGATCGCGTCCGACCGGTGGCCGAGCACGTGCTCGGCGAGGTCGGGGGTGGAGAAGAAGACGGCCTCGGCCTCGGTGAGCGCGCGGCGGATCGTCGCGGTCCAGCGCGGCTGGTACTGCGCGGTGCGCACGTCGGTGCCGTGGCAGTGCAGCACGTAGCGCGGCGCCCCGATGCGCGAGTGCGCCACGGTGCTGGCCGAGTGCACGTGCACGATGTCGTGCCTGCGCGCGGCCAGCTTCAGCCGCAGCACCCAGGACGCCCCGATCGCGGCCTTGCGCGCCTGCCCGAGCGGGCCGGACCAGTCCTGCGCGGGCGCGGCCTTGGGCAGGAAGTCCCAGTGCCGACCGCGCCGGGCGGCCTCCCCGATCAGCCGCCGCGCCGTCGAGGCCGCGTCGTTGACGTGCAGGACCGACGGGCTCACCGCGCTCCCGCCAGCAGACCGCCGACGATGCGCCGCAGCGTGGCGGCGTCCTCGTCCGAGCTGAGCGCCTTCGCCGCCCGGTGCACGTTCGCCTTGTACTCGCGGACCTGCTCGACGGTGAGCGCGGCCAGCGTCGCGCGCATGGCCTCGGCGGTGGCGTCCGGGGCGATTACGCCGAGGCTGTGCTCGCTGATCAGCCGGTCGGTCTCGGGGGCGGAGCCGAAGACCACCGCGATGCGCGCCTGCACGAAGTCGAAGATCTTGTTCGGCAGCATGAAGAGGTGGTTCGGGGTCAGCGGCGGGAGGCTGTAGATGCCCGCGTCGTACTGGTTGAGCGTGTCCGGCAGCTGCCGCGAGGGCACCGGCGGGTGCAGGGTGATCCGGGTGTCGCCGCCGATGAGGCCGGTGAGCTGGTCGAGGTAGCGCCCGCCGTCGCGGCCGGGCACCAGGTAGAGGTCGAGGGTGAAGCGCTCGTCGAGGCCGCGCACGGCGGTGATGAGCGCCTCGAGGTTGCGGCCCGGCACCGCGCCGCCGCTGTGCACGAGGCGGATGCGGTCCTCGCGCACCTCGGTCGGCGCGAGGTCGCGGAAGGGCGCGGCGTTGCGGACGATGTCCGGGCGGATGCCGAACTCGCGCTCGTAGAGCTCGGCGATGGAGCCGTTGACGGTGGTGACGGCCGTCATCTTCGGCAGGTACTTGGCGCACTGGTGGACCATGAACGGCTTCACCAGCAGCCGCCACGACCGCACGTGCGAACGCTCCTCGGGAGCCCACTCGTGCATGTCGGCCACCACCGGCGCGCCCTGGGCGACCTCGTGCGCCAGCGCCATGGCCCGCGCCTCGTTGGCCACCACCAGGTCGAAGCGCCTGCCGCGCAGCAGGTCGCGGGCGGCGCTGACGGCGGGCGCGGCGAACTCGGCGGACTCCCACCGGTGCAGCGCGAGTTTGGCCACACCGAGCGGCGTCTGCGGCAGCGACGGCAGCGCCGAGTCGACCGCGAGGTGCTCGGCAGCGGCGGGCGGCTTGTCGCCGAACCCGATGGTGGTCACCTCGCCCAGTTCGGCGAGCACGTCGAGCTGGCGCAGCACACGCGCGTCGCTGGAGATGTCGGAGAAGGAGACGCAGAGAATCCGGCCGCGGCGGGCGTCGTTCGCCATGGGCGGGGAGTCTAACGCCCGGGGTTCACCCCGACCGACCCAGCGGGCGCGGCGGACCTTAAGGTGGATCGACCCGTCCCCGACACATCGAGGCAGACGTGAGCAAGGACTTCATCCCGGCGGCCAAGCCGATCATCGGCGACGAGGAGCGGGCGGCCGTCGACGCGGTGCTGCGCTCCGGCATGCTCGCCCAGGGTGCCGAGGTGTCGGCGTTCGAGCAGGAGTTCAGCCAGGTCCTGCTGGACGGCCGCGCGGCCGTCGCGGTCAACTCCGGCACCGCGGGCCTGCACCTGGGCCTGCTCGCCGCGGGGGTCGGGCCCGGTGACGAGGTCATCGTGCCGTCCTTCACCTTCGCCGCCACGGCGAACTCCGTCGCGCTGACCGGGGCCACCCCGGTGTTCGCCGACATCGAGCTGGACCACTACTGCCTCGACGCCGACCACGTCGCCTCGCTGGTGACCGAGCGCACCAAGGGCATCATGCCGGTGCACCTCTACGGCCACCCCGCGAACATGCCCGCCCTCACCGCCATCGCCGAGAAGCACGGCATCGCCCTCTACGAGGACGCCGCGCAGGCGCACGGCGCGAGCCTGGCGGGCAAGCCGGTCGGCACCTTCGGCGCGTTCGCGATGTTCAGCCTCTACCCGACGAAGAACATGACCTCCGGCGAGGGCGGCATGGTCTCCACCGGGGACGCGACCGTGGAGCGCACCCTGCGCCTGCTGCGCAACCAGGGCATGGAACGCCAGTACGAGAACGAGATCGTCGGCTTCAACGCCCGCATGACGAACCTGCACGCCGCCATCGGCCGCGTCCAGCTCACCAAGATCAACGCGTGGACCAAGGCCCGGCAGGCCAACGCCGAGTTCTTCGACGCCAACCTCTCCGGCGTCGGGGTGCCCGCGGTGGCCGAGGGCGCGGTGCACGTCTACCACCAGTACACGATCACCGTCTCCGAGGACCGCGACGGCTTCGTCCGCGCGCTCAAGGAGGAGCACCAGATCGGCTCCGGGGTCTACTACCCCATCCCGAACCACCGGCTGCCCTCGTTCAACCGGACCGAGGACCTGCCGAACACCGAGAAGGCGGCCACCGCGGTGCTGTCGCTGCCGGTGCACCCCTCCTTGGACGACGAAGACCGCGAGCGCGTCGTCGCCGCGGTGAACACCCTGGCGAAGGCGGGCGCGTGATGACCGACCTGCGAGTGGGCCTGATCGGCCTCGGCATGATGGGCCGCCACCACGCCCGCGTGGTGCGCGAGGTCGACGGGCTGACCCTGGTCGCCGTCGCCGACGCCCACGGCGACCCGCACGGCGTGGCCCAGGGCCTGCCGGTGCTCAACGGCGTCGCCGAGCTGATCGACGCGGGCATCGACATGGCCGTGTGCGCGGTGCCGACCGGCATGCACGAGGAGGTCGGCCTGGCGCTGGCCGCCGCGGGCGTGCACACCCTCATCGAGAAGCCGATCGCGCACAGCGTCGAGGCCGGCACCAAGCTGGTCGAGGCGTTCGCCGCGGCGGGCGTCATCGGCGCGGTGGGCCACATCGAGCGCTACAACCCGGCGCTGCAGTCGCTGCGCGCGCGGATGGCCGAGGGCGAGCTGGGCGAGGTCTACCAGATCGCCACCCGCAGGCAGGGCCCCTTCCCGGCGCGCATCGCCGACGTCGGCGTGGTCAAGGACCTGGCCACCCACGACATCGACCTGACCGCGTGGCTGGCACAGTCGGAGTACACGCACGTCTCCGCGCAGGTGTCGCGCCGCTCGGGCCGCGAGCACGAGGACATGGTCGCCGCCACCGGCCGCCTGGCCAACGGCACCATCACCAACCACCTGGTGAACTGGCTGTCCCCGATGAAGGAGCGCCTGACCGTCGTCACCGGCGAGAAGGGCGCCTTCGTCGCCGACACCCTCACCGCGGACCTGACCTTCTACGCCAACGGCGTGGTGGACACCGAGTGGGACTCCGTCGCCAACTTCCGCGGCGTCTCCGAGGGCGACATGACCCGCTACGCGATCGCCAAGCGCGAGCCGCTGCGCACCGAGCACGAGAAGTTCCGCGACGCGGTGCTGGGCACGTCCCTTGAGGTCGTGACGCTCCAGGAGGGCCTGGAGACGCTGCGCACCGCGGAGAAGGTCCTGTCGACGGCGGCCGAGGCCAGCCAGAAGGCGTGAGGGAACGGGCATGAAGGTCGTCATCGCCACCCGGCTGTTCGCGCCCGAGGTGGCGGCGGCGGCCTTCCGGCTCAAGGCCCTGGCCGACGGGTTCGCCGACGCCGGCCACCAGGTCACGGTGCTCACCACGACGCCGCCGAAGTTCGCCGTGCCGCAGGCGTTCCCGCGCTTCGACGTGCGCCGCTGGCCGGTGCTGCGCGACGCGGGCGGCAACGTCCGCGGCTACGTGCAGTACCTCAGCTTCGACGGCCCGCTTGCCGCGCGGCTGCTGTTCACCTCCGCCGACGTGGTCATCTGCGAGCCGCCGCCGACCACGGGCGTGGTCGCCGCGATCGCCTGCCTGCTCAAGCGCAAGCCGTTCTACTACTACGCCGCCGACATCTGGTCGGACGCGCTGGTGGCGATCGGCGCGCACAAGGCGGTCGTCGGGGTCATGCGCGGGTTCGAGCGGTTCGCGCTGCGCCGGGCGCGCGGCGTCGTCGCCGTCTCCGACGGGGTGGCCGAGCGGGTGCGCGAGCTGGGTGTGCCCGCCGACCGGGTCCGCGTCGTGCAGAACGGCGTGGACACCAGCACCTTCCACCGCACCGAGGCCGAGCCGGTCCCCGACGGGAAGGGCTACTTCGTCTACACCGGGACGATGTCGGAGTGGCAGGGGTCGGACGTGTTCGTCCGGGCCATGCCCGCCGTGCTGGCCAAGCACCCGGACGTGACGCTGCGGTTCTTCGGCCAGGGCACGGCCGAGAAGGCGCTGCGCGCGCTGGCCGCCGACCTGGCCCCCGGCCGCGTCGAGTTCGGCGGCGTGGTGCCGCCCGCGGAGGCGGCCCGCTGGATCAGCGGCGCGGTCGGCTCGCTGGCGAGCATCGTGCCGGGCCAGGGCTACGACTTCGCCAAGCCCACCAAGATCTACGCCGCCGCCGCGTGCGGCACCCCGATGCTCTTCGCCGGGGTCGGGGCGAGCGCCGAGCTGATCAACGACAACAAGCTGGGCCTGGTCGCGGAGTACACCCCGGAGGCCGTGGCCGAGCAGATGCTCGCCCTGCTGGACGGCCACGCCGTCGACCGCGACCACCTGGTGTCCTGGGTGGGCGAGAATGCCTCCCTGGCCACCACCGGGCGCAACGCGGCCCGGTGGGTGGCCGAGGACCTGGGACAGGCCTAGCGCGGTAGCCGCGACAGCAGGGTCTCCACGACGGCCTCGGCCGCGGTGCCCGTGCCGTACGGCGCGGCGTCGGTCGCGGCGGGCCGGGGCCGCTCGACGATCCCCGGCAGGGCCGGGAAGTCGTCGGTGACCAGGACGTTCCAGCCCAGGTCGACCGTCTCCACCCACTCGGTCTCCGGGCGCAGCGTCGTGCACGGCACGCGCAGCAGGAAGGCCTCCTTCTGCAGCCCGCCGGAGTCGGTGATCACGCCGGCGGCGTGGGCGACGGCGTTGACCAGCTGCGGGTAGCCGACCGGGTCGGAGACCACGACGGACCCGGCGGCCAGCTCGATGCCGTGCTTGTCGGCGAGGGCGCGCAGCCGCGGGTGGGCGAGCAGCACGACCGGCTTGGCGACCTTGGCCAGGCCGTCGAGGATGGCGCGCAGCCGGTCCGGGTCGTCGGTGTTGTCGGGGCGGTGGATGGTGGCGACGTAGTAGCCGCCGGGCTCGACCGCCGCCGCCAGGGCGAGCGGGGTGCCCGCGACCTCGTCGCGGGTCTTGAACAGCACGTCGGTCATCACGTCGCCGACCAGGACGCTGCGCTCGGCCAGGCCCTCGGTGGCCAGGTGGTCCATGGCCACCTGGGTGGGGGCCAGCAGCAGGTCGGCGGCGTGGTCGGTGAGCACGCGGTTGTGCTCCTCGGGCATGCGCCGGTTGAACGAGCGCAGCCCGGCCTCCAGGTGCGCGACGCGCACGTGCAGCTTCACCGCGGCGACCGCGGCGGCGAGGGTGGAGTTGGTGTCGCCGTAGACCAGCACCCAGTCGGGCCGGGTGTCCTCGATGATCTCCTCCAGCCCGGTCAGCATCGCCCCGGTCTGGGCGCCGTGCTTGCCCGAACCGACGCCGAGGTTGAAGTCCGGGTGCGGGATTCCGAGGTCGGCGAAGAACGCGTCGCTCATGTTGTGGTCGTAGTGCTGGCCGGTGTGCGCGATGAGGTGGTCGGCCCGGCCCGCCATCGCCCTGGCGATCGGGGCGAGCTTGACGAACTGCGGGCGCGCGCCGACGACGCTCAGGATTCGCATGGCCGGGAGTCTAACGCCGGGCGGTGGGCCGTCCGGCTCAGCCCGGGTCGCCGCACCCGGTGATGCGGTAGAGCACGGCGTCGCCCTCGCGGTCGACCTCGACCGCCCTCGGGTTCGACGCGATCGCCTCCAGACCGCGGAAGCGGCGCTCGCGGTCCCAGAGCACCGGGCCGGGGAAGTGCAGCGCGTAGCGGGCATCCAGGCGCTGGACGAGCTCGCAGACGGCCGGGTCGGTGTCGATGCGGTCCAGGTCGCGCATCAGCTGGTCGACGTCGGCCGGGACGCTGCTCTCGGCCAGGTGCGGGGTGAGGGTGCGCCTGCCGCCGAGGGCGTAGGAGAAGGCGGAGCCGTTCCAGGCGTAGCCCATGATCTTCTCCCCCGCCGGGACGTGCTGGTCCAGGCGCTCCAGGAGGGCGCGCTCGTCGGTGGACAGCAGCGGGGCCGACCCGTCGGGGCCGGGCTGGTAGGCGTGCACACCCTCGCCGACGGCGAACCCGACCGAGCCGAACTGGCCCGCGACGGCGAGCACGGCGGCGGCCCCGAAGGCGGCCGCGGCGACGCCGGGCGTGGCCTCGCGGTGCGAGGAGCCGCGCTCGCGGAGTTCGCGGACCCGGTTGAACAGCCAGACCGCGGCGAGCGTGCAGGCCACGACCGCGATCGCGGGCACCAGGGCGGCGAGCCGGACCGGGTCGTTGTACCAGACGCCGGTGAAGATGGTCCGGAACCACCAGGGGTCCACCGAGGAGACCACCACGAACAGGACCGCCACGATCAGGTACGCCCCGGTCACCCACTGGCTGAGCTTGCGGCGCAGCGCCAGCCCGATGGCGACCAGGGTCAGCCCGAACGCGAGCCAGGTCGGCGGCTGGGTGAGCAGCCCGGCGGTGAGCAGCTCCCACACCGCCTCCGGCGGGGTCTGCACGATCAGCCAGCCGGAGGCCTCGGCGCTGGGCCGCATCCGCAGCCACACGACCACCCCGGCGAGAAGGTAGGCGCCCAGCAGCGACACCAGCAGCCAGTAGCGGCCCGCGCCCGCGCGCCCGGCCAGGACGCGGCGGAAGCGCACCACCGCGACCACGAAGACCGGCACCGCGAGCAGCGAGAGCCCCAGCACGCTGCTCGGGTGCGCCAGCGCGACGGCCGGGACCACCGCCAGCAGCGCGAGCGCGGCCACCCAGCGCGGTGTGCCGCCGCGGTCGCCGACCCCGGTGGCCATGGTGATGAGGCCCAGGCCGACCGGCAGCAGCGACAGCGACAGGAAGTACGGGTAGAGCATGCCGAACTCGGCGGACTGCATCGGGTAGGTGCCGAAGATCGTCGACACCGCGCCCGCGAGCAGCACCGGGACCGGCCGGACGCCGGTGACCCTGGTGACCAGGAAGATCATCGACAGCGGCCAGACCAGCGCGGCGACGACGAGCGTCACCGCGTTGGCCGCCGTCGGGATGCTCGATCCGGACACCTCGACCACGAGGGCGACGACGTCGTGCCAGGCCGCCGGGTAGGGCGAGGGGCGCGCGCCCTCGGTGTACATGCCGCCGAGGGTGAGCGCGGAGCCCGAGCCGGTGTCGAGGATGTAGCGGACGGCGTTGAAGTGGAAGGACGCGTCGTAGGTCTGGGACACGTTGTCCGGCGAGCCGATCATGCGGATCACCCCGGACCCGATCACCGCGGCCGGGATGAGCAGGGCGCCGAGGTGCGCCAGCAGCGGCCACCGCGAGCGCGCCGGGCGGCGCACCCGGTCGTGGGCGCCCAGCGCCTTCGGCCACCGGGACCGCACGAGCAGGCCCACCGCGGCGGCGGCGACGGCCGGGCCGAGCAGGAGCAGCGGCCCGAAGCCGACACCGAGGGCAGGGGCCGCGAGCGCCGCGGTGCCCAGCAGGCCGATCGAGACCGGGGCCGCGGCGGCGACCGCGACGAGGCCGGTCACCGCCCAGGAGCGCAGCACCAGGTAGCCGGGCAGGAACACCAGGGCGAGCGCGGTCGCCAGGGCGCCGGTGGCGAAGGAGATCGCGGTGCCCACCGCTCAGCGCCCCGGGGTGCTGGGCTCTCCACCGCAGCCGGTGAGCCGGTAGAGCACCGCCGCGCCCTGGCGGTCGACCTCGACGGCCCTGGGGTTGGCGGCGATGGTGGCCAGGCCGGGGTAGAACGTGTCGTTCTCCCAGAGCACGCGGCCGGGGAAGTCGAGCACGTAGTGCGCGTCGAGCCGGTCGACCAGCGCGCACACCTGGGGGTCGCGGTCGATCATGTCGAGGTTGTTCATCAGCTCGGTGACCTCGGGGGGCACGCTCTCCTCGGCCAGGTGCGGGGTCAGCGTGCGGCGGCCGCCGAGGGCGTAGGCGAAGGCGGTGCCCGTCCACGCGTAGCCGATGATCTTCTCCCCCGCCGGGACGTGCTGGTCGAGCCGCTCCAGCAGGGCACGCTCGTCGGGAGCGAGCAGCGGCGCGTTCGACGCGGGGTTCGGCTGGTAGTCCGGCCTGCCCTGGGCGACCGCGTAGTTGACCGAGCTGTACTGGCCGACCAGCGCCATGAGCAGGGCGACGACGAAGGCCACGCCCGCCGCGGCCGGGGTCGCCTCGCGGGTGAACTTCAGCTCGGCCAGGCGCGGGTAGCGCTGGGTCAGGGCGTCGCGGGTGCGCAGGAACAGCCAGTTCGCCGAGATGGCGCACACCACGACGGCGATCACCGGCACCAGCGCGGCGAGGCGGTTGGGGTCGTTGTACCAAACGCCGGTCACGAAGTGCCGCACGCCGGGGTAGTTCAGGGCGGAGACGACGATGAACAGGCCCGCCGCGATGACGTAGACGCCGAGCACCCACTGGCTGAACTGCCTGCGGATCGCCAGGGCCGCCGCGACCACCGTGAGCACGAGCACCACCCAGGACGGGCCCTGGCCCAGTAGCCCGCCCGCGAGCACCTCGCCGATGGCCTGCGGGATCGACTGCACCGTCGACCAGCCCGAGGCCTCCACGCTCGGCCGCACCCTGATCCACACGGCCACGCCGATGACGAGGTACACCACCAGCGTGCAGATCAGCAGCCAGTAGCGCCCCGCGCCCCGGCGGCCGGCGAGGATGCGCCGGTAGCGCACCACGGAGACGACGAAGATCGGCACCGCGAACAGCAGCAGCGCCAGGAAGGTGCTCGGGTGCGACAGCGCGATGGCGGGGGTGACGGCGATGAGCGCGAGCCCGGCCAGCCAGCGCGGCGTGCCGTTGCGCTCGCCCACGCCGGTGATCATCGCGATCAGTCCGATGCCGACCGGGAGCACGGCCAGCGACAGGTAGTACGGGTAAAGGATGCCGAACTCGGCCATCAGGTAGGGGAACGCGCCGAACACCGAGGACAGCGCGCCCGCGAACAGCACCGGGACCGGCCGGGTGCCGGTGACCCGGGTGACCAGGAAGATCGCCGACACCGGCCAGATCAGCGCGCCGATGGCGACGGTGACGACGTTGACGGCGACCGGGATGCTCAGCCCGGAGAGCTGTGCGACGAGCGCCACCAGGTCGTGCCAGGCCGCCGGGTACGTGGAGACCCTGGCGCCGTCGCTGTACATCCCGCCGAGGGTGAGCGTGGAGCCCGAGCCGGTGTCGAGGATGTAGCGGATGGCGTTGAGGTGGAAGACGTTGTCGTAGGTCTGGGAGATGTTCTCCGGCGACCCGATCATCCGCACCAGGTTGACGGTGATCAGCGAGAACGGGATGACCAGCGCGCCGAGGTGGGCCAGCAGCGTCCAGCGCGAGCGGGGCGAGCGGCGCACCCGGCCCTCGATGCCCATGACCTTCGGCCGCGCCTTGCGGACCAGCAGCCCGGCGGCGGCCAGCACCAGCGCGGGGACCACGAGGACCAGCGGCCCGAACCCGACGCCGACCCAGGGCGCGACGATCGCCGCGGCCGCCAGGACGCCGATGGAGACCGGCGCGGCGACCCCGACCGCGACGAGGCCGGTCACCGCCCAGCAGCGCAGGACGAGATAGCCGGGCAGGAACACGATGGCCGCCGTCAGCGCGAAAGCGGGGACTGTCTGCCACCACGTCATCGTCGTCAAAGCTCCTAGCGGAAGGCGCACGGCCGGCGGCCGACCGCAGAGTAGCAAGAGCAAATGCCGCGCCATCCGGCCGGGACGTGCGCGAGGATGGCCGGATGCCGGAGACAGCGTCATCCAGCACCGGGTCACCCAGCACCGGGTCACCCGGATCACCCAGCACCGGGTGGACGAGCGCCGGGTGGCGGGCCGAAGCCGTCGCCTGGCTGGACGCCGCGCTCGCGGCGCGGGGCGCGCGGCGCACCGGCGAGGTCGAGCAGCCGAGGGTCCGCCCGTGGGCGACGGTGCTGACCGCGCCGACCACCGCGGGCCGGGTCTGGCTGAAGGCCTCGGGCCAGGACACCGCGTTCGAGGCCGGGCTGTACCTGGTGCTGCGCGAGGTCGCCGCCGAGTGGGTGCTGGACCCGATCGGCGTGGACGCCGAGCGGGGCTGGGTCCTGCTGCCCGACGGCGGCCCGTCCCTGGGCGCCGTCGACGGGCTCGCCGACGCCCTGGTGCGGTACGCCCGCCTCCAGCGGCGGCTGTTCCCGCACGTCGACCGGCTCCTGGCGGCCGGGGTGAGCGACATGCGGCCGGCCGCGATGCCTCAGCGGCTGGAGCAGGCCGTCTCCGCCGTGCGCGGCGAGCTGCCCGGCGCGTTCACCGACGGGACGGCCGCCGCGCTGGTGGCGGACTGGTCGGCCGAACTGGCCGCGTCGTCGCTGCCGCCGTCGCTGGACCACAACGACCTGCACCCGGAGAACGTCCTGCTGTCGGGGCGCTTCTACGACTGGGGCGACAGCGTCGTGGCCCACCCCTTCGCCGCCGCGCTGCACCCGCTGGGCGTCATCCGCGCCGAACTGGGCGACACCGCCGCCGACACCGCCCGCGACCGCTACCTGGCCGAGTTCGCCGACCACGCGACCCCGGCCGCGCTGCGGGCCGAGCTGGCCCTGGCGTGCCGCCTCGGCATCGTCGCCCGCACCCTGACGTGGGCCAGGGCCGCGGGCACCGGCCCCAGCGACTTCGCCGACGCGCCGCGCCTCACCCTCCTCGCGCTGCTCGAAAGGCGCTGAGCAGCGGATCGGCGAGGGCGGGACGGCAGATGAGCAGGTCCGGCAGGTACGGGGTTGGCTGGTTGTAGCGCAGCGGGGAGCCGTCGGCGCGGGAAGCGTGCAGGCCGCCCGCGAGCGCGACGCCCACGGGGGCGGCGGAGTCCCACTCCCACTGGCCGCCAGCGTGCAGGTAGGCGTCGACCTCGCCGCGCAGGACAGCGACCGCCTTCACGCCCGCCGAGCCCATCGGGACCAGTCGGGCGCCCAGCCGCTCGGCCACCGCGCTCGCGCAGGCCGGCGGGCGGCCCGCGCTCACCGCGATCCGCAGGCCGGCGTGCGCCGGTGCGGTAGCGGGCGTGCCCGCCACAACGACCCCGGCGACCCCGGCGACCCCGGCGACCCCGGCAAGCTCAGCCAGTGCGGGCAGGGCCACCGCCGCCGCGGTGATGCCCTCGCCGCGCCGCCACAGGGCCACGTGCACCGCCCACTGCGGGCTGCCCGCGGCGAACTCGCGGGTGCCGTCGAGCGGGTCGACGATCCACACCCGGTCGGCGCCCAGGCGCGCCGGGCTGTCGGCGGACTCCTCGGAGAGCACCGCGTCACCCGGACGTAGCGCGGCGAGCACGGACAGGACGGCGGTGTTCGCCTCCGCGTCGGCGCGCGGGCCGTCGGGGTGCGCGGACAGGGCCACGAGCACGTCGGCGGCTCGGGCGGCGGCCTCGGCGGCGACCTGGGCATCCTGCACGAACCCGACCGTAGCAGCGGAATCGGTGCATTACGCTCACGCCAAGGAACCTGGGGTGCCTGCCCCGCGTCTACCTGTCGGAGCACGACGGAGGGGACACCAACAATGGCGGACATCCAGTACCACTTCGGCACTGGCGAAGGCGACCCGACGGTCCACCACGGACAGACCAACGTGGACGTCGACGGCGACGGCAAGACCGACGCGATCGCCGTCGACTTCGACGGCGACGGCCGCTACGACGACGCCATGTGGGACTCCGACGGCGACGGCGTCGCCGACACCGCGCTGCTCGACCTCAACGACGACGGCGTCGCCGAGTCCGCCTACCACGACCCGAGCGGCGAGGGCACCTGGAACGCCCAGGGCCAAGGCGGTTCCGACGCCGACCCGGCCGAGGACAAGACCGCCCAGCAGGCCGACAACTCCGACAGCGGCTTCGAGAACCAGCCCCCCGCCGAGGAGCCCGGAACCGAGCCCGCGGGCGAGACCGACCAGCCCGAGGCCGAGCCGACGGGCGAGGCCGACCAGCCGGAAACCGGTCAGCCCGAGGCCGAGCCCACCGGCGAGGCCGACGCACCCGCCGAGGAGCAGGGCGAGGGCACCCAGCCCGCCGAGGTCGACTCCGGCGCGCTGACCGAGTGGTTCGAGGACCTGCGGCCCGCCGAGGAGCCCGAGCCCGCCACCGACGACACCACCGGCGACCCCTCGCTGCAGGACTGGTACGACGACCTCAAGCCCGCCGACGGCACGGGCGACGTGGACGGCACCGACACCACCGCTGACGACACCACCGCTGACGACACCACCGACGACCCGACCGACGACCCGACCGACGAGCCCGCCGACGACCAGGTCGCCGACAGCGGCGCCCTGTCGGACTGGTACGACGACCTCAAGCCGATGGACGAGGGCACCGACACCACAGACGTCGGCGCCGACGACCCCGGCTCCTGCCACGACGACCCGTCCAGCCTCACCGGCTACTGACCGCGCCGCGCCGGTTCCCCGGCCCCGGAACGACACGAACGGCCCGGCCCCTCAGGGAACCGGGCCGTTCGGCTGTCGACACCGGCCCTAGGGCTCCAGGTCGTCGGAGGTGCCGGGCATGCGGCCCGTCACCACGAACACCACCCGCTTGGCCACCGACACCGCGTGGTCGGCGTAGCGCTCGTAGAAGCGGCCCAGCAGCGTGACGTCGACCGCGGCGGCCACGCCGTGCGGCCAGTCCTTGTCCATGATCACGCCGAAGAGGTTGCGGTGCAGGTCGTCCATCTCGTCGTCGGCGTCGTCCAGCGCGCGCGCCGCGGCGACGTCCTGGGTGCGGATGACACCCTCGGCGCCGCGGGCCAGGCTGACGGCGATGCGGCCCATCTCGGCGAAGCTGCCGCGCACCGCGTCGGGCAGCACCGGGTTGGGGTGCCTGCGGCGGGCGGCCTTGGCCACGTGCAGCGCCAGGTCGCCCATGCGCTCCAGGCTCTCCGCGGCGTGGATCGCGGCCAGCACGGTGCGCAGGTCGGTGGCGACGGGGGCCTGCAGCGCCAGCAGCGAGTACGCGTGCTCCTCGCACGCCGAGCGCGCGTCATCGATCTTCTCGTCGCCGCTGATCACCCGCTCGGCCAAGGCCAGGTCGGTCTCCAGCAAGGCGCGCGTGGCGAGATCCATGGCCTCGCCGACCATCGCGCACATCTCCGCGAGCCGGTCGGCCAGCTGTCCTAGTTCGTTGTGGTAAGCCTCGCGCATGCGCAAAGCCTAGACGCAAGCAGCGCGAACACACCTATCGCGGAGTGAATGACCGGTGAACCGGAGAAGTCCATTCCCGCCGCGTCAGGTGAGTCCGCGCAGTTCACGCGCAGCGCACGTCGCCGCCGTTGATGGCCGAGAGGTCCCCGGGCAGCTTCTCCGGCTCCGGCTCGCGCACCTCGGCCGTGCCGGGCGCGACGACCTCGCCGTCGAATTCCGGGCCGAGCACCAGCACCAGCGCCTTGCCCATCGACGCGTCGGCCTTGAGCTGCACGCCCGGGACCGACGAGGCCAGCGTCCGCGCGGCGGCCTCGTTGCCGGTGCCGTAGTAGATGACCGTCTTGGCCACCTTCGGCGCGGAGTTCACCAGCACGATCTGGTAGCCGTGGCCCGCGAGCGCCTCGCCGGTGCGCTTGGCGATGCCACCGGTCGGGTTGCCGCCGTTGAGGACCTGGACCTTGAGCGTCTTCGGGTCGGCCTGCTGCTGGCGCAGGCGCAGCGGCGAGGACTGCGGCAGCGCGCGCTGCTCCTCGTCGGTCTCGGCGGGCTTCTCCCCCGGCAGCGGCTGGTTGTTGACGATCGCGCGGAACAGCGCCGCGTTGTCCTCCACCCGCAGGTCCTCGTTGCCGCGGTCGTTGGCGATGCCGACCGTCGGCACGGTCAGGAACGTGACCCGCCCGGCCTCCAGGCCCTGCAGCGACTGCCCGAGGGAGAACAGCGACTCCACGGTGATGTTGTCGCCGAAGGTGGAGTTGGTGAACGCCTGGGTGAACCCGGTCAGCTTGGCCGGGTCGAGCAGCACCTGCCCGGACATCGCCTTGCGCAGCAACGACGACAGGAACCGCTGCTGGCGCTTGATCCGCCCGTAGTCCGACGTCGGGTCGCCGCGCACCTGCCGCGACCGCACGAAGTCCAGCGCCTGGTCGCCGCGCAGCTCGACGGCGGTGCCCGCCTCCTGCACGATCCACTTGTTCATGAACGTGTCGTACATCGGCTCCTCGACGCAGACGCTCACGCCGTCGACCGCGTCGACCATGCCCTTGAACCCGTGGAAGTCGATCCCGATGAACCGCGTGACCCGCAGCCCGGAAAGCTCCTGCACGACCTTGGTCGCGCACAGCGGCCCGCCCACCTGGTAGGCGGTGTTCAGCTTGACCGCCGACTGCCCGGGGACGTTCTCGCCGGTGTACTCGTTCGTCTTGGGATCGAAGCGCTCGCAGTCCGGGCGCTCGATCTCCAGGTCGCGCGGGAACGACACGATCACCACGCGGCTGCGGTCGGCGGGCACGTGGGCGATCATCATCGTGTCCGCCCGCGCGCCGGGCACCTCGCTGGCGCTGCCGACGCCCTCCTCGGCCTCGGCCCCCTCGCGGGTGTCGGACCCGGCGAGCAGGAAGTTCTCGTCCCCGCTCTGCGCCTCGGCGTTCTGGATGGCCGCCGAGTCCGGGTCCAGCGCCCGGACCTTGTCGATGTTGTCGCCGGTGTGCTTGAGGAACCCCCAGCCCGCCCCGGTGCCCAGGAAAACCAGGATCGCGGTCGTCCCGGTGAACACCTTGGCGAAGAGGCCCTTCTTCTTGGGCTTGGGCTTCTCCTCGTCGTCAGCGGAGGAGCCCGGCTGCTTGGACAGCTCCTCCAGCTGCTCCTCAAGCTCGTCGTCCTCGGCGTTCCACGGCATCCGCCGCTTGCGCTTGGCCTTCTCCTCGGCCTTGAGCTCGTCGTGCACCTTCGAGAACCGCGCGAGCGTCTCGTCCACCCGCCTGCGCTTCTGCGTGGCCTCGCCGATCGGCTCCATCTCGGTCGTCATCCCGACGGCCTCGGCGGCGGACACACCCGGCGGCGGGGTCAGGCCGACCTTCTGGGTCGCCTCCGGCTCGCCCGCGGGCATCTCGCCGGGCGGCATGGAGGACTGCCCGGGGGGCTGCTGGCGCGGGATGCGCGGCTTGTCGCCACCGAGGCGGGCGGAGATGTCGGCGGACGCCTCGTCCACCGGGAAGCGGTCCTGGGTGGGTTCCGGGAACGGGTGGCGGACGTCGGGGAAGACCTCGGAGTGCGGGACGGGCAGCGCGCCGGTGGGCTGCGGACCGTTCTGGTGCGGGCCGGACTGGTGCGGGCCGTTCTGGTGCGGGCCGCGCGGCATCCGCCCGGACGGCTGCGGCCCCGCGGCGAACGGGCCGTCGGGCAGCGGCGCGTCGGAGTGCGAGGCCTCCGCGGGGAACCGGCCGGATGGCTGCGGCCCATCGGCGGTGAACGGCAGATCGGCCACCGGGAAGCGGCCCGAGGGCTGCGGTCCGTCGGCGAACGGCGCGTCGGCCACGGGGAAGCGCTCGGGGTTGTCCGGGTGCGGCGTCGGCGGCTGGCGCCTGCGGCTGGGCAGCGGGTGCTGCCCAGTCGGCTGCCGGCGCGCACGCGGCTCGGCGGCCTGCGGTAGGTGGTCCTGGCCTCCCGGCCCCGACTGGGCGTCGACGCCCCGGTGGTCGCCGGGAACGGCGTGCGGCCCGGCGCGGTCAGGACCGGACGGCCCATCGGCCACCCGCCGGGCATCCGGCATCGGGTACTGACCCGTGCGATGCGGACCGGCGTGATCCGGCCCAGGCTGACGAGCATCAGGGCCAGGCATCGGGTGCTGCCCCGTGGGCGGCATGCGGTGCGGGTCCGCGTGGTCCGGGCCGGGCAGGGGGTGCTGGCCCGTGGGGTGTGTCCGGTGGGGGCCGGAGTGGTCCGGGCCGGGCTGGCCGCCGAGGGCCTGGCGGGGGTCCGCAGGCGGGGTGCGGTGCGGGCCTGCGCCGGCGGGGAGGGGGTGCTGTCCGGTCGGCTGGCGGCGGCCGGGCCTGCCTTGGCCGGGCGGGCCGCCGGGGGGCTGGGGCGTGCGGTGCGGGCCGGAGTTCTGGGCGTGCGGGCCCGGCTGGCCGGGGAGGGGATGCTGCCCGCTCGGCCTGCGGTGCGGGCCGGAGTCGGGGCCGGGCTGGGCGAACTGCTCCTCGCCCGGCATGGGGTTGGCGGCCGGCCGGGGCCTGCGGCGGGGACGGGGCTGGTCGATCGCCTCCGGGTCGCCCGCGGGCAGCGCGCGGCGGGGACCGGAACCCTCCTGGCCGGGAAGCTGGTGCTGGCCGGTGGGCTGGGCGCGGCGCGCCGGGCCGGACGTCGGACCGGGCGCAGCGTCGGTATCGGGGCCGGACTGGGCGTGGTGCGGGCCTGCGGCGTCGGGGCGGCGGTCGGGGTTCGCCGGGGGGGCGGGGTAGTGCTTGCTGGGGAGGTCGTGCTCGGGGAGGTCGCCCGGGTGGGTGGGCTCGTGCGCCGGACGGGTGGGGGCCGGGCGCGGCGCTGGGCCGGTGCGGGGGAGGTCGGCGGGGACGAACTGGTCGAAGTCCAGGCCGGGCTCGCCCGGTATTCGGTGGGCGCCGGTGGCCTCGCGGACCACGTCGGCCGGGATGGACGCCCGCTGGGGCCCGCCAGGCTCGGCGGGGGGCATCGGCGGGCCGCCTGCCTGGCCGGGCGCGGGTCTGCGGGGAGCGCGGCGCTGGCGGGCCTCGGGGGCCTGCCGGTGCGCGGACCGCGGCTCCCGCGCCTGCCCGGGGTGCGGCTGGTCCTGCGCGTCGCGGGGCTGCCTCGACGCGGGCCGGTCCTGG
Organism: Actinokineospora guangxiensis; assembly: GCF_042657845.1. Classification (NCBI taxonomy): domain Bacteria; kingdom Bacillati; phylum Actinomycetota; class Actinomycetes; order Pseudonocardiales; family Pseudonocardiaceae; genus Actinokineospora; species Actinokineospora guangxiensis. The sequence continues at coordinate 408,769 of NZ_JBHSKF010000001.1, read as the reverse complement.
GGCTCGTGGGCTTGCCTCGGTGCGGGGCGCTGCGGGGCGGCGGGGGGGAAGGGGTCGCCGACGGGGGGTTGCTCCGCGGTCTGCCAGTCGCCGTTGTCCGAGGGGCGGGGCGGGGAGGGGGGGCGCTGGTCGGGACCGGGGCCGTCAGCGCGGGGCGTGCGGTCGGCGGGCCGGGGGGCGCCTCGGCGGGGGAGTTCGCCGCCGCGGCCGTCCCTCGTCCTGCGGGGCAGCTCAGGGCCGCGACCGGCGGGGCGGGGAGGCTCGGCGGGCTGCCGCTCGGGGCGGGAGAGATCGGCGGGCGGCTGGTGGGCGTCACCTGATCGTGGGGTGCCGCCCGGGGGCTGTTCGGGGGCGTGCCTGCGGCCGTGGCGGGACGGCGGGGTGTCGGCCTGTCCGGCGGCGGCGCGGCGGCCCTGCATGGCGGCGCCGAGGTCCTCGATGCCGCCGCGCTTGGGCTTGGGGGCCTCGGGGGCGGCGTGGCGAGACTCCTCCGGGGCTCGGCGACGGCCGGCGACCGGGAGGTCGGTGCGCGAGGCGGAGTGGCGTTCCACCAGGTCGGAGACGCTGACGCCGTCGCCGTCGTCCAGCGAGCGCCTGCGTCGGCGGGGCTGGTCCGGGTCGGGGGCGCGGCGCTTCCCACCTGGGTCGGAGGGCGGGGCGCCGTCGCCGTCGTACTCGTCGGGCACCCAGGCTCCTTCCGTTCATCGCGTCGAGCGTTGCACGTTGGTTATCAACACGTTGTGTTGCCGCGCTCGGTTGCTTACCCGATCGTGTCTGTGTCGCGGGAGCGATAGTACGGATGCCGGACCGCGATGACGACCACCGGCCGCCGGTTTGGCACAGACGGTACGCAGAATCGGCTACGAGGTTAAGCCGATCGGGCGACACGGCGGTATTGATCGACGCTCAGCGTGCCGCCGCGCGGGGTGGGATGACGGCGCGCCTGCCCGCCGCCGGTCCGGCCAGGTGGGCTTTGCCGCCGCTGAGGTAGGCGACGGCGTTGCGACCGGACTGCTTGGCCGTGTACAGCAGGCTGTCCGCCTCGCGGAGCTGGCGCTCGGCCGCCATCGATGTGTCCTCCGCCACGTCGGCGGGGGCGTGGGCGAGGCCGACGCTCACCGTGACGCGCAGGCCGAGCACAAGGCTCGACCACGGGTGCTCCTCGACCCTGGCGCGCGCGGCCTCGGCGACACCGACCGCCGTCTGCCCGTCGACCCCGGGCAGCACGAGGACGAACTCCTCACCGCCGTAGCGGGCGCAGAAAGCGCCCTTGGGCAGCTCCCGCTGCAGCAGTTCGACCACCTGCTGCAGCACCCGGTCACCCACCAGGTGCCCGAAGGTGTCGTTGACCTGCTTGAACCAGTCCAGGTCGACCAGCGCGACCGCCAGACCGCCTGCCCCGCCGCGCTCGGCCAGCACCTCGATGAGCCTGCGGTCGAGGTAGCGGCGGTTGTAGCTGGCGGTGAGGCTGTCACGGATGCTCTGCTCCTGGGCCTCGGCGTGCTCGCGGCGCAGCCTGTCCACCTCGCGGCGCAGCTGCTCGGGGATCGGCGGCGGCTGGGTCAGCTCCGACATGAGGTCCAGCGCGGAGCGCAGGTGCTGGTAGGCCTGCCGGTACTGCCCGCGCGAGGCGAGCAGGGTGGCGATCGACTCGTGCAGGCTGACGAGGTTCGCGGTGTCGACCGGCTGGTCGCGGTCGGGCCGTTCGGACCAGTCGGCATCATGCTGGGTGCGGCGCAGCGGCACCGTGGGCTCGGCGACCCGGCGCTCCCGCCATGCGGCCGCGTGCTGGGGCTCCGGCTCGGCCACTCCTTGTCCCAGTACGGACACCGCGGTCACCTCCCTACGTACGAGTGTGTCGACCTGAACGACCGTCCCCTTGAGCCGACGGGACGCATGAGGCCGTTAATTCCCCCTACCGGTGGATAAGCGGGCGCCGGGGATTCCACGGCGTCGCGACCGGGACGGGTCGCATTGCGACAAACGGGTGTCACCCGGAGCACTCAGGAGGCGGGGCACGGCGTGAAGCCGTAGGCCTCCCCGTCGAGCAGGACGACCCGCTGCGAGCCGATCTGCTCGCCGATGGTGGTGGTGCCCTGGCGGATGGTGACGGTGACCGCGATGACGAAGGTCTCCCCGCGCGGGACGTCGGCGGACTTCTCCGGCTTCCACTGCGGGTCCGGGCGCAGCGTGTCGGCGACGGGGGCCATGCTCAGCACCAGGCCGTCGAGGTCGCAGACGCGGTCGTCGAAGTCCGGGTGCTGGGTGCGGCGCAGGAACTCCGCCTGTTTGTCGGCGCCCTGCTCGCCCGCGTCGTTGAGCGCGGTGAAGTAGGACAGCACGACCTCGGAGCCGTCGGCGCGCTTCACGGCGACGGGGGTGCCGGGTACGGCGGTGGTGCAGCCCGCGGCGCAGAAGGCGGCCAGGACGGCCCAGAGCGGTCGTCGCACGCTCAGCCCCCGGAGTGCATCAGGTCGGCGCCGAGGGGCACGGCGGTGTCCTCCGGGTCCTCCAGCCAGCCCTCGGGCAGCACGACGCGGCCCGGCGAGCCCTGGCGGCCGCGCGGGCCGTCGGCGTCGGGCGGGTACGGCAGGGCCGGGTCCAGCTCGCCGACGAGGTCGGCCAGCTCGGCCAGCCCCGACACCATCGCGAACCGCTGGCGCAGGGTGGCCCCGATCGGGAAGCCGCGCAGGTACCAGGCCATGTGCTTGCGCAGGTCGCGCACGCCCTTCTCCTCGCCGATGTGGTCGGCGAGCAGCTCGGCGTGGCGGGTCAGGATGCGCCCGACCTCGCCGAGATCGGGGCCCTCGGGGATCGGCCTGCCGGTGAAGGCGGCGTCCAGCTCGCGGAACAGCCACGGCCTGCCCAGGCACCCTCGGCCGACGACGACGCCGTCGCAGCCGGTCTGGTCGACCATCTTGAGCGCGTCCTCGGCGCTGAAGATGTCGCCGTTGCCGAGCACGGGGATGCTCGTCACGGCCTCCTTGAGCCGGGCGATCCTGGTCCAGTCGGCCTCGCCGGAGTAGCGCTGTGCGGCGGTGCGCGCGTGCAGGGCGACGGCCTGGGCGCCCTCGCCCTCGGCGATGCGGCCCGCGTCGAGGTAGGTGTGGTGCTCGGCGTCGATGCCGATGCGGAACTTGACCGTCACCGGCACGTCCCCGGCCGCGCCGACGGCGGCGGCGACGATGTTGCGGAAGAGGCCGCGCTTGTAGGGCAGCGCCGCGCCGCCGCCCTTGCGGGTCACCTTGGGCACCGGGCAGCCGAAGTTCATGTCGATGTGGTCGGCCCGGTCCTCGGCGACGATCATCCGCACCGCCTCGGCCGTGGTGGCCGGGTCGACGGTGTAGAGCTGCATCGACCTCGGGTTCTCGCCGGGGCCGAAAGTGATCATCTCCATGGTCTTGGCGTCGCGCTCGACGATGGCGCGGGCCGTGATCATCTCGCAGACGTAGAGCGAGGTCGGGCTGCCGAACTCCCGGCACAGCGTGCGGAACGCGACGTTGGTGATGCCCGCCATCGGGGCGAGCACGACGGCCGGATCGACGGCGTAGGGGCCGATCCGCAGCGCGGGCGTTGCCTGGGACACCCGACCAGGTTAACCGTTGCGCCCGCGGGCCCCGCCGCCACCGGAGAAGTCGCTGACCAGCGGATAACGCCGATCGCTTCCCTTCCGATGTAGGCAGTGCCCCATCTCGCCGCCGCCCATCCCGCCCCTGGAGTGTTCGCCGATGCGAAGCGTGCGCGCAGCAGCACTGGCTGTCGTGGTCCTGGTCTCCGGCGCCGCTCCGCAGGTGACGGCCGCCCAGGCCGCGCCCGCGCGGGTCGAACCGGTGGAGATCGCCGAGGTCGGGCTCCTCGGCACACCCCAGGTGCCCGCGGACCGCGTCCGGGTCGGCCGGGCACTGGCCGCGCAGAACGGCCCCGCCGCGCGGGAGGAGGTCTCCGGGTACTCCAGGCTCGACAGCGAGGTCTTCGCGCCCGCGGTGGGGCAGCGGCCGTACGAGTCGGCCGCGGTGACGCCGGTCGAGGGCTACGGGGTGGTGGACGCCGCCGGGGTCCGGATGTTCGCGGTCTCCGGGACGAACTTCAACCACCCCGTCGGCCAGGCGCAGTACGCGCTGGCCAACCTCAACTCCCACCGGCTGACCGGGAACCCGGCGTACCTGCGCATCGCGGTGACGAACGCCGAGCGGCTGCTGGAGCGCCGCGTGGAGTCCGCGGACGCCTGGTACTTCCCGTACGAGTTCGACTTCGCCCTCTACGGCAACCGGAACATGATGATGCGGGCGCCGTGGTACTCGGCCATGGCGCAGGGGCAGGTGCTCTCCACCTTCGTCCGGCTGCACGAGGTGACCGGCGACGAGCGCTGGCGGAGCGCGGCCGAGGCCACCTTCCGCAGCCTGACCTACCTCCCCGCCGGCGACCTGCCCTACGTCACGTTCGTGGACGGCACGCGGCTGTGGCTGGAGGAGTACCCGCGCGGCTTGGCCGACCTCGGCGAGCAGGTGTTCAACGGGCACAACTTCGCCGTCTACGGACTCATCGACTACTGGGCGCTCACCGCCGACCCCACCGCCGCGGACCTCATCCGGGGAGCCGCGGCGACGATCAAGGACACCGGCTTGACCGGCTTCCGCAAGCCGCGCGCGCTGAGCCTCTACGCCCTGACGAGCACCACGCAGAACGCCAAGTACCACCAGATCCACGTCGAACAGGCGCTGCACCTGTGGGGCTTCACCCGCGACCCGGTGTTCCTCGCCGTGGCGTCGGCGTTCCGCGACGACTACCCGCTGCCGACGGTCGGCGGGACGATGCGGGCCACCCGCCGGACGTCGACGATCTACCAGGTGGACTCCGCGATGCGCGTCGTCCGGTCGAAGGAGGTGTCCTTCTCGCGCGACACGCAGGCGCCCGCTGACCGCCGCCAGCGCGTCACCGGCGGACCGGTCGCGTTCCGGGTGACCGCGGGCTCCTACAAGAACTGGTGGTTCCCCGAGGGAGTCGGGACCACGTGGCTGCTCGGCGCGAAGGACGTCCACGAGTACCGCCCGCAGGCCCGGGTCCAGATTGCCGCGGGCGGCTACTCGGCCTACCGGCTGGACGCCGCGGGCGGTGTCGCGGGCGCCAAGACCGTGTCGTTCACCCGGGCCACCAGCGCGCCCGCGGTGCGCAGCGGGATCGTGCAGGGGCGGCAGGCGTACTACTTCGCCGTCGGCGCGTTCGCGGGCCACTGGCTGCCCGCCGGGCCCCGGCTGGCGCTCAGCGGGCCATGAGGTCGGCCAGCTGCCGGGCGAGGCGGGGGCCGTCGGCCGGGGAGTAGGTGATCTCGTCGGTGTCCGGGCGGGCCAGGCCGAGGTAGCGGCCCGCGTCGGTGTCCAGCCAGGTCAGGGTCGCGGTGTCGGTGGCGAGGTGGGTGACGGTGAAGGCGCCGAAGCCCGTCCGGGGGCGGGTGAGCACCTCCTCGGCGACGCGCAGCTGGGTCTGTGCGGCGGTGCGGGGGGCGCGCACGGCCTCGGTGATGCCCGCGGGCCGCTCGGGCGGGCTCCCGCCGACGCGGACGGACTGGCCGGGGCCCGCGGGGACGCGCGGCAGCAGGGCCACGAGGGCGCGGGGCAGGGTGTCGGGGCCGACGGGGGTGAAGCGGAGGAACTGGCCCTCCTGGACCGCGATCACGGCGTACCCGGCGCGCACGGCCGCCCTGGCCCGGACCAGGTCCCCGGAGTCCGGGGAGCCCGCGACGGCGACGGCCACCTCGGCCTCGGCGAGGGCGCGCAGGGCCCGCTCGACGCGCGGGTCGACGCCGTCCTCGCCGACGAGGCCGCGGGCGCCGAGGTCGGCGAGCACGGCGCGGGCGATGCGCACGCGGTCCTCGGCCCGGTCGCCGACGCTGGGGATCTCCAGGGGGTAGCGGCGCGGGTCGACGCCGAGCAGCTGGGCCAGGACGTCGACGGCGGCGAGGGACAGCGTCAGGGACATCGGGTCAGACCGCCTGGGTGGGGTTGCGGGTTCGGGTTCGGTTCGCGGGGCCGCGGTTCAGGGCAGGCGTGCGGCCACAGGCGCGAACCGGTGGCGGGTGGACATCAGGCGGTGGGCCGGACGGGGGTGCCCTCGGCGCGGGGCGAGGGGAGCTGGTCGGTGCGCAGGCGGGGGGTGTCGTCGGCGGCCGACGGGGGTGGGGGGAAGGCGGGGAGGTCGGCGGCGGTGGCCAGGCGGCGGTCGTACTCGGTGAGGACGCGGGCGGCTTCCTCGTGGGCGGCGCGGCTCTGGCGGTACTCCTCGGCGTAGCCCGCCGCCTTGGTGGCGAAGGCGATGGGGTCGGTGGTGGCGCGCAGGTCGGACATGGCGGCGTCGTAGTCGAAGGGGCGTTCGGCCGGCATGGCGGCGCGGGCGGTGGCCAGGGCGTCGGCGTGTTCGGCGAAGCGGGCGCCCGCCTGCTGGGCGCCGTGGCCCGCGCCCGCGGCCCAGTCGCCGGTGTCGGCCAGGAAGCGGCGGGCGGCGTCGCCCGCCGCGCCCTGCCAGTCGGCGTCGCTGTCGGCGATGGCGGCGTGCACGGCGTCGCGGAAGCCCGCGAGGGCGGCGCCGGTCTCGGTGTAGAGGTCGGCGCGCCTGCCGACCTCGTCGGGGTCGGCGCCGGAGGTGAGCATGGCGGCGAGGGCGGAGTGCGGGTGGGCGAGGTAGTTCTCCACCGGCATCGGGGGCGTGGGGCGCGTCTCCACGTCGGTGGAGGTGGCCGCCGGGCCCCGGCCGGTGTGGCCGCCGTTCGCGGCGAAGTCGCGGAGCAGTCCTGACATCCAGCCGGGGTCCGTCATCACCAGCTCCCTCACCGCAGTCCGGCGGCGTTCAGGTTGTCCACCGACTGGTAGTTCGACATGGCCTTCCTGATGCCCAGCTCGACCTGGGCGAGCGTCTCGCGCAGGCGGCCGAGCTGGGTGAGCAGGCCCTGGTCGTCGGTGGCGACGCGGGCCAGGTGCGGGCGGAGCGCGCCCGCGCCGACCGAGACGCCGAGCGGGGGTTCCTGGCCGAGTTCGGCGAGGCCGCCGAGCCTGCCGTCCACCCAGTCGGCCATCTCGCGCACGACCCGCAGCAGCGCTTCCCCGCCGTGCTCGTTGACCGCGAAGCCGCCCTCGTTCGCGGTGGCGGCGAAGCCCGCCAGCGCGTTGCCGATGGTCGTGCCGATCCGGTCGCCGCCCGCCTCGTCGACGTACATCGCTGCCCTCCGGTGTGGCCTCAGAGGGCACCGTACCAACTACCGAGGGTGGTCGTCTCGGGTCGAGTGCGATCTGGTTGTCACAAGATCCCGAACAGTGCGAACAGGCCCCCGACCGGAGTAGTCGAGGGCCTGTCGCGCACGCAGCGTCACATGATCAGCCGAAGCGGCCGGAGATGTAGTCCTCGGTCGCCTTCTGGGCGGGGTTGGAGAAGATCCGCTCGGTGTCATCGATCTCGACCAGCTTGCCGGGCTGCCCGACGCCGGCCAGGTTGAAGAACGCGGTCTGGTCGCTCACCCGGGCGGCCTGCTGCATGTTGTGGGTGACGATCACGATCGTGTAGTCCTTCTTCAGCTCCTGGATCAGGTCCTCGATCGCCAGGGTGGAGATCGGGTCCAGGGCCGAGCAGGGCTCGTCCATGAGCAGCACGTCGGGCTGCACGGCGATGGCGCGGGCGATGCACAGCCGCTGCTGCTGCCCGCCGGAGAGGCCGCCGCCGGGCCGGGGGAGGCGGTCCTTGACCTCGGTCCACAGGTTGGCCCCGCGCAGCGCGCGCTCGGCGACCTCGTCGAGCTTGCGCTTGTCCTTCTCCCCCGCCAGCTTCAGCCCGGCCACCACGTTGTCGCGGATCGACATGGTGGGGAACGGGTTGGGCCGCTGGAACACCATGCCGATGGTGCGGCGCACCGACACCGGGTCGACGGTGGCGGCGTAGATGTCCTCGCCGTCGAGCATGACGTTGCCCTCGGCGCGGGCGCCGGGGATGACCTCGTGCATGCGGTTGAGCGAGCGCAGGACGGTCGACTTGCCGCAGCCGGACGGGCCGATGAACGCGGTGACGCTGCGCGGGGGCACGGTCAGCGAGACCCCGTCGACGGCGTGGAACTTGCCGTAGTACAGGTTCAGGTCCTTGACTTCGATCCGCTTGGCCATCGTTACCCGATCACTTGGTCTTCAGGGACGTCATCCGCGAGATCAGCGATCCCAGCAGGTTGAACACGGTGATGATGAGGATGAGGGTGACCGCGGCGCCCCACACCCGCGCCTCGCCGACCTCGTTGATCGTCAGCCGCTCCGAGGCCATCAGCAGCGGCAGCGAGGCCATGTTGCCGCTGAACGGGTCGAAGTTGATGAACGAGGTGTAGCCGACCAGGATCAGCACGGGCGCGGTCTCGCCCATGACGCGGGCGATGGCCAGCGTGATGCCGGTGATGATGCCCGACATCGCCGTCGGGATGACGATCTTGACGATGGTCTTCCACTTGGGGATGCCCAGGGCGTAGGCGGCCTCGCGCAGCTCGTCCGGGACGATCTTGAGCAGTTCCTCGGTGGTGCGCACCACGACCGGGATCATCAGCAGCACCAAGGCGAGCGCGACGGCGAACGCGCTGCGCGGCAGGCCGAAGGTGGTGATCCACAGGGCGTAGACGAACAGCGCGGCGACGATCGACGGCACGCCGGAGAGGATGTCCACGGTGAAGGTCACCGCGCGGGTGAGCCTGCTGCCGCGCCCGTACTCCACGAGGTAGACCGCGACCAGGATCGCGATGGGCACGGCGATGACCGCGCAGACGAGTCCTTGCACCAGGGTGCCGTAGATGGCGTGGTAGACACCGCCGCCGAACTGGCGCGAGGTCAGGCCCGCCAGCGAGTTCGTCCACCAGTCCGGGTGCAGGACGTGCTTGAAGCCCTTGGAGATGACGGTGAACAGCACCCACACCAGCGGCGCGAGCGCGAGGACGAACGTGCCGGTGATCAGCACGCCCGCGAGGCGGTTCTTCATCCGCCGCGCGGGGCTGATCTCCTGGAAGGCGGGCGGCGTCGCGGGCCGGTCCAGATCCGTTGCCATGGCCATTTACTCGTACTCCTTGCGCCCGGCGACGATGGACCTGGCGATCGCGTTGACGATGAACGTCAGGACGAACAGCACGAGGCCCGCGGCGATGTAGGCGCCCGCCCCGCGCGGGTCGTTGAACTCCGGCGCGGCGCGGGCGATCTTGGAGGCGATGGTGTCGCCGCCGTCGAAGAGCGACCAGCCGAAGACCGCGGCGCTGGGCGCCAGGATGATCATGACCGCGATGGTCTCGCCGAGTGCGCGGCCGAGGCCGAGCATGGAGGCGCTGACGTAGCCCGCGCGGCCGAAGGGCAGCACCGTGGTGCGCACGACCTCCCACTTGGTGGCGCCGAGGGCGAGCGCGCCCTCGATCTGCATGGTGGGCGTGCGGTCGAAGACCTCGCGGCTGATGGCGGTGATGATCGGCAGCAGCATGACCGCGAGCACGATGCCCGCGGTGAAGATCGTCTGGCCGATGGCCAGGTTGGTGTTGCCGGTGGCGAAGATCGGGATCCAGCCGAGCACGTCGTTGAGCCACTGGCTCACCGGCGCGATCGCGGGCGCGAGCACGAAGGCGCCCCACAGGCCGTAGATGATCGAGGGCACCGCGGCCAGCAGGTCGACCAGGTAGGCGAAGGGCTTGGCCAGGTTCCTCGGCGCGTACTGGGTGAGGAACAGCGCGATGCCCAGCGAGATCGGCATGGCGATGATCAGCGCGAAGACCGAGCTGAACACCGTGACCAGCAGCAGGTCGAGCACGCCGAAGGCGAGGTTCTCCGGGTCGCCCGCGTTCCAGTCGCGGCTGAACAGGAAGCTGGAGTTGTTCTGCGCCAGCGACGGGATCGCCTGGATCAGCAGGAAGACCCCGATCAGGACGATCATGACGACGACGAACCCGCCGGAGCCGACGGTCAGCGTCTTGAAGATGCGGTCACCTGGTCTGGTGACTGTCTTGGGTTGCTCGGTGGTGGTAATCGTCGCCTCCGTCGAGAGGTGGTGGACACCGAGCCGCCCCGGCACCCGGGGTGGGTGCGCGGGGCGTCTCGGCGTTCCGTCAGGCCGAGTCTGCCACTAGGCCGATCAGGCGATCGCCTTGATGGCGGTCAGCAGCTTGGTCTGGAACTCCTGCGGCAGCGGCACGTAGCCCGCCTCGACCAGGCCCGACTGGCCCGCGGTGGCCGCGGTGGTCAGGAACGCCTTGACCGCGGTCGCCGTCTCGGCGTCGTAGCCCTTCGAGCAGACGATCTCGTAGGTGGCCAGGACCAGCGGGTAGGCGCCCGCGGTGTTGGAGGCGTAGAGGGCCTCCAGGTCCAGGACCAGGTCGTTGCCCTCGCCCTTGATGGTCGCCGAGTCGATCGCCTTGCCCGCGGAGTCGGCGGTCAGCTCGACCGCGCCGGAGCCGCTGTCGATCTTGGCGACGGGCAGGCCCTTGTCCTGGGCGTAGGACCACTCGACGTAGCCGATGGTGCCCTCGGCCGCGCCGACGGCGTCGGCGACGCCCGCCGAGCCCTGCGCGCCCTGGCCGACGCCACCGTTGAAGGTCTTGCCCGCGTCCTTGGTCCAGGCACCCTTGGAGGCGGCGGTCAGGTACTTCTGGAAGTTGTCGGTGGTGCCGGACTCGTCGGCGCGGTAGACGACGGTGATCGCGGTGTCCGGCAGGGTGACGCCGTTGTTGGCGGCGGCGATGGCCGGGTCGTTCCACTTGGTGATGCCGCCGGAGAAGATCTTGGCGAGCAGCTCGCCGGTCAGCGTCAGGTCGGTCACGCCGCTGACCTTGTGCACGACGGCGACCGGGCCGAAGACCAGCGGAAGGTTCCAGGCCGGGTTGCCCTGGCAGCGCTCGGCCGCCTTCTCCACCTCGCCCTTGTCGGCGTTGAGCGCCGAGTCCGAGCCGCCGATGTCGACGATGCCGCCGATGAACTGCTTGACACCCGCGCCGGAGCCGGTCGGGGTGTAGGCGAGCTGCTGGCCCGCGCACTGCTGGCCGTACGCGGCGATGAAGGCCTCCATGGCGCCCTTCTGCGCCGAGGACCCCTCCGCGGTCAGCTCCTTCTTGCCGCCGCACTCCACCGACGCGGTGCCGGTCGGCGCGGGGGCGCCCGAACCCTGCGCACCCGCCTGGGGGGTGTTCGTGTCGCTGCCGCAGGCGGACAGCGCCAGCGCGCCAGCCGCCACCAAGCCGAGCACGTTGGCGTACCGCTTGATCTTCACAGGTATTCCTCCGGAAGGAGCCTGGCGTCACGCTCTGTGCGCCTCGTCGGGGACGCTAAGCAGCAGGGGTGGACGTCTGACCCTGACGAGGTGAACTGCGGATGAACAAGCACGACCGGTTGGCGGGATGTATGCCACAGATCGTCTACCGTGTCCGGCCCGTGACCTGGAGTTTCACTGTCCGTGATGCGCTATCGGCCATTCGGCGGGATCGCCGAGTACTGCACGTCCGCATCCGAACGGGTGAACCCGAGGCGCTGGTAGACCGCGACGGCGGGGAGGTTGTCGGACTCCACGTACAGGATCACCGCGGGCCTGCCCGCCGCCCTGAGGTGGGCGAGCCCGGCGAGGGTGAGCGCGCGACCGAGGCCGCCGCCCTGGGCGTCCGGGTCCACGCCGACGACGTAGACCTCGCCGGTGCCGTCCGGGTGCGTCTTGGTCCAGTGGAAGCCCACGACCCGGTCGTCGGCGTCGACGGCGAGGAAGAAGCCCGCCGGGTCGAACCAGGCCTGCGCCTCGGTGGCCACGATGTCGGCCGCGGTGAGCGCGCCCTGCTCAGGGTGCCAGTCGAAGGCCCGCTTGTTGACCGCCACGACGGCGTCCTCGTCGCGGCCGGGCTCGAAGGCCCGCACCGACACCCCGTCGGGCCACACCGGCTCGGGGAGGGCGTCGGCGAACTCCAGGCGCATCCGCCACATCTCGCGCACCACCGACAGGCTCAGCTTCTCGGCCACCCGCGCGGCGGCCGGGTGCGCGCCGTGCGCCCAGATCCGGGCGGCGGGGTGGCGGGTCAGCAGCTCGGCGACCAGCGCGGTGCCCAGGCCGCGGCCGCGCGCGTCCGGGCGGACCAGCAGCTCGGCGGCGGGGCGGCCGAAGGCGTCGGTGGTCACCGTCGCGTAGCCGCTGAGCCGGTCGCCGTCGGCGTGGACCAGGTGCTGCTCGCCCGCGAACTCCCTCGGCAGCGGGTCGTCCGGCCCGACCTCGGGCCTGCCGTCGGCGGCGCGCACGGCAAGCAGGAACTCGCGCACCAGCGCGGGGTCGATCTCGGAGTGCCAGGTGAGGTCCACCCGGCCGAACCTACCGGCGGGCGTGCGCCTCGGGCCTGATCTCGGCCCTGGTGTCGGAGCGGCCGTCGTCGTCGCGGCGCTGGGCCTTGGGCGGCTGGACGAACTTGTAGCCGACGTTGCGCACGGTGCCGATCATCTGCTCGTGCTCGGTGCCGAGCTTGGCGCGCAGGCGCCGCACGTGCACGTCCACGGTGCGGGTGCCGCCGAAGAAGTCGTAGCCCCAGACCTCCTGCAGCAGCTGCGCGCGGGTGAACACCCGGCCGGCGTGCTGGGCGAGGTACTTGAGCAGCTCGAACTCCTTGTAGGTGAGGTCGAGCGGGCGCCCGCGCAGGCGCGCGGAGTAGGTCGCCTCATCGATCACCAGCTCGCCGAGGCGCAGCGCGCCGTCGACCGCGCCGCCCGCCGGGCCGCGGGAGCCGAGCAGCCGCAGCCGGGCGTCGACCTCGGCCGGGCCCGCGGTGGGCAGCAGGATCTCGTCGATGCGCCAGTCGGCGGTGATGGCGACCAGGCCGCCCTCGTTCACCACGGCGATCACCGGGGCGTTGTCGCCGCCGCTGGTGAGCAGGCGGCACAGGCTCTTGGCGGCGGCCAGGTCGGTGCGGGCGTCCACCACGACCGCGTCGCGCGAGCCCGCGTCGAGCAGAGCGGTGACCTCGGGGGCCTGCGTGCGCACGGTGTGCGGCAGCAGCATCAGCGAGGGCAGGACGGAGCCGGGCTCGGGGTCCGCGGTGAGCAGCAGCAGATCCAGGCTCATCGACGCCTCCTGACGTGATCGCCCGCTCCGCGTCATTGAGGTGCGGTCCCGTGTGGGATCGGTTCTTTGCGGACTGAGAATAAACCGCCGAGCTGGCAATTGTCGCCGTCGTGAAGTCCCTGTCACATCTGAAGTGCCCGGGAAGCACGCTCGCCACCTGCGCGAACGCACCGTGTTACAGCCAGGTAAATCCGCTGGGGGGACTGGCGATTTCGGAAGAATCGCGGCCCGGCCGAGCCGCCGCGGAATGATTGTGTGAACACCCGGTAACCGGGGTTGCCCCCGTCGTTCCCGGCGCTCGTCCGATCGTGGCTACCCTGGTCGCGACCCCGGCGGCCAGGCATGAGGAACGGCGGATGACCACGATGACCAACCCCCGGCCCCCGGCCGCGCCCAAGCGCCGCAGGTCGAAGGCCCTGCGCCGGACGATCGTGGCGCTGGTGATCCTGGCCGGGCTGCTGGTGGCCGCCGACTTCGGCGCCGCGGCCATCGTCGAGCACGAGGTGTCGAAGAAGGCGCGCGAGCAGCTCCAGCTGCGCGAGGACCCGGCCATCAAGATCGGCGGGTTCTCCTTCCTCCTGCAGGCCTTCTCCGGCGAGTACGAATCGGTGGTGGTCGACGCCAAGGGCGTGCCCGTCAACACCCTGCGCGACGTCGAGGTGCACGCCGAGATGTTCGGCGTGCGGGCCCCGCTGTCCGACGTCATCGGCGGCACCCTCGACGGCGTGCCCGTGCGCGAGGTGCGCGGCCAGCTCCGGGTCAAGGCCTCCGACGTCAACCGGGCCATCCAGGCCAACGCCCAGCCGGTGCTGGCCTCCATCACCAACCTGACCATCTCCCCGGCCGCCGAGGAGCTGGTCAACGATCCGGACGCCGAGGTCACCGCGTCGGAGTCCGAGATCGCCGACCGCGCGGGCAAGACCGCGGGCGTCAAGCTGTGCGGCACCGTGGACGTCGCCGGGCAGAGCACCGAGCTGTGCGTGTTCTCGCTGATCGCGCTGGAGGGGGGCGGCATCGCGGTGCAGCCCAAGCGCATGGAGCTGAAGAACAAGATGAGCAGCGCCGAGCTGCCCGAGGCCATCCAGCAGAAGGTGCTGCCGCTCTTCGGCGTCAAGTTCGACCCGGGCGTGCTGCCCTTCGCCGTCACCCCGACCGAGGTCAAGATCGAGGACGGCTCGCTGGCGGTCCAGGGCACCGCCAAGGACATCGTCCTGGGCACGTGACCGGCGCCGGGCGGGAGCGGTGACCGGCGCGCTGGTGGCGGTCGGCACGCTGGTCCTGGCGACCGCGGTCGGGCTGCTGCTGCGCACCCGCTCCGGCCGCGTCGGCGCCGCCAGGACCCCGGCGCTGCCCGCCGAGGTGCTCGCCGCGCTCGACCCGACGGCCGCGGTCACCCTCGTGCAGTTCTCCACGACGTTCTGCGCGCCCTGCCGCCACACCCGCGCGCTGCTGGCCGACCTCGCCGAGCGCACCCCCGGCCTCGCGCACGCCGAGATCGACCTGACCGACCGCGCCGACCTCGCCCGCGCCATGGCGGTCCTGAGCACCCCGACGACGGTGGCCGTCGCGGGCGGCGCCGAGGTGCTGCGCGTGCGCGGCCTCCCCCGCCGCGACGCCCTGCTCGAAGCGCTGGCCGAACACCTGCGCTGAGCAGCGGAGATCGCGTCCGTGCGGTATCGACCTGGGGGTTCCCACCCTGTGGACGGGCAGGTCCCACCCACGGGAACGCGGGTAGTGTCGTCGCCGTGACCAAGTACCTGACCAGGCGCCGCGCGGTGGACTTCTGCCGCGTCGACAGCAGCCTTTGTCGGGGCATGCGCGCCATGTCGGCCTGAGCCGTCCCGGTCCGCACGTCTTGCCCTGGTCAGGAGGTTTTCCCATGTCCGCTGGTGTGGACCCGCGCGGTCCGCGCTTCTCCGCCTGGGTGACCAGCGCGGTGCTGCTGGTCGTCCTCGCCACCGGGTGGTGGCCGCTGTTGGCCGTCCAGGCCGCGGTGTTCGCCGTCGGGGCGCTCGCCGGGGTCCGGATGTCCCCGTACGGCGTCCTCCACCGCACCCTCATCGCCCCCCGCCTCCAGCCCTCCGACGAACGTGAAGACGAGACGCCGCTGCGCTTCGCGCAGGCAGTGGGCTTCGCGTTCGCCGCCGTCGGCACGCTCGGCTTCGCCTTCGGCGTGCCCGCCGTCGGCCTCGCGGCCACCGCCCTGGCGCTGGCCGCCGCGTTCCTCAACGCCGCCTTCGGCTTCTGCCTCGGCTGCCAGATGTACCTGCTGATCACCCGTCTCTCGAACAAGGAAGTGGGAACCGCCCGATGAGCCGCGAAGACGTGCTTGTTTCTGCCGCGTGGGCAGAGGAGAACCTCACCGCGCCCGGAGTGGTCTTCGTCGAGGTCGACGAGGACGCCAGCGCCTACGACGCCGGGCACATCCCCGGCGCGGTCAAGGTCGACTGGAAGCTGGACCTGCAGGACCCGGTCCGGCGCGACTTCGTGGACCAGGCGGGTTTCGAGAAGCTGCTCTCCGCGCGCGGGATCGGCAACGACGACACCGTCGTGCTCTACGGCGGCAACAACAACTGGTTCGCCGCCTACGCGTACTGGTACTTCAAGCTCTACGGCCACGACAAGGTGCAGCTGCTCGACGGCGGACGCAAGAAGTGGGAGCTCGACGGCCGCCCGCTCGACACCGAGGTCCCCTCGCGCCCGGAGACGGCCTACTCGGCCAAGCCGCAGGACAAGGCCCTGCGCGCCTTCCGCGACGAGATCGTCCCGGCGATCGACACCAAGAACCTGGTCGACGTGCGCTCCCCCGACGAGTTCTCCGGCAAGCTGGCCGCCCCCGCGCACCTGCCGCAGGAGCAGGCCCAGGTCAAGGGCCACATCCCCAGCGCGATCAACGTGCCGTGGAGCAAGGCGGCCAACGAGGACGGCACCTTCAAGTCCGACGACGAGCTGCGCGAGCTGTACAAGGACGCGGGCCTGGACGAGGGCAAGGCGACCATCGCCTACTGCCGCATCGGCGAGCGCTCCTCGCACACCTGGTTCGTGCTGCGCGAGCTGCTGGGCTACGAGGACGTGAAGAACTACGACGGTTCCTGGACCGAGTACGGCTCGCTCGTGGGCGTGCCCGTCGCGACCGGCAGCTGAAAGGACATCCCGAGATGACTTCCTGTGGCGCTCCCGAGCAGACCACCGCCCTCCCGGCGAACGTGGACCCCGGCAAGGAGATCGTGCTCGACGGCACCGTGACCAACGGCGGCGCTCCGGTGGCGGGCGCGTTCGTGCGCCTGCTGGACTCCACCGGTGAGTTCACCGCCGAGGTCGTGTCCTCCCCCGACGGCGTGTTCCGCTTCTACGCGGCGCCGGGCGACTGGACCGTCCGCGCCCTGCACCGCGACGGCAACGGCGAGGCCAGCGTGGCCGCGGGCGGACCGGGCGTGCACCCGGTCGCCATCGCGGTCGCGTGACAGCGGCATCGCGAACGCCCCCCGAGCCCGGCTCGGGGGGCGTTCGTGCTTTGGGCCACGCCTGCACGGCCGCCCCGGGCCGCGGCGACTATCCTCTGCGTCCGTGGAACTCTTCTTCACCGGCCTCCTCGTCGTGGTGGGCATCGCGATCGCCTGGTTCGCCGCCTACGTCGTGTACCGCCTGTTCAACGACCAGCGCTCCTGATGTCCGACGCCCCCGTGCCGGGCAGCGGCGACGCCGCGATCCAGGCCGCAGCCGAGCGCGCCGAGCACACCCGGCACCGCAACCTGCCCCAGTTCGACGACCTGCCGGTCCCGGCGGACACCGCGAATCTGCGCGAGGGCCCCACCCTGCACGACGACCTGCTGGCGCTGCTGCCGCTGGTCGGGGTGTGGCGCGGTGAGGGCGAGGTCGTCTACCCGACGATCGACGGGCCGTTCAAGTTCGGCCAGCAGCTCACCTTCGCCCACGACGGCCGCCCGTTCCTGTCCTACGAGTCGCGCACCTGGCTGCTGGACGACGACGGCGAGGTCATCCGCCCGGCCGCGCGCGAGGTCGGCTGGTGGCGGCCGCAGCCCGACGACGTGATCGAGCTGGTGCTGGCGCACGTGACCGGCATCGTCGAGGTCTACTACGGCAAGCCGCGCAACTCCACGTCGTGGGAGCTCTCGACCGACCTGGTCGGGCGCACCGCGTCGGCCAAGGAGGTCAGCGCCGCGACCCGGCTCTACGGCCTGGTCAACGGCGGTGACCTGGCCTGGGTCGAGGAGCGGGCGATGGTCGGGCAGCCGATGCAGCCGCACACCTCGGCCTACCTGCGCCGCGTCGTCGGCTAGCGCGGGCGTGCGGCTGCGGCGCTGCGGCGCGGACTCGGTCCTGGTCGAGCTGGGCTCACTGGGCGAGGTCGCCGCCGCGCGCGCCGTGCTGGCCGGGCTGCCCGGCCTGGTCGACCTGGTGCCCGCCGCGCGGACCGTGCTGGCCACCTTCTCCGGCGGCGTCCCCCGCGGCGTGGAGGACGCGCTGCGCGCCGCCGACCTCTCCGCCGTGCCCGCCCCGGCCGGGGAGACCGTGGTCCTGCCCACCGTCTACGACGGCCCTGACCTTGAGCTGGCGGCCACCACCGCGAACCTGTCCCCCGACGAGGTCGTCGCCCTGCACACCGGCGCGGAGTACACCGTCGCCTTCACCGGGTTCGCGCCCGGCTTCGGCTACCTGACCGGCCTGCCCGCGCCGCTGCGCCAGGCGCGCCTGGCCTCGCCGAGGACGAAGGTGCCCGCGGGCGCGGTCGGCGTCGCGGGCGAGTTCACCGGCGTCTACCCGCGGCCCTCCCCCGGCGGCTGGCGGCTGCTGGGCCGCCTCGCCGACGGCGCGCCGCCGCTGTTCGACCCCGAGCGCGAGCCGCCCGCCCTGCTGGCCCCCGGCCACCGGGTGCGGTTCGAGGCCGTCTGAATGCGCGCGCTGACCGTGCTCGCCAGCGGTCCGCTGGCCCTCGTGCAGGACCTGGGCCGTCCCGGCAACGCGCACCTGGGCGTGCCGCCCTCCGGCGCGCTGGACGTGCCCGCGCTGCGCCTGGCCAACCGGCTCGTCGGCAACGACGAGGGCGCCGCGGGCGTGGAGTGCGTGCTGGGCGGGCTGCGGCTGCGCGCGGACGCCTCGTGCACGGTCGCGGTGACCGGCCCGTCGGTCCCGGTGACCGTCGACGGCCGCGCCGCCGACTCCCACGCCCCGCTGCACCTGGCCGCGGGCCGGGAGCTGGCGGTGGGCGTGCCGAGGACCGGCCTGCGCAGCTATGTCGCGTTCTCCGGCGGCCTCGCCGGACCCGTGCGGCTGGGCTCCCGCTCGACCGACGTGCTCTCCGGCATCGGCCCCGACCCGCTGCGCGCGGGCGACGTGCTGGCGCTGGGCCCGGTGCGCGGGCTGCCGTCGGGCGCCGACGTCATTCCCCCGCCGTGCGCACCCGATCGGCTGGTGGTGCCGGTGCTGCTGGGGCCCCGCGAGGACTGGTT
Organism: Actinokineospora guangxiensis; assembly: GCF_042657845.1. NCBI lineage: Bacteria > Bacillati > Actinomycetota > Actinomycetes > Pseudonocardiales > Pseudonocardiaceae > Actinokineospora > Actinokineospora guangxiensis. The sequence goes on along the minus strand of NZ_JBHSKF010000001.1, from coordinate 390,224 downwards.
CGAGGCCCCGGCCCGGCAGCTGGCGGGCGCGGAGTGGTCGGTGTCGCCGGAGAGCAACCGGGTCGGCGTGCGGCTGCTGGGCCCGGCGCTGGCCAGGACGGCGGACTCGGCGGGCCGGGAGCTGCCCAGCGAGGGCGTGGTGACCGGCGCGGTGCAGGTGCCCGCGAGCGGCAGGCCGGTGGTGTTCCTCGCCGACCACCCAACGACCGGCGGCTACCCGGTGATCGGCGTGGTCGCGGCCTCCGCGCTGCCCGCGCTCGCCCAGGCACGGCCTGGCACGCGCGTGCGGCTTCAGGCGGTGTCCTAGCTGTACTCGGCCTCGTAGAGGGCGTTCAGCTCCGACCACGTCGCGCTCGCGTCCGGCAGCGCCGCCCCGTCGAGGGTGTGCACGCGCACGACCTTGCGCACGCTCGACACCAGGAACACGCCGTCGGCGGCGGTCAGGTCCGACACCAGGACCGGCTCGACCTTGGTCGCCCAGCCCGCGCGCTCGGCGGCGCGGAACAGCGCGGCCTGGGTGGTGCCGGGCAGGATGCCGCTGCTCGCGGGCGGGGTGCGCAGCGTGCGGCCCCGCGCGACGACGACGGTCGAGGTGGGGCCTTCCAGCACCGATCCGTCGGCCGCGCGGAAGATCACCTCGTCCGCGCCGACGGCCGACGCGTGCCGCGTCGCGGCCATGTTCACCGCGTAGGAGAGGGTTTTGGCGCCCAGCAGCAGCCACGGCGCGCGCTCGGAGATCTCCGGGTCGAACCCGCGGTCGAGCACGATGGCCGACGCTCCGCGCAGCCGCCGCTCGATCGTGTGCGGCTCGACGGTGAAGGCCAGCGCGTACGCGGTGGGCGAGCCGTCGCCGTACTCCGGGCCGCGGGTGCAGACCAGCTTGACCGCGACCTCGCCCGGCGCGGTCCAGGCGGCGAGCACGGCGGCGACGAGGCGCTCCCACTCGGCGACCGGCGGGATGGCCAGCTCCAGCATCCGCGCCGAGCGCTGCATGCGCTCCAGGTGCGGGCCCAGCTCGCGCGGCCGCCCGTCCACCACCAGCACCGACTCGAAGACGCCGTCGCCGCGGGTCAGGCCGAGGTCGTCCACCCTGATGTGCGGGGCTTCGGGGTCGGCGATCGTGCCGTCGAACAGGGCGAGCAGGCGCATGGTGGCCCACCCTACGTGAGCGGCCACCCGCCCCCGTTGGCCCGACTACCATCGGTGAAGTGGACGACCTGCGCAGCACGCTGCACCAGCGCGGAATGCGGATGACGCCGCAGCGCCAACTCGTTCTCGACGCGCTGCGCGAGCTGGAGCACGCCACCCCCGAGCAGGTGTGCAGGCACGTGCAGCGCGTCACGCCGTCGGTCAACATCACCACGATCTACCGGACGCTGGAGCTGCTGGAGGAGCTGGAGCTGATCCGGCACACCCACCTCGGCCACGGCCCGCCCACCTACTCGCTGCACGAGCACCAGCACGTCCACCTCGTCTGCCACCGCTGCGGCCGCGTCGACGAGTCACCGCGCGCGGTGATGGACCAGCTGTGCGGAACACTGCGCGCCGCCCACGGGTTCGTACTGGACGCCGCGCACCTCGCGCTGTCGGGCACCTGCCGCGACTGCACCAGGGAGACCACGTGACCAGCTCGCCCGTCCTGTCCGCCCCCGGCGCGATCCCGCCGCCGGAGGAGACCACCGACCCCGGCGTGCCCTGGCACTTCGGCGACCCGCTCGGCGAGCAGCGCGCCGCCGAGCGCGGGGTCGGCGTCACCGACCGCTCGCACCGCGAGGTGATCGCCGTGCCGGGCGAGGAGCGGCTGAGCTGGCTGCACCTGGTGCTGTCCCAGCACGTGTCCGGCCTGGCCGACGGCGCGGGCAGCGAGGCACTGGTGCTCGACAGCCAGGGGCGGGTCGACGCGCACATGGTCGTCTCGCATGTGGACGGCACGGTGTGGCTGGACACCGAGGCGGGCGCCGCGACCGTCGGCACCCGAGGCGGGCGGGTGCCGCTGCTGGAGTACCTGGAGCAGATGCGCTTCTGGTCCAAGGTGGAGCCCCGGGACGCGACCGGCGAGGTGGCGGTGCTGAGCCTGGTCGGGCCGAAGACGCCGGAGCTGCTGGCCGAGCTGGGTCTGCCGGTGCCGCGGGGGGCGTACGCGAGCGCCTCGGGCGGCGGTGTGCTCGTGCGCCGGATGCCGTGGCCGGGTCCGGACGCCGCCGACCTGCTGGTGCCCAGGGAGGCGCTGGCCGACTGGTGGGCGCGGATCACCGCCGCCGGGGCGCGGGCGATGGGCAGCCTGGCGTTCGAGGCGCTGCGGGTGGCCGCGCTGCGCCCGCGCCTGGGCGTGGACACCGACGAGAAGACGATCCCGCACGAGGTGTCGTGGGTGCCCTCGGCCGCGCACGTGGCCAAGGGCTGCTACCGCGGCCAGGAGACGGTGTCGAAGGTGCACAACGTCGGCCGCCCACCGCGGCGGATGCTGCTGCTGCACCTCGACGGCGCGGCCGACGAGCTGCCCGAGACCGGCACGCCGGTCACCGCGGGCGAGCGCGTGGTCGGCCGGGTGGGCACCGCCGTGCAGCACCACGAGCTGGGGCCGGTGGCGCTGGCGCTGCTCAAGCGCTCGGTCGAGCCCGCCACCCCGCTCGCCGCGGGCGGCGCGCAGGCCGCCGTCGACCCCGATTCGGTGCCCGGCGAACAAGGCGGCGCGGGCCGGGCGGCGGCCAAGGGGCTGCGGGGATAACGCGACCTAGTGGCAGGATCGCTGCCATGTCGACACCCGGCACCCTCATCACCGTGGCCCCCACCGGGGCCGAGCACACCAAGGCCGACGTCCCCAACCTCCCGGTGACCCTGGAGGAGCTGGTGGCCACGGCCGAGGCCTGCGAGCGCGTCGGCGCCGCGATGGTCCACATCCACATCCGCGACGACGACGCCAAGCCGACCCTGGACCTGGGGCGGCTCAGGGAGACCGTCGCCGCGGTGCGCGAGCGGACGAACCTGGTCGTGCAGCTCTCCACCGGCGGCGCGGTCACCGACCCGGAGTCCGACCGCCTCGCCGTGCTCGACGCGCTGCCGGACTCGGCGTCCTGCTCGATGGGCACGGTGAACTTCGGCGACGACGTGTTCATGAACCGCTGGGAGTTCATCGTCGAGCTGCACATCCGGATGCGCGATCGCGGCATCGTGCCCGAGTACGAGATCTTCGACCTCGGCCAGCTGACCTCGCTGCACCGCCTGCTCGACAAGCACGGCCTCCCGGCAGGCGGGCACGTGCACGTCGACCTGGTGATGGGCGTGCCCGGCGGCATGGCGGGCGACACCGAGACCCTCGCCGCGGCGCTGCGGCTCATCCCCGACGGCGCGACGTTCTCCGCCACGGGTGTGGGACGCACCACTCTCCCGGTCCTCTTCGCGGCGCTGTCGGCGGGCGGGCACGTGCGGGTCGGCATGGAGGACACCATCAGCTACGCCCGTGGTGAGCGGGTCAAGGACAATGCGCAACTGGTCGCCAGGGCCTCCGGCCTGGCGCGGATCGCGCAGCGCCCGCCGCTGACCCCCGATGAGGCGCGCGCGCTGCTGGGGGTGGCGGCCCAGCCGGTAACGTCGGCATGATCTGGCGATCGAGGACGGTTTGGCGGAGGATGTCCAGGTGATCGAAGTGCGCCCTGGCGGGCGAAGGCGCATCGACCGGGTGCTGGACCCGGACTACGTCGCCGACCTGGACAGACTCGACCTGCCCGAGGTGCGCGCCCGCCGCGACGACGCGGCGCAGGAGGAGACCGACCTGTCCTACCTGCGCAGGCTCCTGCACGGGCGGATCGACATCGTGCGCGCCGAGCTGCGCAGGCGCGAGACCGGCGGCGCGGAGTCCGTGGTCGCCCAGCTGGCCTCGATCCTCGCCGACAACGCGGTCGGCCCGGCCATGGGCTCGGGCCGCCACCAGAACATGGAGCCCTCGCGCGCCGAGGCGCACCGCAGGCACGTCGAGGCCCTGGTCTCCGACGCCGACCTGTCGGACGTGTCCTCGCTGCCGGACGAGCGGCTCGCGCTGGCCCTGGAGACCTACCGGGACGAAGAGGCGTCGGTCTCCACGCGGCGGCGTCAGGTGCAGGTGGTCATGGACCTGCTCAACGAGCAGATAGCGGGCCGCTACCGGTCCGGCACGGCGTCGGTCGACGACCTGCTGGCCGCCGAGGGCGCCCGCCCCGAGCAGGGGGAGTCGCGCTGAACCCGGTCCTGGTCGAAGTCCTGCGCTCCGGCTTCGTGGAGTCGGTGCACCGCGGCTCCGTCGTCGTCCTCGCCCCCGACGGCGGTGTCCGGCTGGCCATCGGCGAGGTCACCGAGCCGGTCTTCACCCGCTCGTGCAACAAGCCGCTGCAAACCCTCGGCCTGCTGCGCGCGGGCCTCGACCTGCCCGACGACGCCGACCTGGCCGTCGGCTGCGGCTCGCACAGCGGCGAGCCCGAGCACGTCCAGCAGGTGCTGGGCATCCTCGGCAAGTCCGGCCTGGCCGAGAACGACCTGGGCTGCCCGCACGACTGGCCGATGAACGAGGCCGCCCGCAACCGGGTGATCGCCGGCGGCGGCGGCAAGCGCCGCGCGGCGATGAACTGCTCGGGCAAGCACGCGATCATGCTGGCCACCGCGGTGCAGCACGCCTGGCCCACCGCCTCCTACCTCGACCCGGAGCACCCGGCCCAGCAGGCCATCGCCGACACCGTCACCCAGATGACGGGCGAGGACATCCACACCATCGGCATCGACGGCTGCGGCGCTCCCCTGTTCGCCCTGACCCTGACCGGCCTGGCCACCGGCTACTCCCGCCTGATGCTGGCCCCCGACGGCACCCACGAACACCGCGTCGCCGAGGCCATGCGCACCCACCCGCACCTGGTCGGCGGCACCGACCGGGACGACACGGAGCTGATGCAGGCCATCCCCGGGCTGCTGGTCAAGGGCGGCGCGGAGGGCGTGCACGCGATGGCCCTGCCGGACGGCACCGCCATGGCGATGAAGATCGATGACGGCGCTCCCCGGCCCCGCACGCCGATCCTGGTGGGGGTGCTGCGGGCGTTGGGGTACGACGCTCCCGAGCTGGAGGACAAGGCCGAGCGGGACATCCTGGGCGGCGGGGTGCCGGTGGGCGCCGCCCGGCTTCGCGGGGGATTGCTGGACGAGTTGCGCTGAGCAGGCCCGGGTGTGGGCCCGCGCTACTGCATCCGCTCTCGGACCGCCAGGTCGCTCCAGAACTCGCGGAGGCGCTCGAAGCGTTCGGCGACCGCGCCCGGGTCGGGGTGCTCGATGGCGTCCAGGATGGCGTTGACGTCCTCGGCCGAGGTGTCGGACTCGATGGTCTCCTCGTCCAGCAGTTCGACCAGGCCGCCGTAGTCCAGTTCCACCAGCGACGCCTCGTGGAAGTGGGCCAGCCAGCGCGAGGTGTCCTGCAGGACCTTGGTCGGCCCGGACTCCCCGAAGGTCGACTCGGCCAGCTCGAAGGCCCGCTGGACGCGCTTGCGAGCCGTCCCCATGGGCACCTGCCAGTACACCGACCCGTCCGCCATCACGCGCTCGTCGGGCAGGACCAGGACGAACCACGGCAGCGGCACCGTCCACGTCGTGGACACCACGTGGACCGCTCCGCCGGTCAGCTCGCCCAGGACCGCGCCCGCCTTCTGGCGCAGCTTCTCCGCGGCGCCGCCGAGGGTCGCCTCGCGCAGGGAGTCCCCGGCCGTGGAGAGGAAGCCGACGATCGCGGCGGCGGCGCGGGCGCGCAGGTCGAGCGGGCATACCAGCAGGTCACCGGACGCGGAGCGGGCCGTCATGACTTCCCGGACGGGAAAGGGGGAGCCGTCGGCACGTTCGCCGGGGAGGGCGGCCAGGCCGTAGTCCTGTGACTTAAGCCACATCAACTGCTCATGGTTTCCCACATCCGCCCGGTCGACGGGGGACTTCTCCGCCAGGTGCCGGAGTCGATCACGGGACGCGGGGGGAAATGCCGACAGCGGTTCGTACACCCGCAGGTAGGCGACGAACGGACGAGGCACCCGTCCATCGTTCCACGAACCGGGCGGGCGGCGGTGGCGGGGCGGCCGGGCCGGGGGTGTCGGGTTCTGCACACCGAGCCGCGTGGCATCGAACCCCTTCGGCACGGTACGGTAGTTAGCAGGAATCAACTGTCGACATCTACGGGGCCGCCGATTCCCCCGGCCGCCCCGTCTCGTGTGCGAGGGGGTCGAGCCATGGGGCGCGGCCGAGCCAAGGCCAAGCAGACAAAGGTGGCCCGGGAGCTCAAGTACAGCAGCCACCACATGGACGTGGGGGCCTTGCAGCGCGAGCTGTCGGGTGACCCCAAATCCAGTGGTGGCTCCGACTCTGAGCGAATCGAGTCCGACGAGTACGACGACGACGGCTACGACGACTACCGCCGTTGACGCAAGCCCGGCGCCGCTCGGTGCCGGGCCCCTCTCGCCCGCGTGACAAGGCCACCCCGCTCAGGCGGGGCGGCCTCGCTCCGCGCGTATCACCAAGCCCTGGCGTACTGCCTGGGCGCGGTGATGGGCGCGCCCAGCTCCGCCGCGGCGCGGCGGGGCCAGTACGGGTCACGCAGCGACTCACGTCCGAGCAGGACGAGGTCGGCCGCGCCGGTGGCCAGCACGTCCTCGGCCTGCGCCGGTTCGGTGATCTCGCCGACGGCCGCCGTGGGCACGTCCGCCTTGCGGCGGATCGCCTCGGCGAAGGGCACCTGGTACCCGGGGCCGACCGGGACCGGACCGCGGTTCAGCCCACCGGTGGAGGCATCGATGAGGTCGGCGCCCGCGCGCACCAGCGCGGCCGCGATCTGCACGGTGTCGTCGCCGGTGAGTCCGCCGTCGGTCCAGTCCGTCGCCGAGACGCGCACCAGCACGGGCACCTCGGGCCCGACGGCGGCGCGCACCGCGGCGACGACCTCGGTGGCGAAGCGGAGCCTGCGCTCGGCGTCGCCGCCGTAGCCGTCGGTGCGCGTGTTCGTCAGCGGCGAGAGGAACTCGTGCAGCAGGTAGCCGTGCGCGGCGTGCACCTCCACCACCCGGAACCCGGCGGCGAGGGCGTTGCGCGCCGCCTGGGCGAAGTCGGCGACGATCTCGGCGATGCCGTCCTCGGTGAGCGCGGTGGGCGTGCGGTAGTCCTCGCGGAAGGGCACGTCGGTCACGCCGACCGGGGTCCAGCCGCCGTCGTCGTCGGCGACCCCGCCGTCGCCGACCGCCGAGGTCGAGCCCTTGAACCCCGCGTGCGCGAGCTGCACGGCCGCGACCGCGCCGTGCTCGGCGAGGAACGCGGTGATCGGCTTCCACGCCGCGATCTGCTCATCGGACCAGATCCCGGTGCAGGCCGGGGAGATGCGCCCGCGCGGCTCGACGGCCGTCGCCTCGGCGATGACCATCCCGGCCCCGCCGACGGCCCGCGAGCCCAGGTGCACCAGGTGCCAGTCGTTCGGCACCCCGTCCACGGCGCTGTACTGGCACATGGGGCTGACCGCGATCCGGTTGGGGATCGTGACCGAGCGCAGGGTCAGCGGGCTGAAAAGCAGACTCACGGCTGGGCTCCTTGGTTCGACTACTCACGAAGAACCAAGGAGCCCGCCGCGCCGTTTGTTCCCGCGCCGCTTGTTCCCCGGCGGCTCCCTACCGGCGCAGCTTGCGCGCCAGCGGCCACAGGACCAGCAGGGCGACGATCACGTACACGGTGATGGAGAACGTGGTGTTGACCAGCCCGGTCAGCGCGCCGTCGGAGATCTGCAGGGCGCGGCGCATCTGCTGCTCGGCGGCCGGGCCGAGGATGACGCCGAGGATGGCGGGCAGCACCGGCAGCCCGTAGCGGCGCATGACCAGGCCGATGATCCCGATGGCGAAGAGCACCAGCAGGTCGGCGGCCTGCCCGCTGACGGCGTACGCGCCGACCATCGCGAAGAACAGGATGCCCGCGTACAGGTAGGGCCGCGGGATGCGCAGCAGCTTGGCCCACAGCGGGGCCAGCGGCAGGTTGAGCACCAGCAGCAGCACCGTGCCGATGAACAGGCTCGCGATCAGCCCCCACACCAGCGTCGACTCGCGCTCGAAGAGCAGCGGGCCCGGCTGGATGCCGTACTGCTGGAAGGCGGCGAGCATGACCGCGGCGACGGCCGTGGTGGGCAGGCCGAGGGTCAGCATCGACACCAGGGTGCCCGCCGCCGACGCGCTGGCCGTCGCCTCCGGCCCGGCGACGCCCTCGATGGCGCCCTTGCCGAACTCGTCGCGGTGCTTGGACAGGCGCTTCTCGGTCGCGTAGGACAGGAAGGTCGGGATCTCCGCGCCGCCCGCGGGCAGCGCGCCGAACGGGAAGCCGATGAGCGGCCCGCGCAGCCACGGCTTCCAGGCCCGCCGCAGGTCCGCCCTGCCCAGCCACGGCCGCCCGACGGGGATCGGCTTGAACGGCGTGCGGCGCAGGTGCGCGGCCACCCACAGCGACTCGCCGACGGCGAACAGGCCGACCGCGACGATGACGACGTCGATGCCGTCGGCCAGCTCCAGCGACCCGAAGGTCAGCCGCTGCTGCCCGGTCATCTCGTCCAGCCCGATCAGGCCGATGGTGAGGCCGATGAGCAGCGAGGCCAGGCCGCGCACCCGGGAGCTGCCCAGGACCGTGGTGACCGCAGCGAAGGCCAGCACCATGATCGCGAAGTAGTCGGGGGCGCCGAGGTCCACGGCCAGCGACGCCACCGTCGGGGCCAGGACGACCAGCAGCGTGGTGCCGACCATGCCGCCGATGAAGTGCCCGATGGCCGCCGCGGCCAGCGCTTGCGCGCCGCGCCCGGACTTGGCCATCGGGTTGCCGTCGATGGCGGCCACCACCGCCGCGCTCTCGCCGGGGGTGTTGAGCAGGATCGAGGTGGTGGAGCCGCCGAACATGCCGCCGTAGTAGATGCCCGCGAACATGATGAACGCGCCGGTCGGCTCCAGTCCGTAGGTCACCGGCAGCAGCAGGGCCACGGCCATCGCCGGGCCGATGCCGGGCAGCACGCCGATGACGGTGCCCAGCAGCACGCCGACGGCGGCGAGCAGCAGGTGGCCGGGGGTCAGCGCGGTGGCGAACCCGTCGAGGAGCTGGTCCATCTAGAGCACTCCCATCAGGGGGCCGCCGGGCAGCGGAACCCCGAGCAGGACGTCGAAGACGACGTAGGTCAGCACCGACACCGCGGCGGCGATCAGCGGGTCGCGGACGTGCCCGCGGCTGCCGAGCGCGTACGCCGCGCCCCAGAACAGGACGAAGCCCGCGACCGGGAACCCGGCGGTGCCGATCAGCGCGGTCGCGGCGAGGAACGCGCCGCAGAGCATCAGCACGGTCTTCCAGTCACCGGGGGCGCTCAGGTCGACGTCCTCGCCGCCCTCGGCCTCGCCGCGACCGCCGCGCAGCACGTCGCGCGCCAGTGCGGCGGCCACGACCAGCAGCGACACCCCGACGAGCACCGGCACCGCCTTCGGGCCGACGGGCCCGCGCTGGGCGAAGTCGGTGGGGATGGACAGCGCGTCGACGAGCACCAGCCCGCCGAGCACCGCCAGCAGCACGCACACGCCCAGCTCCGAGCGCTCCCTGAGCCAGGAGCCCCGCTCGTCGGTTTCCGCGCTCATGCCAGCCCCAGCCCCTTCAGCACCCCGGCGACCCGGTCGTTCTCCGCGGCCAGGAACGCGCCGAACTCCGCGCCCGGCTGGAACGCGTCGGTCCAGCCGTTGCGGGCCAGGGCGTCCTTCCACTGCGGGGAGGCGTGCAGCGCGGTGAACACGGCGATGAGCCGGTCGCGGTCGGTGTCGCTGATCCCGGGCGGGGCGACGATGCCGCGCCAGTTGGTGAAGGAGACGTCGACACCGGCCTCCCGCAGCGTCGGCGCGTCCACGCCGTCGATGCGCTCGGGCCCGGTCACCGCGAGCACGCGCAGGTCGCCCGCCTGGATCTGGTCGCGGTACTCGCCGATGCCGGAGACGCCGAAGGCGACCTTGCCGCCGAGCACCGAGGCCAGCAGCTCGCCGCCGCCGTCGAAGGGCACGTAGTTGACCGCGCGCGGCTCGACCCCGGCGGCCTCGGCCATCAGCATGGGCGCGAGGTGGTCGGGCCCGCCGGGCGAGGAGCCGCCGCCGACCGGCAGCGCGCCCGGGTCCGCCCGCCACGCCGCCAGGAGTTCGCCGATGTCGCCGTACTCGGAGTCATCGGCCACCACGACGATGTCGGGCTCCTCGATGAGCTTGGCGATCGGCGTGGTCTCGGCCAGCGTGGACGGCGACTTGTTGGTGTAGACGCTGCCGACGACGCCCAGCCCCATCGACATGACCAGCTTGCCGTTGCCGCGCTCGTTGACCAGCCGCCCGAGGCCGACGGTGCCGCCGGCGCCGGGCAGGTTGAACACCTCGACGGCGCTGGCGAGGTCGCTGTCCTCCATCGCCTTGGCCGCCGTGCGCGCGGTGACGTCGTAGCCGCCGCCGGGCGAGTTGGGCACCAGCACCCGCAGCCCCCGGACCCGCTGGCCCGGGTCGTCGTCCCCACCGGAGACGATCAGGGGCGGTATCAGCAACACCGCCGCAATCGCGGCCACGACCGCGACCAGCCGTCCAACCACCGTCCGCCTCCTCGGGTAACCCGGGTCACTTCCTGGACCGGCATGTTGCCCGCGGGTGAACGCCCTGTCGCGCTTGCGCCCGTTGCGGACGTTGTGGTCGTTGTGTTCACGGGACCGGCCGCCCGGCGCGGTGCACACTGGGCCGATGCCCGGCACCGGCTCCCTGGCCCGCCAGCTCCTCGGCTGGCAGTTCGTGATCGTGGCCGCGCTGCTGGGCGCGGTCGCGGTGTTCTCGGCGGTGCAGTCGCGGGAGGCCTACACCGACGACCAGAGCCGCCGGATGCTCAACGTCGCCGAGGACGTGGCCGCCACGCCCGGGGTGCGCGCGGCGCTGCTGGACCCGCTGCGCCACCACCAGCTGCCCACGTTCGCGACCAGCGCGCGCAACCTCTCCGGGGCCAGGTCGGTGCGGATCGCGCTGCCCGACACGCGGGTGCTGACCTCGCCGGACCCGGCGCAGGTCGGCGAGCCCATGGCGCTGGGCGAGAGCACCGTGCGGCAGGGGCGGGCGTGGACCGGGGAGGTCGGCGGCGAGCTGCTGGCGCACGTGCCGGTGGTGGACCAGAACGGGGCTGTGGTGGGGATCGTGGCCGCCGGGGTGGACGCGCCGTCGCTGTTCGCCGGGATCGTCCACTCCCCCAGCGAGGCGCTGGCGATCCTGGCCGTGGCCACCGTGCTGGGGGTGGGCGGGTCGCTGCTGGTGGCGCGGCGGGTGAAGCGCCAGACCCTCGGCCTGGAGCCCGCCGAGATCGCGGGGCTGGTGGAGCACCGCGAGGCCATGCTGCACGGCATCCGCGAGGGCGTGCTGGGCCTGGACGCCGCCGGGCGGGTCACGCTGGCCAACGACCAGGCGCGCAAGCTGCTGGCCCTGCCGCAGGACCCTACGGGCGTGCCGGTGACGGCGTTCGGGTTCAACGAGCGCATCATCGACGTGCTCACCGCCCGCACCGAGGGGGCCGACCAGATCGTGCTGCGCAAGGGCAGGGTGCTGGTGCTCAACCGGATGCCGATCGACCCGGCGGGCGCGGTGGTGACCCTGCGCGACCGCACCGAGATCGTCGCCCTGCAGAACGCCCTGGACGCCAACCGGTCCACAACGGACACCCTGCGGGCGCAGGCGCACGAGTTCTCCAACCGCCTGCACACCATCGCCGGGCTGATCGAGCTGGGCGAGTACGACGAGCTGCGCCACTACGTCGACCGGGTCAGCGGCACCCAGCGCGCCTGGCAGGGCGAGGTGTCCGCGCGCATCGCCGACACGGCCGTCGCCGCGCTGCTGGTGGCGAAGTCGAGCCTGGCCGCCGAGCAGGGCGCGGGCATCCGGCTGGACCCGGCCAGCGCGCTCGGTCCGGTGGACGAGCGGCTCTCCGCCGACCTGGTGACCGTGCTGGGCAACCTGGTCGACAACGCCGTCGACGCCCTCGGCGGCAGGCGCGGCTGGATCGAGGTGTCGATCGCCCACGCGCCCGACGAGGTGCGCGTGGTGGTGCGCGACTCCGGGCCGGGGATCGCCCCGGAGATCGCCGAGGAGGTGTTCCGCCACGGGTTCACCACCAAGGCGGCCGAGGACGGCGGCGGGCGCGGGCTGGGCCTGGCGATCACCCGGCAGACCTGCGTGCGGCGCGGCGGGTCGGTCGAGGTGCACAACGACAACGGGGCCGTGTTCACCGCCAGGATGAAGCCATGACAGCCGCGGAGATCACCGTGCTGGTGGTGGACGACGACTTCATGGTCGCGCGCGTGCACAGCGGGTACGTCGCGCGCACGCCGGGCTTCGCCGTCGTCGGCACCGCCCACACCGGCGCCGACGCGCTGCGCCTGGTCGACGAGCTGTCCCCCGACCTGGTGCTGCTGGACATCTACCTGCCCGACATGCCCGGCCTCGATGTGCTGCGCGCGCTGCGCAACGGCGACGTCGACCCCGACGTCATCGTGATCACCGCGGCGACGGATGTGGAGACCATCCGCGGCGCGCTGCGCGGTGGCGCGCTGCACTACCTGATCAAGCCGTTCGCCTACGCCGCACTGTATGACCAGCTGACCCACTTCGCGACCCTCCACAGCAGACTCACCACGCTCGGCACGGCTGGCCAGTCCGATGTGGACGAGGTGTTCGGCGCCCGGCCGAGGGCGGGCGGCGGGCTGCCGAAGGGGCTCACCGAGCAGACCGCGGAGCTGGTCGCCACGGCGCTGCGCGGCGGGGAGATGTCGGCGGCCGAGTGCGCCGCGGCGGCGGCCCTGTCGCGGGTCAGCGCGCGGCGCTACCTGGAGCACTTCGTGGCGACCGGCCGCGCCGCCGTGCGCCTGCGCTACGGGACGACGGGCCGCCCGGAGCGCCGCTACCGGCTCAGCTGAGGTCGGGGCGCCTGCGCGTCTGCTTGGTGGCCGAGCGGCGCTTCTTGGAGTCCAGCCTGCGCTCACGCGCGCCGCGGCTGGGCTTGGTCGCGCGCCGCGCGGGCGGGGGCGGCGCGATGGCCTGGCGCAGCAGGGCGGCCAGGCGCTCGCGGGCGGCCTCGCGGTTGGCCAGCTGCGCGCGGAACTCGCTGGCGGCGATGGTGAGCACGCCGTCGACCAGGCGGCCCGCCAGCCGCTCCAGGGCGCGGGCGCGCAGGTGCTCGGGCAGCGCCTTGGAGGCGGCGACGTCGAAGGACAGCTCGACGCGGCTGTCGGCGGTGTTGACGCCCTGCCCGCCGGGCCCCGACGAGCGGGAGAAGCGCTCGCTCAACTCGGCCGCCGGGATCACCAGCGACCGCGAGACGATGAGTTCCCCTGCCACGGTGAAGAGGATGCCCGATCCGTCCAGCGGTTATCCGCCCGGTCGGTGCCCTCCGGTGAGTTCGCCGGCGAGCCTGCTGTGCAGGTGGGCGCTGCGGGGGTTGAGCCCGGTGATCTCGACGGTCTTGCCGCGGTGGCGGTACTTGGTCTCGACCGCGTCGAGGGCGTTGGCGAGGCGAAGAACAGCTCGCCGGTCACCCGGTAGACCACGCTCGTGCCGTCGGGGTCGGTGACGGCGGTGACCTCGGCGACGTGGGCGACCCGCCGGGCGACGATGACCATGGCGGTGACCGAGACCATCACCATCACCGCGACCAGCGCGGCCATCGGGATGTCGGAGACGACCGGGCCGAACACCACTTACAGCACCATGAGGAACGCGCCCGCGAGGAAGGTCGAGAGCCGGGTGCGGACGCCGGACACCTTCAGGTTGATCATGGTCTGGCCGATCTTGGCGCAGCCGCCCATGCCCCCGGAGAACCCGGTGACGATGGTGGCCACGCCCTGCCCGACGGACTCGCGGGTCTTGTTCGACGGGTGTCGGTGATGTCGTCGGCCAGCTTGGCGGTCATCAGCGACTCCATCGGCCCGACCAGCGCCGTTGTCGCCGACGGTCGGCACGGCGATGCCCGCGCCGACGGTGATCAGGGTCAGCACCACGATCGAGACCAGCGGCGCGGGCACCACGGTCGTGACCTTCGGGAAGAGGACCATCAGCGCCGGCGCGCCCAGCACCAGCGGGTAGACCGCCCACGGGACGTCGCGCAGCTCCGGCACCTGGGCCAGGAAGATCAGGATCGCCAGGACGTTGACGAAGCCGACCATCACCGAGCGCCGGATGAAGCGCATCAGCCGGGCCACGCCGAGCACCACCTGGAACACCCCGGCCAGGGTGACCGCGGCGATGAGGTGGCCCAGGCCGTGCGCGTGGCTGAGCGGGGCGATGACCAGGGGAGGCGAGGCCGCGCAGGCGCGCGGACGGGGTAGGGGAAGGCACGGGAGTGGACACCTGTCGTGCTCGGGCACGCCTCACCGGGGGCGCGCGTCGAGGGCGCGGCGGCACCCGCCTCGCCACGGCCACCCCAACCCCGGGGGTTCCTACCGGCCCCCCGCCAGACCGGGGATCGTGGCGATGGCCACGAGGACGTCGTCGGGCAGCAGGGGCTCGACCCGCCAGGGCGGGCCGAAGCCCGCGGTCTCCACGACCTGCACGTCCCGGCCCGTGCCGGACATGGTCATCACCTCGACGGCGATCGGGCCGCCCGCCTCGGTGGGCTTGGCGTGGCGCACCGCCACCAGCGTGCGGTCGGGGGCAGGCTCGATGCGGCAGCCCTCCCTGCAGACGAACTCGGGCGCGCCGCCCGGGTAGACCCGCACGGTGAGCAGCCTGCGCGCGGCGTCCTTGGCGACCAGGTTGAAGGTGGCCGTGCCCGACTGGTCGAAGGCGAACCACTCCTTGCCCTCGCCCTCGACGGCGACCCCGCGCGGCCAGGGGATCTTGGCGTCGCGCAGCACCGCGCCCAGCCGGTCGGTGGTGGGCGGAGATGCGGTGACGGTGGCCTCGGGCGCGACCGCCGGGGGTGAGGTCAGCGGGGATGTCGTGGACGCGGACCCGCTCGTGGTCGCCGGGGCGGGCGCGGCGGGCCCGACGTCCTCCCGCAGGCCGAACTGCGCCCCCGACAGCGCCGACATGCCCAGCACCACCGCCACCACGGCGACGGCGGCCCCGCCGACGGTCGCGGTCCGGCGCACCCGCAGCCTGCGCCTGCCCTCGGCGAAGACGGCCTCGCGGTCCAGCCCCAGCGGCGGTTCCCCGCCCACCGCGGCCGACAGCATCCGCCGCACGTCCTCATCGCTCACAGGGTCACCTCCTCCACGGCCAGCATGGCGCGCAGCGCGGCCAGCCCCTTGGCCGCCTGGCTCTTGATCGTCCCCTCGCTCTTGCCCAGCGCCGCGGCGGTCTCGGCGACCGAGAGGTCCTCCCAGTACCGCAGCACCACCACCGCCCGCTGCCCCGGCGGCAGCCGCTTGAGCGCCTCCCGCACGTCGATCGCGTCCTCGGTGCCCGGCGGGTGCACCGGCACCTCGGGCGGGGCGTCGGTCACCGACTCGCGCCTGCGGTACGCCCGCCGCGACTCGTCGATGGCGGTGCGCACCATGACCTTGCGGGCGTAGGCGTCGATGGCGTCATCCCGGCGCAGGCGCGGCCAGACGACGTAGATCTTGGCGAGCGTGGTCTGCACCAGGTCCTCGGCGCGGTGCCAGTCGCCACCGCACAGCAGGTAGGCGGTCCGGCGCATCACCGAGGCCCGGCTGTCCAGGTACTCCCCGAACTCCGTCTCCCGATCCCCCACGGCGCCTCCCCACTCACCCAGCCCGTAGTACGGGCCAGGGCGCCGCCGGGTTGCCCGGCGATTATGCGCGCCGCGAGAGGCCGCCTACTCGGGCGCCTTCGCGGCGCGCAACGCGGCGGCGACGACCTCCCAGCCGCTGGCGGGGACTGGAACGCCCCGGGCGTCGTGGTGGCCGTCGCAGTCGCGCAACCAGGCGGCCACCGCGGCGAGGTAGTCCGGGAGGGCGAGGGTGCCCCAGTCCGCGGGCGGGCCGTCCGCCCAGTCGTCGACCAGTTCCCGCAACACCGCGACCACCCGGTCCTTGTGGTCCGCGGCGGGCGCTGACGGGCACCCGTCGAGTCCGCAGGTCTCGTCGGGGTCTCCGTCGCCCTGGGAGTGGCCGTGCTCGAAGGCGTAGTGGAAGCACACGTAGTGCATCCGCTCGAAGGTCTCGTAGTACCGCCTGCTCACCCGCACCGGCAGGCCGCACCGCTCGCACGCCGGGTGATCGTTGTCCTGAGGCACCGCCGGATCATCGCAAGCGCGCGTCGAGCGGCCAGGCCTGGCCGCCTGCCGGGTCGTCGCACCAGACCCACTGCCGCTCGGCGAAGCCCGCCTCGACGGCGGCCCAGAGCCGGGTCGGTCCGGCTTCGACCACGCGGCCACCGTCGAGGGGGACTCGCGCCCGGGCATGGACTCGACCTTCTCGATCCTCCAGTTCGCCAACGCGGCCGACATGGTCGAGGTCGAGGGCTTCAAGCCACGGCGCGGGTGGCGGGAACGCCTGTGTCGAGCTGGCCCACGCCGGGCTCTAGAACCTGGGGTGGTCCCCGACGACCTCGGCGCGCGGGATCGACTCGTCGGACTCGGGGCGGACCTCGCCCGCCACCCAGGCCGGGACGTGCCGGGCGGTGAGCATGGCCAGGGAGCGGTCGACGTCCTCCGGGGCGACGACGGCGACCATGCCGACGCCGAGGTTGAAGGTGCGCTCCATCTCCTCGCGCTCCACCCGGCCGCGCTGGGCGATCAGGGAGAACACCGGCTGCGGGGTCCAGGTGCCCCGGTCCAGGGTGGCCTTGAGGCCCGGCGGGATGACGCGGGCCAGGTTGGCCGCCAGACCGCCGCCGGTGATGTGCGCGTACGTGCGCACGTCGGCCTCCTGGGTCAGGGCCAGGCAGTCCTTGGCGTAGATGCGGGTGGGCTCCAGCAGCTCCTCGCCCAGGGTCCGGCCGAACTCCTCGACGTGGCCGTCCAGCGGCATGCGGGCGATGTCCAGCAGCACGTGCCGGGCCAAGGAGTACCCGTTCGAGTGAAGGCCGGATGAGCCCATGGCGATGAGCGCGTCGCCGGGGCGGACCCGCTCCGGGCCCAGCACGGCGTCGGCCTCGACCACGCCGACGCCGGTCGCGGAGATGTCGTAGGCGCCGTCGGCCATCAGGCCGGGGTGCTCGGCGGTCTCGCCGCCGAGCAGGGCGCAGCCCGCCTGGACGCAGCCCTCGGCGATGCCCTTGACGATCGCGGCGACCCGGTCGGGCAGGACCTTGCCGACGGCGATGTAGTCCTGCAGGAACAGCGGCTCGGCGCCGCACACCACCAGGTCGTCCACCACCATCGCCACCAGGTCGATGCCGACGGTGTCGTGCACGTCCAGCGCCTGGGCGACGGCGATCTTGGTGCCGACGCCGTCGGTGGAGGAGGCCAGCACCGGCTCACGCCAGCGGTCCAGCTTGAGCCTGAACAGGCCGGCGAAGCCGCCGATGCCGCCCAGCACCTCCGGTCGGGTCGCCTTGGCGGCCCACGGCTTGAGCTTCTCGACGGCCTCGTCGCCCGCCTCGATGCTCACCCCCGCCGCCGCGTAGGTGGCCGGGCCGGTCGACATCGGGTCAGACACAGGTATCTCCGAGGATCAGTCGAGGCTAGGGGCGCGAGAGCGCGTCCGAGGCACCGTACCCGGCGGCGAAGACCGGGGCCGCGTCCCCCGCGACGCCCTTCTCCCGACCCGAGTTCTCGCCCAGGCCCTCCAGCAGGTGCTTGCCGATGAGCGCGTTGTCGGGCAGCGGGATCGGGTAGTCGCCGTCGAAGCAGGCCGAGCACAGCCGGGTGCGGGGCTGCTCGCTGGCCTGCACCAGCGCGTCCAGGCTGACGTAGCCGAGGGAGTCCGCGCCGATGGAGCGGCGGATGCCGTCGGCGTCGAGGCCGTTGGCGATCAGCTCGGCGCGGGAGGCGAAGTCGATGCCGTAGAAGCACGGCCAGCGCACCGGCGGCGAGGCGATGCGCACGTGCACCTCGACCGCGCCGGACTCGCGCAGCATCCGCACCAGCGCGCGCTGGGTGTTGCCGCGCACGATCGAGTCGTCCACCACGACCAGGCGCTTGCCGCGGATGACGTCGCGCAGCGGGTTGAGCTTGAGGCGGATGCCGAGCTGGCGGATGGTCTGCGACGGCTGGATGAAGGTGCGCCCGACGTAGGCGTTCTTCACCAGGCCCGACCCGTACGGGATGCCGCTGGCCTGGGCGTAGCCGATCGCGGCGGGCGTGCCGGACTCGGGCACCGGGATGACCAGGTCGGCCTCGACCGGGGCCTCGATGGCCAGCTTGCGGCCGATCTCCACCCGGGTGGCGTGCACCGAGCGCCCGGAGATCGTGGTGTCCGGGCGGGCCAGGTACACGTACTCGAAGATGCAGCCCTTGGGCTCGGGGGTGGCGAAGCGGGTCGAGCGCAGCCCCTCGGCGTCGATGGCGATCAGCTCGCCGGGCTCGACCTCGCGCACGAACGACGCGCCGGTAATGTCCAGCGCCGCGGTCTCGCTGGCCACGACCCAGCCGCGCTCCAGCCGCCCGAGCACCAGCGGGCGCACGCCGTGCGGGTCGCGGGCGGCGTAGAGGGTGGACTCGTCGGAGAAGACCAGGCAGTACGCGCCGCGCACCTTCGGCAGCAGGTCCAGGGCGGCCTGCTCGATGCCCTTGTCGGCCGCCGCGGCGGCGAGCAGGCCGGTGAGCAGGTCGGAGTCGGTGGTCGCGCCGCTGGCGCCCAGGCCCTGCTCCTTGGCCATGTCGCGCAGCTCGGCGGTGTTGACCAGGTTGCCGTTGTGGCCCAGCGACAGGCCGCTGCCGGTCGCGGTGGTCTTGAAGGTGGGCTGCGCGTTCTCCCAGGTCGTGGACCCGGTGGTGGAGTAGCGGCAGTGCCCGACGGCGACGTGCCCGCGCAGCGAGACCAGCACCTGCTCGTCGAAGACCTGGCTGACCAGGCCGAGGTCCTTGAAGACCACGATCTGGCGGCCGTCGGCCACGGAGATGCCCGCCGCCTCCTGGCCGCGGTGCTGAAGCGCGTAGAGCCCGTAGAAGGTGAGCTTGGCGACCTCTTCGCCCGGGGCCCAGACGCCGAACACGCCGCACTCCTCGCGGGGCTCGGGATCAGGCGCCGAGGGGTCGAGATCGGGGCGGGAAGAGCCAGTCGAGAACTGGTCGGAGACCACCGAGTGCTCCCTGAGGGGACGACATCAACCTGCCCCCAGAGTGTAAGTGCAGCCGGGCTCGGTTCCGGCCAGCCGAGGGTGGGGCGCGTCACGTCGGTACCGTTGGTCGGCGTGTCCCGTCGCGCCACGCTGGTCTGCCTGCTCGGCCTCCTGGCCGCGGTGGTCGCCGTGGGCGTGCTCGTGCCGCTGCCGAGCCCCGCGGAGGTGCGCGACTGGGCGTCGGCGGCGGGCTGGGCGACCCCGGTGCTGTTCTTCCTCGCGTACTCGCTGCTGGCGGCCCTGCCGATCCCGCGCACGGTGTTCAACCTCTCCGGCGGGCTGCTGCTCGGCGAGGTGTGGGGCGTGGTCATCGGGATGGTGGCGACCGGGATCGCCGGGTCGCTGGGGTTCGCGCTGGCCAGGGGCCTGGGCAGGCGGTGGGTGACGCCGCTGATGGAGGTCTCGGCAATCCGGGCGGTGGACGCGCGGCTGCGCTCGGGCGGCTTTCCCGGGGTGCTGTCGCTGCGGCTGATCCCGGCGGTGCCGTTCGCGCCGCTCAACTACTGCTGCGGGCTGTCCACGATCGCGTTCCGGCCCTACCTGTGGGGCACGCTGCTGGGCAGCCTGCCCGGCACCACCGCCGCGGTCGTGCTCGGCGACGCGCTCACCGGGACGACGCCGCCGGTGCTGCTGGCCATCTACGGCTTCCTCGCCGTCGCGGGCGGCTACGGGCTGTACCGGACGCTGAAACACCGGCACCCGGAACTCGTCACCGACCCCCGGGACCCGTCAGAACCGGACGACCGGCAGGTGCGCGGCTAGGTCGGCGCGGCTGCCCGAGGCGCTGACCCGGCCGTCGGCCACGGCGTCGGCCCAGGCCAGCCTGCCGGTGGCCAGTTCGAGCCAGGTGCGCGGGTCGGTCTCCACGACGTTCGCGGGCGTGCCCCTGGTGTGCCTGGGCCCCTCGACGCACTGCACCGCCGCGAACGGCGGCACCCGCACCTCGACGGTCCGGCCGGGGGCGGTCTCGGCGAGCGTGCGCAGGCTGGTGCGCACGGCGGCGGCCAGCACGGGGCGGGCGGGCTTGTCGCCGCCGTCGAGCCAGGGCAGCGCCTCGGCGACGGCCGCGCGCACGGCGTGCGGGTCGCTCACGCGCCGTCGACCGTTTCCCGGAGCAGCTCGTCGACGTGGTGGCCGAGTTTGCGGGAGTCGGCGGGCGAGATGGTCGTCCACAGCTCGCCGTCCGGGCCCGCGCGGCGGACCTGCACGTAGCGGCCCGCGGCGGTGTCGAAGAAGGACACGACCCGCTCGCCGCGCACCCGGCGGCCCGCCCGGTTGCGGGCGGCGGCGCCGAAGTTCCCGGTGTTGACCACGTCGCCGATCATCTCGGCGAGCACCTCGGCGTCGTCGCCGCGGATGCCGTGCGCCAGCAGCGCGCCCTGGAAGCCGCGGACGGTGCCGTCGCCCTGGGCCGCGGACTCGAAGTCGGCGGTGCGCAGGGTGACCGAGCGCCCCGCCCCGGCGGGGGCCGACGGCAGCGCGCCGACCGCGGCCGAGGCCAGCCCGAGCGCGGAGACCCGGCTGAGCACCAGGGTCTGCCCGGTGAGCACGGCCAGCACGCCGGAGTCCTCGGCGGCGCAGGCCAGCAGCCGCACCTCGCGCCCGGCCCACAGCCTGCCGTCGACCTCGCGCTCGGGGCGGGCCAGCAGCGCGAACAGCTCGGCGATGGCCGGGTCGTCGCGGTCGATGCCGCGGGCGTGCAGGTCGGCCCAGACCCGGTTCTCGATCCCGGCGCGCTCGGTGTCGGTGCGTCCCGGCGAGGGCACCTTCACCACCAGCGGCATCGCGCCGGGGTCGACGCGCTCCCAGAGCACGTCGAACTCCAGCGCGCTCAGCGTGATCGGCTCGGCGGCGGACGTGCCGTCGATGGCCCCCATCGGCATCACCTGTCGGTGTCCTCGCCGATGACCGGCTGCGACACCGTGCGCTCGTCGCCGAACACGTCGACGGTCTCGATCAGGTAGTCGGCCAGGCCGTGCTCGCGGTCCTCGTCGCCGCCTGCCGCGCCGCCGAGCGGACCGGCCATGCCCATGCCCGTGCCACCGCGCGCGCCGGAGCCCGCGGGCACCGCGCCGATGGCACCGCCGCGCGCGCCGACCCCGGCCTCACCGGCCATGCCGACCCCGGGCCGGAAGATCTGGTTGCCCCTGGTGGACTCGCCCTCCACGGGCAGCGGCGCGATTCCGCCGCCGGGCATGCCGCCGCGCGCGCCGAACCCGCCGCGCGTCCCGGCCGATCCCCCCGACGGCCCTGCCCCGGGAGCGCCGAAGAACGGCCCGGCGCCCTGGCCGGGCGGCAGCGCGCCGGGACCGGCGTAGCCGGGGCCCGTCGGGCCCGCGGGCTGGGTGGGCGCGTAGCCCGCCGGGGTGGTGGTGCCGACCGGGGTGAAGCCCGCGGGCGGCGGGCCGCCCGGCGTGACGGAGCCGACGGGAGTGAAGGACCCGCCGCCGGTGTTCACCGTCGGGGTGTAGCCGGAGCCGCCGCTGGGTGCGGGCGCGGCGTAGGACGGCGCGGTCGAGCCGGAGCCGCCGGTGGTGTAGCCGCCGGTCGCGCTGGTGAAGTGCGTGACGCCCGCGGACATCCCGCCCTGCGGGGCCGGAGTGGAGACGACCACGTCCGGCGGCGGCACGAACTCGCCGAGGGTCTCGCGGTTGAACTCGCTGCTGCGGGAGTAGGAGTCCATGGCGTCGACGGCCTTCTGCGCGGCCTCGTCCTTGGCGCGCTCCTGGGCCTCGTGGTCGGAGGCCTGGTTGGCCACGGCCATGGCCGGGCCGGGGTTGCCGGTGAGCAGCGCGGCCCCGGCGGCGACCTTCGACCAGCCCGACGGCGCGGGCGTGGTGACCTTGACCGGCTCGGGCACCTCGGCGCGGGCGCGGGCGATCATGTCGGCCTGGTACTCGGTGGAGGCGCGCATGCCGCTGGCCCCGCCCTGGGCCTCGGCCGCCCAGACCTGCAGCGGGTTCAGCGCGGACTGCGCGCCGTCGGCGGCGGCGCCCTTCCAGGACACGGCCAGCGAGCCCAGCTTGGTGTTGAGGTCGCCGTCGATCTCACCGAGTTCGCGCAGCAGCGCGTCCCAGAACTCCGTCTGCGGCGTCGAGGCCGACGGACCGGGGCCCGCGTTGATCATCTTGTACAGCTCGGGGTGCTCGTACCCGCGCCAGCGGTGCTCCGCCATCGTCGTCACCTCGCGTCGGTGTGCTTCGTGCCCCACATGGCCGTGTTGTCGCCCTCGGTGAGCGTGTACGCCGCGTGCGCGGCGGCGAGCGCGTCGCAGGCGGCGCGCAGCTGGCGCTCGTAGCCGGTCAGGCAGGCGATCGCGGAGTCGGCCGCGCCGCCGTTGGTGCGGTCGGCGAAGCGGGTCGCCGTCTCGCCGCTGACCGGGTCGCCCGCCCAGTCGGGCACGGCGAGCGCGCCCAGCGCGCTGACCTTGGCCTCGACCCTGGCGTGCGCCTCGCGGAAGGCGGCGAGCGCGCCGGGGATGGCCGACGGCTCGATGTCCAGGGTCTGGGTTCCGGAGTACACCGGCGGCAGCGGGGCCCCGCCCCCTCCATCGGCGAGATGCACCTGCAGGCTCCCCTCGTCCCAAGCGACCGGTTCGACTCTAGCTTCGATGCGCGCGTGCGCGGAACGGTTCCCCTCCCGGGTTCACACCGACCGGCTGGGCGCGGGCACCCGCGAGCGGGCGGGCACCGGCCGAATACGATAGGTGGCCCATCGTGGACACCGCCATTCGGAGCAGCCCATGCACCAGCCGGAGATCACCCTCGACATGCGCCGCGCCGCCCGGTCGAACCCGGGGACCTGGCTGACGGTGATCGACCCGGGCTTCGCCCCCGGCTCCGATGTGCCCCCGTGGGGCGTCATCGGCGCCTATCCGGTCGACGCCCGCGGCGAGATCCAGGACGAGTTCCGCCCCAACGAGGACTACCGGCCCTCGCCGAAGGCACTGCGCATGCCCGCCCCGGTCACCGAGCTGGAGCGGGTGATGCAGCTGGTCAAGACCAGGCACCTGCCGCAGCGGGCGCTGCTGCCGGTGCTGCGCGAGTCCCGGCTGCTGGTCTACGCCCGCGACGGCCGCGACGCCGGGGTCACCGCCTTCCCCAACCACGACGGCCGGGTGCTGGTCCCGGCGTGCACGGTGGTGGCGCGGGTGCCCAAGCAGTGGCCGGGCTGGCGGGAGATCTCCGGTCGCGCCCTGGCCCAGCAGCTCAACGGCTTCCCGCTGGTGGTGAACCCGGCCGGGCCGATCACCGCGGTCGTGCCCGCGGCCGACCTGCTCGACTGAGCAGCGCCGCCCACGCTGGTGCGGGGAAAGCCAGCTCGGGGCCGGTGTTCTTGCTGTCGCGGACGAGCCATCCCGGCCCGTCGGGGGCTACTTCGACGCAGTTCCCGTTGGCGGCGCTGGCGCTGCCGCGGCGCCAGGCCCGGGGTTGCGGCAGGGGATGCTGTTCATAGGACGCCATTGTCCTCTCCGTCCGCGTACAGCTCGCGCGCCAGTCCGGCGACGAGCTGCCGCGATTCTCCCGCACCCAGCGCTGTGTCGGCGAGCGCCGAGAGGATGCCCCGGTAGGCCGCGATCTCCTCGGGGCGCTCCAGGAACAGGCTGGAGTTCTCGCTCTCCAGGTACACGATCGGCTTGTAGTGCGGGAACTCCATCAGGCGGAACGCGCCCGCCAGCGCGGCGTGCGCGCCGACGGCGGCGGGCACCACGCGCAGCGCGATGTTGTCCCGGCCCGCCATGCGCACCAGGTGGTTGAGCTGCTCGGCCATGATCTCCGGCCCGCCGATCGGCAGCCGCAGCGCGAACTCGTGGACGTAGAAGGTGAACCGCGGCGGGCGGGCCCGGCGGAACAGCTGCTGGCGGGCGGTGCGGGCGATCACCCGCTCGTCCACCTCGCGGGCGGGGACGTTGCTGTTGGCGCGCACGATCGCCTGGGCGTAGTCCACCGTCTGGAGCAGCCCGGGGACCAGGGTGGGCTCGAACTCGTCGATGCCGCACGCCTGGTTCTCGTGGTCGACCAGGGTTTTGAGCTGCGTGGGCAGCCTGCCGAGCTGCTGCACCCACGCGCCCGCGCCGGGGTCGCGGCACAGCGACAGCAGCCTGCTGCGCTCGTCGCCGTTGACCCCGCAGAGCACGAGCAGGGACGAGACGTCCCGCTCGCTCGCCCCGCGGGCGCCAAGCAGCAGGCGGGACACCTTCGAGGGTGACCAGCCGAGCCTGCGAGAGGCTTCCTGTCCGGTGAGGCCCGCGGCTTTGAGGGCTTTTCGCAACGCTTCGCCGAGTTCACGGCTGCGGATCGTGGGCACGCGGTCCATGGTGGTTGTCGGGCCGAGCCGGTCCAGGAGCTAGGGGGTCCAGCGGATGTTGCGGAGTTCGACGCAGCCCGAACCCTCAGTGTAGATCATGAAGGGCACGTCGACGTGCTCCAGGTCCGAGCCGATCCGGCGCAGTTCGGCCAGCGGAACCCGCAGTGTGGTCCAGTCCTCGCCGAGCCGGTCGGTGATGTCCAGGCCGGGCTGGGCCGGGTAGTCGTCGTGCACGGCCAGGTAGAGCGGGCGCTCCGGGCGCTCCACCACCCGGATGCCCAGCGAGATCGCCCCGCCCGCGGCGGCGTAGCCGCGCAGGTCGCGCGGAAGCCCGGAGACGTTCTCGGCATAGACGAACGCGGGAAAACCCTTGAACCGCAGGCGCAGCTCGCCGCCGAGCGGGTCGGCGCGCACGATCAGCTCGTCGGTCGGGGCGTCGAAGTCGATGTCGACGCGCGACCACGTGTTGTGCCCGCCGATGCGGAAGCGCAGGCCGTCGGCGGGCTGCCCGCCGGTGAGCACCGGCAGCGGCTCGGCCTCGGCGGTGGCGGGCGGGGCCACCCTCGGCGGGTCCAGCGGCAGCGGGCCGGGGCCGAGGTCGTAGCGGCCGAGGCCGTAGCCGATCTCGAACAGCGGCGCGGCGTCGCCGTCGGGCTCGGTCTCCTCCGGCGGGACGGTGTAGCCGGGGATGTGCGGCGGGACGCGGTTGGCCGCCGAGTGCTGCCGCCCGCGCGGCCACGAGCTGGGCAGCCTGCCGGTGAAGTCGTGGTCGCCGAAGAGCACGTCGGTGATGCCCCCGGCCTGCGGGCCGGGCAGCCAGGCCACGGCGAAGGCGTCGGAGAGGTTGATCTCCTCGGTGGTGTAGAGCGGGCGGCCGGTGAGGAACACCGTCGCGATCGGCACCCCGGCCAGCCGCAGCTTGCGCAGGATCTCCAGATCGCGGGCGTAGGAGAGCTTGAGGTCGGCGTAGCCGAGGCTGCGCCACGGCTTGAGCGTGCCGCGCATCTCCGCGTAGGAGTCCTCGCCGAGCACGACCACGGCGACGTCGTAGGCGGTCGGGTCGACGCGGATCAGCTCCGGGTCGACGACGGTGTCGGCGGCCACGGCGGCCAGCGCGTCGGCGACGGTGCCGCCGCCGGGCAGGTCGGCGGGCACGATGTCGTCGCCCTGCCAGGTGAGCGTCCAGCCGCCGGTCTGCTTGCTGATGTCGTGCACGCCGCTGCCGGTGGCCAGCACCCGCGCCGAGCGGCGGATCGGCAGCACCCCGGCGGTGTTCTTCAGCAGCACCACCGACCGGCGGGCGGCCTCGCGGGCGAGCGCCCGGTGCTCGGGTCCGCCGATCGCGCGGGCCGGGCGCTCGGCGGGCCGGGGACGGGTCCACAGGCCCGCGCGCAGCTTGACCCGCAGCACGCGCGCGACGGCGTCATCGATGCGCGCGAGCGGGATGGCGCCGCGCTCGACGTCCTCCACCGCCCGGTGGTAGACCGACTGCCAGGCCGCCCGACCGGCGATCATCAGCACGTCGAGCCCGGCGTTGATGGCGTAGCCTGCGTCGCCGATCGAGCAGTTGGCGACCTCGGAGTGGGCGTCCCAGTCGCTGATGACGATGCCGTCGAAGCCGACCGCGTTCTTCAGCACGTCGGTGATCAGGTACTTCGAGCCGTGCACCTTGTGGTTGTAGGGCTCGTGGTAGAGGCCGGGCCTGGCCGCGCCGTGGTCGTAGTTGGCCTCGTCCTCCCAGCTGGAGAAGGACGCCATCACGCACTGCGCGCCCGCGGCGATGGCCGAGTAGAAGCCCGCCGCGTGGATGTTGCGGACGTGGTCCTCCGGGCAGCGCGCGACCCCGCGGTCGGCGCCGTCGGCGGTGCCGCCGTCGGCCACCCAGTGCTTGACGGTCGCGATGACCCCGCGCCCGGCGCGCAGGTCCGCCTGCGTGCCCTGCAGCCCCTCGACCATGGCCGCGGCGTAGGCGTGCACCAGCTCGGGGTCCTCGGAGTAGCCCTCGTAGTAGCGGCCCCAGCGCCGGTCCCTGGGCGTGGTGACCGTGGGGGCGAAGGTCCAGTCCATGCCGGTGGCCAGGATCTCCTCGGCGCTGGCCCGCCCGACGCGGCGCACCAGGTCGGCATCGCCGGCCGCGCCCAGGCCGATGTTGTGCGGGAACACCGTCGCGCCGTAGACGTTGTTGTGCCCGTGCACGGCGTCGGTGGCCCACATGAACGGCACCCGGAACGGCCTGCCCGCGTACGCCTCCTCGGCGGCCTGCCAGAACGTGTCGACCGTGCCGACCCACGCCGCGACGCCCGCGTGCCGGTCGCCGCCGGGCCAGATGCCCGCGCCGTTGAGCGCCGAGCCGATCTTGTACTCGGTGACGTCCTCGGGCGTGAGCTGCGCCAGCTCGGGCTGGATCATCTGCCCCAGCTTCTCGGCCAGCGTCATGCGGGTGACCAGGGCCGCGACCCTGGCCTCGACCGCGGGGTCGGGCGCGATCGCCGAGCGGACGCGGGGCCAGGCGGCGTGGTACTCGATCATGGGAGCTCCGTCGGGGACAGCCAGAAGGATTCCGCCGCGCGGTCGAGCACCCGGCGCTGGAAGGCGAGCGGCACCACCGGCCGGGTCTGGCCGGGGGCGTACAGCTCGACCTGCGTGCGGTGCTCGGCGAGCGCGGCGCGCTTGGCGTCGCGGTGCGCGGTGATGTCGAAGGCGACCAGCCGCTCCCCCGCGGCGGGCTCCGCGTCGGTGGGCTCGCGGCTGGTGAAGGCGAACTCGGCCTCGGTGCGCTCGTCCCACACGACGTACTTGCGCAATGCGGGCGCAGAGCCCAGCTCGGCGAGGCAGGCCACGGCGACCTCGCCGGTGAGCCGGTGGTCCCCGTGCAGCTCGCGCACGTCGTGGGGCAGGAACACCTCGGCGGGGTCCAGTTCGGCGAACAGCTCCAGCAGCTGCTCGCGCAGCCGGGGCAGGGTGGCGGCCAGGCCGGTGTCGGCGTGGCCGAGGAAGCGCACGTCGGAGACGCCCAGGACCTTCGCCGCCGCGGTGGCCTCGGCGCGGCGGACCTCGGCCAGCTCGGCGGGGCTGGGGTCGGCGTGGATGCCGAGGACCGCGGTGTGCGAGGCGGCCCCGTCGGTGACGACGGCGACCACCACGCGCGCCCCGGCCGCCGTGCGCGCGGCGATCGTGCCGCCGCAGGCGATCACGTCGTCGTCGGGGTGCGGGGACAGGACGAGGACGGTGCCTGGCTCAGAGGCTGGGCGCGGCATCGCGGCCTCCCCGCAGGCCGCGGTCGCGGATAATGTCGTTGATGACGAAGAAGTGGTTGTCCACCAGCAGGTCGGTGACCGGGGTGTCGTACTTCGCCGCGAAGTAGCGGTAGTTCCCGGCGGCGGAGGCCATGTTCGCCTCGTAGCTCTTGGGGTGCGGCACGTGGATGGCGCAGGCGTCGCGGTTGAGCACGAAGCGCGCGCCCGCGCGGTGCAGGCGGTAGGACAGGTCGACGTCCTCCACGCCCCAGGAGCGGTACTCCTCGTCGAACCCGCCGACCTCGCGCACCAGCGCGGTGGGCGCGGAGACGTTGCAGGTCCAGAACATCAGCCAGGGGGCGGGCAGGTCGCCGAAGTCGTCGCCGTACTTGGCGTAGAACTCCTCGCGGATGTCGAGCCACTTCTGTTCGGCGCGCAGCCGCTCCATGGTGCTGTCGGGGTCGGCGAAGTCGATGGCGGCGGTCATCACCGCGCCGTCCTCGTTGTCCTCGTTGAAGCACAGGACGTAGCCGCACACCGCGACCGGCCCGTCGCCGTCGCGGTGGCTGGCCAGGTGCGCGGCGAGCGCCCCGCTGTGCAGCACCACCCCGGAGTCCACGAACACGACGACCTCCCCGCGCGCGCGCTCGACGCCCGCGTTGCGCGCCGCGGCGACCCGGTAGCCCTGGTCCTCCTGGAAGACGTAGGTCAGGTCGAGGCGGTTGCGGAAGCCCATCACGGTCTCGGCGGTGGCGTCGGTGGAGCCGTCGTCCACGACGATCACCTCGTAGCGCTGGGGAAGCCGCTGCCGGGCCAGCGAGGCCAGCGTGTGCCGCAGCAGCTCGGCCCGGTTGTAGGTGGGCACCACCACCGTCACCGCGACAGGACGGACGTCTGTCATTCCGCGCACTCCGATCAGCAGGGCGGCGAGCGCGGACAGACCCGCGCACACCCAGAACACGGTCGAGTAGCCGAGGAGCTGTCCCGCGACGCCGGTGACGCTGCCCCCGAGCAGCCCACCGGCCTTGAACCCCGAGGCGTAGAGCGCCGAGGCCGCCCCGACGCGGTCGGGCATCTCGTCCTGCAGCATCAGCACCGGCAGGCTCAGCACACCCGCCGTCCACAGCGCGTTGGGGATCTGGAGCAGCAGCAGCGCAGGCAGGCTCGTGGCCAGCGGCAGCAGCGCGAAGAACCCCACCGCCACCACGACGCTGCCCAGCAGGACCTTGGCCTTGCCGATGCGGTCGGCGTTGGCCCCGATGAGCAGCGTCGCCGGGATCTCGATCACCGCGGCCACGCCGACGAGCAGGCCGGGCACGCCCAGGCCCATGCCGAGGTCCTTGGTGGTGAACAGCGCGATGGTGATCTGGTAGGCGGTGTTGACCGTCAGCATGAGCGCGATCGCGCCGAGCAGCAGGTAGGTGCGCCTGCCCAGACCGGCGTAGGTGGGCTGCTCACGCGGCTCGGGCACCTTGGCCAGGTTCGGCATCCCCCACCGGGACAGGGCCGCGCCGGCCAGGTAGAGCACGCCCGCGATCGCGTAGAGCCAGGTGAAGCCGAGCTCGGCGATGACGAGGAACGCCAGCGGCGGCCCGATGATCCAGGCCATCGTGGTGACCGAGCGCAGCGCCGAGCTGAACAGCGTCACGCCCGCGCCGCGGTGCTCGGCGAACTCGCGGGTGTAGGCGAAGAGCTGCCCGAAGGTCGCCCCGCCGATGCCGAAGAACAGCGCGCCCGCGATCAGCAGCATCGTGTAGTCGCGCAGCAGCATGTAGGAGAACGCGCCGAGCGCCGAGAGCAGCGCGCACACGGCGATGAGGGTGCGCCTGCTGCGCATGCGGTCCGAGAGCGCGCCGACGTAGAGGTCGGTGCCGATCTCGGCGGCGGCCCGGCCCGCGAAGAACAGGCCGATCATCAGCGGGGTGGCCAGCACGGCGTCGGCCAGGAAGAGGCTGGTCGTGGTGACGACGAACGCGCCGGCCACGCCGATGGTCCCGGTCGCGCCCGCCAGCCGGGTCGCCTGGCCGTCGGCGAACAGCCCCCGCAGCAGACCCCGGGTCACCGCCTGCTCCCCACGCGGGCCCGCTGCCGGTAGGGCAGCGCCGGGTCCAGCACCCGGTCCGGGGCCACCAGCGCGGCGGCGGCGTGGTCGGCCGGGGTGATCTGGGCGCGGGCCAGCAGCACGTCCCTGGCCCGCTCCGGCAGCCCGGCCAGCACCCGGCGGCGCACGCCGGTGACGTCGACCTCCAGGTCGTGGGCGGCGCGGGCGGGGACCGGGGTGCGCAGGTTGGCCGGGGCGACGACACCGGCCACGACCGTCCAGTACTCGGCGAAGTCGGTGGCCGGGTCGGGCAGGTCGCCGCTGAGCGCGCGGAAGCGGATGGTCTCCAGCCAGCAGTCCAGGTAGCGCTTGTCCGACAGCGCCGCCATGTTCTCCGCGCACCAGCCCGAGCGCTCGCGCACGCCCGGCAGTCGGGCGCGCCCGGCCCACACCGCCAGCACCCAGCCCGCGATGGCCTCGAAGTACGGGCACGCGGTGCCGAAGGCCTCGGTGTCCACCGGAGTGTTGATCACCGCCAGGGTGGGGTCGATGCGGTGGAAGTGGTGCTCGTAGAGGTCTTCGCGGCGGAAGCCGTCGAGGAACTCGTAGTCGGGCATCTCGTAGCCGGTGCAGAAGATGACCGAGTCGTAGTCCTCGACGGTCCCGTCGGCGAACTCGACGGCGCCGGTCTTGCCGCCGAACGCGGCGAACGCCGGGCGCGGGGTGACGGCGCGGCGGTGCACCAGCGGGATGATCTTCTCGTTGACGTGCACCGCGCCGTGGAAGCCGTCCTCGGGCAGCAGGCCGGTGGCGCGGTAGGCGCGCATGTACTCCGGCATCAGCTGTTCCAGCCAGGCAAGGTAGTCGCGGTAGGGCATGTCCTCCAGGGCGACGCGGCCCGCGTAGGAGAACAGCGCGTCGTTGAAGGAGCGACCGCAGTAGCGCGGCAGGAACAGCTGCCTGCCGCGGATGGACCAGTCCACCGACGCGGCGGCGCCCGCCAGCTCGGCGGCGATGTCGGCCCCGCTGACCCCGCCGCCGACGACCAGCACCCGCTTGCCCGCGAACGGCTCGGGCGCGCGGTAGTCCTTGGCGGTGAGCACGCCCTCGGGCAGCGAGGCGGGAACGCGCGGCCGCCACAACTCACCGCTGGCCACCATCACCGCGTCGAACTCCTCGACCCCCGACGCCGTCGCCACCCGCCACCGGCCATCTACTTTGGACACCCCGACGACCTCGGCCCCGAAGCGGACCCTGGCCAGCACACCGAAGTGCTCGGCGTAGGCGCGCAGGTAGGCGTGCACCTCGGCCAGGGTGGGGAAGTCGGTGGGGGTCAGGGGCGCGAAGTCGGTGAACGGGAAGGCCATGCGCGAGGTCTGCATCCGCACCGACGGGTAGGCCCCGCCGGTCGCCGGATTCCAGATCCCGCCGACGTCGGTGTGCTTCTCCAGCACGACGACGTCGTGCCCGTCGGCCAGCGCCTGCTTGGCGCTGGTCAGCCCTGCCGGTCCCGCGCCGATCACGGCGATGCGCATTGTCCGCTCCGCTTGTGGCTAGATGAACGGGTCGTAATCCTCAACCAGGCCCTCGACCGCGCCGCCATCCGACAGGGTCGCGACGGCCAGGTTGGTGGGGTGCCGGGCGCAGACGAAGGGGCAGTCCGCGCTCGGGTCGATCACGGTGGTGTCGGCGGCCGCCCACATCTCGGCGAACGGGCGGCCTGCGATGTCGCCGATGAGCCCGCGCGGGTTGCCCCGGTGGTAGGGGCAGACGAACACGCCGTTGGGGGTGATCGTGGTGCGCAGCTCGGCGGTGGCGCAGGTGCGGTAGTCCTTGACCTGCAGGGGATCGGCGCCCGCGCGCACCGCGCCCCAGTTGGACGAGCCGAGCAGGGTGAAGGTGTCGTCCTCCAGCCCGGCGAGCTTCGCCAGCTGCTCCTCGACGCGGTCGACGTCCTCGGCGCGCTGGTTGACCGTGAAGTGGTCGGCGTCGAGCATCGCCTTCATCTCGAAGTAGTCGCAGCCGATGTCCTTGGCCAGCGCGCCCGCCTCGTACACCTCGCCGTAGTTGGAGTCGGTGACGGTCCCGTCCTCGGCGAAGCGCTGCATGAGCAGGAACGAGTAGCCGAGCCTGCCCGCCTTGCGCTCGGCGAGCCTGCGCATGTTGTCGATGACCAGCGGGAAGACGCTGCTCTTGCGGCGGCTGGGCCGGAAGCGGTCGTAGGTGTCGGCGGTGGCGGCGTCGACCGACACCCTGACCCAGGACAGCATGCCCGCCAGCTCGTCGAGGTAGCGGCCGATGAGCGTGCCGTTGGTGACCAGGCCGAGCTGGACGCCGCCCTCGTGCAGGGTGCGGATCACCGTGCCGATCGAGCGGTGCATCAGCGGCTCGCCGCCGCCGATCAGGATGACCGCGCGCACCCCGGCCGCGACCAGCTCGCCTGCCAGCTCGGCGATGCGGTCGCCGCCGAACTGGCCGGTGTTGAGCACCCCGGAGCTGATGCACTCCGGGCAGGCCAGGTCGCACAGCGTCGTGGGGTCGAGGTCGACCACCACCGGCGCGGCCAGCCGCCCGCCGTCCGCGACGACGCGGGCGGCGGGGTGGACGGACCGCTGGTAGAGCTTGCCCACCAGGTCGAGGCTCTTGTCGACGTGCGCCGTGCCGAGCGGGCGCGGGGTGGGTAACGGGATCGCGGGCACTCGCTTGGACCCTCCGCGGGCAGTGGCTTCTCGGGCCTACTCGGGCGTCCCCGCGCCCGGTCGGACCCCGTTCTCGCGGATGACCTCTGCATAGAAGTCCGCGCTGGCCTTGCGGGTGCGGCGCTGTGTGGCGTAGTCGACGTGCACGATGCCGAAGCGCATGCCGTAGCCCTCGGCCCACTCGTAGTTGTCCAGCAGCGACCAGACGAAGAAGCCGCGCACGTCCACCCCGCGCCCGATGGCCTCGTGCACCGCGGCGAAGTGGTCGCGCAGGAACTCGACCCGGTCGTCGTCCTGTACGCGGCCGTCGGCGTCGGCCTGGTCGTCGCAGGCCGCGCCGTTCTCGGTGATGTAGACCGGCAGGCCGGGGTACTCGGTGTGGATGTCGACCAGCGTGCGCAGCAGGCCGTTGGGCTCGACGTCCCAGCCGATGTGGGTGTTGCGCTTGTTGTGCTTGTGGAAGGCCACGTCCTCGGCGCCGGGCCACGAGGTCGGCTCGCCGTTCGCGGTGCCCGCGCTGACCTGGTAGACGCTGTAGTAGTTCACACCGACGAAGTCGATCGGCTCGGCGATGATCTCCTCGTCGCCGGGGCGGATGTGCTCGGTGCCGCACACCTCGGCGAAGTGCTTGCGGATGTCCTCGGCGTAGCCGCCCTTCATCACCGGCTCCAGGAACAGCCGGTTCTGCAGCAGGTCGATCTGGCGGGCGGCGTCGGCGTCGGCGGGGGAGTCGGTCAGCGGGTCGACGGGGTAGAAGTTCGGCGCCAGGCCGACCTTCGCCGGGTGCGGGCCGGACTTGAGCCGCTGGTTGGCCAGGCCGTGGGCCAGCAGGAGGTGGTGGGCGGCGCGCAGGGCCCCGGGCGGGTCCTGCACGCCGGGGGCGTGGATGCCGCTGCTGTAGCCGAGGAACGCCGCGCACCAGGGTTCGTTGACCGTCACCCAGGTCTGCACGAGGTCGCCGAGGGCCTGCTTGGCCAGCTCGGCGTATTCGGCGAAGCGGTAGGCGGTGTTGCGGTTGAGCCAGCCGCCCTCTTCCTCGAGGGCCTGCGGCAGGTCCCAGTGGTAGAGCGTGGCGACCGGCTCGATGCCCTTGGCGTGCAGGGACTCCAGCAAGCCGCGGTAGAAGGCGACGGCCTCGGGGTTGGCCGGGCCGCGGCCGTCGGGCTGGAAGCGGGCCCAGGACACCGAGAAGCGGTAGGCGCGCAGGCCGAGGTCGGCCATCAGGGCGACGTCCTCGGGGTAGCGCTTGTAGTGCTCGACGGCGATGTCGCCGGTCTCGCCGCCGACGACCTTGCCGGGCGTCCTGGCGAAGGTGTCCCAGATCGAGGGCTTCCGACCGCCTTCGGCCGCCGCGCCTTCGATCTGGTACGCCGAGGTGGCCGCGCCCCAGCGGAAGTCGGGCGGGAAGGCGAGCAGGTCGGAGTGGTCGGTCATGGGGGATTCGCACCTTTCGCCCGAACGGCGCGCTTCTGGGAGCGCTCTCACAGATCTTGACAGGGAAGTCAGCTGAGCGTCAATGGGCCAACCACCATACGGAGAGCAACACCCCTGGTGGCGGCGTCACGTTAGCCCAAATGACGGCGCGGGCTTCGACCGACTTTGGGAGCGCTCCCAGTGTCGGTGGAGCGGCGTAGCGTGGCAGAGGTCGGAGGGGAAGTGATCACATGACGGGTCAGACCAAGGACGTCGGATGGAACATCGGGGTGTCCAAGACGCTGCCGCACCCGCTGGAGCGGGTGTGGGCCTACCTGGTGAGCCGCGAGGGCCTGGCCACCTGGCTCGGCCCGGGCGCCGAACTGGGCACGACGAAGGGCGACACCTACCGCACCGACACCGGCACCACCGGCGAACTCCGCAGCCTGCGCACCGGCGACCGGGTCCGGCTGACCTGGCGACCCGCCGACTGGACGCACGACACGACCGTGCAGGTCACGGTGGTCCCGAACGGCGCGGACCGCACCCGGCTGAACTTCCACCAGGAGTGGCTGGCCGACGCCGAGGAGCGGGAGAGCCAGCGCACCCACTGGAAGGCCGTCATGGCCGCGGTGGAACGCGATCTGGCTGACTGACTCGCCCGACACCCCCGCTACGCACCCGGACGGCGGGGCCTGGCGGCAGAGCGCCGATAGCGGCCGCCGGAAAGCGTCACGGCAACTGCGGCACGGGAGCCGAGCGACCGATCGGCTCGCCCAGCACCTCGCCGCGCACTGGGACGACGAGTGCGGCGGCGGCGGGCAGCAGGGCGGCCGCCAGCAGGGCCCACGGCCAGGGCAGGGCGGTCGCCAGCAGTGCGAAGAGCGGCACGATCGCCAGGCCGACGACGCCCTGGCCGGTGTTCTGCACCCCGATCGCCCGGCCCGCCCACGAGGGTCCGGCCAGTTCGGCGGTCGCGGTGAAGCCCAGGCCGTTGTCCATCACCGAGACGACGAGGACCGCGACCAAGCCCGCCAGCGCCAGCCACTGCGCGACGGCGTCCCCGATGCCCCACAGTGCCATCGACGCCGCCGCCAGCGCCGCGATGGTCCGCAGCGGGCGCATCCGGCTGCGCGCCCGGTCCGACCACACCCCGGCCACCACGCGCGCCACCGCGCCGAAGGCCTGTACGACCGCGACCAGCACCCCGGCCGCGACCGCGCTCCACCCCTGCCGCACGACTAGGTACGCCAGCGCGAACGAGCTGGCGATGAACTGCGGCCCGACCAGCAGCGCGCTGGCGCCGTGCACCCGCCACAGCCGCGCCGTCCGGTACGGCGACCCGGTGGCCGCCACCTCCCCGGCCGCGCCGCGCCGGGGGTTCTTGAGCCACACCGCCACCGCGAGCCCGGTGAGCAGGCACAGCGCCGAGGGCACCAGCAGCGCCTCGCGGTAGCCCCACGCCTCGGCGGCCGAGGGCATGGTCAGCGCCGCGATCCCCACGCCGAGCGGCGTGCAGGTCTGCCGGATGCCCATCGCCAGGCCCCGCTCCGCCACCCCGAACCAGCCCAGCACGGCCCGCCCGCCCGCCGCGCTGATCGACGCGGCGAACAGCCCGGCCCCGGTCAGCGCCGCCCCCATCCCGAGCACCCCCGGCGCCCACACCGCCGCGAACCCGCCCGCCGCGCTGCCGAGCATCCCCACGGTCATCACCAGCCGCTCGCCGAACCGGTCGGCGAGCGCGCCCCAGAAGATCATCGTGACGAGCATGCCCAGCATCGGCGTCACCACGAGCACGCTCGCCCCGGCGAAGGACAGCCCTTCCCCGCTCTGCAGCTGGGGAAGCACGAACGGCGGCCCGTAGATCAGCGCGCTCATCGCCGCCTGCGCCGCCACGGCGACGCCGAGGACAACCCACCTCTGCCGCATGAAACTTACGTTAGCTAAAGATTCCCATTCGCCGGAATCAGATTCTCATCACATGGGAGCTAGGCCGCGCTGGCGCCCTCCGAGTCCACCGCGCTGCCGACCTGCGAGAGCGTCGCCGACCGCCGCTGGATGACCTGGCGGCCCGGCGAGGAGGCCGTCGGGAACCGGGAGCGGACGCAGAACGGCCCAGGTCCGCGGGGCTCCGCGGACCTGGGCCGACAGGAAGGCGATCAGCTGCCCGCGGTCGGGGTCTTGCCCTCGTCGGGCAGCGGGGTGCCGGTGGGCGTGGCGTCGGTGGGCTCGTCGGCGGGCTCGGGGAGGCCGCGCTTGACCGAGGACAGCAGCAGCTGGGCGACGTCGACCACCTCGACGTGCTCGCCCGCGAGGCCGTCGGCCTGCCGGGCGGTGACGCCGTCGGTGAGCATCACGCGGCAGAACGGGCAGCCGGTGGCGATCTTGGCGGGCGCGGTGCCCAGCGCCTCGTCCACCCGCTCGACGTTGATGCGCTTGCCGACGCGCTCCTCCATCCACATGCGCGCCCCGCCCGCGCCGCAGCACATCGAGCGGTCGGCGTGCCGGGGCATCTCGCGCAGGTTCGCGCCCGCCGCGCCGACCAGCTCGCGCGGGGCCTCGTAGACCTTGTTGTGCCGGCCGAGGTAGCACGGGTCGTGGTAGGTGACGTCCTCGGCGACGGGGGCCACCGGGACCAGGCGGCGCTCGCGCACCAGGCGGTTGAGCAGCTGCGTGTGGTGCACGACCTCGTACTGACCGCCCAGCGACGGGTATTCGTTGGCCAGGGTGTTGAAGCAGTGCGCACAGGTCGCCACGATCTTGCGCTTGCCCGCCGGGCGGCCCTCGAAGACGGTGTTGATGACCTCGACGTTCTGCTGGGCCAGCATCTGGAACAGGAACTCGTTGCCCGCGCGCCGCGCCGGGTCGCCCGTGCAGGTCTCCTCGGGGCCGAGGACCACATAGGACACACCGGCGACGTGCAGCAGCTCGGCCACCGCGCGGGTCGTCTTCTTCGCCCGGTCCTCGAAGGCGCCCGCGCAGCCGACCCAGAACAGGTACTCGGTGTCGCCCAGCTCGCCGTCGAACACCGGCACCTCGAAGTCGAGGTCGGCGGTCCAGGCCAGGCGGTCCTTGGAGTTCTGCCCCCAGGGGTTGCCCTTGTTCTCCAGGTTCTTGAACATGCCGCCCAGCTCGGACGGGAAGTTCGACTCGATGAGCACCTGGTAGCGGCGCATGTCGACGATGTGGTCGACGTGCTCGATGTCCACCGGGCACTGCTCGACGCAGGCGCCGCAGGAGGTGCAGGACCACAGCACCTCGGGGTCGATGACGCCGTTCTCGTCCACCCCGCCGATCAGCGGGCGCTCGGCCTCGGCGATGGCGAGGACGTCGATGCCCGCGTACGGGTTGTCGCCGGTCAGGCCGACCTCGTCGCCCGCCATGTCGCGCTTGCCGCCCGCCAGCAGGTAGGGCGCCTTGGCGTAGGCGTGGTCGCGCAGCTGGGTGATGACCAGCTTGGGCGAGAGCGGCTTGCCGGTGTTCCACGCCGGGCACTGCGACTGGCACCGCCCGCACTCGGTGCAGGTGGTGAAGTCCAGCCAGCCCTTCCAGGAGAAGTCCTCGACCTTGCCCGCGCCGAAGACGTCCTTCTCCGGGTCGGCCTCCTCGAAGTCCAGCGGCTTGCCGCCGGAGGTCATCGGCTTGAGAGCGCCGAGGGCGACGCCGCCGTCGGCCTCGCGCTTGAAGTAGATGTTGAAGAACGCGCTGAAGCGGTGCCAGGCCACGCCCATCGTCATGTTCCTGGCGACGACGTACACCCAGACCATCGCGCCCATGAGCTTGACGAACGCCAGCGCGGACACAAGGTCGGGGCTGCTCGGCAGGATCGAGCCCAGCGGGTTGGACACGAACGCCGCCCAGATCGGCAGCTCGTGGGCGCCCATCGCGGCCTTGGCGGCGCGGACGCCGAGGATGCCGATGCCCTCGAAGATCACCACGAACTCGACGAAGTACGCCTGGCCGGCGTTGGAGCCCTGGAACCGGGACTGCCGGTCGGCGCGGCGCGGGTGGTTGAGCTGGCGGATGGCCACCAGCGCCAGCCCGCCGACGATCGTGCCGACGCCCAGCAGCTCCATCAGCAGGTGCCACAGGTTCCAGTGGTCGAGGATCGGCCAGCCCCAGGTCGGGACGAACACTTCGCCGTAGGCCTCGAACAGCGCGGCCGAGCCGATGAGGAAGCCCCACATGACCAGCCAGTGCGCCCAGCCGACGTGCCGGAACTTGTTCATCCTGGTGTGCGCGGCGAACTCGGTGACGAGCGTGCGCATACGCGGGACGAACGGGCCGTTGCGGGTCGCGTCGGGCTGGCCGAGGCGCACCACGGCCACCATCCGCGCGATCGTCCGCACGAACATGCTCCAGGCCACGAGGCTGACCGCGACCGCGATCAGCCCGAGGGTCAACTGCACGGCACCCATGGTGGTTGGGACCTTCCGTTCGGGTGGTCTCTTCTTACTCGTCAGTAACCGGGTTAGAGAAGCCTAAGTCGATGAAGTGTGGCGCACACCTCGGGGGTACCGGGACGATCGTTCCGGTACTTTGTCCGTGTGGTGCGTCAATCTTGGCCGTTCGCGATGGGGTCCGCCCGGTGACCCGCCCCCGCCCCGACGGCCGCAAGCTGCGCGGCGAGCGCAGGCGCGCGGAGCTGATCGAGGCCGCCCTGCGCGTCATCGAACGCGACGGCGTCTCCGGCGTCACCCACCGCACCGTCGCCGCCGAGGCGGGCGTCCCGACCACGTCCACGACCTACCACTTCGCCAGCCTGGACGACCTGCTGGTGGCCACCCTGACCTCGTCGGCGGTCAACATGGCCGCCGACATCCGCGACTCGATCGAGTCCAGCCGCATCAAGGGCGCCAGCCCCGCCGCCGCCGTCGCCCACACCCTGGCCGAGGCCGTCGGCCCCCGCCGGGGCCGCACGATGGCGGAGTACGAGCTGTACCTGCTGGCCGCCCGCCGCCCCGCCCTGCGCCCGGCCGCCCGCCGCTGGCTGGACGTGCTGACCACCCTGGCGAGGAACCCCGACGAGGTCGGCTTCCGCGCCTTCCTGGCGGGCATCGACGGCCTGCTGATGCAGGGCCTCATCGACGACGAACCCCCCACCGCCGCCGAACTCGAACCGGTCGTGGAATCCCTGCTGGCACCGCTGCGCTGACCCCGGCGTCCGGGGTGGGCGTCCGGGCAGGGTCTCCGGCCCCCGCCGCCAGGTCATGGCCTGTGGCGGGCCGCGCGCACCGGTGGGTCGGCCGCTGCGGACAGCCCGTGGGTACGGCGAAAGTCGTGCCTCGTATGCGACTTCCGGTTGACGACCGCGCGCCTCTGTCGGCCATAGCCTCCGGATGGCGGTAGGGGAAACCTCCGGGACAGCTCGGGGGCGTCCCTGATGTCCGGGGGGCGCCGCCGGCCATAGCGTTCTCGACGTTGGGCCGGGTCGAAGGGGGAGCGATGAAGAAGGTGGTGGCGGGGGTCGCCGTGGTGGGGGTGGCTGCTGGGCTGCTGTCCGGGTGCGGGTTGGCCACTCGGGAGTTCAGCGACTCCGACACCGGGATCGGCTCGGAGGTCCGGAGTGTGCGGCTCGTCCAGGAAGGGGGGTCGGTGGTCGTCCGGGCGGGGGAGGTCGCCTCGGTGCGCCGAACGGTGCGCTACCTGGACGACAAGCCGGGGGCCACGCACCGCGTCGAGGGAGACGCGCTGGTCTTGGAGGGGTGCGGGCAGGACAACTGCTGGATCGACTACGAGGTGGTCGTTCCGGCGGGGTTCGCGCTCGCGGGGGACGTCACGTCGGGGAACGTGACGGTCGAGGGGGCCGGTTCGGTCGAGGTGCGGTCGTCGTCGGGGGACGTGACCGTGCGCGGGGTGTCCGGGGGTGTCTCGGTGGAGGCGACGTCCGGGCGGATCGAGCTGGTGAACGTCGGGGAGAACGCCTCGGTGCAGGTCACGTCGGGGGACGTTGGCGTGCGCGGCGTCCGGGGGGACGCCACCGTGCGGTCGAGTTCGGGGGCTGTCACGGTGACCGGGGCAGGGGGGAGGGTGGACGTCGAGGCCACGTCGGGGGACGTGGCCATCGACGCCGCCGAGGTCGTGGACGTCACGGCCACCGCCACCAGCGGCACGCTGGACATCACCGTTCCCCGCGCCCGCTACCGGGTCGCGGTGGAAGCCGACAGCGGCGAGATCGACAACGCCGTGGGCAACGACCCGGCCGGACAGGCCGCTCTCAAGCTCTCCGCCTCCAGCGGGGACGTCACGGTGAGGTACGCATGACAACCCGAGAACGCGCCGACGCCGCGCGCAACCGCCGCCGCATCCTGACCGCCGCCCGGCTGCTGGTCGAGCGCCACGGCGCCGACGCGGTCACCATGGACGACGTCGCCACCACGGCGGGCGTCGGCAAGGGCACCCTCTTCCGCCGCTTCGGCGACAAGGCGGGCCTGGCCAGAGCGCTGCTCGCCGAATCCGAGCGCACCCTCTACGTCCGCGTCACCACCGGCGAGGCCCCGCTGGGCCCCGGCGCGCCCGCCACCGAGCGCCTGGTCGCCTTCTTCGACGCGTACCTGGCCTTCCTCACCGCCAACCTCGACCTGATGCGCATCGCCGAGACCGCCAAGCCCGGCGCCCGCTTCCGCGCCGAGCCCTACCGCTACTGGCACCACCACGTCGCCCGCCTGCTGGTCGAGGCCCGCGTGCCCGCCGACCCCCGTGCCCTGTCCCACGCCCTGATGGCCGCCGTCGCCGCCGACCTGCACCGCGCGGTCGGCCG
The DNA here is from genome assembly GCF_042657845.1 of Actinokineospora guangxiensis. Taxonomy (NCBI): domain Bacteria; kingdom Bacillati; phylum Actinomycetota; class Actinomycetes; order Pseudonocardiales; family Pseudonocardiaceae; genus Actinokineospora; species Actinokineospora guangxiensis. The sequence goes on along the minus strand of NZ_JBHSKF010000001.1, from coordinate 349,533 downwards.
CGAGTCCGCCCCGGGCGCCATGCGCAACGCGATCCTGCACCTGGTCGGCAAGAGCACCAGCGGCGGCATGATCCCCGCGCCCCGCCTCCAGGCCCTGCGCGCCTGACCCGACGACGACGCGAGAAGGGCCCGGCGGTGTGCCGGGCCCTTCTCGCCTTCTCCCGCTGCCGGCCCTCCGTGGGGTAGGACGGAGGGGAACGATCCGGCGAACAGCGTGGAGGACCTGTGGTCAAGGTGACGAAGAGCGACGGCCAGATCGCCGAGTACGACGAGGGCCGCGACGTGTCCGCGAGCACCAGCGGCAACCTGACGGTGGTGGGGAGCAGCGGCGTCACCGTCGCCATCTACGCCCCCGGCTCGTGGATCAGCGTGGACGTCGTCCGCACCAAGCCGTGAGGCGTGGCGGGAGGGCGCGGGAAGCGCCCTCCCGCCGCCGCGTCACGCGCGGCGGACCACCAGCCCCGAGTTGTCGTCGGTGATGTCGACCGAGACCGTGTCGCCGTCGCGGATGCCGCCGGAGAGCAGGGACTTGGCCAGCTGGTCGCCGATGGCGGAGGAGACCAGCCTGCGCAGGGGGCGGGCGCCGTAGACGGGGTCGAAGCCGTTGAGGGCCAGCCAGTCCCGCGCCGACGGGGTGACCTCCAGGGTGAGGCGGCGCTGGGCCAGGCGGCGGCCGAGGCGGGCGACCTGGATGTCGACGATGGCAGTCAGCTCCTCGGTCGCCAGGGAGTGGAAGACGACGATGTCGTCCAAGCGGTTGAGGAACTCGGGCTTGAAGTGGCGCTGCACCACCGCCATCACCGCGTCGCGGCGCTGGAGTTCGCTGAGGGTGGCCTCCGCGATGGCCTGGGAGCCGAGGTTGGAGGTCAGCACCAGGATGGTGTTGCGGAAGTCGACCGTGCGGCCCTGGCTGTCGGTGAGGCGGCCGTCGTCCAGCACCTGGAGCAGGACGTCGAAGACGTCGGGGTGGGCTTTCTCGACCTCGTCCAGCAGCACGACGGTGTACGGGCGGCGGCGGACGGACTCGGTCAGCTGCCCGCCCTGGTCGTAGCCGACGTAGCCGGGCGGGGCGCCGACGAGGCGGGCCACCGAGTGCTTCTCGCTGTACTCGCTCATGTCGATGCGCACCATGGCGCGCTCGTCGTCGAACAGGAACTCCGCGAGCGCCTTGGCCAGCTCGGTCTTGCCGACGCCGGTCGGGCCCAGGAACAGGAACGAGCCGGTGGGGCGGTCCGGGTCGGCGACGCCCGCCCGCGCGCGGCGCACGGCGTCGGAGACCACGCGCACGGCCTCGGCCTGGCCGACGACGCGCGCGCCCAGCGCCTCCTCCATGCGCAGCAGCTTCTGCGTCTCGCCCTCCAGCATCCGGCCCGCCGGGATGCCCGTCCACGCCGAGACGACCTCGGCGATGTCGTCGGCGCCGACCTCCTCCTTCAGCATCACCTCGGCGCCCGCCTGCGGCGTGGAGGCCGTCGCGGCGTCGAGGTCCTTCTCCAGCGCCGGAATGCGCCCGTAGCGCAGCTCGGCGGCGCGGCCGAGGTCGCCGTCGCGCTCGGCGCGCTCCGACTCCCCGCGCAGCGCCTCCAGCTGCTCCTTCAGTTCGCGGACCTTGTCGATGGAGCCTTTCTCGTTCTGCCAGCGGGCGGTCAGCGCCGAGAGGGTCTCGCGCTTCTCGGCCAGCTCGGCGCGCAGGGCGGCCAGCCGCTCGCGCGAGGCCGGATCGTCCTCTTTGGACAGCGCCATCTCCTCGATCTCCAGGCGGCGCACGGAGCGCTCCACCTCGTCGATCTCGACCGGGCGGGAGTCGATCTCCATGCGCAGCCGGGAGGCGGCCTCGTCCACGAGGTCGATCGCCTTGTCGGGCAGGAAGCGGGCGGTGATGTAGCGGTCGGAGAGGTCGGCGGCGGCGACCAGGGCGCTGTCGGTGATGCGCACGCCGTGGTGGACCTCGTAGCGCTCCTTGAGCCCGCGCAGGATGCCGACGGTGTCCTCCACCGACGGCTCGCCGACCAGCACCTGCTGGAAGCGCCGCTCCAGCGCCGGGTCCTTCTCGATGTGCTGGCGGTACTCGTCCAGCGTGGTCGCCCCGACCATGCGCAGCTCGCCGCGGGCCAGCATCGGCTTGATCATGTTGCCCGCGTCCATCGCGCCCTCGCCGGTCGCGCCCGCGCCGACGATGGTGTGCAGCTCATCGATGAAGGTGATGACCTGCCCGGCGGAGTCGGTGATCTCCTTGAGCACGGCCTTGAGCCGCTCCTCGAACTCGCCGCGGAACTTCGCGCCGGCGACCATCGCGCCGAGGTCGAGGCCGACGACGCGCTTGCCGCGCAGCGATTCCGGCACGTCGCCTGCGATGATGCGCTGGGCCAGGCCCTCCACGATCGCGGTCTTGCCGACGCCGGGCTCGCCGATGAGCACCGGGTTGTTCTTGGTGCGCCGCGAGAGCACCTGCACCACGCGGCGGATCTCCGCGTCGCGGCCGATGACGGGGTCGAGCTTGCCGTCGCGGGCCTGCTTGGTCAGGTCGATGCCGTACTTCTCCAGCGCCTGGTAGGTGCCCTCCGGGTCCGGGGTGGTGACCCGCGCCGACCCGCGCACCTTAGTGAACGCCTCGCGCAGCGCCTCCGGGGTCGCGCCGTGGCGGCGCAGCAGGTCGGCGACGTCACCGCCGGCGGCGGCCAGGCCGACCAGCAGGTGCTCGGTGGAGACGTACTCGTCGCCCAGCTCGGCGGCGAGCTTCTGGGCATGGGTGATCGCGCGCAGGGCGGGCTGCGACAGCGACGGCGAGTTCACCGTCGAGCCGGTGGCCGAGGGCAGCGCGCGCAACAGCCCCTCCAGCTCCTTGCGCACGACGTCGGGGTCGACGCCGACCGCGGTCAGCAGCGGGGCCGTCAGCCCGTCGGTCTGCGCCAGCAGCGCCCCGAGCAGGTGCGCGGCGGCGACGTCGGGGTTGCCGCCCGCCGCCGAGGCCTGGGCGGCCGCGCTGATGGCGGCCTGGGTCTTCGTCGTCGGGTTGAACGCGTCCATCTCCCACCTCGGTCGAGCTACTGGTTCCACCGACACAACGTCAGGAAAGTTGAGCCAGTTCCGCTCAACCCAGGATTCCCGGCTGTGACCTGCCTCGCCACCCGGTTGTCCACCGCCTCACCCACATGTCGCAACCAGGCTGTCCACACATCGGCAGGGGTTGTCCACAATCCCCAGGAAGTTGTCCACAGGCATGGGGACAACCGCTGATCCACTCGATCGAGTTAAGCGCTCCGCTGCCGGCCTACCCACGCGAGCACTGCTCACAGGTCGTCGTTGAGACGGGCCAGCAGGCGGGCGAACTCGCGCAGGTCCTCGGTCGGCCACTCGGCGACCCGCTCGCGCAGGCGCCGCCTGCGGTCGTCGCGCACCCGCTCCAGCCGCGACGCCCCGGACTCCGACAGCCGCAGCAGCCGCGCCCGGCCGTCGGAGGGGTCGGGGACCCGCTCGACCAGGCCGAGGTCGACCAGCCGCGCCAGCTGCCTGCTGACGGTCGACTTGTCCAGCCCGGTCCGCTCGACCACGTCCGCGGCGCGCGCCGGGCCGACGTCATCGATGTGCAGCAGCAGCGCGTAGGCCGCGCCGTCGAGATCGGGGTGCACGCGCGCGGCCAGCGACAGCGACAGGCTGCGCGCCCGGCCGAACAGCTTCGACAGCTCGCGCTCGAAGTCCTGCCCCGCCCGCCGCCGGTCGTCCTCCCCGGCCGTGTGGACGGCCACTACGCGCCCGGCGTGCCGTGGATGCGCGCCTCCTCGACCTCCACGACGATCCAGGGGCCCTCGGCGTGCGCGCGGCCGTTGACGTGCAGGCCGACCGGCTCGTCGGTGAAGTCCAGCAGCAGCACGCCGACCGCGGCGGGCGCCGGGCCCGCGGCCGGGTAGGCGATGCGCCGCGGGTCGAGCACGGTGATCTCGCGGAAGGCCGAGTCGCACTGCCCGGTCGCGTCGGCGGCGGCGACGTGGCCGACCCCCGCCCGTCCGATGATCCCGACCATGCGCGGGTCCAGGTGGTCGAGCGCGGCCGGGCCGCGGGGCCGCGCGCCGCGTGGTCCGATCAGGTGAGTTTCGGCGGCGGACTCCCGAGGGCCGCCGATCCCGGCCGCGGCGGGCGGTGGGTCGGCGAACTCCAGGGTGAGCAGGTCGGCAGCCGCCGTGCCGGTGGGGCGGGGATGATCGGGGGACACCTGTGGAACGGTTTCATGCCACTCCGGCATTCGCGAGACCGGTCACCCGGTCGTCGGCCTGAACGATGACATGCGGTAACGATCAGTAGCCGAGATCAGATCCACGTGGGGACAACTCCCAGCGCCCCTCCCGGAATGGGTCTACTGTCCACTCCGTCGGGGGATGGATGCTCAGCAAGCCCGGTGCAACGCTGGTTGCGCCCGAGAGGTGGAGTCAGACCCCCGACCATGACAGCGAACCCCGTGGTGAGCCCGATCCCGAACGTCCAGCCCCACCCGGAGTCCCCGACCGCGGTGGCCGCCATGGTGCGGCTCGTGCGGGAGAGCTTCGCCGTGGTGGAACCGCACGCGGACAAGGTTTCCCAGTTCTTCTACGGCATGCTCTTCTCGATCGCGCCCACGACGAGGGAGATGTTCCCCGCCAACATGCAGGTGCAGCGCTCGCGGCTGCTGCGCGCGCTGGTGCATGTCGTGCAGATGGTCGACCGGCCCGACGACCTGGTGCCGTTCCTGCGCCAGCTCGGCCGCGACCACCGCAAGTTCGGTGTCGTCTCCGAGCACTACGAGGCCGTCGGCATGGCGCTCATCGCCGCGGTGAAGAAGCACGCGGGCCAGGCGTGGACGCCCGAGGTCGAGCGCGCGTGGGCCGAGGCCTACACGATCATGGCCCGCGCCATGCTCGACGCCGCGGCCAGCGACCAGGGCCCGGCCTTCTGGACCGCCGAGGTGGTCGACCACCAGCGCCTGGCCTGGGACCTCGCCCGCGTCTGGGTCCGCCCCGACCACCCGATCCCCTACCGGCCCGGCCAGTACGTCAGCGTCGAGGTGCCGCAGCGGCCCCGGCTCTGGCGCTACCTCACCCCGGCCAACGCCCCCCGCGAGGACGGCGCCATCGAGTTCCACGTCCGCGGCGTCGAGGGCGGCTGGGTCAGCCGGGCCATCGTCGCGCACGCCGCGGCGGGCGAGCGGTGGCGGATCGGCCCGCCGATGGGCCGCATCACCGTCGACCGGACCGCGGGCTCGGACGTGGTCATGATCGCGGGCGGCACCGGCGTCGCGCCGATGCGCGCGATCGTGGAGGACCTGGCCCGCTGGGGCCAGAACCCGCAGGTGCACCTGTTCGTCGGCGGGCGCACCGCGGCCGACCTCTACGACCTGCCGCTGCTGCGCGACATCGCCGCGGCGAACCCGTGGCTGACCGTCGTCGGGGTCGCCGAGGAGGAGACCCCCGGCCTGGAGCACGGCACCCTCGCCGACGCGGTGACCCGCCACGGCGCGTGGGCCGACCGCGACGTGCTGCTCGCGGGCTCGCCGCCGATGATCCGGGCCACCGTCTCGCGCATGCTCGTCGCCGGAACCCCGCTCGACCGCATCGTCTACGACCCGTTCACCCTCGACTGAGCGGGTACGGCGAAGCCCCCGCCGCTGAGTGCGGCGGGGGCTTCGTCGCGGTTCTGTCGTTCAGCGCCTCGGCTCGGGCCGCCAGACCACCAGCGCGGTCTGCCTGCGGGCCGGGACCAGGTCGTGCCGGTAGGACTTGTGGATGGCCGCCGCCGCCTGCTCGGCCGCCGCGCGCACCGCGGCGACCTCCTCGCTCAGGTCGGCGACCAGCGACCGGAGCCGGTCGACCTCGTTCTCCAGCTCGATGATCCGCTTGATCCCCGCGAGGTTGACGCCGTCCTCCTGGGACAGGCGCTGCACCTCGCGCAGCAGGGCGATGTCGCGCAGCGAGTAGCGCCTGCCGCCGCCCGGGGTGCGGCCCGGCGACACCAGGCCCTGCCGGTCGTAGCTGCGCAGCGTCTGGGCGTGCAGCCCGGAGAGCTGCGCGGCGACCGAGATGACGAAGAACGGGGTGTCCTCGTCGGTGCCCGGGGGGAGGGGGTTCACGTCGCTACCTCGCCTTCTCCACCAGCGCGGTGAGGTCGGGTCGGGGGTCGTGGTCGGCGGTGGCCTCGGCGTAGGACTCCAGCGCCGCCTTGGCCGCCTCGTCCAGTGTCGCGGGCACGGTGACCTTCAGGGTGACGAGAAGATCACCGACTTGGCCGTCGCGGCGGTGCACGCCCTTGCCGCGCACCCGCAGCACCCGGTCCGAGGCCGTGCCGGGCGCGACCCGCAGGCTCACGGTGGAGTCCAGGGTCGGCACGGTCAGCGTGGTGCCCAGCGCCAGTTCGGGGAAGGTGACGGGCACCTTCAGCGTGAGGTCGTCGCCGTTGCGCCCGAAGACCGGGTGCGGGCTGACGTGCACGCGGACGAACAGGTCGCCCGCCTGCGCGCCGTTCTGCCCCGGCTCGCCCTGCCCGGCCAGCCGGATGCGCTGCTCGTCCTCCACCCCGGCGGGGATGCGCACGGTCAGCGTCCTGGTCTTGGTGGACACGCCGTCGCCGCCGCAGTCCAGGCACGGGTCGGTGACGATCGTGCCCTTGCCGCGGCAGTCGCGGCACGGCTCGCTGAAGGCGAACGCGCCCTGGCTGCGGTTGACCAGACCGGCCCCGCCGCAGTTCACGCAGACCTCCGGCGAGGTGCCCGGCCGGGCCCCCGACCCGTGGCAGGTGTCGCAGGTGGACGGACTGGTCAGCCGCAGCGGCACCGTCGCGCCGCGCACCGCCTCGGTGAAGTCGATGCGCACCTCGGTCTCGACGTCGGCGCCCCGCTTGGGGCGCGTGGCCGAGCCCGCGCGGCGGTTGAACAGGTTGCCGAACAGGTCGCCGATGCCGCCGAAACCACTGCCGCCCGCGGCCTGCTGCTGGTTGAACACGTCGGCGAAGTCGAAGTTGCCCCCGCCGCCGAAACCACCCGCACCGCCCGGCCGGAACCCGCCGCCGAAGAGGCTGCGCGCCTCGTCGTACTGCTTGCGCTTCTCGGCGTCCCCGATCACCCCGTAGGCCTCGGAGACCGCCTTGAAGCGGGCCTCGGCCTGGGTGTTGCCGGGGTTGGCGTCCGGGTGCAGCTCGCGGGCGAGCTTGCGGTACGCCTTCTTGATGTCCGCGTCCCCGGCTTTGGAGGAGACGCCCAGTTCGCGATAGAAGTCCTTGTCGATCCAGTCCCTAGCGCTCAAGAGACGTCCCCTCCTTCCGCTCAGCCCTGCTCGGGGGCGCCGGCTTCGGCGTCGGTGACCGCGACCATGGCGGCGCGGACCACGCGGTCGCCGAAGCGGTAGCCGCGGCGCAGGACGCCGGTGACCGTCGGGCCCGCGACCTCCGTGGAGGTCGAGTGCTGCACGGCCTCGTGCACCGACGGGTCGAACGGCTCGCCGTCGTGGCCGAAGGGCTCCAGGCCGGTGCGCTCCAGGGTGGCGGCCAGCTTGTCGGCCACCGCCTTGAACGCGCCCGTCAGGTCGCCGTGCGCCTTCGCGCGCTCGATGTCGTCGAGGACGTTGAGCAGTTCGACGACGACCTGCGCCTTGGCAGAGCTGACCACCGACTCCCGGTCGCGCTCGACGCGCTTGCGGTAGTTGGCGTACTCGGCCTGCAGGCGCTGCAGGTCGGCGGTGCGCTCGTCCAGCTGGGTCTTCAGCTCGGCGGCGGGGTCGAGGTCGCCGGGCGCCTCGGTCCGCGTGCCTTCCTCGGTGGGGAACTCGATGACGCCCTCGATCGCGCCGTCCGCCGCGGGGGCGGTGTCAGCGGCGGGATCGGCTGCGGGGTCGGCGGCATCGGTGGCGGCCGGGGTGGACGGCGTCTCCTGCGCGCCGTCCCCGCCCGCCCGGACCTGGCCCGTCTCCGGGTCGATCCGGCGGCGGTCCCGCACCACGACCCGGGGCTCCTCGCCGCCGTGCTCGTCGTGCTTGTCGGTCACTTCTTGTCCTTGTCCTCGTCCACGATCTCGGCGTCGACAACGTCATCGGCGGCACCCGCGCCACCGGCACCGGACTGGGCCTGCTGGCCCTGCTCGGCGCCCTCGGCGCCGGGCTGCGCGCCGGTGTTGGCGTACAGCGCCGAGCCCATGGCCTGCGACTCGGTGGCCAGCTTCTCCATCGCGGCCTTGATGGCGGCGATGTCGCTGCCCGCCAGCGCCGCGTTGGCCTCCTTGATCGCGGTCTCGACCTTCTCCTTGGTCTCGCCCGGGATCTTGTCCTCGTTGTCCTTGACGAACTTCTCGGTCTGGTAGACCAGCGACTCGGCCTGGTTGCGGACCTCGGCCTCGTCGCGGCGGGCCTTGTCCTCCTCCGCGTGCGCCTCGGCGTCGCGGACCATGCGGTCGATGTCCTCCTTCGGCAGCGCGGAGCCGCCGGTGATGGTCATCGACTGGACCTTGCCGGTGCCCATGTCCTTGGCCGAGACGTGCACGATGCCGTTGGCGTCGATGTCGAAGGTGACCTCGACCTGCGGCACGCCGCGCGGGGCCGGGGGCAGGCCGGTGAGGTCGAAGGTGCCCAGCTTCTTGTTGTCCTGGGCGAACTCGCGCTCGCCCTGGTAGACCTGGATGCCGACCGTGGTCTGGTTGTCGTCTGCGGTGGAGAAGATCTCCGAGCGCTTGGTCGGGATCGTGGTGTTGCGCTCGATGAGCTTGGTGAACACCCCGCCCTTGGTCTCGATGCCCAGCGACAGCGGGGTCACGTCGAGCAGCAGGACGTCCTTGACCTCGCCCTTGAGCACACCGGCCTGCAGCGCCGCGCCGACGGCGACGACCTCGTCGGGGTTGACGCCCTTGTTGGGCTCGCGGCCGCCGGTCAGCTCCTTGACCAGCTCGGCGACGGCGGGCATGCGGGTCGAGCCGCCGACCAGCACGACGTGGTCGATGTCGCCGACGGAGACGCCGCCGTCCTTGATCACGTTGGTGAACGGCGCGCGGGTGCGGTCCAGCAGGTCGCTGGTGATCCGCTGGAACTCCGCGCGGGTCAGGTTCTCGTCCAGGAACAGCGGGTTCTTGTCCGCGTCGACGGTGATGTAGGGCAGGTTGATGTTGGCGCTGTTGGAGCTGGACAGCTCGATCTTCGCCTTCTCCGCGGCCTCGCGGATGCGCTGCAGCGCCATCTTGTCCTTGGTCAGGTCGATGCCGCTGCTCTGGCGGAACTTCTCGACCAGCCAGTCCACGACGCGCTGGTCCCAGTCGTCGCCGCCGAGGTGGTTGTCGCCGGAGGTCGCGCGGACCTCCACGACGCCGTCGCCGATCTCCAGCAGGGAGACGTCGAAGGTGCCGCCGCCGAGGTCGAAGACCAGGATGGTCTGCTCCTTGGCGCCCTTGTCCAGGCCGTAGGCCAGCGCCGCCGCGGTCGGCTCGTTGACGATCCGCAGGACGTTGAGGCCGGCGATCTGCCCGGCCTCCTTGGTGGCCTGCCGCTGGGCGTCCTCGAAGTAGGCGGGGACGGTGATGACCGCGTCGGTGATCGTCTCGCCCAGGTAGGCCTCGGCGTCGCGCTTGAGCTTCATCAGCACGCGGGCGGAGATCTCCTGCGGCGTGTAGTTCTTGCCGTCGATCTCCTGCTTCCAGTCGGTGCCGACGTGCCGCTTCACGGACCTGATGGTCCGGTCGACGTTGGTCACCGCCTGGTTCTTCGCGGGCTGGCCGACCAGGACCTCGCCGTTCTTGGCGAAGGCCACGATGGACGGGGTGGTCCGGGAGCCCTCCGAGTTGGCGATGACCGTCGGTTCACCGCCTTCGAGCACGGCGACGACGGAGTTGGTCGTCCCCAGGTCGATGCCGACCGCTCGCGCCATTGTGTTCCTCCATAGCCTGTGGGGTAGAGCTTGCTGGTGAAGTTGAGTCTACCGGCATCAGGTTTGCTACTTGAGCCGAGGCCGCTCAACCTTCCTGACGACACAACGCGTGGCCTGCGGGGATCGTTCCCGGCGTGAGCGGAGTCACCGGCTGCTACCGTCGCGGGCGTGACCGAGGACCCGGAGCGCCTGCTCTCCGAGGCGCTGCGCGCCCAGGCGGCCAGGGCGCCACGCGCCGAGCCGCCGCCGGAGCCGGCGCTGTTCTCCGGCTCGGACCTCATCTCCGGCACCGACCTGCACCACCGCCCGGTCGAGCCGACCGCGCGGCTGGCCCCCGAGCCGACGCCCGCGCTGTGGGTGGTGGCGGTCGCGCTGCTGCTCGGCCTGGCCACCGGCGCGGTGGTCGGCCTGCTGACGCTGCTCTAGTCCACGAACGAGGACAGCGGCTGTCCTGAGCCGGTGCCAGGATTCCCCGCATGATCGGACGCTGGCACGGACTCGTGATCGACTGTCCCAACCCCCAGGCGCTGGCGGGGTTCTACCAAGAGCTGCTGGGCATGATGCGGGTGCAGGACGAACCCGGCTTCGTCGTCATCGGCGACGCCCCCGACCGCCCCGGCCTGGCCTTCCAGCGGGTCGAGGACTGGCAGCCCCCGGCCTGGCCCGCCGAACCCGCGCACATGCACCTCGACGTCCGCGTCGAGGACCGCGCCGAGGCGGGCGCGAAGGCGCTGGCGCTGGGCGCGCGGCGGCTGGAGGGCGGGGGCACGGCCTTCGACGTCTACGCCGATCCCGCCGGGCACCCGTTCTGCCTGGTCCAATGGTGACCGTTTAGTCCAGTTCACCAGCCGCTCAGGGCCGCCCTGTACCTTGACCGGGTGAACCTCGCTCTGCTGCCCGAGTGGCTGGACCCGGTGAACATCCTGAACGGTCTCGGGCCGTTCCTCCTGCCCGGGCTCGCCCTGATCATCTTCGCCGAATGCGGCCTGCTGATCGGGTTCTTCCTGCCCGGTGACTCGCTGCTGTTCACCGCGGGCCTGTTCACGGTGTCCTCCACCGTGTTCCCGGTGCCGCTGTGGGCCGTGTGCGTGATCCTCACCATCTGCGCGTTCCTGGGGAACGTCGTGGGGTACTGGATCGGCGCCAAGGCCGGACCCGCGCTGTTCAACAAGCCGGAGTCGCGCTTCTTCAAGCAGGAGTACGTCGAGAAGACGCACTCCTTCTTCGAGAAGTACGGCCCGCGGGCCATCGTGCTCGCCCGGTTCGTGCCGATCGTGCGCACCTTCATCACCGCGATCGCCGGTGTGGGGCGCATGGACAAGCGCGTGTTCTTCGTCTACTCGGCCATCGGCGCGGTCCTGTGGGCCACCGGCCTGACCCTGCTGGGCGCGGCGCTCGGCCAGATCGAGTTCATCAGGGAGAACCTGGACCTGATGGTGATCGGCATCGTGCTGCTGTCGGTCGTGCCGATCATCATCGAGGTGCTCAAGGCGCGCCGGGAGAAGAAGCGCGAGCTGGCCAAGGGCCCGCTCCCGCAGGCCTAGGGCCGGGCCGAACGCCTAGTCCAGACTGAACATCGACCCCGGGTTGAAGAGGTTCCCCGGGTCGAGAGCGGCTTTCACGGCCCGGTGGGTGCGCAGCCCCACCGGGCCGATCTCCGTCGCCAGCCAGTCCCGCTTCACCTTGCCGATGCCGTGCTCGCCGGTCACCGTGCCGCCGAGGCCCAGGCCCAGCTCCAGGATCGCGCCGAAGGCGACCTCGGCGCGGGCGAACTCGTCGGCCGAGGTTGGGTCGTAGACGATCGTCGGGTGCATGTTGCCGTCGCCTGCGTGCCCGACGACGGCGATGCGCAGGCCGACCTCGGCGCTGATCCGCTCGCACCCGGCGATCAGGTCGCCGATGCGGGTGCGCGGCACGCACACGTCGTCGGTCATCCACGCGCCGAAGACCTCCAGCGCGGTCAGCACGGCGCGGCGCGCGGTCAGCAGCATCCGGCCCTCGGCCAGGTCGAAGGTGGTGTGCACGAGGTCGGCGCCGCTGTCGGCGCACACCTGCTCGATGGCGGCCAGCTCGCGGCGGGCGGCCTCGCCGCCCGCGTCGGACTGGCAGATCAGCAGCGCCGCCGAGCCCTTGCCCGCACCCACCTCGGTGTTGAGGTGCGCCTCGACCGCCGCGATGGAGACCGCGTCCATGATCTCCATCAGCGACGGCACGATCCCCTCGCGCACGATCCGCGACACCGCCGCCCCGGCGGCCACGATCGACCCGAACGCCGCCACCGTCGTGCCGGGGGCCTGCGGCAGCGGGCGCAGCGCCAGCGTGGCCTGGGTGACGACGCCGAGGGTGCCCTCGCTGCCGATGAACAGCTTGGTCAGGTCGTAGCCCGCGACGCCCTTGACGGTGCGGCGGCCGGTGCGCAGCAGTTCGCCGTCGGCGAGCACGACCTCGAGGCCGAGGACCGAGTCGGTGGTGACGCCGTACTTGACGCAGCACAGCCCGCCCGCGTTCGTGGCGACGTTGCCGCCGATGGTGCACCAGTCGTAGGACGACGGGTCCGGCGGGTAGAACAGCCCGTGCTTCTCGACCGCGTCGCGCAGGTCGAGGTTGACCACGCCCGGCTCGACCACGGCCAGCCGGTTGTCCGGGTCGATCTCCAGGACGCGGTTCATCTTGGTCAGCGCGAGCACCACGCAGCCGTCGACGGCGTTGGCGGCGCCGGACAGGCCGCTGCCCGCCCCGCGCGGCACGATCGGCACGCGGTGCTCGGCGCAGGCCCGCACCACCGCCTGGACCTGCTCGGTCGTCGACGGCAGGACCACCGCCAACGGCTCGCCGAACGGGGCCAGCGGCATCATGTCGCGCCGGTAGGCGGCGGTGACGTCGGGATCGGTCAGCACCGCGGCGGAACCCAGCGCGGTGCGCAGCGTCGACAGCAGAACCTCGCTCACCGCTCAACCGTAACCGCCGGAAACCCCTAGAACCTGAATCGATGCTCGGTCGGTGACACCTCACTGATCTACAGTGGTTATGTGGCCGGTGTCACCGTCGACCCGGCCGTCGGGGAGGTGCGCCATGGCCCAGACCGGGTTGATGGGCGAGCCGAGCATGCAGGCCAAGGCGTTGGCGCGGTTCCTGCTGACCAGCCTGCGCCCGCTCGGTGACCGGATCCGCATGCGCGGCGCCGGGCTGGCGCTGGTGCGCGAGGCGTTCGAGAGAACCTCGGTCACCCCGCTGCCGCGCGGCACCAGGGTCCAAGCGGTCTCGGAGTCGCACGGCTACGGCGAGGTCACCGGGCTGTGGATCACCGCACCGGACGCCGACCCGGCCGCGGGCGCGGTGCTCTACCTGCACGGCGGCGGGTTCGTCTTCGGCTCGCTGCGCACCCACCGGCACATGGCCGCGGCGATCTCGGTCTCGACCGGCCTGCCCGTGCTGCTGCTGGACTACCGCCTCGCCCCCGAGCACCCCTTCCCGGCCGCCTCCGACGACGCCCTCGCCGGCTACCACTGGCTGCGCGACCAGGGCTACGCCGCCGACCGCATCGCCGTCATGGGCGACTCGGCGGGCGGGCACCTCACCGCCACCCTGCTCGGCGACCTGACCCGCGCCCGCGCCCCGATGCCCGGGGCGGCCGTGCTGTTCTCCCCGTTCCTCGACCTGACCTGCGCGGGCCTGGAAGCGCGCGACGCGCTCTGCCGCGACCCGTACATCCCGCCCGCGCGGGCCCGCGAGGTCGCCGCCGTCTACGCGGGCGAGCACCCGCTCGACCACCCGCGGCTGTCGGTGTTCCGGGGCAGCAAGCGCCGCTGGCCGCCGATGCTGGTGCAGGTCGGCGGCGCGGAGTGCCTGCTGGGCGACTCCGAGCGCATCGCCGAGACCGTGCGGGCCGCGGGCGGGCACTGCGAGCTGCAGGTGTGGCCGGGTCAGGTGCACGTCTTCCCGGCGTTCTACCCGGTCATCCCGGAGGGGCGCCTGGCCATCGGGTACGTCGGCGAGTTCGTCAGGGGCGCGATGGACACGGCGCTGGCGGCCTGAGAGCCGAATTGCGCGGGGATCGCGACAGGAGAAGGCTGGACGGGAGGTAGTTGCAGATCCCAACCAAACGATCCCCGAGGGCAGCATGACCCAGCCCGCGGCCCCGCCCGCGCCCACCCACCGGCAGATCCTGGTCATCCTGTCCGGGCTGATGCTGGGTATGTTCCTGGCCGCGCTCGACCAGACCATCGTCGGCACCTCGATCCGCACCATCGCCGACGACCTCCAGGGCCTGAGCATGCAGGCCTGGGCCACCACCGCCTACCTGATCACCGCGACCGTCAGCACGCCGCTGTACGGGAAGCTGTCGGACATCTACGGGCGCAAGCCCTGGTTCATCACCGCGATCACGGTGTTCGTCATCGGCTCGCTGGCCTGCACGGTCGTGACCTCGATGGAGCAGCTGGCCGCGGCGCGGGCCCTGCAGGGGCTGGGCGCAGGCGGGCTGATGTCGCTGGCCCTGACGATCATCGCCGACCTCGTCCCGCCGCGGGAGCGGCCCAAGTACCAGGGCTACTTCCTGGCGGTGTTCGGCACCTCCAGCGTGCTCGGCCCGGTCATCGGCGGGTTCTTCGCAGGCCAGGACACGATCCTGGGCATCGCGGGCTGGCGGTGGGTGTTCCTGGTCAACGTGCCGATCGGCGCGCTGGCGCTCGTCGTCGTGGCCAAGGTCCTCACCGTCCCGCACGCGCGGCTCAACCACCGCATCGACTACTGGGGCGCGGCGTTCCTGTGCCTGGCCGTGGTGCCCTTCCTGCTCGTCGCCGAGCAGGGCCGCGTGTGGGGCTGGGGGTCGGCGGTCTCGATCGCCTGCTACGCGCTCGGCGCGCTCGGCCTGGTCGGGTTCATCGCGGTGGAGCGCCGCATGGGCGACGAGGCGCTGATCCCGCTGCGGCTGTTCAGCGACTCCGCGTTCTCCTACACGATCATCACCGGCGCGATCCTCGGCGTGGGCATGTTCGGCGGGATCTCGATGATCCCGCAGTACCTGCAGATCGTGCGCGGCTACAGCCCCACCGACGCCGGTCTGATGATGCTGCCGATGATGCTCGGCATCATGGCCGCCTCGATCACCGCGGGCCGGGTGACGGCGAAGACCGGCCGCTACAAGGTGTTCCCGATCATCGGCACGGCACTGGTGGTGATCAGCCTCGTGCTGTTCCACCTGGTCGGCGTGAGCACCCCGATCTGGCTCGTGCTGGCCTACATGGCGCTGTTCGGCCTCGGCCTGGGCAACTGCATGCAGACCCTCACCGTCGCCGCCCAGAACGCCGTCCCGTTCCGGGACATGGGAGTGGCCACGGCCGGGGTGACGTTCTTCCGCCAGCTCGGCGGCACGCTCGGCGTGGCGGTGTTCCTGTCGCTGCTGTTCAGCACGGTGGCCGACAACATCGCCACCGCCTTCCGCTCGGCGCTGGCCGACCCCGGCTTCCAGGCGGCGCTGGCCGACCCGGCGGTGCGGGCGAACCCGGTGAACGCGCCGGTCTTCGAGGCCATCGCCTCCGGCGGGCACGGCGGCGTCCTGGACGACTCGTCGTTCCTGCTCACCATCGACCCGCGCCTGGCGCTGCCGTTCCAGCAGGGCTTCACCGAGTCGATCCAGCTGGTGTTCCTGGTGGGGGCGTTCGTGATGGCGCTGGCGTTCGTGACGGCGCTGTTCATCAAGGAGATCCCGCTGCGCACGCACTCCCCCGCCCAGGAGGCGGCGATGGCCGCCGACGAGGAGCAGCGCGCGGCCACGAGCTGACGGGCAGGCCCGCCGGGACACCCCGGCGGGCCTGGCGGGTCAGTGCACTTCCTCCTCGGCGGGCGCGGCTTCGGCGGCCCTGGGGGCGGTGGTGTCGATCAGGCGGCGCTCAGCGCCGGTGAGCGGCGGCTCGGTGAGCGCCGGGCGGTCCGGGCCGCGCAGCGCGTCGAGCAGCACGCCCGGCTTGACCAGCACCGAGGCGGGCGCGGCCAGGGTGATGACCGCGATCTGGGCGGTGGCGATGGCAGGCCTGCTCGGGGCGGCCTTGGCCAGGCGGTCCTGGAGCTTGTAGACGGCGTTGGAGCCAGGGGGCCTGCGCCCGACGGTCGTGCGGTGGCGCAGGTCCTCGCCGGTGGCGATGGCCCAGGCGTCGGCCGCGGTCGCGCCGACCGCGCGCTGGATCGCGCGCGTCCCGCCGAGCCCGTGGGCGGCCAGGCCCTCGCGCAGGGCCACCGCGGACTTCGCCGCGACCGCCATGCCGTGCCCGTACACCGGGTTCAGGGTGGTCTGGGCGTCGCCGACGACCACGAAGCCCGCGGGCCACGCCTTGGCCTTGCCGAAGTGGCGCTTGCGGTTGGCGTGCGCGGCGAAGCCGAAGGCCGGGCCGAGCGGCTCGGCGCGCGCGGTCAGCTCGCCGATCACCGGGTGCGGCAGGCTCTCGGCGAAGGCCTGGAAGCCCGCGTCATCGATCGGCGGGTGCCCGCCGGTCGCCCCGGAGAGGGTGATGCTCCAGCGGCCGCCCTCGATCGGGATGACCATGCCCGCGGCCCTGACCCGCTCGGCGCCGGGGTCGGCCTGGATGTTGATGGCCGGGAAGTCCTCGCCCGCGCCGTCGAGCACCCGGAACAGCCGGGTCGCGTAGAAGATGCCCGCGTCGACGGACTCCTCATCGAAGGCGGGCAGGCCGAGCGCGGCCAGCCAGTCGGTCACCGCTGAGCCGCGCCCGGTGGCATCCACCACCAGGTCGGCCTCGATGTCGGTCTCCTCGCGGGTGCCGCGGTGGCGGGTGCGCGCCCCGGTGACGCGCTCGGCGTCGCCGAGCAGCCCGAGGACGTCGGCGCCCTCCACATAGGTGATCGACGGCGCTTTGTCGCGCAGCCGGGAGCGCAGCGTCCAGTCCAGCAGCGAGCGGCTGCACCCCAGGATGTACTGCTCGCCCGGGTAGCGCGGGAACCAGCCGTGCGGGCCGAGCGCCAGGTACCGGTCGGGGACGCCGATGCGCTGGGCGCCCGCCTCGAACAGCGCCGCCGAGGTGCCCGGCAGCAGCGCGTCGACCGCGCGCACCCCGCCGGAGACCAGGCCGTGGGTGTGGCGCGACTGCGGCACGCCCTTGCGGTCGGCGGGGCCGTCGGGGAAGTGGTCGCGGTCGAGCACCGTCACCGCGTCGGCGAGCTCGGCGACGGCCGCGGCGGCCAGCGTGCCCGCCAGCCCCCCGCCGAGGACCAAGGCGTGTCGGGCCTTGCGTGTGGTCATGCTGCTGATTCCTTCCAGCGGTCGGGGGTCATGAGATGCCGAAGCGCTTGCCGAGCAGGTCGAACATCTCCTCGTCGGTGGCGCCGGTCAGGTCCTCGGCGTCCGGGCGCGCGCTCTGCGCCCAGGCGGCGAGCAGCGCCTGGAGCCGTTCGGTGATCCGCGCGCCCGTCGCCTCGTCAAGCCCGGCGGCGAGCTGGGCCTGGTGCAGGCTGGACTCCAGCTGGTCGATCTCGGCCAGCAGCGGCGACGCGGGCTCAGGGGTGTCCTCGGCCAGCTCGGCGTGCAGGAAACGGGCCATCGCCGCGGGCGTGGGGTGGTCGAAGAGCAGGGTGACCGGCAGCCGCAGCCCGGTGCGCGCGGCGAGCCGGTTGCGCAGCTCGACCGCGGTCAGCGAGTCGAAGCCGGACTGCAGCAGGCCCCGGTCCGCGCCGATGGCCTGGGTGTCGCGGTGGCCCAGCACCGCGGCGGCCTCGCCGAGGACCAGCTCCAGCACGGCCCGCTGCCGCTCGGGCGCGCCGAGCCCGGCCAGCCCGCGCCGCAGCTCGCCCGCGGCGTCGGACTCGACGCCGTCGGCCGCGGCCTCCCGCCTGCCGCCGCCCGCCACCAGGGCCTGGAACAGCGGCCGGACCCCGCCCGGCTGCGCGCGCAGCGCGGCGAGGTCGAGCCGGGTGGGCAGCACGACCGCGACGTCGAGCGCGGTGGCCACGTCGAAGAGCTCCAGCGCCTCGGCGGTGCCCAGCGCGATGACGCCCTCGCGGGCCATCCGCCGCATCAGGGCTCCGTCGAGCTTGCCGGTCATGCCGCTGAGCTCGGCCCACAGGCCCCAGGCCAGCGACACCGCGGGCAGCCCGCTCGCCCGCCGCCGCTGCGCCAGCGCGTCGAGCGCGGCGTTCGCGGCGGCGTAGTTGGCCTGCCCGGCGCTGCCGAAGGTGCCGGAGAAGGACGAGAACAGCACGAACTCGGCCAGGTCCAGCCCGCGGGTCAGCTCGTCCAGGTGCGCGGCGGTGTCCACCTTCGCCCGCAGCACCCGGTCGACCTGCTCGCCGGTGAGGCCGTCGAGGACGCCGTCGTCGAGCAGGCCGGTGGCGTGCACGACGGCGGTCAGCGGCCCTGCGGTGGGGTCGGCGGTGGGGTCGGAGATGTCGGCGAGCAGCGCGGCCACCGCGGCGCGGTCGGCGAGGTCGCAGGCGACGACCCGCACCGAGGCGCCCGCCGCGCCCAGCTCGGCCGCCAGCGCGTCCGCGCCCTCGGCGGCCGGGCCGCTGCGGCTGGCCAGGACCAGGTCGCGCACGCCGCGCGCGGTGACCAGGTGGCGGGCCAGCAGCGCGCCCAGCGTGCCGGTGCCGCCGGTGATCAGCACGGTCCCGCCGCCACCCCACTGCCCCGCGCCGCCGTCGCCGGTGACCGGGAGGCGGGTGAGGCGGGGGTGGTGGGGTTCGCCGGAGCGCAGCGCCACCTGCGGCTCCCCGGTGGCCAGCGCGGCGGGCAGCCGCCGGTAGGAGCGGGCCGCGCCGTCGACGTCGAGCAGCGCGAAGCGGTCCGGGTGCTCGGCCTGCGCCGAGCGCACCAGCCCCCAGACCGCGGCCTGGGCCGGGTCCGGCGCGGGGTCGGCGTCGAGCGCGGCGACGCCGCCGTAGGTGGTGAAGACCAGCGTGGACCCGGCGAACCGGGCGTCGGCCAGCCAGCGCTGCATGGTCGCCAGCGCCTGGCGCACCGCTGAGCGCACCCGCTCGGGCTCGGTCCCCTCGCTCGCCTTGGTGTCGTCGGCGAGGGCCAGCACGACCCGCGGCGCGGGCGCGCCGCCGTCCAGTTCGGCGACGAGGGCGTCGAGGTCGCCGTGCTCGGCGGCGGCGACACCGGCCGCGTCGAGGCCCGCGCCGAACTCGCCGGTCGCGGTCCCCAGCACAGCCCAGGTCCCGGCCACCGTCCCGGCCGATGCTCCGGTCACTGTGCCCGCCCGGCCGGGCAGCCAGCGCACGGCGTGCAGCGAGTCCCGCTGCTCGACCCTGGCCCTGCCGATGCCGCCCGCCGCGAGCGGGCGCAGCACGAGGGCGTCCACGGTGACCACCGGCCTGCCGTCGGCGTCGGCGACGAGCAGCGCGACCGCGTCGTCGCCGACAGGCCGCACCCGCACCCGCACCCGGGTGGCGCCGCCGCGGTGCAGCCGCGCGCCGGTCCAGGCGAAGGGGAGCAGGCCGTCGTCCACGCCGGGCAGGTCGGTGAACGGGAAGGCGTGCAGGGCGGCGTCCATCAGCGCCGGGTGCACGCCGAAGGCGTCCGCGCCCGCGCGGGCGGCCTCGGGCAGCACGACCTCGGCGAAGGTCTCCGCGCCGCGCCGCCACAGCGCCCGCAGGCCCTGGAACGCGGGCCCGTAGCGGAAGCCGTTGGCGGCGAAGTGCTCGTACACGTCCTCCACCGGCAGCGCCTGCGCCCCGGCGGGCGGCCACTGCGCCAAGTCCTCGGCGGCGCTGTGCCGGCCGCCGGGACCGGCGGTCAGCACACCGTCGGCGTGGCGGGTCCAGTCCCGGCCACTGCCCTCGGCGCGGGAGTTGACCGTGACCCGGCGGCGGCCCGCGGGGTCCGCCCCGCCGACCCACACCTGGACGGTGACGGCGCCCTTCTCCGGCAGCAGCAGCGGGGCCTCGATGGCCAGTTCCTCGACCCGGCGGGCGCCCGCGTGCTCGCCGGCGTGCGCGGCCAGCTCCAGGTAGGCGGTGCCGGGCAGGATGACCGTCCCGTCGACGGCGTGGTCGGCCAGCCACGGGTGGGTGGCCCGCGACAGCCTGCCGGTGAACAGCAGCCCGTCGGAGTCGACCAGCTCGACCACGGCCCCGAGCATCGGGTGCGCGGCCGCGCTCAGTCCCGCCGAGGCCACGTCGGCGGCGGCCGCCGCGGTCTCCAGCCAGTAGCGCTGCCGCTGGAAGGGATAGGTCGGCAGGTCGACCGGTGCGCAGGGCCGGGGGAACAGCCCGGCCCAGTCGACCCGCGCGCCCGCGGCGAACAGCTCGCCCGCCGCGGTGAGCATGCGCGCCGGGCCGCCGTCGTCGCGGCGCAGGCTGCCGACGACGGTGACCGCGGCGCCTGCGGCCTCGCCGGTCTGCTCGACACCCATGGCCAGCACCGGGTGCGGGCTGACCTCGACGAAGGCGCGGTGCCCCTGCTCGATGAGCGCCCGGGTGGCGTCGGCGAAGCGGACGCGCCCGCGCAGGTTGTCGTACCAGTACCCGGCGTCCATGCCGGTGGTGTCGAGCCAGTCGCCGGTGACGGTGGAGAAGAACGGCACCGCCGACGCCTGGGGCCGCACGCCGTCGGCGGCGGCGAGGACCTGCTCCCGGATGCCCTCCACGGCCGGGGAGTGCGAGGCGTAGTCCACCGCGATCCGGCGCACCCGGACGCCCTGAGCGTCCAGAGTGGACGCCCACGCGTCCAGCGCCGCGCCGTCGCCGGAGACCACCACCGACGCCGGGCTGTTGACCGCGGCCACGGCCACCGCCACCCCATCGCGGGCGATCCACTCCTCGACCCGCTCCACCGACGCGCCCACCGACAGCATCCCGCCGGGCCCGGCCAGGTGCTCGGCGATCGCCCGCGAGCGCAGCGCCACCACGCGCGCACCGTCGGCCAGCGACAGCGCGCCGCTGACCACCGCCGCGGCGATCTCGCCCTGCGAATGCCCGATCACCGCCGCGGGCTCGACCCCGGAGGAGCGCCAGAGCGCGGCCAGCGACACCATCACCGCGAACAGCGCGGGCTGCACGACGTCGACCCGGTCGAGCGCGCCGGGGTCCTCGGCGGTGACCGCCTCGCGCAGCGACCAGTCGGTCCACTCGGCCAGCGCCCGCTCGCACTCGGCGAAGCGCTCGGCGAAGGCGGGCGAGGACGCCAGCAGTTCGCGGGCCATGCCCGGCCACTGCGAGCCCTGCCCGGGGAACACCCACACGACCCTGGCGACCTCATCGGCTCCGCCGCCGAAGACCGCGCCCGGCCCGCCGACCCCGGTGGCCAGCGCGTCGAGGCCGCTCAGCAGCTCCTCGCGGGTCGCGCCCACGGCGACGGCGCGGTGCTCGTGCGCGGCGCGGGCCGTGGCCAGGGCCGCGCCGACGTCGGCGGGCCGCAGGGCCGGGTTCTCCCGGACGAACTCCGCCAGCCGCTCGGCCTGCGCCCGCAGCGCGGGCCCGCTCTTGGCCGAGAGCACCCACGGCAGAGCGCCGCTTCCCCCTCCTGCGTCCTCTTCGGACACGATCGGCGGCTCGGCGGGCGCCTGCTCCACGATGACGTGCGCGTTGGTCCCGCTGACGCCGAAGGACGACACCCCCGCCCGGCGCGGACGGCCGCGCTCGGGCCAGTCGATGGTCTCGGTCAGCAGCTCCACCGCGCCGGAGTCCCAGTCCACGTGCGACGTCGGCTTGTCCACGTGCAGGGTCCCGGGCAGCCGCCCGTCGCGGATCGCCATCACCATCTTGATCAGCCCGGCCACACCGGAAGCGCCCTGCGAGTGGCCGATGTTGGACTTCACCGAGCCCAGGTACAGCGGCTCGTCGTCGGGCCGGTCCTGGCCGTAGGTGGCCAGCAGCGCCTGCGCCTCGATCGGGTCGCCGAGCTTGGTGCCGGTGCCGTGCGCCTCGACGGCGTCGACCTCGCCGGGCTCCAGCCGCGCGTTGGCCAGCGCCGCGCGCACCACCCGCTGCTGGGAGGGGCCGTTGGGAGCGGAGATGCCGTTGGACGCGCCGTCCTGGTTGATCGCCGAGCCGCGGATCACCGCGAGCACGCGGTGGCCGTTGCGGCGGGCGTCGGAGAGCCGCTCCAGCAGCAGCACGCCCACGCCCTCGGACCAGCCGGTGCCGTCGGCGGCCTCGGCGAAGGGCTTGCAGCGCGCGTCCGGGGCGAGCACGCCCTGGCGGCTGAACTCGATGAAGGCGTTCATCGTGGACATCACGACCACGCCGCCTGCCACCGCCAGCGAGCACTCGCCGCTGCGCAGCGACTGCACGGCCAGGTGGGTGGCCACCAGCGACGACGAGCACGCCGTGTCCACCGTGACCGCCGGACCCTCCAGACCGAACACATAGGACACCCGGCCGGAGACCACGCTCGCCGCGCGGCTGGTCAGCAGGTAGATCTCCAGGTCCTCGGGAACCGGCAGCGCGGAGTAGTCCTGGCCGTTGGAGCCGACGAACACCCCGGTCTGGCTGCCGTGCAGGGTCGCCGGGTCGATGCCCGCGCGCTCGAAGACCTCCCACGAGGCCTCCAGCAGCACCCGCTGCTGCGGGTCCATGGCCAGCGCCTCGCGCGGGGAGATGCCGAAGAAGGCCGCGTCGAACTCGTCGGAGTCGTGGACGAAGCCGCCCTCGCGCACGTAGGTCGTGCCCGAGCGGGTCGGGTCCGGGTCGAACGCGCCGTCGGGGTCCCAGCCGCGGTCGGTCGGGAAGCCGGACATGGCGTCGCCACCGTTGGCCACCAGCTCCCAGTAGTCCTCCGGCGAGCGCACGCCGCCGGGGAAGCGGCAGGACATCGCCACGATGGCGATGGGCTCGTCGTCGGTGGCGGCGGCGGCTTGGCGCTTCGGCCCGGTGTCGCGGGCGCCCAGCAGCTCGTCGCGCACGTGCCCGGCCAGCGCGGTCGGGGTGGGGTAGTCGAAGACCGCGGTGGTGGGCAGCTTGAGCCCGGTGGCGCGGGTGAGGCGGTTGCGCAGCTCGACGGCGGTCAGCGAGTCGAAGCCGACCTCGCGGAACGCCCGGCCCGCGGCGATCGCGTCCGGCGCGGCGTGCCCGAGC
The DNA here is from genome assembly GCF_042657845.1 of Actinokineospora guangxiensis. Taxonomy (NCBI): domain Bacteria; kingdom Bacillati; phylum Actinomycetota; class Actinomycetes; order Pseudonocardiales; family Pseudonocardiaceae; genus Actinokineospora; species Actinokineospora guangxiensis. The sequence continues at coordinate 326,640 of NZ_JBHSKF010000001.1, read as the reverse complement.
ACGGCGGCGGCCTCGCTGCGCACCACCTCGACCAGCGCCCGGACCTGCTCATCGGGTGCGAGCCCGAGCAGGCGCCTGACCAGCGCCGAGTCCCCGCCCGAGCGCCCCGCCGCGCTGCGCCGGGCCGCGACCTTGACCAGGCCGTGCAGCATCGGCGGCACCAGCCCGGCCTTGGCCTGCGCCCGCAGGCCCGGCAGGTCAAGGCGCACCGCGGCGACCACGGCGGGCGCGTCGGCCACCGCGGCGTCGAACAGCGCCAGGCCGTCGGCGGAGGACAGCGGGCCGACGCCGGCGCGGGAGATGCGCCGCAGGTCGACCTCGTCCAGCGCGCCGGTCATCCCGCTGCGCTCGGCCCACAGGCCCCACGCCAGCGCGTGCGCCGGAAGCCCCTGGGCGCGCCGGTGCTCGGCGAGGGCGTTGAGGAAGGTGTTCGCCGCGGCGTAGCTGCCCTGGCCGGGGTTGCCGAGGGTGCCGGAGTAGGAGGAGAACAGCACGAAGGCGCTCAGGTCGGCCTCGGCGGTCAGCTCGTGCAGCGTCCACGCCGCGTCGACCTTCGGGCGCAGGACGCGGTCCACCCGCTCGGGGGTCAGCGCCTCGATGACGCCGTCGTCCACCACGCCCGCGGTGTGCACGACACCGGTCAGCGGGTGCTCGGCGGGCACGGCGGCCAGCAGCGCCGCGACCGCGTCGCGGTCGGCGGCGTCGCAGGCCGCCAGGGACACCTCCGCGCCCAGCTCGGCCAGCTCGGCCACCAGGGCGTCCGCGCCGGGGGCCTGCGGGCCGCTGCGGCTGGTCAGCAGCAGGTGCCGCACCCCGTGCTCGGTGACCAGGTGGCGGGCCAGCAGCGCGCCGAGGCCGCCGGTCGCGCCGGTGAGCAGCACCGTGCCGCCCGCCCGGAACAGCGGCCCGCTCGCGGGCTCCGGGTCGCGGCGGACCAGGCGCGGCACGCGCGTTCCCCCCGCTCGGGCGGCCACCTGCGGCTCACCGCAGGCCACGGCCTCGACCAGACCCGTGGTGGTTCCGGCGGGGTCGAGGTCGACGAGGGTGAAGCGGCCCGGGTTCTCCGACTGCGCCGAGCGCAGCAGGCCCCACACGGGGGCGGCGGCCAGCCCGTCGACGCCCAGTCCGTCGCCGGCGTCCACCGCGCCCCGGGTGAGCAGCACCAGGCGGGACTCGGCGAAGCGGTCGTCGGCCAGCCACCGCTGCACCAGCTCCAGCGCGCGGTGGGTCACCGCGCGCGCCGCGCCGACCACGTCCCCCGGGGCGCCGAGAGAGTCCACATCGGACAGGAATGGTGCGATGACCACGGCGGGGACGTCGGACTCCGGCGCGTCGGCCAGCTCGCCCCAGCCCAGCACCTGCCTGCCCGCCGTGGTGATGGCCTCGGCGACGGCGCCGGCGTCCTGGCTGCCCTCCGCGCCCAGCACGGCCCACTCGCCTGACTCCGGGGCGGGCGAGGCGGGCAGGTCGATCCAGTTGACGGTGAACAGCGAGCCCCGCCGGGCCGGGCCCGCGCCCGCCTGGGCCGGGCGCAGGGTGACCGCGTCGAGGCGGGCGACCGGCGCGCCGGTGCCGTCGGCTACCGCGACGGCGACCTCGCCGTGCGGGGTCGGCGTCCAGCGGACCCGCAGGTGCGCGGCTCCCTCGGCGTAGCGGGAGACACCGGTGAACGCCGCCGGCAGCCGCCGCTCCGCGACGGCCTCCGGCGCCGCGAGACCGGTGGCGTGCAGCGCGGCGTCCAGCAGCGCGGGGTGCAGGCCGAAGGCGGCGGCGTCGCCGTGCAGGTCGTCCGGGAGGCAGACTTCGGCGAAGACCTCCTGACCGCGCCGCCACGCCGTGGTCAGTCCCTGGAACGCCTGCCCGTGCCGGAGCCCGGCCTCGGCGTAGCGCTCGTAGAGGTCCTCGGCGTCCAGCGGCTCGGCGTCGGCGGGCGGCCACTCGGCCAGGTCGAAGCCCGCGGCCGGGAGCACGTCGGCGACCACGGCGGTGGCGTGCCGCGTCCACCCGCCCTCGGCGTCGGCGTCGCGGGCGTGCAGCCGCAGCGCGCGGCGGCCCGCGGCGTCGGGGGCCTCGGCCACCATCTGCACCAGCACCGCGCCCTGCTCGGGCAGCACCAGCGGGGTGTCCACGGACAGCCGCTCGACGTGCGCGCCCGCCCGTGCCGCGAGTTCCAGGAACACCGTCGCGGGCAGCTGGATGACACCGTCCACGGTGTGGTCGGCCAGCCACGGGTGCGTGGCCACCGACAGCCGCCCGGTGAACAGCAGGCCGTCGCCGTCGGCGAGGCCGACCACCGCGCCCAGCAGCGGGTGCTCGGCGCTGCCCAGACCGGCCGAGGACACGTCCGCCGTGCCCGCGCCGCCCTCCAGCCAGTAGCGCTGCCGCTGGAACGGGTAGGTGGGCAGGTCGAGGCGGACACCGCCGCTGAACTGCCCGGCCCAGTCCACCGCGACCCCGGCGGCGAACAGCTCGCCCGCCGAGGTCAGCAGCCGGGCGGCTCCGCCGTCGTCGCGGCGCAGGCTGCCCGCGACGGTCAGCGCGACGCCCGCCGCCTCGCCCGCCTGCTCGACGCTGGTGGTGAGCACCGGGTGCGGGCTGATCTCCGCGAACGCGGTGAATCCCTCGCGCACCAGGGCGTCGACGCCCTCGGCGAAGCGCACCCGCTCGCGCAGGTTCTGGAACCAGTAGTCCGCGCCCATGCGCTCGGTGTCCAGCCAGCCAGCGACCACAGTGGAGTAGAAGGGGGTCGCCGCCGCGACCGGCGAGATGTCCTCGGCGGCGGCGAGAACCTGCTCCCGGATGCCCTCCACCGCCGGGGAGTGCGAGGCGTAGTCCACCGCGATCCGCCGCACCCGGACACCCTGGGCGTCCAGAGTGGACGCCCACGCGTCCAGCGCCGCGCCGTCGCCGGAGACCACCACCGACGCGGGCCCGTTGACGGCCGCGACGGCCAGGTCCGCCCCGTCGCGGGCCAGCCACGAGCGGACCTCGTCCACGCCCGCCGCGACCGACAGCATCCCGCCCGGCCCGGCCAGGTGCTCGGCGATCGCCCGCGACCGCAGCGCCACCACCCGCGCGCCGTCGGCCAGCGACAGCGCGCCGGACACCACGGCCGCGGCGATCTCGCCCTGCGAGTGCCCGATCACCGCCGCGGGCTCGACGCCCAGCGCCCGCCAGGCGGCGGCCAGCGACACCATGACCGAGAACAGCGCGGGCTGCACGACGTCGACCGGCTCCAGCGCCGCCGGGTCCTCGGCGGTGACCACCTCGCGCAGCGACCAGGACACCCACGGCCGCAGCGCCAGCTCGCACTCGGCGAGCCGCTCGGCGAAGGCGGGCGAGGACGCCAGCAGCTCGCGGGCCATGCCCGTCCACTGCGCCCCCTGCCCGGGGAACACCCACACCACGCGCGGCGCACCCGCCACCGCCGCCGTGTCCGAGCCTGCCGACACCACTGCGGCCAGGCCGTCGAGCAGGTCCTCGCGGGTGGAGCCGACGACGACGGCGCGGTGCTCGTGCGCGGCGCGCGCACCGGCCAGGGCCGCGCCGATGTCGGCGGCGGCGACCTCGGGGTTGCGCCGCGCGAAGTCCGCCACCTGCTCGGCCCGCGCCCGCAGCGCGGCGTCGCCGCGCGCGGAGAGCACCCACGGCACGACGCCGCCGACGACCTCGGCGGGCGCGGCCGGGGACTCGGCCGGGGGAGCCTGCTCCACGATCACATGCGCGTTGGTCCCGCTGACGCCGAACGAGGACACCCCGGCCCGGCGCGGGCGGCCCGTCTCCGGCCAGGCGGTGTCCTCGGTGAGCAGCGACACCGCGCCCTCGGTCCAGTCCACGTGCGGGGTGGGCTCGTCGATGTGCAGGGTCCTGGGCAGCACGCCGTGGCGCATCGCCATCACCATCTTGATGACCCCGGCGACGCCCGCGGCGGCCTGGGTGTGGCCGATGTTGGACTTGACCGACCCGAGCCGCAGCGGCTCGTCGCGGTCCTGCCCGTAGGTCGCCAGCAGCGCCTGCGCCTCGATCGGGTCGCCGAGCGTGGTGCCGGTGCCGTGCGCCTCGACGGCGTCGACGTCGCGGGGGGCCAGGCCGCCCGCGGCCAGCGCGGCGCGGATGACCCGCTGCTGCGAGGGCCCGTTCGGGGCGGAGAGCCCGTTGGACGCCCCGTCCTGGTTCACCGCCGACCCGCGGACCAGCCCCAGCACCTGGTGGCCGTTGCGCAGCGCGTCGGAGAGCCGCTCCAGCAGCACCACGCCGACGCCCTCGGCGAAGCCCGCGCCGTCGGCCGCGCCCGCGAACGCCTTGCAGCGCCCGTCCGGGGACAGGCCGCGCTGGCGCGAGAAGTCGATGAACAGCCCCGGCGTGGCCATCACGGTCACCCCGCCCGCCAGCGCCAGCGAGCACTCCCCCGACCGCAGCGCCTGCGCCGCGAGGTGGATGCCCACCAGCGACGACGAGCACGCCGTGTCCACCGTGACCGCCGGTCCCTCCAGGCCGAACACATAGGACACCCGGCCGGAGAGCACGCTCGCCGAGTTGCCCATGCCGAGGAAGCCCTCGACGTCCTCGGACACCTCGCCGGGCCGGTCGGCGTAGTCGCGGTACATGACCCCGGCGAACACGCCGGTCGGGCTGCCGCGCAGGGAATCCGGGTCGATCCCGGCCCGCTCGAACACCTCCCACGACACCTCCAGCAGCAACCGCTGCTGCGGATCCATCGCCAACGCCTCACGCGGCGAGATCCCGAAGAACCCCGGGTCGAACTCGGCCGCGTCGTGCAGGAAGCCGCCCCGTCGGGTGTAGCTGGTGCCGCGGGTCTCGGCGTCCGGGTCGTGCAGCGCCTCGACGTCCCAGCCGCGGTCGGCGGGGAAGTCGGTGGTGGCGTCGCCGCCCTCGGCGACCACCCGCCACAGGTCCTCCGGCGTGCGCACCCCGCCCGGGTAGCGGCAGCCCATCGCGACGATGGCGATCGGCTCGTCCGCCGCGGCGGACGACGCGGCCACCGGGGCGGCGGGGGCGGTGTCGAGCAGGCCGGCGCGCAGCCGCCCGGCGAGCGCCTCGGCGCTGGGGTGGTCGAACACCAGGGTCGCGGGCAGCCGCAGACCGGTGGCCGCGGCGAGCCGGTTGCGCAGCTCGACGGCGGTCAGCGAGTCGAAGCCCAAGTCCTTGAAGGAGCGCCGCTCGGCGACGGCGTCCACCGAGCCGTGCCCGAGCACGCCCGCGACCTGCGCGCGGATGAGGTCCAGCAGCGCGCGGTCCTGCTCGTCGCGGGTCAGCACGGCGAGCCGGGCGGCGAACGCCGAGGACTCGCGCGCCGGTCCCGCCGCCGAGCGGGCCCGCGCGCGCACCAGCCCGCGCAGCAGCGACGGGACGGGGCCCGCGCCGATCGAGGCACGCAGCGCGGCGACGTCGAGCCCCATGGGCAGCACCGCGGCGTCATCGGCGGCCAGGGCGGCGTCGAACAGGGCGAGGGCGTCGGCGGACTCCAGCGGCGTGATCCCGCCGCGGGCCATCCGCCGCAGGTCGGCGTCGTCCAGGTGCCCGGTCATGCCGCCGCGCTCGGCCCAGAAGCCCCAGGCCAGCGCCACGGCGGGCAGGCCGAGGGCGCGGCGGTGCGCGGCGAGGGCGTCGAGGTGGGCGTTGGCGGCGGCGTAGTTGCCCTGCCCCGGCGCGCCGAGGGTGGCCGCGGCCGAGGAGAACAGCACGAACGCGGCCAGGTCCAGCTCGCGGGTCAGCTCGTGCAGGGCGAGGGCGGCCTCGACCTTGGGCCGGAACACCCGCTCGACCCGCTGCGGGGTCAGCGCGGCGATGACGCCGTCGTCCAGCACGCCCGCCGAGTGCACGACCGCGGTCAGCGGGTGCGCGGCGGGGACGTCGGCGAGCACGGCGGCGAGCGCGTCGCGGTCGGCGGCGTCGCAGGCCACGACGGTGGCGCTCGCGCCGAGGTCGGCCAGCTCCGCCACCAGGTCGGCCGCGCCGGGGGCGTCCGGGCCGGTGCGGCTCAGCAGCAGCAGGTGGCGCACGCCGTGCGCGCGCGCCAGGTGCCCGGCGACGGCCGCGCCGATCGCCCCGGTGCCACCGGTGATCAGCACGGTGCCCTCGGGGGCGAGCCCGTCGAAGGCGGTGGGCTGGGCCTTCGCCAGGCGCGGCGCGAACAGCGCGCCGTTCCGGACGGCGAGCTGGTCCTCAGTGGACTCGGCAGTGGCGGCGGCGAGGGCGGCGAGGTCGTCGTGCCCGTCGCGGTCCAGCAGGGTGATCCGGCCGGGGTTCTCCGACTGCGCCGAGCGCAGCAGGCCCCAGGCCGCGGCCTGCGCCGGGTCCACGGCCTCCCCGGGGCGGACGGTGGCCGCCTCGCGGGTCACCACCAGCAGGCGGCCGTCGGCGAAGCGCTCGTCGGCCAGCCACCGCTGAGCGGTGGCCAGCACCGCGGACACGACCTCGGCGGGCGCGCCGGCCGGCGCGACGGCGACCACGACCGGCGGAACGGGTGCGCCGTCGGCCAGGCTCGTTGCCAGCGCGGCGAAGTCGGGATGCTGCCCGCCGTCACCCACGGTGATCCAGTCCGCGGTGGACCCCGCTGCCTCGGCGACCTCGGTCCACTCGACGCGGTAGAGCCCGCCGCGCGCGGACGCGGCGCGGAGCTGGTCGTCCTCCAGCGGGCGGATGGCGAGCGCGCCGACCGACACCACCGGGCCGCCGCCTGCGTCGGTGGCCTCGATCGAGACGGCGTCCCCGTCGCCGGGCAGCAGGCGCACCCGCAGGTCGGTGGCGCCCGTGGCGTGCAGGTCGACCCGGTTCCAGGCGAAGGGCAGGCTGCGCGGCGCGTCGGTGGCGTCCGGGTCGGCCATGCGCAGCGCGACGGCGTGCAGCGCGGCGTCGAGCAGCGCCGGGTGCAGGCCGTAGGCAGCGGCCTCGGCCCGGTGCTCCTCCGGCAGCGCGACCTCGGCGAACACCTCCGCGCCGCGCCGCCACACCGCGCGCAGGCCCTGGAACGCCGGGCCGTAGGCGAAGCCGACGTCGGCGAGGCGTCCGTAGAGCCCGGTCAGGTCGACCGGCTCGGCGCCGGCAGGCGGCCACTGGGCGGACGGCCACTGGGCGGACGAACCCTGGGCGGACGAACCCTGGGCGGACGCGGCGACGGACGCCGGGGGCCTCGGGGCGAGCACGCCCGCGGCGTGCCGGGTCCACGGGTCGTCGAAGGCGGCGTCGGCGGGCTGGGAGTGCACCGCGACCGAGCGGCGCCCGGAGTCGTCCGGCGCGCCGACGGCCACCTGCACGACGGCGGCGGCGTCGGCGGCCAGCACCAGCGGGGCCTCCAGCGCCAGGTCCTCGACCTGGTGGAAACCCTGGTGGAAACCGAGGTGGTGGCTGGTGTGGAAGGCGAGTTCGAGGAAGGCGGTGGCGGGCAGGATCGCGGTGCCCGCGACGGCGTGGTCGGCCAGCCACGGGTGGGTGGCCGCCGACAGCCTGCCGGTGAACAGCAGCCCGTCGCCGTCGGCGAGGGCGACGGCCGCGCCGAGCAGCGGGTGGTCGGCGGCGGTGAGGCCGGCCGCGGTGACGTCGCCGGTCCTGGCGGGCACGTCGAGCCAGTAGCGCTGCCGCTGGAACGGGTAGGTGGGCAGGTCGACGGCGGGCAGGGCGGGGAACAGCCCGGCCCAGTCGAGTGCCCCGCCCGCGGCGAACAGCTCGCCCGCGGCGGCCAAGAGCCGCTGCGCCCCGCCGTCGTCGCGGCGCAGGGTGCCGATCACGGCGACGTCGGTCCCGGCCGCCTCGCCGGTCTGCTCGATCCCGATGGCCAGCACCGGGTGCGGGCTGACCTCGACGAACGCGGTGTGGCCCTGGCGCAGCAGCGCCTCGACGCCCTCGGCGAAGCGCACCGGCTCGCGCAGGTTCGCGAACCAGTAGGACGCGTCCAGGCGCGCGGAGTCGACCCAGTCGCCGGTCACCGTCGAGTGGAACGGAATCCGGGGCGCCTGGGGCCGCACGCCGTCGGCGGCGGCCAGGACCTGCTCCCGGATGCCCTCCACGGCGGGAGAATGCGAGGCGTAGTCCACCGCGATCCGCCGTACCCGAACGCCGGCTAAGTCTAATGTAGACGCCCATGCGTCCAGTGCCGCGCCGTCGCCGGACACCACCACCGACGCCGGGCCGTTGACCGCGGCCACCGCGACGGACACGCCGTCGCGGGCGATCCACGCCTCGACCTGCTCGGCGGAGGCCGCCACCGACAGCATCCCGCCCGGCCCGGCCAGGTGCTCGGCGATCGCCCGCGACCGCAGCGCCACCAGGCGCGCGCCGTCGGCCAGCGACAGCGCCCCCGACACCACCGCCGCGGCGATCTCCCCCTGCGAGTGCCCGATCACGGCGGCGGGTTCGACACCGTGGGAGCGCCACACCGCCGCCAGCGACACCATCATCGCGAACAACGCGGGCTGCACCACATCCACGCGGTCGAGCGCGGCCGGATCAGCACTGGTCACGGCCTCGCGGACCGACCAGTCGACCCACGGCCGCAACGCCGCCTCACACTCGCCGAACCGCTCGGCGAACACCGGCGAGGACTCCAGCAATTCTCCCGCCATGCCCGCCCACTGCGACCCCTGCCCCGGGAACACGAACACCACCCGCGGCTCACCGGCCGCGACACCGGAAGCCACCCGCGCCCCGACCGGCTCCGCGCCGTCCGAGAGGGCCTGCAACCCGGCGAGCAGCGCGTCCCGGTCCGCGCCGACCACGACGGCGCGGTGGTCGTGCACCGCGCGGGCACGGGCCAGCGACGCGCCGATCTCCACCACGCCCACTCCCGGCCGCGACGCGGCGTACTCGCGCAGCCGGACGGCCTGTTCGCGCAACGCCGCGTCACTTCGGCCCGACAGCACCCACGCGACGGACGCGGGGGCGGGAACGGCATCGGCGGCGGGCTCCTCGGCGGGCGCCTGCTCGACGATCACGTGCGCGTTGGTCCCGCTGACGCCGAACGAGGAGACCCCGGCCCGGCGCGGGCGGCCGGTCTCCGGCCAGGGGCGGGACTCGGTCAGCAGCGACACCGCGCCCGCCTCCCAGTCCACGTGCGGCGTCGGCTCGTCCACGTGCAGGGTCCTGGGCAGCACGCCGTGGCGCATCGCCATGACCATCTTGATGATCCCGGCGACCCCGGCGGCGGCCTGCGAGTGCCCGATGTTGGACTTGATCGAGCCCAGCCACAGCGGGTCCTCGCCGCGGTCCTGGCCGTAGGTGGCCAGCAGCGCCTGGGCCTCGATCGGGTCGCCGAGACGGGTGCCGGTGCCGTGCGCCTCCACGGCGTCGACGTCGCGGGCGCTGAGCTTCGCCCCCGCCAGCGCCGCGCGGATCACCCGCTGCTGCGAGGGCCCGTTCGGCGCGGTCAGCCCGCTGCTCGCGCCGTCCTGGTTGACCGCCGACCCGCGGATGACGCCCAGCACCCGGCGGCCGTTGCGGCGTGCGTCGGAGAGCTTCTCCAGCAGCAGCATCCCCACGCCCTCCGACCAGCCGGTGCCGTCGGCCGCCCCGGCGAAGGACTTGCAGCGCCCGTCCGGGGCGAGCCCGCGCTGCCGGGAGAACTCCACGAACAGCCCCGGCGTGGCCATCACCGTCACCCCGCCCGCCAGCGCCAGCGAGCACTCGCCCGCCCGCAGCGCCCGCACCGCCAGGTGCACGCCGACCAGCGACGACGAGCACGCGGTGTCCACCGTGACCGCCGGGCCCTCAAGACCGAACACATAGGACACCCGGCCGGAGGCGATACTGGCCGCCGAGCCGTTGACGATGCTGCCCTCGAACGCCTCGGGCACGGTGTGCATGCGCGAGGCGTAGTCGTTGTACATCACGCCGACGTAGACCCCGGTGCGGCTGCCGCCGAGCCCGGACGGGTCGATGCCCGCCCGCTCGAAGGCCTCCCAGGACACCTCCAGCAGCATGCGCTGCTGCGGGTCGGTGGCCATGGCCTCGCGCGGGGAGATGCCGAAGAACGCCGGGTCGAACTCGGCGGCCTCGTGCAGGAAGCCGCCCTCGCGGGTGTAGGAGGTGCCCCGGCGCTCGGGGTCCGGGTCGTAGAGGCCCGCCAGGTCCCAGCCGCGGTCGGTGGGGAAGCCGGAGATCTCGTCGCGCTCCTCGGCGACGAGGTCCCACAGGTCCTCCGGGGTGCGGACCCCGCCGGGGTAGCGGCAGCCCATCGCCACGATGGCGATCGGCTCGGTGTCGGACTCCTCGATCCTGCGGAGCTTCTCGTGCGCCGCGTCCAGGTCGGCCGTGACGCGCTTGAGGAAGTACCGGAGCTTGTCTTCGTTCGACATGGGAGAGCTCTCCAGAACGGGAGGGACGGGCGGGGGTCAGGAGATTCCGAAGCGCTTGCTGATCAGGTCGAACATCTCTTCGTCGCTCGCGGAGCCGAGCGCGCCGGGCTCGGCGTCCTCGGCCGGGCCACCGGCGGTGTCCTGCCAGAGCCGCACCAGCTCGCGCAGCCGCTCGCCGATCTCGGCGGTGGCAGCGGGATCGGCGGGGTCGGTGCCGCCCGCGCCGGAGCCACCCAGTGCCGTCAGGCTCGACCGGAGGCGGTCGATCTCGGCCAGCACGGGCGCGGTGGCCGCGCCCGGCTCCGGCGCGAGCCGCTCCAGCAGGTGCCCGGCGACGAGGGTGGGTGTCGGGTAGTCGAAGAGCAGCGTGGCGTGCAGCCGCAGGCCGGTGCGCTCGCCGAGGCGGTTGCGCAGTTCGACGGCGGTGAGCGAGTCGAAGCCGGAGTCGAGCAGGCCGCGGTCGGGGGCGACGGCACGGGCGTCGGCGTGCCCGAGGACCGCCGCCGCCTCCGCGCACACCAGCTCCACCAGCAGCTTGCGCCGCTCGGCGTCGGACTTGCCCGCCAGCCTGTCCGGCCACGCCTGCGCCCGCGCGGCGGGACGCGCGGGCCGCTGCGCCGGGCGGGCGAGCCGCTGGAACAGCGCACGCCCGGCGGGCGGGTGCAGCCTGGCCGGGACCAGCAGCGGCTCGCCCGCGGCGGCAGCGGCGTCGAACAGCGCGAGGTTGTCCTCTGTAGACAGCGGGACGACCCCGGTGGCGGCGATGCGGCGGCGGTCGGCGGCGGCGAGGTCGGCGGTCATGCCGCTGTCCTCGGCCCACAGGCCCCAGGCCAGCGACACCGCGGGCAGCCCCTGCCGGGCGCGCTGCTGGGCGAGGGCGTCGAGGAAGGCGTTGGCGGCGGCGTAGTTGCCCTGGCCCGCCGACCCGACGATGCCCGCGACCGAGGAGAACAGCGCGAAGTGCGCCAGGTCCGCCTGCCTGGTCAGCTCGTGCAGGTTGAGCGCGCCGCGGACCTTGGGCGCGAACACCTCCGCGATCCGCCCCGGGGTCAGCGAGCCCACGACCGCGTCGGCCAGCACCCCGGCGGTGTGCACGACGGTGGTCAGCGGGTGCTCGGCCGGGATGCCCGCCAGCACGGCGGCGAGCGCGTCGCGGTCGGCGACGTCGCAGGCCACCAGCGACACCGCCGCGCCCGCGGCGGTCAGCTCGGCCACCAGCTCGGACCCGCCGGGGGCGGCGGGCCCGCCGCGGCTGAGCAGCAGCAGCCGCCGCGCGCCGTGCTCGGCCACCAGGTGGCGGGCCACGGCCCGGCCCAGGGTGCCGGTGGCGCCGGTGACCAGCGCGGTGCCCTCGATCGGCGCGATACCCGCCACCGGCGGGCTGGGCCTGCGCACCAGGCGCGGCACCAGCACGTCGCCTGAGCGGACGGCCACCTGGTCTTCCCCGGCGGCCAGCGCAGCGTCGAGCGCGACGGCCGAGGCGGGGTGCTCGTCCAGGTCCACCAGCGCGAACCGGCCGGGGTGCTCGGTCTGCGCGGAGCGCAGCAGCCCCCAGGCGGGGGCCTGCGCCAGGTCCAGCTCGGCCTGCTCGCGACCGGTGGCCACCGCCGAGCGGGTCAGCACGACGAGTCGCGCCTCGGCGAGCCGGTCCTCGGCGAGCCAGGCCCGCACCAGCTCCAGCACCCGGCCGGTGACCTCCAGCGCGGCGTCGGCCAGCCCGGTCCCCGGTGGGGCGCTCGGGCAGGCGACCACGACGACGTCGGGCACCGGGGCGTCCGCGGCCGACAGCGACGCCAGGTCGGGGTGGTCGGCGGGCTCGCCGGTGCCGAGGTCGCCGACGGACACCCGGGTGCCCGCGAGCCGCCCGTCCGGCGCCGCCATCCAGGCCACCCCGTGCAGCTCGCCCGCGCCTTCCGGGGAAAGCCGCTCGGGCACGGGCCGCATGACCAGTTCCGCCGCGGTGACGACCGGCGCCCCGGTCTCGTCGGCGGCGGCCAGCGCGACGGTGTCCTGACCGGTGCGGCTCACCCGCACGCGCAGCCGGGTCGCGCCGCTCCGGTGGACCCGCACCCCGCCCCAGGTGAAGGGCAGCACGCCCCGGTCGACGCCGGGCAGGTCGGTCAGGGCCATGAGCTGCATCGCCGCGTCCAGCAGCGCCGGGTGCAGGCCGAACCGGTCGGCGTCCCCGGGCAGTGCCACCTCGCCGAACACCTCCTCGCCGCGCCGCCACGCCGCGCGCACGCCCTGGAACAGCGGGCCGTACCGGAATCCGGTCCCCGCGAACCACTCGTACAGCTCGTCCACGGCGATCGTCTCCGCGTCCGAGGGAGGCCAGGGCCCTTCCTCGACGGCGGGCGTTCCGGCGGGGTCCGGGGCGAGCACGCCGCTGACGTGCCGGGTCCAGGCCGACGACCCGGCGGCGTCGCGGGAGTGGATCGCGAACGCCCGCCCGCCGTCGGCGCCCGGCTCGCCCACCGTCGCCTGCAGCGCCGTCGTGCCGCGCTGGTCGAGCACCAGCGGGGCCTCGATGACCGCCTCGGCCACCCGCTCGCAGCCGGTCTCCGCGCCCAGGTGCGCGGCCATCTCCAGGAACGCGGCGGCGGGGAAGAGGACCCGGCCGCGCACGACGTGGTCGGCCAGCCACGGGTGGCTCTGGACCGACACCGCGCCGGTGGCGACGGTCCCGCCGTCCCTGGCCAGGCCGAGCGCCGCGCCGAGCAGCGGGTGCCCGGAGGGGCGCAGCCCGACCGACTCCAGCCCGGTCGGCCCGCGCCCGCCGGAGCGGCCCAGCCAGAAGCGCTCGTGCTGGAAGGGGTACGTCGGCAGGTCCACACCGCCCGCGCCCGGACCGCCCCGCACCGCGGCCCAGTCGACGGGGGTGCCGCGCACGAACAGCGCCGCCGCCGCCTCGGTCAGCGTCCGCGCCTCCGGCTGATCCCGCCGCACCGCCGCCACCACGACGGCACCCGAGTCAGTGCCCGGGTCAGCGTTGAGGTCGCGATCCTCGGCGGCGGCTCGCGTCATCGTGGTGAGCGCGCCGCCCGGACCGACTTCCAGGAACGCGGTGACGCCGCGGTCGAGCAGGTCCCTGACCCCGTCGTGGAAGCGGACCCGGCCGCGCGCGTGCTCGACCCAGTAGCCCGGGTCGCGCAGCCGCTCCGGGTCGATGACCGCGCCGGTCACGTTCGACACCACCGGGACGCGCGCCCGGCCGTAGGAGACGGCGGCGGCGACCCGCAGCAGGTCCTCGCGCACGGCGTCGACGTGCGCGGAGTGGAACGCGCGGCGCACCCGCAGGGCGCGCGGTTCGCGCCCGCGCCCGCGCCAGTGCGCGGCGACCTCGGCGACGGCGTCGGGGTCGCCGGAGACCACCGTGGACGCCGGCCCGTTCACCGCCGCGATGTCGACCTGGCCGCCGATCTCGGCCAGCGAGGCGGCGACCTCGGCCTCGGCTGCGGGCAGCGCGGCCATGGCGCCCTCCGGCAGCCCCTGCATCAGCCGGGCGCGGGCGGCGACGAGCGCGCAGGCGTCGGCGAGGGTGAGCACCCCGGCCACGTGCGCGGCGGCCAGCTCGCCGACCGAGTGGCCGATGAGGTAGTCCGGTTCCACGCCCCAGGAGCGCAGCAGCGCCGTCAGCGCGACCTCGAAGGCGAACAGCGCAGGCTGGGTGAACTCGGTGCGGTCCAGCAGCCCGGCCGCCTCACCGTCCACATCGGACATGACCGGGCGCAGCGGGTGCGGCAGCAGGCCGTCGAAGGCGGCGCACACCTCGGCGAGGGCGTCGCGGAACACCGGGTACGCCGCGCTGAGGTCGCGGCCCATGCCCGCGTGCTGGCTGCCCTGCCCGCTGAACAGCAGCGCCAGCTTGGGCCGCCCGGACGCCCGCCCGGTCACCGGCCCGCCGAGCCCGGCCAGCAGTTCGGCCCGGCTCGCGCCGAGGGCGACCGCGCGGTGCTCGTGCACCGCGCGAGCGCCCAGGGCGGCGGCGATGTCGCGCGCGCCCGCGTCGGGCTCGCGCTCGGCGAACGCGCGCAGCCGCTCGGCCTGCGCCCGGAGCGCGGCCTCGCTGCGCGCCGACAGCACCCACGGCACCACACCGCCGTCGTCCTCGGCGGCGGGTGCGGCAGGCTCAGAGTCGGGCTGTTCGAGGATGACGTGCGCGTTGGTCCCACTGACGCCGAACGAGGACACCCCGGCCCGGCGCGGGCGGCCCGTCTCCGGCCACGCCGTCTCCCCGGTCAGCAGCGACACCGCGCCCGCCTCCCAGTCCACGTGCGGCGTCGGCTCGTCCACGTGCAGCGTCTTGGGCAGCACGCCGTGCCGCATCGCCATCACCATCTTGATCACCCCGGCGACCCCCGCCGCCGCCTGCGTGTGCCCGATGTTGGACTTCACCGACCCGAGCCACAGCGGCTCGACGCGGTCCTGCCCGTAGGTCGCCAGCAGCGCCTGCGCCTCGATCGGGTCGCCGAGCCGGGTCCCGGTGCCGTGCGCCTCGACGGCGTCGACGTCCCGCGCGGCCAGGCCGGCCGAGGCCAGCGCCGCGCGGATCACCCGCTGCTGCGACGGCCCGTTCGGCGCGGTCAGCCCGTTGGACGCCCCGTCCTGGTTGACCGCCGACCCCCGCACCGTGGCCAGCACGCGGTGGCCGTTGCGGCGCGCGTCGGACAGCCGCTCCAGCAGCAGCACCCCCACGCCCTCCGACCAGCTCGTCCCGTCCGCCGCGCCGGCGAACGCCTTGCACCGGGCGTCCGGCGCGAGACCGCGCTGGCGGGAGAACTCCACGAACGTGCTGGGCGTCGCCATCACCGTGACCCCGCCCGCCAGCGCCAGCGAGCACTCCCCGGACCGCAGCGCCCGCGCAGCCAGGTGGATGCCCACCAGCGAGGCCGAGCACGCCGTGTCCACCGTGACCGCCGGTCCCTCCAGACCGAACACATAGGACAGGCGGCCGGACAGCACGCTGCCCGCGCCGCCGGTCAGCAGGTAGCCCTCGGCGCCGTCGGGCACGTGGTCGAGCCCGCTGCCGTAGTCCTGCCCGTTGGTGCCGACGAACACCCCGGTCGGGCTGCCGCGCAGCGAGTCCGGGTCGATCCCGGCCCGCTCGAACACCTCCCACGACACCTCCAGCAGCAACCGCTGCTGCGGATCCATCGCCAACGCCTCACGCGGCGAGATCCCGAAGAACGCCGCGTCGAACCCGTCGGCGTCGGGCAGGAAGCCGCCCTCGCGCACGGAGCTGCGGCCCGGGCGCTGGGGGTCCGGGTCGAACAGCGCGTCGAGGTCCCAGCCGCGGTCGGTCGGGAACGCCGAGGCGGCGTGCCCGCCCGCGCGCAGCAGCTCCCAGAACGCCTCCGGGGTGGCGGCGTCGCCGGGGAAGCGGCAGCCCATCGCCACGATCGCGATCGGTTCGTCCACCGCGCCGAGGGGGGCGGCCGGGGCGACGGCGGTGTCCGCGCGGCCGAGCAGCAGCCCGCGCAGGTGCTCGGCGAGGCCGGACGGGGTCGGGTGGTCGAAGACGGTGGTCGTGGGCAGCCGCAGGCCAGTCGCCGTGGCGAGCCGGTTGCGCAGCTCGACGGCGGTCAGCGAGTCGAAGCCCAGTTCCCGGAAGGCCCGCTCGCCGCTGATCGCGCCCGCGGAGTCGTGGCCCAGCACCGCGGCGGCCTGGTCGAGCACCAGTTCCCGCAGCGCCTCGCGCTGCCCGGTCCCGTCGAGGCCGCGCAGCCGCTCCAGCAGCGGCGACTCCGCGCCCGCCCGGCGCAGCGGCGCGCGCACCAGGCCGCGCAGCACGTGCGGCACCTCCTCGCCCGCGCGCACCGCGGCGAGGTCCAGCCGGACCGGGGCCACCGTCGCGCCGCCGTCGCGCAGGGCGGCGTCGAAGAGGGCGAGCCCCTCGTCCGCGGCCATCGGCACGATGCCCGAGCGGCCCAGCCGCCGCCGGTCGACCGCGTCGAGGTCGGCGGTGAGGGCGCTGCGCTCGGCCCACAGGCCCCACGCCTGCGACTGGGCGGGCAGGCCCGCCGCGGCGCGGTGCTCGGCGAGGGCGTCGAGGAAGGCGTTGGCCGCGGCGTAGTTCGCCTGACCCGCGCCGCCGACGGTGCCCGCCACGGAGGAGAACAGCACGAACCAGGCCAGGTCCGCGTCCGCGGTCAGCTCGTGCAGGTGCCAGGCCGCGTCCACCTTGGGCCGCATGACCGCGTCGAGCCGCTCCGGGGTGAGCGCCTGCACGGTGCCGTCGTCCAGCACGCCCGCGGTGTGCACGACCCCGGTCAGCGGGTGCTCGGCGGGCACGGTGGCCAGCAGCCGCTCCACCGCGTCGCGGTCGGCGGTGTCGCAGGCGAGGAGGGACACCCGTGCCCCCAGCTCGGACAGCTCGGCGACCAGCGCGTCGGCTCCCGGCGCGGCGGGGCCGCGGCGGCTGGTCAGCAGCAGGTGCCGCACGCCGTGCCCGACCACCAGGTGACGGGCGATCAGCGCGCCGAGGCCGCCGGTCGCGCCGGTGACCAGGACGGTGCCGTCCGGGTCGGGCGCGGCAGCCTCGCCGGTTCCGGGCCTGCGGACCAGGCGGGGCGCCCACGTCGTGCCCGCGCGGTGGGCCAGCCGCGGCTCGCCCGAGGCGACGGCGGCGGCCAGCGCGACGGAGCGGTCCTCGGGGGCGGCGTCCACCAGGGTGAAGCGGTCGGGGTGCTCGGCCTGCGCGGCCCGCACCAGGCCCCAGACCGGCGCGAGGGCGGGCACGGGGGGCGCCGACCCCGGCGGCGCGACCGCGCCGGAGGTGAGCACGACCAGCCGGGAGGCGGCGAAGCGGTCGTCGGCCAGCCAGTCGCGCACCGCCGCGAGGGCGCGCCCGGCGGTGTCGCGGGCGGCGGCGACCGGATCGCCGCCGTCCTCGACCTCGATCGGGAGGACGACCACACCGGGAACCGGCGTGTCCACTTCGGACATGCTGTCCCACGTCGCCCAGCGCGGCGGGCTCGGGTCGACCGGCCGCAGGGGAACCCAGTCCACGGCGTGCAGGGACACGGCGGTGCGCTCGAGCACCGTGGGCCGCAGGGCGACCGAGTCCGCCGCGAGCACCACGCGGCCGTCGGCGTCGGTGGCCTCCAGCGCGAAGGCGCCCTCCCCCGTGCTGGTTGTCCGCACCCGCAGGCTCCTGGCCCCCGACACCCCGACCACCACGCCGGTCCACGACCACGGCAGCAGGGTCTCGTCCCCGGACGCCTCGACCCCGACCCGGGCGAGCAGCGCCGGGTGCAGCAGGTACCCCGCCGCGTCGACCCCGTCGGGCAAGGCGACCTCGGTGACGACGTTCCCGCCGAGCGGCTCCGCCGCCGCGGTCCCCGGCCCGGCCTCGGTCAGCTGGCCGGTGGCGTGCCGCGTCCACGGTCCGTCGTCGCCGGTCCGCGAGTACACCCCGAACGCGCCCGCGACGGCCTCGACGCGCAGGCTCACCGCGCCGTCGCCGGGCAGGACCAGCGGCGTGTGCACCGACAGCGCCTCGACCCGGTCGCGGCCGGTGTGGGCGCCGGCGTGCAGCGCGAGGTCGAGGAACGCGGTGGCGGGCAGCACGACCGAGTCGCCCAGGGTGTGGTCGGCGAGCCACGGGTGGTCGGCGAGCGCGACACCGCCGGTGAACACCGCGCCGTCGGAGCCCGCCAGCTCGACCACCGCGCTCAGCAGCGGGTGCCCGGCCGGGCGCAGGCCCGCGGCGGACAGGTCGGCGGAGTCCACCGCCGAGTCCAGCCACAGCCGCTGCCGCTGGAACGGGTAGGTCGGCAGCTCGACGCGGCCGGTGGCGGGGAACTGCCCGGCCCAGTCGATGGGGACGCCCGCGGCGAACAGCTCGGCGGCGGCGGTGAGCAGCCGGTCCCGGCCGCCGTCGTCGCGGCGCAGCGTGCCGACGGCGGTGACGGCGCTGCCCTCGGCCTCGCCGGACTGCTCGACGCCGACGGTCAGCACCGGGTGCGGGCTCACCTCGACGAACGCGGTGAAGCCCTGCCCGACCAGGGCCCTCGTGGCCTCGGCGAAGCGGACGGTCTCGCGCAGGTTCCGGTACCAGTAGCCCGCGTCCATGCCGGAGGTGTCCAGCCAGTCGCCGGTGACCGTGGAGAAGAACGGCACCCGCGCGGCGGCGGGGCTGATCTCCGACGCCGCGGCGAGCACCGCCGGGCGCACCCCTTCGACCGCAGGGGAATGGGAGGCGTAGTCGACCGCGATCCGGCGCACCCTGACCCCAGCGGAGTCCAGTGTGGACGCCCATGCGTCCAGTGCCGCGCCGTCCCCGGACACCACCACCGACGCCGGGCCGTTGACCGCGGCCACCGCGACGGACACGCCGTCGCGGACGATCCACGCCTCGACCTCCGCCACCGTCGCCGCGACCGACAGCATCCCGCCCGGCCCGGCCAGGTGCTCGGCGATCGCCCGCGACCGCAGCGCCACCACCCGCGCCCCGTCGGCCAGCGACAGCGCGCCGCTGACCACCGCCGCGGCGATCTCGCCCTGCGAATGCCCGACCACCGCGTCAGGCTCCGCGCCGAGCGAACGCCACACCGCCGCCAGCGACACCATCATCGCGAACAACGCGGGCTGCACCACATCCACGCGGTCGAGCGCGGCCGGATCAGCACTGGTCACGGCCTCGCGGACCGACCAGTCGACCCACGGCCGCAACGCCGCCTCACACTCGCCGAACCGCTCGGCGAACACCGGCGAGGACTCCAGCAATTCTCCCGCCATGCCCGCCCACTGCGACCCCTGGCCCGGGAACACGAACACCACCCGCGGTCGCCCGGCCGCGACGCCTGAGGTCCCGGGCTCGCCCGAGGCGATCCGGTCCAGTGCGGACAGCAGCTCCTCGCGGGTGCGGCCCACCGCGACAGCGCGGTGGTCGTGCACCGCCCTGGTCCGCGCCAGCGCCGCCCCGACTTCCAGGACGCCCGCGGCTTCGGCGACCTCGCGCAGCCGCGCGGCCTGCTCCCGCAGCGCACCCGCGCAGCGCGCCGACAGCACCCACGGCACGACCTCGTCCCCGGCCCCGGCGGGCTCAGGTGCGGGCTCTGGTTCGCCCTGTTCGAGCACGACATGCGCGTTGGTCCCGCCGATGCCGAACGACGACACGGCCGCCCGGCGCGCCCGCCCGGTCTGCGGCCACGCGGTGTTCCCGGTCAGCAGCTCCACCGCGCCCATCGACCAGTCGACGGCGGCCGTGGGCCGGTCCACGTGCAGGGTGCCGGGCAGCACGCCGTGCCGCATCGCCATCACCATCTTGATGACCCCGGCGACCCCGGCGGCGGCCTGCGTGTGGCCGATGTTGGACTTGATCGAGCCCAGCCGCAGCGGCTCGTCGCGGTCCTGGCCGTAGGTGGCCAGCAGCGCCTGGGCCTCGATCGGGTCGCCGAGACGGGTGCCGGTGCCGTGGGCTTCCACGGCGTCGACGTCGGCTGGGGTCAGCCGGGCGTCGGCCAGGGCCGCGCGGATCACCCGCTGCTGCGAGGGCCCGTTCGGCGCGGTCAGGCCGTTGGACGCGCCGTCGGAGTTGACCGCGGAGCCGCGGACGACGCCCAACACGCGGTGCCCGTTGCGGCGCGCGTCGGAGAGCCGCTCCAGCAGCAGCACCCCGGCGCCCTCGGCCCAGCCGGTGCCGTCGGCGGCCTGCGCGAAGGACTTGCAGCGCCCGTCCGGGGCCAGCCCGCGCTGCCGGGTGAACTCCACGAACGTGCCCGGCGTCGACATCACCGTGACCCCGCCCGCCAGCGCCAGCGAGCACTCCCCGGAGCGCAGCGCCCGCGCCGCCAGGTGCAGCGTCACCAGCGACGACGAGCACGCCGTGTCCACCGTGACCGCGGGCCCCTCCAGACCGAGCACATAGGACACCCGGCCGGACAGGACGCTGCCGGTGCCGCCGGTCAGCAGGTGGCCGTCGACCAGGCCGTTCGGCACGTGCAGCGGCGGGCCGTAGTCGTGGTACATGACGCCCGCGTACACGCCGGTCCGACTGCCGCGCAGGGAATCCGGGTCGATCCCGGCCCGCTCGAACACCTCCCACGACACCTCCAGCAGCAACCGCTGCTGCGGATCCATCGCCAACGCCTCACGCGGCGAGATCCCGAAGAACCCCGGGTCGAACTCGGCCGCGTCGTGCAGGAAGCCGCCCTCGCGCACCGAGGACGTGCCGGTGCTGGGGTCGTCGGGGTCCGACAGCGCGTCGAGGTCCCAGCCGCGGTCGGTCGGGAACCCCGAGACCGCGTCGCGCCCGGACTCCACCAGCGCCCACAGCTGCTCGGGCGTGCGCACCCCGCCCGGGTACCGGCACGCCATGCCGACCACGGCGATCGGCTCGTGCGCGCCGTCGACCAGCTCCTGGTTGCGCTTGCGGAGGCGGACGACCTCCTTCACGGTGTCGCGCAGCGCGCCGACGACGTCCTCGGGCTTGCTGGCCATCTGGTCTCTTCCCGTCCGCCTCAGCCGAGGCTCTCGCGCGCCAGCCGGATGAGGTCGTCCACATCGAGTTCGTCGATCAGGTCGGCATCAGGCAGGTCGACGTCAGCCAGGTCGACGTCAGGCAGGTCAGCGCCAGCCAGGTCCGCACCAGGCAAGTCGGTGTCAGGCAGGTCGGCACCGGCCGCGGGCTCCGGCGCGGCGGCGGGCTCGGGGGCGAGCCGGTCGAGCAGGTGCCGGGCCAGGACCTCCGGGGTCGGGTGGTCGAACACCGCCGTCGGGGACAGCGCCAGCCCCGTCGCCTTGGCCAGCCGGTTGCGCAGCTCGACCCCGGTCAGCGAGTCCACCCCCAGGTCGCGGAAACCCTTCCGCACGTCCACCCGGCCGGGCGCGGCGTGGTCGAGCACCGCGGCCACCTCGGCGCGCACCAAGTCGAGCACGGCCCGTTCCCGCTCCGCGCCGCCCAGCTCGGCCAGCGCCGCGCGCCCGGACCGCCCGGTCCGCGCCGGAGCCGCGCCGGGCACCCGGACCAGGCCGCGCAGCAGCGGCGGAGGCCGCTCGCCCGGCGCGAGGCGCAGCGCGGGCACGTCGACCCGCAGCGCCACCACGGCGGGCTCCTCGGCGCCCAGCGCGGCGTCGAACAGCGCCAGTCCGTCCTCATCGGACAGTGCGGCCATGCCGATGCCCGCCAGCCTGGCCTGGTCGCGGGCGTCCAGGCCGCCCGCCATGCCCGCCGACGCCCACGGCGCCCAGGCCACCGAGGTCGCCGCGAGGCCCAGCGACCGGCGGTGCCGGGCGAGCGCGTCGAGGAAGCTGTTCGCCGCGGCGTAGTTGGCCTGCCCGGCCGCGCCGAAGACGCCGGAGGCCGAGGAGAACAGCACGAACGCCCCGAGGCCCGCGTCGCGGGTCAGCTCGTGCAGGTGCCAGGCGGCGTCGGCCTTCGGCCGCAGCACCGCATCCACCCGATGCGGGGTCAGCGCTCCGACCACGCCGTCGTCGAGCACCCCGGCCACGTGCACGACCGCGCTCAGCGGGTGGGCGGCGGGAACCGAGGCGAGCAGCGCGGCCACGGCGTCGCGGTCGCCGGCGTCGCAGGCCGCCCAGTCGGCCGCCGCCCCCAGCTCGGCCACCGCGGCGGACAGCTCCCGCGCGCCCGGCGCGTCCGCGCCCCGGCGCGAGGCCAGCAGCAGCCGCCGCACGCCGTGCCGCTCGACCAGCCGCCGCACGACCAGCGCGCCGAGCGCCCCGCTCGCCCCGGTGACCAGCACCGTCCCGTCGGCCCAGCCCACGGGGGAGGCCGTGCTCGCGGCGGACCGTGCCAGGCGGGGGGCGAGCAGCTCGCCCGCGCGGATCGCCAGCTGCGGTTCGTCGGTGGCCCGCGCGGCGGCGAGCCGGGCGGCCGAACGCGGGTCGTCATCGATGTCCACCAGCAGCAGCCGGTCAGGGTTCTCCCGCTGCGCGGAGCGCACGAGTCCCCAGGCCGCGGCCAGTGCCAGGTCGGGCTGGTCCACCGCGACCGCGCCCCGGGTCAGCACGACCAGGCGCGACCCGGCGAAGCGGTCCTCCGCCAGCCAGGCCCGCACCAGCGCCAGCACCCGGTGGCAGGTCCGCGCGACCGCGCCCGGCACCGCGCCCGCGTCCGCGCTGACGGAGGCCACCACCACAGGGGGAACGGCGTCCAGCTCGGCCAGGTCCGCGACGCGCCGCGGCGGATCGAACGCGATGTCGATCCCGCCATCGATCTCGCTGTCGTCGCCGAGCAGCGCCCAGTCGAGGGCGCCCGCGTGGTCGGCCTCGACCGGTTCCCAGGACAGCCGCAGCAGCGCGTCGGCCCGCCCGGTCGGGAGAGCGCGCACCACCAGCGAGTCGACCTCGGCCACCGGCAGGCCCGCCGCGTCGGTGAGCCGCAGCGCGACGGTGTCGCGCCCGCGCGGGGAGACCCGCACCCTGGCCGCGGTCGCGCCGCGGGCGCGCACCCGCACCCCGGACCAGGCGAACGGCAGCCGCACCGGGGAGCCGTCCCCGCCGAAGAAGCCCAGCACGCCCGCCGGGTGCAGGGCGGCGTCCAACAGCGCCGGGTGCACGGCGCAGCCGCGGGCCGCGCCCGCGAGCCCGTCGGGCAGCGCCAGCTCGGCGCACACGTCGTCGCCTGCCCGCCACACGCGGGTCATGCCCCGGAAGGACGGCCCGTAGGCCAGCCCGGCCCGCGCCAGGTCCGCGTAGACCGCATCGACCGGCATCTCCTCGGCGCCCTCCGGCGGCCAAGTCCCCAAATCGGGCTCGCCGGGCTCGCCGGTTGGTGGCGCGACCCTGCCGCCCGCGTGCTCCGACCACCCGCCGTCCGTCTGCCGGGAGTGCACCCGCACCTCGCGCGCCCCGTCCTCGTCCGGCGGGTCCGCGACCACCCGCAGCACGACCGCGCCCTCCTCGGCGAGCACCAGCGGCGCGGACACGACCAGCTCGGCGACCGCCAGCCCCGACACCTGCGCCACCAGCTCCACGAACACCGTCGCGGGCACCACCACCCGGCCGGAGACGACGTGGTCGGCCAGCCACGGGTGCGTCGACAGCGACACCGCGCCGGTGCCCGCGAGCGATCCGTCCGGCAGGTCCACGACCGCGCCGACCAGCGGGTGCTCGTCCCCGCCGAGGCCCAGCGCCGCCCGGTCGACCCGCCCGCTGCCCGGCGGCAGCCAGTAGCGCGCGTCCTGGAACGGGTAGGTCGGCAGGTCCACCGGCCGCTTCGGGGTGCCGATCACCCGCGCGAGGTCCACCGGGACACCGGCCGCGTGCAGCGCCCCGACCGCGGCGACCAGGGTGGCGGCCTGCGGGCGGTCGCGGCGCTGCGCGGCGACCACCACAGCGCCGCCGCCCGCGGTGCCGCTCGCCGCCGCCGCCAGCGCGCCGTCCGGTCCGACCTCCAGGAACGCGGTGACCCCGTGCTCGGCCAGCCACCGCACGCCGTCGTGGAAGCGCACCGGCCGCCGGGCGTGCTCGGCCCAGTGCTCCGGGTCGGCCAGGTCGTCGCCGGTGACCGGGCCACCGGTCAGCGTCGAGACCAGCGGCACCACGAGCGGGCGCGCGGTGACCGCGGTGGCGGCGCGCAGCCCGTCGAGCGCGCCGTCGATGTGCGGGGAGTGGAAGGCGTGGCTGACCCGCAGCGACCGCGTCCGCGCGCCCCGCCGGGCCCACTCCTCGGCGACGGCCGCGACCGCGTCGGCGTCACCGGAGACGACCACCGACCGCGGACCGTTGACCGCGGCCAGGACGACCCGTTCCGGCAGGGACGCCAGCACGTCCTCCTCGGCGGCCTCGATGGCCGCCATCGCCCCGCCGCCGGGCTGCGCCTGCATGAGCCTGCCCCGGGCCGCCACGAGCGCGCAGGCCTCGGCGAGCGACAGCGCGCCCGCGGCGTGCGCGGCGGCGAACTCGCCGACCGAGTGGCCGATCACGAAGTCGGGGCGCACGCCCCAGTGCTCCAGCAGCCGGAACAGGGCCACCTCGACGGCGAACAGCGCGGGCTGGGCGTACTCGGTCCGCTCCAGCGCCTCGGCGTCCTCAGCGAACACGACAGACCTCAGAGGACGGTCCAGGTGCGGGTCCAGCGCCGCGCACACCCGGTCGAAGGCGGCGGCGAAAACCGGGTAGCTCGCGTGCAGGCTCGCGCCCATCCCGGCGCACTGGCTGCCCTGGCCGGAGAACAGGAAGGCCAGCCTGCCGCCCGCGGCGGTGCCGGTCAGCGCGCCGGGCTCGCCCTCGGCGACCGCCCGCAGGCCCACGGCGACCTCGTCGCGGTCGCGGCCCACCACCACGGCCCGGGAGCCGAGGGCGGGCACGTCCGCCAAGGCGCGCGCGAGGTCGACCGGGTCGGTGTCCTCCAGCAGCGCGAGCAGGTCCGCCGCCCTGGCCCGCAGCGCCTTGTCGCCCTTGGCCGAGAGGGCCAGCGGGACGGGCGGCCCGTGCGGGGCCGCGGCGGCGGGCGCCGCCTCCCGCGCGACCTCCTCGATGACCGCGTGCGCGTTGGTCCCGCTGATGCCGAAGGACGACACCGCCGCCCGCCGCGGCCCGCCGCCGGGCTCCCACGGGCGGGCCTGGGTCAGCAGCGCCATCCCCGACGCCGCCCAGTCCACTTGGGACGTCGGTTCGCCGACGTGCAGGGTGCGGGGCGCGATCCCGTGCCGCATCGCCAGCACGGTCTTGATCACCCCGGCCACGCCTGCCGCCGCCTGGGTGTGGCCGATGTTGGACTTCAGCGAGCCGACCAGCAGCGGCCGCCCGGCCGGCCGGTCGCCGCCGTAGACCGCGGCCAGCGCCGCCGCCTCGATCGCGTCCCCCAGCACCGTGCCGGTGCCGTGCGCCTCGACCAGGTCGACCTGGTCCGGGGTCAGCCGGGCCTCGGCCAGCGCGCGGCGCGCGACGTCCTGCTGCGCCAGCCCGCTCGGCGCGGTCAGGCCGTTGGAGCGCCCGTCGTTGTTGACCGCCGTCCCGCGCAGCACCGCCAGCACGGGGTGTCCGGCCCGGCGTGCGTCGGAGAGCCGCTCCAGCAGCAGCACCCCCGCGCCCTCGGCCCAGCCGGTGCCGTCGGCGTCGGCGGAGAACGCCTTGCAGCGTCCGTCGCGCGCCAGGCCGCCCTGGCGGGCGAACTCCACGAACATGCCCGGCGCGGCCATCACCGCCGCGCCGCCCGCCACCGCGAGCGCGCAGTCGCCCTGGCGCAGCGCCCGCGCCGCCAGGTGCACCGCCACCAGCGACGACGAGCACGCCGTGTCCACCGTCACCGCGGGCCCGTCGAAGCCGAAGGTGTAGGCGATGCGGCCGGAGGCCACGCTGGGCGACACCCCGGTCAGCAGGTGCCCCTCGACCCCGGCGGCGGACTCGTGCAGGCGCGGCCCGTACTCCTGGGCCGTCACGCCGACGAACACCCCGACCCGGGGCGCGGCGGCCGGGTCGATCCCGGCCCGCTCGAAGGACTCCCACGCCGTCTCCAGCAGCAGCCGCTGCTGCGGGTCCATCGCCAGCGCCTCGCGCGGGGAGATGCCGAAGAACTCGGCGTCGAAGCGGTCGGCGTCGGCCAGGAAGCCGCCTTCGCGGACGTAGGTGGAGCCCGGGGCGTCCTCGGCGAAGAGGCGGTCGAGGTCCCAGCCGCGCTCGCGCGGGAACGCCGAGACCGCGTCGCGGCCCTCGGCCACCAGCTCCCACAGCTGCTCCGGGGTGCGCACCCCGCCGGGGTAGCGGCAGGCCATGGCGACGATCGCGATCGGCTCGTCCGGCGCGGCGGGCCCCCGCGGCGCGTCCGCGCGCGGGGCGTCGGCGAGCAGGTGCTCGGCGAGGGCGGCGGCGGTGCTGTGGTCGTAGAGGGCGGCGGCGGGGACCGCCGTGCCGAGCGCCTGGTTGACGCGGTCGCACAGCTCCACCGTGGTCAGCGAGCCCAGCCCGAGTTCGCGGAAGCTCGCGGCGGGGTCGACCGAGTCCGCCCCGGCGTGCCCGAGCACCAGCGCGACCTGCTCGCGCACCACCCGCTCCACCCCGGCCCGATCGCCCGGACCGCGCGGCTCGGCGGCGGGCTCCGCCGTGGACGGTCGCGCCGGGGCGGGCACGGCGTCGAACCAGTGGCGTTCGCGCTGGAAGGCATAGGTGGGCAAGGGGACGCGGCGCACCGGAAGGCCCGCGAGGACACCGGGCCAGTCGACGGCGTGACCGCGTGCGTGCAGGTCGCCCGCGGCGCGGGTGAGCGAGCGGACGTCGTCGGCGCCGCGGCGCAGGGCGGGCACCAGCAGCGCGTCCGCCGCGTCCGGGCCGAGGCAGTCGCGGGCGGCGGCGCTCAGCACGCCGCCGGGACCGAGTTCGAGGTAGGCGCGCACGCCGCGCGCGTGCAGCAGGCGCACGGCGTCGAGGAAGCGCACCGGCTCGCGCGCCTGCCGAACCCAGTAGTCGGCGTCGAAGCGCGCCACCGGGCATCCATCCACAGTGGACACAACCGGGATCTCGGGGGCGTGGTGGGTCAGCCCGTCGGCGACGGCGCGGAACTCGGCGAGGGCCGGGTCCATCCTCGGCGAGTGGAAGGCGTGGCTGACCGCCAACCGCTTGGTCCGGTGCCCGGCGTCGGCGAGGGCGGCGGCGACGGCCAGCACGGCCTCCTCGTCGCCGGAGACGACCGTCGCGCGCGGCCCGTTGACCGCGGCGACGGCCACCGCCGACTCCCGGCCCGCCAGCAGCGCGACGACGTCCTCTTCGGCGGCCTCCACCGCGACCATCGCGCCCCCGGCGGGCAGCGCCTGCATCAGCCTGCCGCGCGCGGACACCAGGGCGCACGCGTCCGGCAGCGACAGCACCCCCGCCACGTGCGCGGCGGCGATCTCCCCGACCGAGTGCCCGGCCAGCAGGTCCGGGACCACGCCCCACGACCGCACCAGCCGGTACAGCGCCACCTCGACGGCGAACAGCGCGCTCTGCGTGTAGGCGGTCTGATCGAGCAGCGCGGAGTCGGGTGAGCCGGGCTCGGCGGACACCACGGCGGCCAGCGGCCGGTCGAGGGCGCGGTCCAGGTGCGCGGCGGCCTCGGCGAAGGCCTCGGCGAACACCGGGAACTCCGCGCGCAGCCCGGCCGCCATCCCGGCGTGCTGGCTGCCCTGGCCGGAGAACAGCAGCGCCAGCGCGCCCGGCGCGTCCGCGACGCGGCCCACCCCGCCGTCGGCGAGGGCGCGGCACTCGGCCAGCAGGCCGTCGCGGTCGGCGGCGAGGAGGACCGCGCGGTGCGCGAACGCGGTGCGGGTGGCGGCCAGCGAGTAGGCGATGTCGGCCGGCCCGGGGGCGGGACCGGCGGCAGGACCATCTGCGAGGTGTGCGTGCAGGCGGGCGGCCTGCTCCCGCAGCGCCTCGGGCGTCTTGGCCGACAGCGGGAACGGCAGCACCCGGCGCACCTCCGGCGCGGGAGCGTCGCCGGGTTCGTCCCGGCCCACGTGCTCGGACACGACGAGGTGGCAGTTCGCGCCGCCCATGCCGAAGGAGCTGACGCCCGCCACCAGCGGGCGCTCCGCGTCGGCCCACGGCCCGGTCCGCGCCTGCACCCGCAGGTTCAGCCGGTCCAGCGGGATGCTCGGCGGCGGCGCGGTGAAGTGCAGGCTCGCGGGCACCGTCCGGTGCCGGATGCCCAGCACGACCTTGATGAGCCCCGCGACACCCGCCGCGGCCTCCAGGTGACCGATGTTGGTCTTCACCGAGCCCACGCTCAGCGGCGCCCGGCGCCCCGCGCCGAACACCCGGCCGAGCGCGGCGGCCTCGACCGGGTCGCCGACGGTCGTCCCGGTGCCGTGCAGCTCGATGTACTGCACGTGCGCCGGGTCCACCCCGGCGTCCCGGTAGGCGGCGCGCAGCAGCCGCTCCTGGGCATCGGCGTCCGGGGTCGTCAGGTGCGCGCCGCCGCCGTGCGCGGTCGCGCCGCCGCGCAGGACGCAGAGCACGGGGTCGCCGTCGGCCAGGGCGTCGGCGAGCCGCTTGAGCACCACCAGCCCGCCGCCCTCGCCGCGCGCGTGGCCGTTCGCCGCCACGTCGAAGGCCCGGCTGCGGCCGTCGGGGGAGAGCGCGCCGAATCCGGCGGCGGCGATAGCGCTTTCCACGGCGAGATTGAGGTGGACGCCACCCGCCAGCGCGGTGCGCACCTCCTCTCGGCGCAATGCCGAACAGGCCGAATGGACCGCGACAAGCGATGAGGACTGCCCGGTGTCGACAACGACACTCGGTCCGTCGATGCCCAAGAAGTAGGACGTCCTATTAGCGACCATTCCCCTATTGAGGCCGGTCATCGCGAACGGATCGGCCACAGCGGAACCCGCCCGCGCGCGCAACACCGAATAGTCCCCGGAACTCACCCCGACGTAGAGCCCCGCCCCCGATCCGCGCAGCGTCCCCGGCAGCGTCCCGGAGTCCTCGAGGGCCTCCCACGCCAGCTCCAGCACCAGCCGCTGCTGCGGGTCCATCCCCGCCGCCTCGCGGGGGGAGATCCCGAAGAACGCCGCGTCGAAGCGGTCCACCCCGTCGAGGAATCCGCCCAGTTCAACCCCAGTCCCAGGAGCCGTGTCCTCGGCCCACCGGTCAGCGGGGACGGCACCGACGGCGTCCACCCCGTCGCGCAGCGAACGCCACAGCGCCGCAGGCCCGTCCGCCCCGGGAAACCGGCACGACACCCCGATGACGGCGATCTCCCCGCCCATGCCGGACCACTTCCCCCGTCGACGCGATCGAGCCGACCGCACTCCCGCCGCCGACACCTGGCGATACTTTCGTCACTTGCTCGCCCATAACACAGCGAGTGACGACTCTCCCCATTGTCGCCACTCGCAATTCTTGCCTATCCGCCTGTTCGGACAGTACACAGCGCAAATCAACGTCAGGTGACACCGAGGTGTCCTGGCATGAAGTTGCCAGACAACACCCGCCCGCAATCCACTTTGTCCACTAATGCTTCCACTTCCGGAACCACCGGGCGCTAGCGTGATCAGATGATCCAGCCGCCCCGACCGCGTCCCGGCGACACCGTCCGGCTGGTGTCCCCGTCCGCCCCGCCGACGAAGGCGGGCCTGTCCAGGGTCACCCGCGCGCTCCGCGAGTGGGGCCTGCGCCCCCAGGTCGCACCGCACGCCCTCGACCGCGCCGGCTACCTGGCGGGCGCCGACGCCGACCGCCTGGCCGACCTCAACGACGCGCTGGCCGACCCCGACGTGCGGGCCGTGGTCACCACCCGCGGCGGCAAGGGCGCGAGCCGCATCGCCGACCTGCTCGACCACGCCGCCCTCCGCCGCGACCCCAAGCTGCTGGTCGGGTTCAGCGACGCGACCATCCTGCAGCTCGCCGTGCTGCGCGAGACCGGGGTCGCCTGCCTGCACGGCGGCGTCGTGAGCTGGAACGCCCACCGGGCGACACCGGGCCTGGTCGAGTCGGTGCGCCTGGGCATGATGTCCACCGCCCCGGTCGTCCTGCGCGCCGACCCCGCCGAGCCCACCGCGGCGCTGACCACCTCCGGTCAGGCAGGCGGCGTGCTGGTCGGCGGGAACCTCGACCTCGTCGCCACCGCCGCGGGCTGGGCGCTGCCTCGCCTGGACGGCGCGATCCTGCTGCTGGAGAGCATCGGCGCCGGGCTTGGCCTCATCGACTGCCTGCTGACGATGCTCCTGCGCGGCGGCCACCTCGCCGGCGTGCGGGGCGTGGCGGTCGGGCAGTTCGCCAGGAGTCCGGCGGCGGGCGGGTGGACGGTGGTGGACGTGCTGCGCGACCGGCTCGGGCTGCTCGGGGTGCCGGTGCTCGGCGGGCTGCCCGTCGGTCACGGGTTCGACGTGCGGGCGGTGCCGGTGGGCGTCACGGCCGTGCTCGACGCGGACAGCGGCGAGTTGGTCGTGCAGCCTGCGGTCAGCTGAACGGTCAGGCGATGACGGTGATGCCGAAGAACAGCAGGAGCGGGCCGCGGAGGAGTTGGCGGACGAGGTTGATCGGCATGTACACGCCGCCGATGTCCATGGCGGGGCCGGGGGAGTAGTCGAGGTCCGGGCGGCTGGCCGTGCGGGCGACGGCGGCCGCGGCGACGGGGACGGCCTGGGGCGCGGCGGGCAGGCCCGCCAGGACGGCGGCGGTCATCCACAGGCCGGCGAGCACCGCGAGGACGATGACGGCGGCCAGCCAGATCTCGGTGTCGCTCTGCGGCAGCCAGCGGCGCAGACCCGCGACGCGGGTGATGTCGGCGAGGCCGCCCGCGAAGGGCAGGACGGCGAAGTAGGCGCCCAGACCCGCCCACCAGGCCGGGGCCACGACCGGGAACACCGCGTGCAGGACGGGCACCGCCAGCGCGATGAGCAGGGCGGCGGCGAGCATCCCGCGCCGGGCCACGACGCCGCCGACCACGAAGCGCCACGCGCCGCCCAGGCGCAGCCGGTGCGGCAGGGCGCGGGGGAGCAGGGCGAGGACGTCGCCGAAGGCGGCGGCCACCGCGCGCACGACGTGCGCCTTGTGGCCGGCGACCAGCTCGCGCCGACCCGGACGGTGGATCGGGCCCCAGGCGAGGACGGCGGCCAGCAGCAGCGCGCCCGCCACCGCCCACAGCCAGCCCGTGCCGACGAACAGCGCGCCCGCGGCGGCCAGGCCGAACGGCACCGCGGTCTCCAGCCACCGCCGACGGCGGCGCCGGGCGGCGACGTAGGCGAACACCGCCGCCGAGCAGGCCACCGCCAGCAGCGCGGGCGCCCCCGTCCAGCCGAGCACCAGGCCCGCCGCGACGAACAGGTACCCCACGACCGCGAAGCGCCCCGCCACCGCCCGCAGCAGCCCCCGCCGCGCCACGGCGCCGCGGTCGGCCGGGTCGTCCCAGGTCAGCCGGGCCGGGTGCAGGCGCAGGAAGTCGCGTCGCAGCAGCGACATGACCGCGACCGCCAGCGCCGCCAGCACCACCGCGCCCAACGCGCCCTCGGGCAGCTCGTGCGCGCCGACGAACCGCTCGCGCAGCAGGTCGGCCCGGTAGAGGGGCAGGGTGAGCAGCCCGGCGACGACGAACAGCGCCATGGCCCACTCGGCCCTGAGCAACCGCCTCACAGCCGCACCACCTGGTCGGCGACCTTCGCCACCAGCGGCGCGTGGTGGCTGGCGATCACCACGGCCGAGGTCTTCTTCGCCTCGGTGATGATCTCCGCCAGCCAGCCGCGCGCCGTGGCGTCCAGGGCGCGCTCGGGTTCGTCCAGCAGCAGCACCCGGTGTTCGCGGCGCACGGCACCGGTGAGCAGCAGCCTGCGGCGCTGGCCCGCCGACATCTCCACCGACGCGATGTCGGGCAGCCCGGTCTCCCCAGCCAGTCCGAGCATGTGCATGTGCTGCTCAGGGGTGTACTCGTCGTAGAGCGCCGAGTCGTCCAGCACGACCGACACCGCCCGCCGGAAGTCCGGTTCGCGCTCGTCCGGCGTGCGCCCGACCACGCTGACCGTGCCCTCGGTGGGCTCTTGCAGCCCGTAGAGCGCGTGCAGCAGCGTCGACTTGCCCGACCCGTTCGCCCCGACCACCGCCACGCACTCCCCGGCCGCCACGGCCAGGTCGAGGTCGCGGAACAGCCACCGCTCCCCCATGCGCACGCCGAGCCCGCTCGCCTCGATCACCACGCAGTGCCAACGTCGGCCGAGCCGGGCGAGTTCCGCCGGAACTCCCGCGCGCCGCGGTCCACCACCGCAGGAGAATGCCGAGCCGTGTACTCCGACTCCGACGCCGCCGCGCTCTACGACACCCTCAATCCCTGGGGCGACAACGACGCGTTCTACCTGGCCCACGTCCTGCGCGCCCGCGCGGCGCTCGATGTCGGCTGCGGCACCGGCCGCCTGCTGCACCGCGCCCGCGACGCCGGCCACCCCGGCAGGCTGACCGGCATCGATCCCGACCGCGCCGCCCTCGACCGGGCCCGCCGCCGCACCGACGTCGAGTGGGTCGAAGGGACCGCCGCCGACATCGGCGGGCAGGCGGAGTTCGACCTGGCCACCATGGCGAGCAACGCCTTCCAGTGCCTGGTCTCCGACGAGGACCTGCACGCCTCCCTCACCGCGATCCGCGCCGCGCTCACCGACGACGGCCGCTTCGTGTTCGAGACCCGCAACCCCGCCGCCGAGCAGTGGCGCGACTGGCACCCCGGCAACGCCGTCGACGTCACCGACCGCCACGGCCGCGAGCTGCGCGTGCTGCACCGCGTCGAGTCCGCCGAGCGGGGCCTGGTCACCTTCACCGAGACCACCGCCACCCGCGACGGCGTCCCTCTGCGCACCGACCGCGCGACCCTGCGCTTCCTCACCGAGCCCGAGCTGCGCGCCGCCCTGGCCGCCGCCGGCTTCACCGTCGCCGACGTGCGCGGCGGCTGGCACGGCGAACCGCTCACCGACACCTGCCTGAGCATCGTGGTGACGGCGGAACCCGCGGGAGCGCCCGCGCGTTGAGCCGGACGTGGTCGAGACGGTCCTGGGCTGGAGCATCCCCGGCATCACCCTGGCGATGGTCGCCGTGGGCCTCTGGGAGCTGCGCGGGCAGAAGCGCCGAGGCAAGGCGGGCACCCCGCTGACGGCCACCTATGTCGATGAGTTCACCGCGATCTTCTACGGCACCAAGCGCTGGGAACTCGACCACCGCGACACCCAGTCGATGATGCGCGAGGAGGACGCCCAGGGCGGTCCGCCGCTGGGCGTCGACCTCGACGCCGGGACGGTCGTGCTGCCGCCCCGGACCGGCAGGTGACCGGCAGACCGAGAACCGGGCAACCCCGGTGAACTACGCGCTTTCCCCGGCAGGCGACTGCGGATCGGCACGCACCCTCCAGCCGTGACCACCGCGACCGGCGTGCTCGACTCGGCGGGCCCCCTGCTCGTCTGGGTGACGGCTACCGCGTCGGCGCCAGGACCGGCCACGCGATCATCACCCGCAGGGGCGGCCGGGTGCTCCACGCCGACAACCTGGCCAGGTCCAGGACGTCCTGGACCGGCGCGGGTTCTGGGCGGTCGTGCCGGCCCGCTGGCTGCCGTGGGTGCGCACCCTGGCCCCGCTGATCGCGGGCGCGGCCAGGATGGACCCGCGCCGGTTCGCCGCCGCCGCCGTCGGCAGTGTCGCGTTCTTCGTCGTCGGCACCGCGTGGGGGATCTGGAAGTACCGCCAGGAGATGCCCAAGCCTGCCGACGCGATCGACACGGTCACCGTCACAGGCTGATCCGCAGGTCGGCCAGGTGCGCGGTCGCGGCGACGACCTCGGCGTTGCGCTCGTCGGAGCCCATCGTGCGCTCCCACGCCTGCTCGGCCGTCCGGCCGAACTCCTCGTGCCGGGCGGCCAGCCGCGCGCGGCGCACCTCGTCGCCGGGGTCGACGTACCAGACCTCGTCGAGCAGGGCCCGCACCCGCGGCCACAGCAGCAGGTAGTTGCCCTCGGTGATGACCAGCCCGACGTCGTCGGGCACCGCGACGGCGCAGGCGATCGGCTCCTCCAGCGCGCGGTCGAACCGCGGCGCGTAGACGATCTTGTCGGTCCTGGCCCTTAGCCTGGCCAGCAGGTCGGCGTAGCCGTCGGCGTCGAAGGTGTGGGGAGCGCCTTTGCGCCCGGCGGTCCCGTGCCGGTCGAGCACCGCCTGGGCGAGGTGGAAGCCGTCCATCCCGACCAGCGCGGCCCGCTCGCCGAGCGCGTCCGCCAGCCGCGCCGCCAGGGTGGACTTGCCCGCGCCCGGCGGCCCGCAGACGCCGAGCAGACGGCGGCCGGGAAGCAGCCCGGACGCGCGGACGAGGAGGTCGTCGAAGGTCGGTCGCATAGTCCTCACCTCTGACGGGTAATGTCCCGCAAGCGTTTGCAGCGAAATGGGAGCAGGGTTTCACGTCGTGGCCACCATGCAGGATGTCGCCCGGATCGCCGGGGTGTCGATCAGCACCGTGTCGCATGTGGTCAACGAGACCCGGGCGGTCGCCGAGCCCACCAGGGTGCGGGTGCTCGCCGCGATCGAGACCACCGGCTACACCGGCAACGCGATCGCGCGCTCGCTGGTCACCGGCGGCACCGACTCCATCGGCGTGGCCATGTCGCTGCTGGCCAACCCGCACCTGCCGCAGCTGCTGCACGCCATCGAGGCCGAGGCCGCCGCGGCCGGCTACACCGTCCTCATCGGCGACACCTTCGACACCTCCGACGGCGAGCGCGACGCCGTGCGCAGGCTGCGCGCCCGCCGGGTCGACGGCGTGCTGCTGACCCCCGTCCCCGGCGACACCGAGACCTTGGACTCGCTGGCCCGCACCGGCGTGCCCGCGGTGCTGGTCGACCGGGTCTCGCACAAGGTGAAGCTGGACCAGGTCGGCCCGGAGAACATCCAGTCGACCTCGGCGCTGGTCTCCCACCTGGCCGCCGCCGGGCACCGGCGGATCGGCTTCATCAGCGGCGTGGACTGGGTCGGCGCGAGCGAGGAGCGCACCCTCGGCTACCGGCTCGGCCTGGGCCGCGCCGGGCTGCGCTGGGACTCCAACCTGGTCGCCGGCGGCGGCGCCACCCACGAGGACGGCGTGCTGGCGCTGCGCAGGCTGCTGACCGTCCCCGAGCGGCCCACCGCGGTGATCACCGGCAACGGCGCGATGACGGCGGGCGCCTACCGCGAGGCCCGCGACCACGGCCTGGAACTGGGCCGCGACATCGCCATCGTCGGGCACGACGAGGTCGAGTGGGCCGAGCTGGTCCGCCCCGGCATCACCACGATGGCGCACCCGGTCGACGAGATCGGCCGCACCGCCGTGCGGCTGCTGCTGAGCAGGCTGCGCGAGCCCGAGCGCGACCCGGAGACGGTGCTGCTGCCGCCGGTGCT
The DNA here is from genome assembly GCF_042657845.1 of Actinokineospora guangxiensis. Lineage (NCBI taxonomy): Bacteria > Bacillati > Actinomycetota > Actinomycetes > Pseudonocardiales > Pseudonocardiaceae > Actinokineospora > Actinokineospora guangxiensis. The sequence goes on along the minus strand of NZ_JBHSKF010000001.1, from coordinate 291,554 downwards.
GGTGCACCGCGGCTCGTGCGGCTGCCCGCCCCCCGACCCGGCGCCCTGACGGGTGTTCCCGACGGGTGGCGCTGTCACCGCCCGCTGACGACGCCGCGCCCCGGTCGGGTGGGCGGCGGTCCCGGTGGGGTGGTCGGCCCGGTTTCGGCCCGCCGGAGCGCCTCGCCTGCCGGTAGGCACGAGGACATGAGTGCCACCGAACGCAAGGCGTGGACCCGTCCCGCACTTCGGATGCTCACCGGGGTCACCGCCGTCGCCATCACCGCCCTGCTGCCGGGAACCGCGAGCGCGGACACCGTCGAACCCGACCGCTACCGCATCGTCTCCGCGCTGACCGGCCAGTGCCTCGCGCTGGGCTCCGGGATCGCGGAGCTGGCCGACTGCGGCAGCGACACGACCGTCTGGGACATCGTTCCCGCCACCGAGTCCGCACTGGAGGAACCAGTACCCGAAGAGCCCGCGCCCGCACCGGGCCCCGACAGGCTCGCCCTCGCCGACGGCGAGGCGCTGCTCATCCGCAACGTGCTGGACTGCGTCGGCAACGACGGCGCGCTCGCCGAGTGCGGCTCCGAAGAGCAGCAGAGCTGGACCTTCCGGGGCACCGAGACCGGCGACTACACCATCGTCGCCGAGAACGGCAAGGCGCTGGCCGTAGTCGAGGCCGCCGACGAGACCGCGGGCGACACCATCCACACCACCGACATCAGCGGCGAGCTGGGCGAGGTCTGGCTGCTCGAAAAGGTCGAGTAGGCGCGCGCACCCGCGCAACTCCCGCGACTCCAGCGCACCCTCACCCGCTGGCTCGTCGACCGCGCGTTCGCCCACGACGCAGGCCGCACGAGCCCGGTACGGCCCGGACCCCGCCTAGAACCCGCCGGAGACCGGCAGCACGGCCCCGGTCACGAACGACGCCTGCGGCCCCAGCAGCCACAGGATGCCGTCGGCGATCTCCTCCGGCTCGCCCGCGCGCCCGATCGGGATGACCGCGCCGAGCCGGTCCGGTCGGCCGGGGTCGCCCGCGGCGGCGTGCAGCTCGGTGCGCACGACGCCGGGCGCGATCGTGTTGACCCGCACGCCCTCGGCCGCGACCTCCAGCGCCAGCCCGTAGGCCAGGGTCTCGACGGCGGCCTTGGACGCCGCGTAGTGCGCCCACTCGCCCGGCGACCCGCGCTTGGCCGCCGTGCTGGACACCGCGACGATCGCCCCGCCCGCGCCGCCGTGGCGGGTGGACATCCGCCGGACCGCGGCCCGCAGGCAGTGGAACACGCCCAGCACGTTGACCTCCAGCACCCGGCGCATGGCCTCGGCGGGCACCTCGTCCACCCGGCCGCGGACCTCGCCGGTCACGCCCGCGTTGGCCACCAGGGCCGTCACCGGGCCCAGCTCGGCCGCCGCGGCGAACAGGTCATCGACCTCGGACTCGACGGACACGTCGGCCCGGACCGCGATGGCCCGCCTGCCCGAGGCGCGCACCTCGGCGACGACGGACTCGGCCGCGGCGGCGTCGCCGGCGTAGTTGACGACCACGTCGTGCGGGGCCCGCCTGCACACCGCGGCCCCGATCCCCCGGCTGCCGCCGGTCACCACAAGAACGCTCACCGCGCCATGCTGGCACGCCCTTCGAGCCGGGCGGCGGCCTCCAGCGCCATCCAGCCCGAGAGCTGCACCGACAGGTCCCGCTCCGGCGGGCTCCCCCGGCGCGGCACCACGGCGGGGACGGCGGACTCGGGGCCGAACAGCGGCCCGCCGGGAACCGCGGCCCGGTTGCGCCACAGCGCCTCGGCCGAGTCCAGCACCAGGCGGGCGGCGGCCTCGCCCGCCGCGGTGGCCTCGCCCGCCGCGGCGGGCAGGCGGATCGCGGCGTCGGCCAGGTAGCGGGTGAGGATGCCGGTGAACAGGCCGCCGTCGTGGCCGCCGTGCCCGCGCAGGACGCCGCCGGGGGCGAGGTGGTCCCGCACGGCGCGCACGGTGCGCGCGGCCAGCTCCGCCCACGGGCCGCCCGGGTCCTGCTCGGCCATCTCCACGCACGCGCCCAGGTGCACGCCCTGGCAGTAGGTGTAGATCACGGTGACGATCTCGCCGACCCCGCCGTCGGCGTCGACGTACAGGCCGTCCCACATCAGGTCGGTGTCCGGGTCGCGCAGCGAGCGCTCCATCCACTGGGTCATCGCCCTGGCGCGCTGCCCGTCGGCGCGGTCGACCCCGGCGCGGGCGAGCAGGATCGCGGCGGGGCCGTTGGCCGGGACGTTCTTGAAGGTGTCCTTGCGCCGCCACCAGATCCCGCCGCCGCCGTGGTCGGTCCACCCCTCGCGCAGCTGGGCGGTGATCGCGGCGAGCGCGGGCCGGGCGTCGACGACGTCGCGGGCGCGGTGCAGGGCCAGGCCCAGCCAGGCGATGTCGTCGTAGTAGTCGTTGGTCCAGTTGCGGAAGTTGCGCAGGTGCACGCCGCGGACCAGCTGGGCGAGCAGCTCGGCGCGCTCGGCGGCCGGGGCGCGCTCCTGGGCGTCGACCACGCAGTCGATGAGGTGGGCCTGCCACCAGTAGTGCCAGCGGGTGTGCAGCCGGTCGGCCAGGCGCGCGGGCCAGGCCGTCACGCCGAGGCGGGTGCCCGGCAGCGCCCACAGCCTGCGCAGGTGGCGGCGGCGCACGGCGCGCTCGGCGACGCCCGCGCGGGCGGCCCAGAGGCCGGGAGAGCGCTCGGTCTCGGCGTGCTGCGCTCCGCGGGTCATACCCAATCGTGGCTACTTAATCGGTTCCGATGCCCCTTGCGAACGGTGAAATCACTGATTCGGGCCACGGCCTTCCCGTGCGAGGCTGGAACACATGCCCACCCACCACGTGACCTGCCCGCTCTGCGAGGCGACCTGCGGACTCTCGATCACCGCCGAGGGCGGCGCGGTGACCTCGGTGCGGGGCGACGCCCTGGACGTGTTCTCCCGCGGCTACCTGTGCCCGAAGGGCGCATCGATCGGCGCGCTGCACGCCGACCCCGACCGGCTGCGCACGCCGCTGCTCAAGCGCGGTGGGCGCTTCACCGAGGCGACGTGGGAGGAGGCGTACGCCGAGATCGCGGCCCGGCTCGGCGGCGTCACCGGCGACTCGGTGGCCGTCTACCTCGGCAACCCGGGCGTGCACAACCTCTCGACCGCGCTCTACGGGCGGGCGCTGATCAAGTCGCTGAACACGAAGAACGTGTACACGGCCAGCTCGCTGGACCAGGCGCCCAAGCAGTTCGCGGCGGGCTACCTATTCGGCGACCCGATGACCGTGGCGGTGCCCGACCTCGACCGCACGGACTACCTGCTGCTGCTCGGGGCGAACCCGCTGGTGTCCAACGGCAGCATGATGACCTCGCCGGACACCCGGGGCAGGCTGCGCGCGATCCGCGCCCGCGGCGGCCGCGTCGTCGTGGTCGACCCGATGCGCTCGCGCACCGCCGAGCTGGCCGACGAGCACCTGCCGATCCGCCCCGGCGGCGACGCGTTCCTGCTGTTCGCCCTGGTCAACGTCCTCTTCGCCGATGGCATCGCGGTCGACCCCGGCGAGCTGGCCACCGGTGTGGACGAGGTCCGCGCGCTCGCGGCCCCCTTCACCCCCGACGCGGTGGCGGGGGCGACCGGCCTGGCGGCGGCCGACATCCGCAGGCTCGCCCACGAGCTGGCCGCCGCGCCGAGCGCCGCGGTGTACGGCCGCATCGGCACCACGGCGCAGCGCTTCGGCACGCTGGCCAGCTGGCTGGTCGACGTGCTCAACGTCCTCACCGGCAACCTGGACCGCCCCGGCGGGGCCATGTTCCCGCTGGCCGCCGTCGGCCAGGCCAACTCCGGCGGCGGACGCAGGCCGTTCCGCCACGGCCGCTGGCGCAGCCGCGTGCGCGGCCTGCCCGAGGTGATGGGCGAACTCCCCGCCGCCACCCTGGCCGAGGAGATCACCACCCCCGGCGACGGCCAGGTCCGCGCCCTGATCACCCTCTCCGGCAACCCGTGCCTGAGCGCCCCCAACGCCGACCGGCTCACCGAAGCCCTGCGCGGCCTGGACTTCATGGTCTCGGTGGACATCTACCTCAACGAGACCACGCGCCACGCCGACGTCATCCTCCCCGGCACCTCGCCGCTGGAGCGCCCGCACTACGACATCGCCCTCTACCAGTTCGCCGTCCGCAACGTCGCCAACTGGAGCGAGGCCGTGCTGCCGACATCGCTGCCGCAGGAGTGGGAAACCCTGCTGCGCCTGACCGGCGCCATCCTCGGACAGTCCGATATGGACGCCCTGGACGACGTCGTCGCCGCCACGGTCGCCGCTCGGGCGGGCGTCGCGCCCGCCCCCGGCCGCGGCCCCGAACGCCTCGTCGCCACCCTCCTCGCCGCCGGCCCCTACGACCTGACGATGGAGGACCTGCGCGCCCACCCCCACGGCATCGACCTCGGCCCCCTCGCCCCCCGCCTGCCCGCCGTCCTGTCCACCGCCAGCGGCAAAGTCGACCTGGCCGCCCCCGCCCTCACCGCCGACGTCCCCCGCCTGACCGAGGAGCTGGCCACCCGCCGCGAGGACACGATGGTCCTCATAGGACGCCGCAACCTGCGCTCGAATAACTCCTGGATGCACAACGTCGAACCCCTGCTGGGCGGCCAGAACCGCTGCACGGCGATGATCAACCCCGCCGACGCCGCCCGGCTGTCCCTCATCGACGGCGCCCCCTGCGTCGTCCGCTCCCGCACCGGCAAGATCACCATCCCGGTCGAGGTGAGCGACCGGGTCCGCGAGGGCGTGGTCAGCATCCCGCACGGCTGGGGCCACGACCTCCCCGACACCCGGACCGCCGTCGCGGCGGCGCACCCGGGCGTCAACACCAACGTCCTGGCCGACGACCGGCTCTTGGACGGCCCGACGGGAACGGCGGTGCTGAACGGGATACCGGTGCGGGTCAGTCCGGCGTGACGGGCAGCGCCAGCCGCCAGACCATGCCCACGCCCGTCTCCCCGGGCGCGACGATCGGCCGGGTCTCCTCGGCGTCGACCAGGGTGAAGCCGAGGCGGTGCGGGATCGCGCGGCTCGGGTGGTTGGCGCGGTCGTGGTGGATCTCGACGTGGTCGACGTCCTCCACGGTCGCGGCCAGGGCGATGAGGGTGCGGGTGGCGCGGGTGGCGTGGCCGCGGCCGGTGTGGGCCGGGTGCAGCCAGTAGCCGATCTCCAGGCCGCGGGGGCCGATGGTGGTGTCGAGGCCGCAGACACCGATCGGGTCGCCGTCGGGGGCGATGGCGTAGTGGAAGGCGGCGCCGTCGGCCCAGGACGTCTCGGCCATGGCGAGGAACCCGGCTGCGGAGTCCACTGTGTACTCCGAGGTGGCCCACGGCATCCACGGCCGCAGGGCGGGGCGCGCGGCCCGGACCAGTGCGGCCAGGTCCTCGGCGGTGACCTCGGTGACCCGGACCAGCGCGTCGGCGCGCTCGGGCGGCCTGCTCACCACGCGGTCTCCAGGTCGGCGTGGTCGCGGACCCAGGAGTGCATGACGATGCCCGCCGCGACGCCGGCGTTGATGGAGCGGGTGGAGCCGAACTGGGCGATGGACACCAGCAGGTCGGCGGCAGCGCGGGCGTCCTCGGTCAGGCCGGGGCCCTCCTGGCCGAAGACCAGCACGCACGAGGCGGGCAGCGCGGCGCTCTCCACCCGGACCGAGCCCGGCGTGTTGTCCACACCCACGATCGCCAGCCCCGCCGAGCGCGCGAACTCGACCAGCGAGCCGATGTCCGGGTGGTGCAGCACGTGCTGGTAGCGGTCGGTCACCATCGCGCCCCGGCGGTTCCAGCGCTTGCGGCCGACGATGTGCACCGCGCGCGCGGCGAAGGCGTTGGCGGTGCGGACCACGGTCCCGATGTTGTGGTCGTGCTGGAAGTTCTCGATCGCCACGTGGAAGCCGTGCCGGCGGCTGTCCAAGTCCGCGACCACGGCCTCCCTGCTCCAGTACCGGTAGGCGTCGACGACGTTGCGGCGGTCGCCCTCGGCCAGCAGGGTCTCGTCGTAGCGGGGGTCATCCGGCCAGTGACCAGGCCAGGGACCGACACCGACGGGCTCGCCGAACACCCATTCCGTGGGGCCTTCGCTCACACCTTCACACCTTTGCGGAAACGCGCGTACACACCGGCGTAGGAGACGACCAGCACCAGCACCGCGACCACGGCCACCACCGGCAGCATCGACTCCGGGAACAGCGTGCCGTAGATGTAGTGCTCGTTGAACCCGCCCGGCAGGTCTTCCAAGCCCTGCTGCCTGCGGAAATGGTTCTCCAGGTCGGTCAGCGGGCAGTCGATGGGCGCGAGGTTGACCAGCACCCCCCAGGCGGCGAAGAAGATGTGCAGGAAGATCGTCTTCGGCCACTTCCACGCCAGGAAACCGCCGAAGCCGATGTAGACCAGCGCGAGGAAATGCACGACCATCGTCGCCGTCGCCAGCAGCCCCGCCATCGCCGTCCACCTCCCCGAGGACCTCACGGTACCCGGGAAGTGTCCGTTTCGGCGCGGTCAGCCCTGGTCAGGAAGACCAAGATCGCTGAGATCGAGCAGCGACCGGTACGGCAGGCCCGCCGCCTCGACCGCCAGCCGCGCCGCGTCACCGCGGTTGACCACGGTCGCCACGCCCACCACGACCGCCCCGGCCTCGCGCAGCGCCTCGACCGCGGTGAGCACGCTGCCGCCGGTGGTGGAGGTGTCCTCCACGGCCAGCACGCGCTGCCCGGCGACCTCGATGCCCTCGATGCGCCGCTGCATGCCGTGGCGCTTGGTCTCCTTGCGCACGACGAAGGCGTCCAGCACCTCACCGGCCGCCGCGGCGGCGTGCATCATCGCCAGCGCCACCGGGTCGGCGCCGAGGGTGAGGCCGCCGACGGCGACGTAGTCCCAGTCGGCGGTCAGCGACCGCAGCAGCCGCCCGATCAGCGGGGCGGCGGCGTGGTGCAGCGTCGCCCGGCGCAGGTCGACGTAGTAGTCGGCCTCCTTGCCGGAGGACAGCGTGACCCGGCCGTGCACGACGGCCAGTTCGGTCACCAGGCGGGCCAGCTCGGCCTTGGCGGTCTCATCCACAGCGGTTCGCACAGGACGGCACCCTCTCACGCGCGGGCGGCGGGCACCGCCGCGGCCGGGTGTGAGGTGCGTTGCGGCGGTCCCCGCCGAGGGCCTACACCGTCGCGGATGCGGATCTGCAGGATCACCGCGGCCGACGCCGGAGCACCGGGCCAGGGGAGTGGGACCGTCGAGGCCCGCTCCGCCGACCTGCGGTGAGGCTCAGCCCAGGCCGCGGTCGTCCTGCTTGAGCGCGGTGTCCACCGTCAGCGCCGAGGCGACGACCAGGCTCAGCAGCGGGTCGGAGAGCTGCCGGTGGATCTGCAGGACGTAGTTGTCGGCCGTGGTGAACATCGTCTTCGCCAGGCCCTCGAACGTCTTGGTGATGCGGGCGACCTCGGCGCCGCCGACGTCGGTGATCGCGAAGTTCCACGCCCGCCAGTTCTCGGCCTGGATGCCGCCGACGCGCTGCCCGCCGACCTCGAAGGCGAAGCGGATCTTGCCGATGGCGTTCTCCTGGCGGATCTCGCCGACCGGGGAGCCGTCGCCGCGCTCGACCAGCACGCGCGACTTCACGAGCTTGGCCGGGCGGGTCAGCCGCAGCGCCACCTGCCCGTGCGCGTCGCGGACCTCCAGGCGGTGGGTCATGAACTGGTCGACGCTGCTGACGAACCGCAGCGCCTTCTTCAGCGCGCTCTGCCCGACCTGAACGACCGCGCCGATCTGGCGGCCGTGCTGGTCGTAGACGGCGTACTCGTTGGCCATCTCGATCAGCTTCACCCGCTGGTTGACCACCAGCACCGGCTCGGTGAACAGGGTGCCGCCGCCGGGCCCGGTCTGCCCGACGCCCGCGGCGCGCTGCTGCTCCTTGAGCCGGTTCGGGTCGGCGGGACCGTCCAGGGACAGCTCCCACGGGCTGGCGTCGTCGGCCCGCCGGGTCTGCTGGGTCCACTGGGCGCCGTCCCAGTAGCGCAGCACGGGCGAGCCCTGCGCCTCCGGGTACCAGCCGGGCTGCGGATTCGTCATGGCCGCGAACCTAGCCGCGGTTGCGCCCGGCGGCCACCCGCCGCTCCAGCGCGCGCAGCAGCCCGCGCGGGACGAGCTTGGCGAAGCCCACCAGCGCCTTGTACTGCGGGCCGGGGATCGACCGGGTGCGGCCGTGGACGAGGTCGTCGAGGCAGTCGGCGACCACCCGGTCGGCCTGCAGCCACAGGAAGTCCGGCAGCTCGGTCATGTCGTCGCCCGCGCGCTCGTGGAACTCGGTGTGGGTGAACCCCGGGCACAGCGCCACCACCCGCACACCGGTGCCCGCCAGGTTCGCCGACAGCCCCTCCGACAGCGCCGTGACGTAGGCCTTCGTCGCCCCGTAGGACGGGCCGCTCGCCGGGAAGAAGCCTGCGATGCTGGAGACGTTGACGACGCCGCCGTGCCCGCGCGCGATCATGCCGGGTAGCGCGGCCCTGGTCAGCCGCATGACGGTGGTGACGTTGAGGTCCAGCTGGGACTGCAGCCAGGCCGGGTCCGCGGTGGCGAAGGCGCCTCGGGTGCCGAAGCCCGCGTTGTTGACCAGCAGGTCGACCGGGCGCTCCTCGTCGGCCAGGCGGTCCTCGACGCGCTTGCGGGCGCGGGTCGTCGTCAGGTCCGCGGTCATGGTCTGCACGGCGACGCCGTGCGCGTCGGACAGCTCGGCGGCGACGGCCTTGAGCCGCTCGGTCGTGCGGGCGACGATGACCAGGTCGTATCCGTCGGCGGCCAGCCTGCGGGCGAAGGCCCCGCCGATTCCCGCGGTGGCGCCGGTGATCAGGGCGGTGGGCATGCTGGAACGCTACCCCCGGGAAGACCCGGTCACTCCTGGTTCACTCACTCGTCACCGCCGTTGCCGCGGCTCGCCTCGATCTCGCCGGGCTGCTCGACCTCGGCGTCGAAGGGGTCCACCACGTCGGCGATCTCGCCGAGGCTGCGCAGCAGCCGCTCCAGCCGCGACGGCGAGGAGTTCGGCGCGGAGGCGGCCAGCACCCAGCCGTCCTCGATCCAGGCGACGGCCACGTCCTGCCCGAGGTCCTCGGTGGCGTCGACCAGGTCCGGGGTGATCAGGGTGCGGGCGGCGGCGATGTCGGAGACGAAGGCGTAGCGCTGGCCGACCGGGCCGAGCAGCTCGGGCATGTGCTCGCGCTGGAACGGCGTGCTCGGCACCCACAGCTCCACCACGACCGGGTGCGCGCGCTTGCACTGGACAGCGGAGATGACGGTGTTGACCCGCCCGCCCGCCTCCAGGTCGAACACGTACACCTTGCGCCTGCCGTCGGCGGTGAAGGTGGACCCGGCGACGACGTCGCGGGCGACCCCGTCGCCGTAGTAGGCGATCGCGCCGCCGCTCCACTGTCCCGGGAGGACGTGGTCGGTCTCGGCGAACTGCCACCCGCGCAGCGAGGCCCACCGCCTGCGCTCGCGGTTTCGCGAGGTCAGGCGCGCTCGGTCGCGCATCAGGAAGAGAGCGCCCGCGGCCAGAGCCACGAACGCCACCAGGAACCAGACCCACCAGGCGACGCCCACGGTTGGCAGCGTAGTCGTCGCGGCGCGTCGTTCAAGATCACGGGGGCGTGGCATGCGCACTGATTGCCGCCCTTGTGGACATCCCGGGGCCCGCGGCGGCCGGGCGATGCTGCGCGCGGAGGAGGTGCGCCGTGCCTGAAACGATCAAGAACGACGGCGGTGCGTCGCCGCTCGGGCCGGAGGACGTGGCGACCCGCAGGCGCATGACCGCCGAGCAGCGCGTCGGGGCGCTGGAGTCGGCGGCCAACGACGAGCTGACCGCCGCGGGCGTGCCCTCCGTCCGGTTCCGCCTGGACCCGGCGACCGCGCGGTACGCCCGGTTCGACGCCGCCACCTGGGTCGCCCTGGTCGAGCCGAGCCCCTTCGACCCCGCGACCGCCGAGGCGCTGACCGAGGACGAGCGGGGCCGCGTCGCCGGGACGATCTACCACGAGGCCCGCCACGCCGAGCAGTGGTTCGAGATCGCCCGCCTGCTCGCCGGCCTGCACGGCTTCGACGCCGCGCGCATCGCCGAGGAGATGACCATCCCCGAGCACGTCGCCGAGGCCGCCGCCGCCGACCCGACGACCCGGTGCACGCTGAACAACGGCCGCGCCTTCGCCTGGTACGAGAGCGTCTACGGCGGCGACTTCCGACCGTGCACAGAGGACAGCGCCGACCCGCCGCGCAGAGCGGTCGGGTCGGCTGCCGGGGACCTGACGGCCTAGGCCGTGCGCGCGGCGATGGCGGCCGGGGCCTCGGGGTCGGAGTCGGCCAGGAACTGCGTGCAGCGGGCGTGCTCCTCGGCGTCGCCGATGGAGCCGGCCGCCGCGGCCAGCGCGGCGAGGGCGCGCAGGAAGCCCTGGTTGGGGCGGTGCGACCACGGCACCGGGCCGTGGCCCTTCCAGCCCGCGCGGCGCAGCTGGTCGAGGCCGCGGTGGTAGCCGGTGCGCGCGTAGGCGTAGGCGGCGACGTCCTCGCCCGCGGCCAGCGCCGACTCGGCGAGGGCGGCCCACGCCTCGCTGAAGTCGGGCCAGCGGCGGGCGACGTCGGTGGGGTTCTCGCCGCCCTCGATCGCCGCCTGCTGCTCGGGGCGGTCGGGGAGGCGGGCGGGCTCGGGGCCGAGGAGGTTGCCGTGCATGGGGTCAATCCTGCCGCAGCCAGGTGCGCGCCGCGGCGACCAGGGCGGTGACACCGCGCTCGATCGTGGGATCGATGACCGGGGCGAACAGCGGCGAGTGGTTGGCGGGCAGCCCGAGCACGATCTCCCGCAGCCGCTCGAAGGAGTCCGCGCCCGCGAACAGCGCCGGGTCGGCGCAGCCCATCAGCCAGTAGACCAGCGGCACGCCCGCGGCGTCGGCGAAGACGCCGACGTCCTCGCTGCCGGTGACCGGGCCGGGGTCCACGACGGCGAACCCGTCGAAGGCGGACCGGGTGCGCTCGACGGCCCCGGCGTCGTTGACCACCGTCGGGAAGCTGGACTCCAGCACGACATCGGGGTCGCGCTCGGCCCCCGACGCGCGGGCCTCGGCGACGGCGATCCGCTCGATCGCGGCGAGCGTGCGCGCGCGGACCTTCGGGTCGTAGCTGCGCACGCTGATCTTCAGCTCGGCGCTGTCGGGGATGATGTTGGCGACCGTGCCCGCGCTGATCGCGCCGACGGTCACCACCGCGGTGTCCCCGCCCGCGGTCTCCCGCGAGACGACCGTCTGCAACCGCATGACCGTCGCGGCGGCCATCACGACCGGGTCCACCGCGGCCTCCGGCCGCGACCCGTGCCCGCCGCGCCCGTGCAGGGTGACCGTCAGCGTGTCGGCGGCGGCGAAGGACGGCCCGGCCCGCAGCCCGAGCACCCCGGCGGGCATCGGCGCCACGTGCTGCCCGAGCACCACGTCCGGGGCGCCGAACCGGTCGAACAGCCCGGCGTCGACCATGGCCTGTGCCCCGCCCCCGACCTCCTCGGCGGGCTGGAACACCGCCATCACGGTGCCCGACCACTCCAGCCCGACGAGCTGCTCGGCGGCCCCCACCAGGCAGGTGACGTGCATGTCGTGCCCGCAGGCGTGCATCACGCCGTCCACGGAGCTGGCGTAGTCCAGGCCGGTGTTCTCGGCCATCGGCAGCGCGTCCATGTCCGCGCGCAGCAGCACTGTCGGCCCGGCGCCGCGCCGCAGCACCCCGACGACCCCGGTCCCGCCGACGCCCTCGGCCACCTCGTACCCGGCCGCGCGCAGCCTGCGGGCGGCGATGGCGGCGGTGCGCGTCTCGGCGAAGGCGAGCTCGGGGTGGCGGTGCAGATCGCGGTAGAGCTCGGCCAGGGTCATGTCAGTCCTTGGCCGAGGTGCGGTTCTGGTAGGCGAGGTCCAGGTACTCCGGGTGCCGCCGCATCCACCCCGAGATGAACGGGCACGTCGCCAGCACACCGAGACCCCGCCGCCGCGCCTCGTCCAGCGCCGCCCGCGCCAGCGCGCTGCCCACGCCCCTGCCCTCGAACGCGGGGTCCACCTCGGTGTGCGGGAAGACGATCAGGTCCGCGCCCAGCAGGTACTCCGCGTGCCCGGCCCGCTGGCCGTCCACAGTGGCCTCGAACCGCCGCGCGTCCACGTTGTCCACAACCTCGACACTCATCCCCCGAGCATCCCCGAACCCCGCCCGCACGGCAACGGTGATCATCCGAGGGCGAACACCGCCTCACCGGCCCACCACCCCGGTCAGCACGGCCACCGGCCGATCCTCGCCGAACGGCCCGTCCCCGATCCGCTCCCGCACCCGCCTCGGCGTACCTGGCCCGACTCGCCGCGTCGGGGGTAGCCGGGCCGGAAGCGGGCTTAGCAGTTCCCCGCGGAGCGCAAAGGCCCGCCCCCGCCGGAAGTCGGGGACGGGCCTGCGGAGCGCTGCGGTCAGCCCGCGATCATGCGGCCGGCGGACTTCAGGTGCTCGCACGCCTGGGTCACGCGGGCGGCCATGGCCTGCTCGGCGGCCTTGAGGTAGCTGCGCGGGTCGTAGGCCTTCTTGTTGCCGACCTCGCCGTCGATCTTCAGGACGCCGTCGTAGTTCTGGAACATGTGCGACACGATCGGCCGGGTGAAGGCGTACTGGGTGTCGGTGTCGATGTTCATCTTGACGACGCCGTAGGTCAGCGACTCGTGGATCTCCTCGAGCAGCGAGCCGGAGCCGCCGTGGAAGACCAGGTCGAAGGGCTTGGAGCCGGCGGGCAGGCCCAGCTTCTCGGCCGCGACGTCCTGGCCCTGCTTGAGGATCTCCGGGCGCAGCTTGACGTTGCCCGGCTTGTAGACGCCGTGGACGTTGCCGAAGGTGGCGGCCAGCAGGTAGCGGCCGCGCTCGCCGCCGCCGAGGGCGTCAACGGTCTTCAGGTAGTCCTCGGTGGAGGTGTAGAGCTTGTCGTTGATCTCGTTGTCGACGCCGTCCTCCTCGCCGCCGACGACGCCGACCTCGATCTCCAGGATGATCTTGGCCTTCGCCGCCGCGTCGAGCAGCTCGGAGGCGATCTGCAGGTTCTCATCCAGTGGGACGGCCGATCCGTCCCACATGTGGGACTGGAAGAGCGGGTTGCCGCCGGCGGCCACGCGCTCGGCGCTGATCGCGATGAGCGGGCGGACGAAGCCGTCGAGCTTGTCCTTGGGGCAGTGGTCGGTGTGCAGGGCGATGTTCACCGGGTACTTCGCGGCGACGACGTGCGCGAACTCCGCGAGCGCCGTCGAGCCGGTGACCATGTCCTTGACCTTGGTGCCGGAGGCGAACTCGGCGCCGCCGGTGGAGAACTGGATGATGCCGTCGCTCTCCGCCTCGGCGAAGCCGCGCAGCGCGGCGTTGAGCGTCTCCGACGAAGTCACGTTGATGGCCGGGTAGGCGAACTCGTTCGCCTTGGCCCGGTCGAGCATCTCCGCGTAGACCTCGGGCGTGGCAATGGGCATCGGGGGCTCCTCCTCGGGATGGCCATGCGCCGTTCAGCGGCATCCTACGAAAGGCCGCCCGCGCTCGGGTCGGGCAGACTGGTGTTCATGGCAACCGCTACCTGGAACGGCGAGGTCATCGCTGAGAGCGACGACACAGTCGTGGTCGAGGGCAACCACTACTTCCCCATCGAATCGGTGCACCAGCACCTGCTGCGGCCCTCGGAGATGACCTCCGTCTGCCCGTGGAAGGGCACGGCCAACTACTACACCCTCAGCGTCAACGGCGAGACCAACGAGGACGCCGCCTGGTACTACGCCGAGCCCAAGAAGGAGGCCGAGCAGATCCGCGGCCGGGTGGCCTTCTGGCGCGGGGTCGAGATCACCGGCTGACTGTTACCGAGATTAACTGTTACCGCAGGGTAGCTTACCGGCGGTAAGGTGTTGTACCGTCGCCTCCACCGACCGACTGCGAGGAGGCACCGGCATGGGTGCGACGAACCTGTTCGCCCGCGAGCACGCCGTCGACGGCAAGGTCGTCCTGATCACCGGGGCCGCGCGCGGCCTCGGTGCGGGGCTGGCCAAGCGGCTGGCCGCGCGCGGGGCCAGGATCGCCCTGGTCGGCCTGGAGCCCGAGGAGATGGCGAAGGTCGCCGCCGAGTGCGGCGAGCACGCCGCCGTCTTCGAGGCCGACGTGACCGACTGGGCCGCCCTGGAGGCCGCGACGGCGGGCGTGGTCGAGCGCTTCGGCGGCATCGACGTCGTGGTCGCCAACGCGGGCATCGCCGCGGCGGGCTTCGTGCGCTCCATCGACCCGGCCGCCTTCGAGCGCACCATCGAGGTCGACCTGCTCGGCGTCTGGCGCACGGTCCGGGTGACCCTGCCGCACGTCATCGAGCGCCGCGGCTACGTCCAGATCATCTCCTCGCTGGCCGCGATCACCCACGCCCCCGCGATGGCCCCCTACGCCGCGGCGAAGGCGGGCGTGGAGGCCTTCGGCAACAGCCTGCGCGCCGAGGTCCGCCACCTCGGCGTCACCGTCGGTGTGGCGCACCCGTCGTGGATCGCCACCGACCTCGTGCACGGCGCCGACGAGCACCCGGTGTTCGGCAAGCTGCGCGCGGGCATGCCGGGCCCGATCGGCAAGACCCACTCCGTCGCCGTCGCGCTCGACGCGCTGGAGAAGGGCGTGCTGCGCCGCGACCGCACCATCCACGTGCCCGGCTGGGTCGGGGTGCTCAAGCTCTTCCGCGCGTTCCTGCCGCCGATCGTGGAGATCGGTGGCAGGCTGCGCGGCAACATGGTCGCCAAAGCGGACAAGGCGGCACTGGCCGACGTCGCCGAACGCGGCGCGGAGGTCTCCTCCCGGCCGGTCGGCGCGGGCGGCGCGGCGGCGATGCGGAGGTAGCACGGCCCATGGGTTCTCGACGCGAGCAGATCCGGATGACCGACGCCGAGGTGGTCGCTTTCCTCGCCGCCGAGAAGACCATGGCGGTGGCCACGCTCGGCCCGTCGGGCCGCCCACACCTGACCGCGCTCTGGTACGTGCCGGACGGCGTCACCCTCTCCACCTGGACCTACGCCGCCTCGCAGAAGGTGGCCAACCTGCGCCGCGCCGCGCAGGCGACGGTGCTCGTCGAGGCGGGGGAGTCCTACGAGGAACTGCGCGGCGTCAGCCTGGAATGCGACGTCGAGGTCATCGAGGACGAAGCGGGCGTCGTGCGGATCGGCGGCGCGATCCTGCACCGCTACAGCGGCAGCGAGGAGGCGGCGACCGCGGGCGCGCAGTTCATCAGGGCGCAGGCGGCCAAGCGGGTCGGCCTGGTGCTGCGCCCGACGAAGGTCGTCTCCTGGGACCACCGCAAGCTCGGCGGGGGCTACTGAGCCGCCCAGGGGCCCAGCACGATCGTCCACTCCCGGATCACCCGGGACGAGGCGACGCCCCCGGTGTACGGGTCGTCCGCCAGCAGGGAGTCCACCTCGGCGGCGTCCTCGGCGGCCAGGATGAAGAACCCGCCGGACCCGTCGGCCCACGGTCCGCCGCCCAGGACCCGGCCCGACTCGACGTGACCGGCCAGCCATTCCCGGTGCGCGGGGCGCGCGGCGGCGAGCAGCGCGGCGTCGTCGGTGTAGGTGGTGTCCACGGTGAACCAGGCCATGCGGCCCATCTTGGCACGGCGATCACCGCGGGGCGGGTAAGGTTTGCCCGTGGCAGGGGACGTGAGCGGTGCAGGCGCAGAGGGCCAGGCTGAGCAGAGCGTCGAGCAGACGCTGACACGGCTGCGGGCCATCGATCTCAAGGGCTCGCCCGCGGCGCGCCCGGATTCCCCGCTGACGCTGGAGGACCTGTACCGCACGCACCGGATGCGGCTCATCCGGCTGGCCCTGCTGCTGGTCGACGAGCCCGCCACCGCCGAGGACGTCGTCCAGGAGGCGTTCACCGGCCTGCACCGGCACTGGGGCAACCTGCGCGACTCGGCCGCCGCGGTCGGCTACCTGCGCACGGCGGTGGTCAACGGCTCGCGCAGCGTGCTGCGCAGGCGCAAGACCGCGCGCGAGTACACCCCGCCGCACGCCCCGAACGCCCGTTCGGCGGAGAGCCTGGCGATGCTGACCGCCGAGCACCAGCACGTGGTCAAGGCGCTGCAGCAGCTGCCGCCGCGCCAGCGCGAGGTGCTGGTCCTGCGCTACTACGGAAATCTTTCGGAGGCCGAGATCGCCGAGGCGGCGGGCATCTCCAGGGGTACGGTCAAGTCGACGGCGTCGCGCGCGCTGGAGGCACTGCAGAAGATTATGAACACGCCCTGACGGCTTACTCCAGCTGGGCCCAAGTTGGTTTAGACCATTGCGGTATAGACCAATACACTGCCACTGTGCACAGCGATCGCGGTTGTGCGCGGCGGGACGCGGCTCGGAGGACTCATGGCAGGACAGCTCATCACCGGCGGCAGGCTCGTCACCCCCGACGGCGTGCTGGATGACGGCTGGCTGCTGGCCGAGGACGGCGAGATCGCCGCGCTCGGCGTCGGCCAGCCCCCGCGCGCGGACGCCGTCGTCGACGCCGCGGGCTCCTGGGTCGTGCCGGGCTTCGTCGACATCCACTGCCACGGCGGCGGCGGCGAGCCGTTCACCAGCGGCAACACCGAGCGCATCGCCTTCGCCGCGGGCGTGCACGCCAAGCACGGCACCACCACGATGCTCGCCAGCCTGGTCTCGCGCCCCATCCCCGAGCTGGTCTCCCAGATCGCCGCGCTGCGCGAGCTGACCGAGGAAGGCGTGCTCGCGGGCGTGCACCTGGAGGGCCCGTTCCTCTCCGCGGTCCGCTGCGGCGCCCACGACCCGGCCATCCTCTGCGCGCCCGACACCGACTCCGTCGCCGCCGTCCTGCGCGCGGGCCGCGGCGCTGTGCGCATGGTCACCCTCGCCCCGGAGCTGGAGGGTTCCGTGCGCGCGGTGCGCCAGCTGGTCGACGGCGGCGCGCTGGCGGCCATCGGCCACACCGACGCCATCGAGTCCCAGGTCATGCCCGCCGTCGACGCCGGGGCCACCGTCGCCACCCACCTGTTCAACGGCATGCGCCCCCTGCACCACCGCGAGCCCGGCCCCATCGGCACCCTGCTCGCCGACCCCCGCGTCACCGTCGAGCTCATCTGCGACCTGGTCCACCTGAGCCCGACCATCGTCCGCCTCGCCGCCCAGCACGCGGGGCCCGAGCGCACCGTCCTGGTCACCGACGCCATCGCCGCGGCGGGCGTCGGCGACGGCAGCTACGACATCGGCGGCCTGGAGGTCGTCGTCCGCGACGGCGTCCCGACCCTGGCGGGCGGCACCTCCCTGGCCGGCAGCACCCTCACCATGGACGCCGCCTTCCGCAACCTGGTCGACTCCTGCGGCCTCTCCATCACCGACGCCGTCGCCGCCACCTCCACCCGCCCCGCCGCCCTCCTCGGCCTCGGCGACACCACCGGCCGTCTGGTCAAGGGAATGCGCGCCGACCTGGTCATCCTCGACGCCACCCTGCACCCCACCGCCGTCCTGCGCCGCGGCGAGTGGGTGGGCTGAGGACCTGTCCACACCCCGCTGTTTCCCGTGGAACCAGCCCTCCCACCCCCGATAACCTGGCGGCGGGGGGCCGGATGTCGCACCCCCGCACGACCGCACGGCACGCAGACCTGGCGGACTAGAGGATCGCCGCCGGGACGTAGCCGGTGGCCTCGGGGAAGCGCTTCAGCAGCTCTTCCACGCGCCGCACCACCTCGGCCACCTGCGCCCCCGCCACCCCGGTGAACGGCAGCCGGTCGGCGAGCAGCGCGTCCAGCGCCGCCCGGTCCAGCGGGATCCGGGCATCGGCGGCGAGGCGGTCCAGCAGGTCGTTGCGCTCCGCGCCCTCTTCCCGCATGGCCAGCGCCACCGCGACGGCGTGTTCCTTGATCGCCTCGTGGGCGGTCTCGCGGCCGACGCCGGCGCGCACCGAGGCCATGAGGACCTTCGTGGTCGCCAGGAACGGCAGGTAGCGGTCCAGTTCGCGGGAGATGACCGCCGGGTAGGCGCCGAACTCGGTGAGCACGGTGAGGAAGGTCTCCAGCAAGCCGTCGATGGCGAAGAACGCGTCCGGCAGGGCGACGCGGCGCACGACCGAGCAGGACACGTCGCCCTCGTTCCACTGGTCGCCCGCCAGTTCGCCGACCATTGAGGCGTAGCCGCGCAGGATCACCGCGAAGCCGTTGACCCGCTCGCAGGAGCGCGTGTTCATCTTGTGCGGCATCGCCGAGGAGCCGACCTGGCCGGGCTGGAAGCCCTCGGTGGCCAGTTCGTGCCCGGCCATCAGCCGGATCGTCTTGGCCAGGCTCGACGGCGCCGCCGCCAGCTGGACCAGGGCGGAGACGACGTCGTAGTCCAGCGAGCGCGGGTAGACCTGGCCGACGCTGGTGAACGCCGAGGCGAACCCCAGGTGCTCGGCGACGCGGCCCTCCAGCTCGGCCAGCCGCTCGGCCCCGCCGAGCAGGTCGACCATGTCCTGGGCGGTGCCGACCGGTCCCTTGATCCCCCGCAGCGGGTAGCGCGCGATCAGCTCGTCGAGCCGGGCGAAGGCGACCAGCAGCTCGTCGGCGGCGGTGGCGAAGCGCTTGCCCAGCGTCGTGGCCTGGGCGGCGACGTTGTGCGAGCGGCCCGCCATCACCAGGTCGGCGTGGTCGACCGCCAGCCGCGCGAGGTGGGCCAGGACGGCGGCGGCGCGGGCCCTGATCAGCTCCAGCGAGCGCAGCACCTGCAACTGCTCGACGTTCTCGGTGAGGTCGCGCGAGGTCATGCCCTTGTGCACGTGCTCGTGTCCGGCGAGGGCGTTGAACTCCTCGATGCGCGCTTTCACGTCGTGGCGGGTGACCCGCTCGCGCGCGGCGATGGACTCCAGGTCGACCGCGTCGAGCACGCGGCGGTAGTCCTCGACCGCGGACTCGCCGACGTCGACGCCCAGCTCCGACTGGGCGGAGAGCACGGCGAGCCACAGCTCCCGCTCCAACCGCACCTTCTGCTCCGGCGACCAGAGTCGGGCCAGTTCAGCCGAGGCGTAGCGACCGGCGAGGACGTTGGGGATACGGGGCTTCTCCACGGCCGGGCATGCTATCCGAGCGCGGCCCTCAGCATCCGACGAGCGCTTTCCCGCGGATCGGGGTCGACCTCGATCAGGGCGTTGACCACGGCGCCGTCGACCAGCGCGATCAGCTGCTCCAGCCGCTCGGCGCCGATCGGCACGCCCATCGCGGCGAAGGTGGCCAGCAGCAGCGCGCGCAGCTCGCCGCCCAGCTCCAGCATCAGCGGGCGCAGGTAGGGCCTGCGGCCGGTGGCGACGAGGCGCTCGTAGCGCAGCAGCACGGCCTCGAAGTCGCCCTCGGCGGCGGCCCGGCCGAGCAGCTGGTCGAGCACCAGCTCCACCAGCGTCTCCGGGGGCCGCTCGGCGAGGGAGTCCAGCAGCGCCCGGCCGCGGGCGAGCTCGGTGCGGCCGTGGTGCTGCAGCGCCGCGCCGATGAGCTCGTCCAGCGACTGGAAGTAATAGGTGGTCGAGGCCAGCGGCAGCCCGGCCCGCTCGGCGACGGCGCGGTGGCGCACGGCGTCGAAGCCGCCCTCGATGAGCAGCTCGGCGGCGGCCTCGACCAGGGCTTGGCGGCGGCGCTCGCCCTTGGGCGTGCTGGCGGTGGTCACCCTCAGAATTGTGGCTTGAGCCCGTCGGCGATGTCGCGGGTGTCCGCGGCGTCCAGCGGCGGGGCCGCCGAGCCCGCGACGGGCTCGATCACCACGACCAGCTGCTTGCCGGACTTCGCCACCACGACCGCGCCCTGCGCGCCGGGCCGGTCGGCCCACGGCGGCTGGAGGGCGTACTCGGCGCCCGCGGGCACGACCATGAGGGAGAGCAGACCCTTGCGCGGGCCGTCCGCCACCGGAATGGCGACAGAACGCCCGCCCGACGGGCACGTGATGGGGGAGTCCACCGGTTCACCGGCGGAAGTGGCGGCCGGGAGTTCGCCCGCGAGGGCAGCAGCGAACTCCCGGGCCGCCGTTCCACACCCCGAGGGGGTGCCGCCGGGCTCAGCCCCGGCGCTTCCAGTTGTCGAGCCCCCCTGCATGGGCGCCGACTCCGGAAGGTCTGGTGGAGGGTCGGCGCGGTCACCCGCGCCTTCACTCGGATGGTCGAATATCCCGTAGTCGCCGTTACGTTGGGATACGGGCGCGTCGGCCACTGCGGCCGAATCGTTACCTGAACCACCGTTCGGAGTAGTCGTCAGTACGACACCTGTCATGACGCCACCGACCAACAGCGCAAAGCCTAGCGCCGATCCGGCGAGAAGTCCGTTCCTCTTTCGGGTCAACCTGGCCGACTCGGCGGTGATGTCACCGGTGTCGAACGTGGGCGCCGGGACATCCCCGACCGCGTCCTCGAACAGCGCCGACACGCGCTTCTCGTCCATCACTCCCACCTCCTCGCCAGGCCGATCACTGCGCCGACCTCAGGTCGTCCAGGGCGTCGCCCAAGACGGTCCGCAGGGCCGCCAGACCGCGCGCGGTCTGGCTCTTCACGTTGCCCTCCGAGCACTTGAGCACGGCCGCCGTCGCGGCCACGTCCAAGCCTTCCAGGAACCGCAGGACCAGCACGGCCCGCTGCTTGGGCGGCACGCCTGCCAAGCCGTCGAGCAGCGCCGACCGGGTGGCCACGGTGTCGCCCACCTCGTCGCCGCCCCCGCCGCGGACCGGCCGCTCCGGGACGGCGTCGACGTGGCGTTCCCGCCGCCACGGCCGCCGCGACTCGTCGATCACGGCCCTGACCAGCGTGCGGCGCACGTAAGCGTCCAGGGCGGCTTTGTCCCGGACCTTGCGCCACCTGCGGTGCAGGGCCACGAACGCGGTCTGCGCCAGGTCGTCCGCCCGGTGCCAGTCACCGCAGAGCAGGTACGCGGTCCGCCGGACGGCGTCGCGCCGTGCGGCGAAGTACTCCGCGAACTCACGCTCCTCGCTCTGGTCCACGCGGACGCTCCTGGGGTTCCGGACAAAGGACGGACGTGCAGGGGCCAACGGTTGCACGGATGGCGGCCGTGTCGCACGCCACCCCCTGGGCAGCCGCGAGCACGTGGCTGTGGTGTGATCTGATCGTGACCTTTCCACGCCGCATCGACCTGCGCTCGGACACCGTCACCCAGCCCGACGAGGCGATGCGTGTCGCCATGTCGGCCGCGGAGGTCGGCGACGACGTCCTCGACCACGACCCGACGATGCGCAGGCTGGAGCAGGAGGCCGCCGCCCTGCTCGGCATGGGCGCGGCGCTCTGGGTGCCCAGCGGGACCATGGGCAACCTCATCGCGCTGATGCACCACCTGGAGCGCGGCGACCGCTACCTCGCCCCGCGCGCCGCGCACGTGCTGGAGGCCGAGCTGGGCAGCGGCGCGTGGCTGGCGGGCGGCATGCCGCAGCCGCTGGAGTGGAGCGGCGGGCCCGGCCGGGTCTCCCCGGAGGACCTGCGGACACACCTGGGCGGCGGCGCGCCGTACTACGCGCTGCGCACCCGGCTGCTGTGCCTGGAGAACACCCACAACTTCGCGGGCGGCGCGGTCACCCCGCCCGACGAGCACGCCAAGCTGGTCGCCCTGGCCGCCGAGGCCGGGCTGCGCGTGCACCTCGACGGCGCCCGGCTGTGGAACGCCTCGGTCGCCCTCGGCGTGCCGCCCGCGGCGCTGACCGTGGGTGTCGACACGGTGCAGGTGTGCCTGAGCAAGGGCCTCGGCGCGCCGGTCGGGTCGCTGGTGTGCGGCTCGGAACTGTTCATCGCCCAGGCGCGGCGGCTGCGCAAGATGCTCGGCGGCGGGGTCCGCCAGGGCGGGGTGCTGGCCGCGGCCGGGCTGCTGGCCCTGGGCCGCATCCCGGAGCTGGCCACCGACCACGCCAACGCCACCGCGCTCGCCGACGGGCTCGCCGAGCTGGGCTGGCAGGTCGGCAAGCCGGAGACCAACATCGTCATCGCCGCCGTCCCCGACACCGGGTACGCCCTGGCCGGGCTGGACAAGCTGGGCGTCGCCGCGGTCGCGGTGCCGGGCGGGGTGCGGTTCGTGACCCACCGCGACGTCTCGGCCGCCGACATCGCCGAAGTGCTGGACCGGATCAGGTCGGCGGCGGAGCGCTCGGCTGCGGTGACGGCGGGCTGACCGCGCCGCGGTTGAGCACGGCCAGCTCGGCGCGCAGGGCGGCCAGCTCGGCGCGCAGGGCGACGACCTCGGCGTGCGTGGCCTGGTCGGTGTCCTCGGCGCCGGCGATCTTCTCCAGGAACCAGGACGCGATCGTGCCGGTGGCGACACCGATCAGCGCGATCCCGCCGATCATGAGCGTCGCGGCGACGATGCGGCCCTCGGCCGTCACCGGGTAGCGGTCGCCGTAGCCGACGGTGGTGATGGTCGTCAGCGTCCACCAGAGCGCGTCGCCGAAGGTCGTGATGGTGGCGTCCGGGTGGCGGCGCTCGGCGTCGAGCACCGCCAGCGAGGCGGCCAGCCCGATGAGCAGGGTCGTCCCGCCGACGTAGATGCCGACGCGCCCGCGCAGGCCCGCGCCGAAGCGGCGGTTGAGCACCCGCAGGACGGTGATGAGCCGCAGCGCGCGCAGCTGGCGCACCATCGGCAGGGCCACGGCGAGCAGATCGAGCACGTGGCGGCGGACGAAGCGCCACTTGTTCCTGGCCAGCAGCAGCCGCATGGCGTAGTCGGCGGCGAAGGCCGCCCAGATCACCCACAGGGCGATCTCCAGCGCGAGGTGCAGGCCGGGCCCGACGTCGGTGTCGAGCACCTGCCAGGCGTAGACGCCGAGGAACAGCAGCGCCAGCCCGGTCATGGCGAGGTCGGTGCGCGCCTCCCAGGCCGACACGGCGGGCTCGGCCGGGTCGGGCTTCGGCGCGGTCTTGAGGTGCTGCACCGGGACATGCTCACCCGGCGGCCCCCTGTTTCGCCAGCTTATGGACGGATCTGGCGGTGTTCCTTCTTCCCCTTGATCGCCCCGTACGCCGCGACACCGGCCGTGGCGATGAGCGCCACGACCAGCAGGGTGCCCAGAATCTTGAACACGGTCCCGAGCACGGCGAACGCGATCCAGATGACGATGATCGCGCCGATGATCTTGAGTACCATTGCGCCTCCGTTTCACCAGGTCAACGGACGGACCCCCGGTCGCGTTCCCGCAGCCGGGCATCCGGTCCGGTTGCTACAGCCAGCCGCCGAGCCTGCGCAGCGCCTCGCGCACGTCCTCGGTGGACCCGGCGAAGGACAGCCGCACCGAGCGGTGCCCGTCGACCGGGTCGAAGTCGATGCCCGGCACGATCGCCAGCCCGGTGTCGGCGAGCAGCCGCTGGCAGAAGCTCATCGCGTCGTGGGTGAGGTGCGAGACGTCGGCGTAGGCGTAGAACGCCCCGTCGGCGGGGGCGACCTCGGTGATGCCCAGCTCGGCCAGTCCGGCCAGCAGCACGTCGCGGTTGGTCCGGTAGCGGGTGACGTGGGTGTCCAGCTCGGCGTAGGTCTCGGGCTCGAACGCCGCGACCGCGGCGTGCTGGGAGACCGTCGGCGCGCAGAGGTGGAAGTTGCCCGTCAGGCAGTCGATGGCGCGGTGCAGCCTGCTCGGCGCCAGCAGCCAGCCCAGCCGCCAGCCGGTCATCCCGAAGTACTTGGAGAAGGAGTTGACCACCACGGCCTCACGGGAGAACTGCCAGGCCGACGCGGTCTGGCTGCCGTAGGAGATGCCGTGGTAGATCTCGTCGCTGACCAGCTGCGCCCCGCGCTCGGCGCACCAGCCCGCGATGGCGGCCAGCTCGCCGGGGTCGAGCACGGTCCCGGTCGGGTTGGCCGGGCTGGCCACGATCACCCCGTCGAGCGGACCGGCCTCCTCCAGCATCGCCACCGTCGGCTGGAACCGGGTGTCGGGCCCGCACGGCAGCTCGACCACCTCGCAGCCCAGCGCGGTGAGGATGTTGCGGTAGGCCGGGTACCCGGGCCGCGCCAGCGCCACCCGGTCACCGGCGTCGAACGCGGCGAGGAAGGCCAGCAGGAACCCGCCGGAGGACCCGGTCGTGACGATCACGTCGGCGGCGGACACCTCGACCCCGCTGCGCCGCAGGTAGTGCCCGGCGATCGCCTCCCGCAGCTCCAGGATGCCGACCTGCTCGGTGTACCCCAGCGGCCCCGACCCGATCGCCTCGGCCGCCGCGACCCGCACCGCCGACGGCGCGCCGGTCGAGGGCTGCCCCGCCGCCAGGGACACCACGTCACCGCGCAACCGCTGCCGGGCACTGGCCGCCGACACGACGTCCATCACGTGGAACGGCGGCACCGCGGCCCGCTCCGCGACCTTGAGGAGCTTCATGCCGGGCAGCCTAGGCCGCGCGCCCCCTGATCAGGTCCGCGGCCTTCTCCGCGACCATGATCGTCGGCGCGTTGGTGTTGCCGCGCGGCACGACCGGCATGACCGAGGCGTCCACCACCCGCAGTCCGTCCACACCGAACACCCGCAGCTCCGGGTCCACAACGGATCCGATCGCGCAGGTGCCGACCGGGTGGTAGAGCGACTGCGTCCAGGTGCGGATGTGCTCGGCCAGCTCGGCGTCGGTCATCAGGGTCGCGGCGGGCAGGAAGGGCCGCGCCAGGTGTCCGCGCAGCGGGGCCTGGGCGCCGATCTCCATGAGCATCCGGGAGCCCGCGACGGTGGCGTCGAGGTCGGCGGGGTCGGAGTAGTAGGCGGGGTCGATCAGCGGGCGCCAGCGGGGGTCGGTGGAGCGCAGGCGCAGGGTGCCGCGGCTGAGCGGGGCGACGAGGGTGGTGGCCGAGGTGAAGCCGGGGACGGCGGGCTCGCGCATGCCGTTGTCGTAGAACAGCGTCGCCGCGACGTGGAACTGCATGTCCGGGGCGGCGAGGCCGTCGCGGGTGTGGACGAAGGCGCCCGCCTCACCGATGTTGGACGCCATCGGGCCGCGGCCCGTCGCCTGCCACAGCAGCAGCCGGGCCGGGGTGGCCAGGTCCACCAGGTCGCTGGTCCCGGTGGTCTCCCAGATGACCGGCGAGGCCGGGTGGTCGTGCAGGTTGTCCCCGACCGGCAGGCCCGCGACGACGTCGATGCCCAGCTCGCGCAGGTGCTCGGCGGGCCCGATCCCGGACAGCATGAGCAGCTGCGGGGAGTTGACCGCGCCCCCGCAGAGCAGCACCTCGCCCGCGCGCGCCACCGCCGTCGCCCCGCCGCGCAGGTACTCCACGCCGACGGCCCGCCCGCCCTCGATCACCACGCGGGTGCTCAGGGCGTGGGTGAGCACGGTCAGGTTGGGACGGTCGAGCGCGGGCCGCAGGTAGGCGTCCGCGGTGGACCAGCGCCTGCCCTTGTGGCAGGTGACCTGGTATCGGCCCGCGCCCTCCTGCCGCTCGCCGTTGAAGTCGTCGGTGGGCTTGACGCCCGCGGCGACGGCGGCGGCGACCCACTCTTCCGACAGCGGGTGGGTGTAGCGGCGGTCCTCCACGTGCAGGGGGCCGTCGGTGCCGTGCAGCGGCCCGCCGAGGCGGGTGTTGGCCTCGGCCCGGATGAAGTAGGGCAACACGTCGTCGTAGCCCCAGCCGGTGGCGCCGTGCTCGTCGCGCCAGGTGTCGTAGTCGACGCGGTTGCCGCGGATGTAGATCATGGCGTTCATCGAGCTGCACCCGCCGAGGGCCTTCATCCTCGGCCAGAACGCCTCGCGGTCGTTCATGTGCTTCTGCTCGACGGTGGTGAAGTTCCAGTCCCACCTGGTCTTGAACAGCGACGAGAACGCGGCGGGGATCTTGATCTCGTCGGCGTCGTCCTCGCCGCCCGCCTCCAGCAGCAGCACGGAGGTGGCGGGGTCCTCGCTCAGCCGGGCGGCCAGCACGCAGCCCGCGCTGCCCGCGCCCACGATGACGAAGTCGTACTCGGCCATGCAGGGATACTCCCCGGTAACCGCCGTCCGCGCAGCAGGCAGACGGGTGTTTCAGCCGCGCGCGGGCGCGTGCGGCACCGCCAGCCTGCGCTCGACCTCATCCGGCGGCCCCGGCTTGGCGTACAGCCAGCCCTGGGCGCTGTCGCAGCCGATCGCGGCGAGCCGGTCGGCCTGCTGCGGCTCCTCCACGCCCTCGGCGATGACCTGGAGCCCGAGCACGTGGGCCAGCGACACCAGACTGGCCACGATCTGGCTGTCGGCCGGGTCGGCGGCCGGGAGCCCGCGCAGGCCCTCCATGAAGGACCCGGCGAGCTTGATCGCGTGCACCGGCAGGTGCCGCAGGTAGGCCAGGTTCGAGTAGCCGGTGCCGAAGTCGTCGATGGCGATGCGCAGGCCCATGTCGGCCAGGCCGTGCAGGGTGGCCAGCGGCTCCCCGGTGGTGCCCATGATCGCCGACTCGGTCAGCTCCAGCTGGATCGCCGAGGCCGGGATGTCGGCGGCGGCGAGGATGGTCGCCACGTCGGCCACCAGCGTCGGCTCCTCGGTCTGGCGGGCGGCCAGGTTGACGCTGACCCAGGGCGCCCGGTCCCCGTAGGCGTCGCGCCAGCGCCGGGCCTGGCCCGCCGCCTCGCGCAGCACCCACCGGCCGATGGGGACGATCAGCCCGGTCTCCTCGGCCAGGCCGATGAACTGGTCGGGGCCGAGCCTGCCGAACTCCGGGTGCGCCCAGCGCACCAGCGCCTCGACGCCGATCAGCTCGCCGTCGGAGAGGCGCACGATCGGCTGGTAGTCGACGTAGAACTCCTCGCTCTCCACCGCGGCGGGCATGCGCGCCGACAGCGTGAAGCGGGCGACCTCGCGGGCGTTGCGCTCGGCGTCGTAGTCCGCCCAGCGGTTCTTGCCGTCGGCCTTGGCCCAGTACAGGGTCACGTCGGCGTCGCGCATCGTCTCGGCCGGGGTGGTGCCCGCGACCGAGCGCTCGACCACGCCGACGCTGGCCGAGACCGACAGCCGGTGCCCGCCGATGCTGACCGGCTCGGCGAGCGCGGCCAAGACGCGCTCGGCCAGGCCCACCAGCTCCTCCCGGCCGCCGCTGCTCTCCACCAGCACCACGAACTCGTCGCCGCCCATCCGCGCCACCATCCGGCCGGGCGCGGTGACCAGCGCGTCGAGCCTGGCCGCGACGGCGACCAGCAGCTCGTCGCCGACGTCGTGGCCGAGGCTGTCGTTGATGACCTTGAACCCGTCGAGGTCGAGGTAGCAGACGCCGACGCGGTTGCCGTCGCCGAGCGCGAACGCCGCGGCCAGCCGCTCGGTGAACAGCGCGCGGTTGCCCAGACCGGTGAGCGGGTCGTGGTTGGCCTGGTGGCGCAGCCGCTCCTCCAGGATGTGGCGCTCGGTGATGTCCTCGGCCATGCCGACCATGAACCGCGGCGCGCCGTCCTCGCCGCGCACCAGCGACACCGACTGGTCGACCCACAGGCCGCTGCCGTCGGCCTTCCGCAGCAGCCGCTCCATGCGGTAGTGGTCGCGCAGGCCCGCCGTCATCTGGTTGAACGGCTCGCGCATCGCGGCGGGCTCGTCGGCGAAGCGCAGGTCGGCGGCGGACATGCCCACCAGGTCGGCCTGCCGGTAGCCGAACATCGCCGCGAACGCGGCGTTGGCCTCCAGCAGGGTGCCCTCGGCGTCGGTGATCACGATGCCGATGGCGGCCTGGGTGAACATCGCCCGGAAGCGGGCCTCGCTGGCCATCAGCGCGGCCTCCGCGCCGCGGCGGGCCTCCAGCGCCGCGCGGCGGATCGCCTCCTGGTCGCGGAAGACCCGCTCGGTGTGCGCGGCGACGAAGCCGCTGGCGAGCGCGGCCTGCAGCGCGGGCAGCCGGGGCCCGGCGAGCAGCTCGCCGAAGAGCCGGGTCGTGGCCGCGAGCGTGGCGGCGCTGGTGAGGCTCAGCTCGACCAGGGCGGTGCCGACCTTCTCCACGGCGTGGGTGTCGAAGTCGGGACCGGCATCGCCCTCGTGGGTGGTTTCGTCGGTGGACAACGCCGCGTAGACGACGTCGGTGAGGGCGCGCACGCGCGCGGTGAGCGTGGCCCTGTCCAGGGCGACGAACCCGGTTGAGGCGAGCACCCCGGTCCACCGCTCGGCGAACGCGTCAGGCCCGACCGGTGCGTTGTCCACCCCTTACCCCTTCCATCCCTCCACGGACAGTTTCACCTGAACAACGGCTTGTGACCAGACCGGTTGCGCATTTGCGGGTTGCAACCACCTCTGTTCACATAAGGCTTCCAGGTGACTACCGAAAGCGTTCGCACGGAGGTGGCCGTGGTCAAGCTTCCACCGCGCGCCGCGGCCATCGGCCCAGCCCAGCGCTATCTGGTGATCCATTCACACGAAAGCGTGACAGTCAGACAGGTAATCCAGCACACTTGGTGCTCGGTCGGCTACCCCCTGTCAGCCGCCGGTGTGAGGGCACTTTCGCGAAGGGGCACACGAGATGACGTCCTTCTTCAAGACATCCCGCTTCGGGGCCGCGCTCGCGGCGATCGCCGCTCTGACCCTGGCCACCCTGACCGCCCCGGCGGCGGCGTCGGACCCGGCCGTCCTCGCCCAGGACCACCCCATGGGCTCCCAGATCCGCAAGCACGAGGGCGGTGACCGCAACGCCCGCAAGGCCCCGCCGGAGCCCGGCGTCGAGGCCACCGTCGCGGGGATCGATGTCTCCGGCTGGCAGGGCAATGTCGACTGGGCATACTGGTGGAACCAGGGCAAGCGCTTCGCCTACGTCAAGGCCACCGAGGGCACCGGCTACCGCAACCCGTACTTCGCCCAGCAGTACAACGGCTCCTACGCCGTCGGCATGATCCGCGGGGCCTACCACTTCGCGCTGCCCGACCGCTCCTCCGGCGCGGCGCAGGCCACCTTCTTCGTCAACAACGGCGGCGGCTGGTCCCGCGACGGCAAGACCCTGCCCGGCGTGGCCGACCTGGAGTACAACCCCTATGGCGCCACCTGCTACGGCCTGTCCCAGGCGCAGATGGCGAACTGGATCTCCGACTTCAGCGCCACGTACCGGGCGCGCACCGGCCGCGACCCCGTCTTCTACACGAGCACGAGCTGGTGGTCGCAGTGCGTCGGCACGGCCCGCCAGTTCGCCCACAGCAACCCGCTGTGGGTCGCGCGGTACTCATCGACCGTCGGGGCGCTGCCCCACAACTGGAGCGTCTGGACCTTCTGGCAGTGGACGTCCTCGCCCATCGACCAGAACCACTTCAACGGCGCCTACGACCGGCTCCAGGTCCTCGCCAACGGGTGATCATGCGTTAGGTTCCGGCCGTGGGCCTGCCCTTCCTGATCACCGGAGCGGTGCTGATCGCGGCGAGCCTGGTGGTGTTCGCGCTCTCGGCGCGGCGCTACCGGCTCAGCTGGCGCGGCACCGTGCTGCTCGCCGCCGGGCTGTTCGGCCTGGTGACGGGCTGGCTGCTGCTGGAGCCCAACGCCAACCGCGGCGAAGCCCTCAAGACCGGCGGTCTCGCCGCGGGCTCGGTGGTGGCGCTGTACGCGCTGTGGCTCAACGACCGCCGCAGGCGCACCGATGAGGCCCGCCACGAGCACGACCGCGAGCGGGTCTCCGACGAGCGCTTCGCCAGGGCCGTGGAGCTGCTCGGCGACGACGCCGACCAGGTGCGCGTCGGCGCGATGCACGCCCTCGCCGGACTGGCCCGCGTCGAGGACCGCTACGTCCAGACCGTGCTGGAGATCCTCTGCTCCTACCTGCGCAGGCCCTTCGACCACCTCAGCGGCGACGAGCACGAGAAGGTGGTCCGCTCGACCGCCCAGCGCCTGATCCGCGACCTGCTGCCGCTGGCCTCCGACGCTGACGCCCGCCCGCACCACCTGGACCTGACCGGCGCGCAGCTCGCCTACTTCGACATCTCCGAGCGCGTCGTCGGCACGCTCACCATGCGCTTCACCACGCTGCACGACTCGAACTCGATGTGGGGCTGCCGGATCACCGGCAGCGCCTGGTTCACCGGCGCGCGCAGCCTGGGCATCCTGCACGCGCACGACACCGCCTTCCTGGGCAAGGCCTGGTTCAGCGGGTTCATCGCCACCGGCCCGGTGCGGCTGGCCCGCTCCACCTTCGCCGGCCCGGTCAAGACGACCGGCGCGGAGGTCGCCGAGTGCGATGTCGACCTGCACGCGCTCGACACGGTCGGGTGATGGGAACCGTTCTCCGGCCGGGGGCGTCTACGGTCACGGACACAGGCGACCCGCTGCTGGGGGTATGAGGCATGGCGTTCTACGGCGACCCCGACGAGCTCGACCGCATCGCGACGCGCATCGAGGGCCGGGCGAGCGAGGTCCGCGACCACGGCGCGAGCATGGTCACCCAGGCCGAGGCGATGCGCTGGAAGTCGATCGCGGCCGACCGCTGCCGGGAGATGATCGCCGCCGACCGCACCACCCTCGACGGCGCCGCGGGCGGCCTGGACGAGGCCGCCGCGGTGCTGCGCAGGCACGCCCAGGAGCTGCGCGAGCTGATCGCGGCCATCAAGCGCATCGCCGAGAGCGTCGTGAACTGGTTCAACGGCGCCATCGAGCGCTTCAACCAGGCGGTGGAGAGCTTCAAGAACGCCGTGCGCGACATCGCCAACGGCATCGGCGACGCGCTCGGCTTCGGCGGAGACCAGCCGACGCCGCCGCGCCCGCCGTGGGAGGGCTGGCGCTACGGGCCGGAGAACCTGCCGCCCCCGGGCGACAAGGAGTGGCTGGACGTCGGCAAGTTCATGCGCGCGCAGGGAGTGGCGTAGGTGGCCGCGGTGACGTCAGCAGCGCACCGGCTGGTGCTCACGGCCGCCGAGTACGCCCACGTCGTCGGCGAGATGGGCCTGTCCATGCCCCCGGACTGGGCACCCGCCCCCGACATCGCCACCGGCGCGGAGGCCGCGGCGCTCGCCGAGCGCGAGGTCGTGGTTGACGGGCGGGTGCACCCGTCCGTCCAGGCCAACCTGCGGGTGCTCAGCGGCCCGCAGATCATGTTCGACACCACCGCCACGATCGGCGCGCGCGGCTCGCGGAGCCTGCACGCGATCGCGGGCCAGTACGGCGCGTCGCTGTTCCTGCTGCCCGACGCCGCGGTGGAGCTGTCGATGTTCCGGGCCACCGACCTGGGCCGCGAGCTGGTCCGCGCGGTGCCCGCCGAGGCGCCCGGCGGCATCGGCTCGGCCCTCGACGGCGACGACGCCGAGCCGCTGCGCGGGCGGGTCCCGCTGGCCGCGCTGCACGAGCTGGGCGTGGCCGAGCTGCTGCGCGAGTCCGACCCGGACGTCACCGGCCACGTGCTCGGCGAGCTGCGCCTTCCCCCCGACGAGGCCGCCTTCGCCGTGGAGGCCGTGCGCCGCGCCGACGGCGTGCTGCGCTGCCTGGTCGTCGCCCTGATCGGCGAGGGCGTGCGCACCGCGCAGCTGAGCTGGCTGCACAGCGACACCGGCTGGGTGGGCATCCGCCCGGCCCCCACCGGAGCCGACCGCCAGCTGGTCGACCTGGAACCCGTCGCCCGGGAGGACATCGGGGTCTGGCTGGCCCCCTTCGTGTCGGAGGCGCTGTCATGACCGGTCCCGGAGTCACGAACCTGACCGTCGCGGGCGGCGCGGGCGGCACCGAGGCGCAGTACGAGGACCTCGCCGCGATGGGCGACCTGACCGACGACGTCGCGGGCCAGACCCTCACCATCGCCATGGCGAGCCACGGCCACCTGGTCGACCCGAACGTGCTGGCCTCCGGGCTGCTCAACCCCGCGGGCGTGGTGCGCTTCGAGGCGAGCATGCTCGGCGCGCTGGACGGCCCGAGCGGGCTGACGGCGACCTCGGCGGCCATCGGCCTGCGCGGGCTTGCCCTGCAGGCGACCAACCAGGCCTACCAGATCACCGACGACCTCAACGCCAAGGCGCTGGAGGCGGGCCGCTGGCTGATGGGCGCCGCGGTCACCACGCCCGCCGGCCTGGCGGCGGCGGGCGGCACGGCCGCGCTCATCGCCGCCGACATCATGCTCAACTACGACGGGGACGCGCAGCGCTGGCTGGTCGAGCACCCCGGCATGGTCGACACCGTGCTCGGCATGAGCCCCGGCACGCTGAGCGCGCTCGGCCTGCCGACCGACATGGCCACCCTGACCGACCTCGTCGCCGCCGCCTACCCCGACGGCGACCCGGCGCTGGACCCGCCGCTGGGCCAGCCCCCGGTGCTGGACCAGAGCGCCTTCGGCACCACCCCGCCCAGCGGCCTCGGCGACCTGGTGGACGGGCTCAACCACCGCAACGAGACCGACGCCAACATCGACGTCAAGCGCGTCGTCGGCCCCGACGGCTCCGTCTCCTACATCGTCGACATCCCCGGCACCAAGGTGTGGAACCTGCCCGGCCAGGACGGCGGCAGCGCCAACGACTTCGGCACCAACGTCGACGCCATGGCGGGCAACGAGACCGTGCTGCAGGAGGGCATCGAGGAGGCGCTGCGCGCGGCCGGGGTGCCTGCCGACGCGCCGATCATGCTCGTCGGGCACAGCCAGGGCGGCATCGTCGCCGCGCAGGCCGCGGGCTCGCTGGCCAACCCGGAGACGGGCGTGCCCTACAACGTCACGCACGTGGTGACGGCGGGCTCGCCGGTCGGCAACATCGACGTGCCGGACAACGTCCAGGTGCTCTCCCTGGAGAACAGCGGCGACATCGTCCCCCACCTCGACGCCCGCGACAACCCCAACAGCGACAACCGCGTCACCGTCACCTTCGACAACCAGACCGGGACCGTCGGCGGCAACCACGGCATCGGGGGCAACTACACCGACGCCGCCCGCCAGCTCGACCAGAGCAGCGACCCGTCGGTGCGCCGCTTCATCGAGAGCGCAGGCGGATTCCTCGGCGGGCAGGACGTCACGACCTACGAGTACACGGTGTCGCGCAGGTGATCCGTGCGGCCGCGGCCACCGGGGTCATCGCGGCACTGCTCGCCTGCGGGGCGTGCTCGCAGGCCCCGGCGGAGCCGGTGCCGGTCGCCGAGGACTTCCGCGCGACCGTGGCGGAGCTGCTGCGCGCGGTGGACCCGGCCGCGGAGCCGGAGTTCGGCGCGCAGGCGTGCGGCGCGTGGCCGTCCACCCCGGACCAGGTCGTCACCTTCGCCGACGCCTCGGTAGCCGGGGTCGACGCGGCGCGGCTGCGGGAAGCCGCGCTCGCGGCGGGCTGGCAGCCGCAGGTCAGCGATAGCGCCGACCTCGCCTTGGTGGGCCCGCACGACGTGCTGCTCGCGCTGACGGGGGAGAAGGTGCGCGCCGAGCGCTCCGGCTGCACGACTCCGGTCGCCGCGCGCACGTTCGACCACAACGACTTCGCCCGCCCCGATCCCACTGGCGCGCAGGCGAGCGCGGTCGCCGAGGGCCAGGCACGGGCCCGCCGGACGGCCGAGGTGGTGGAGGGCGTTCTGCGCGGCGGCGGGCGCCAAGCCCCGGACCCCGCGCTGGCCAACTGCGGCGGTGCGGGACCGCGCGGTGTCACCTGGACGCTGCGCCAGACCGCGACGCTGCCCGCGGGGACCGATCTCCCCGATCTGCTGTCCAGAGTGGATGACGCGCTGCGCGCCGACGGCCTGACCACGAAGCGGGGGCCCGAGGGCGTCGAGGCCACCGGCGGCGGGATCGCCGTGGTGGTCGGCGCGCGGGAACCCTCCACAAAGGACGTGCCGGTGACGTTCCGGCTGGATGTCCGGCCGGACGGGTGCGTTCCCGTCGCCGGGCCGTAGCGACAGCCACGGCCCGGCGAGCGGGACTTCAGCCGACCAGGGCTCAGTCGAACAGGGCCGGGAGGGTCGCCTCCCACGCCGCGCGCAGCTCCGGCAGCGGGAGCACCCCGATGTCCTGGATCTCCAGCGAGCCCGACTCCGGGTCCACGACACCGGTCTTGCGCCACGGCAGCCCGCGCGCGGTGCACATGTCGGTGAACCGCAGCTCCTCGGTGCGCGGCACGGCGACCAGCACCCGGCCCGCGGACTCGCTGAACAGCTGGACGAACGGGTCGGCGTCGGGGTCGAGGAAGACCCGCGCGCCGGTCTCGCCGATCAGGCAGGACTCGACCAGCGCTTGGGCGAGACCGCCGTCGGAGAGGTCGTGCGCGGCGGAGACCATGCCGTCGCGCGAGCCCGCGACCAGGACCTCGGCCAGCAGCTTCTCCCTGGCCAGGTCCACCTTCGGCGGCAGGCCGCCCAGGTGGCCGTGGATCTCGTGCGCCCACTCCGAGCCGTTGAACTCCTCGCGGGTGTCGCCGAGCAGCAGCAGCGTCTCGCCCGCCTCCGCGCCGATCCCGGTGGGGATGCGGCGGCGGACGTCATCGATCACGCCGAGCACGCCGACGACCGGCGTCGGCAGGATCGCGGTGCTGCCGGTCTGGTTGTAGAAGCTGACGTTGCCGCCGGTGACCGGGATGCCCAGCTCCTTGCAGCCCTCGGCCAGGCCCTTGACGGCCTGCTCGAACTGCCACATCACCGCCGGGTCCTCCGGCGAGCCGAAGTTGAGGCAGTTGGTGACCGCCAGCGGCACCGCGCCGGAGACCGCCACGTTGCGGTAGGCCTCGGCCAGCGCCAGCTGGGTGCCGGTGTACGGGTCGAGCTTGACGAAACGGCCGTTGCAGTCGGTGGCCAGCGCGACCCCGCGGCCGGTCTGCTCGTCCACGCGAATCATGCCGCTGTCCGAGGGCTGCGCGAGGACCGTGCCGCCCCGCACGTAGCGGTCGTACTGCTCGGTGACCCAGCGGCGGGAGGCCAGGTTCGGCGCGGCGGCCATGCGCAGCACCAGTTCCCGCAGCTCGTCCGGAGTGGACGGTCGAGGGAGCCGGTCGGTCGAGTCGGCCTGCAGCGCGTCCTGGAAGTCCGGCCGCGCGATCGGCCGGGCGTACATCGGGCCCTCGTGGGCGACGGTGCGCGGCGGCACGTCGACCACCGTCTCACCGTGCCAGGTGATGATCAGCCGGTCGCCGTCGGTCACCTCGCCGATCACGGTGGCGATCACGTCCCACTTGGCGCACACCGCCATGAACGCGTCCACATTGGACGGCTCGACGACGGCGCACATGCGCTCCTGCGACTCGCTGGAGAGCACCTCGGCCGGGGTCATCCCGGTGGCGCGCAGCGGGACCCTGTCCAGCTCGACGTGCATGCCGCCGTCGCCCGCGCTGGCCAGCTCACTGGTCGCGCAGGACAGGCCCGCACCGCCGAGGTCCTGGATGCCCACGACGATGCCGGTCTGGAACAGCTCCAGGCAGCACTCGATCAGCACCTTCTCCATGAACGGGTCGCCGACCTGCACGGCGGGCAGCTTCTTGCGACCCGTGCCGCCTTCCTCTCCGGAGAAGGTCTCGCTGGCCAGGACCGACACGCCGCCGATGCCGTCGAGACCGGTGCGCGCGCCGAACAGGATGACCTTGTTGCCCACGCCGGAGGCGTGCGCCAGGTGCAGGTCCTCGGTGCGCATCGCGCCGACGCACAGCGCGTTGACCAGCGGGTTGCCCTGGTACGACGGGTCGAAGACGACCTCGCCGCCGATGTTGGGCAGGCCGAGGCAGTTGCCGTAGCCGCCGACGCCTGCCACGACACCGGGCAGCACGCGCTTGGTGTCGGGGTGGTCGGGAGCGCCGAAGCGCAGCGGGTCCATCACGGCCAGCGGGCGCGCGCCCATCGCCATGATGTCGCGGACGATGCCGCCGACGCCGGTCGCCGCGCCCTGGTAGGGCTCGACGTAGGAGGGGTGGTTGTGCGACTCCAGCTTGAACGTGACCGCCCAGCCGTCGCCGATGTCGACCACGCCCGCGTTCTCCCCGATGCCCGCCAGCATCTTGGCCTGCATCTCGGGGGTGGTGTTGTCCTTCCAGTGCTTCCAGTGGATCTTGGAGGACTTGTAGGAGCAGTGCTCGCTCCACATCACCGAGTACATCGCCAGCTCGGCGTCGGTGGGGCGGCGGCCGAGGATCTCCCGGATGCGGGCGTACTCGTCGTCCTTGAGGCCCAGCTCGCGGAAGGGCTGCGCCTGGTCCGGGGTCGTCGAGGCCAGCTCAACGGTGTCGGTCACGCTTTCACCACCGAGTCGATCATGGAGAGGAAGATGCCGAGGCCGTCGTCGGAGGGCCCGGTGAGCGCGTCGATGGCGTGCTCGGGGTGCGGCATGAGCCCGACCACCCGGCCGCTCGCGTCGCTGATGCCCGCGATGTCGTTCAGCGAGCCGTTGGGGTTGCCGCCGACGTAGCGGAACACCACCCGGCCCTCGCCCTCCAGCTCGGCGACGGTCTCGGCGCTCGCGGTGTAGCGGCCGTCCATGTTCTTGACCGGGATGATGATCTCCGCGCCCTCGTCGTAGCGCGACGACCAGGCGGTGCGGTTGTTCTCGACCTTGAGCCACTGGTCGCGGCAGACGAAGTGCAGCCCCGCGTTGCGCAGCAGCGCGCCCGGCAGCAGCCCGGCCTCGCACAGCACCTGGAAGCCGTTGCAGATGCCCAGCACGGGCATGCCGCCCTTGGCCGCGGCGATGACCTCGCCCATCACCGGCGCGAACCGGGCGATGGCGCCGGCGCGCAGGTAGTCGCCGTAGGAGAACCCGCCGGGCAGCACCACCGCGTCGACCCCGCGCAGGTCGGCGTCGCCGTGCCAGAGCGCCACGGCCTCACCGCCCGCCGCGGTGATCGCCCGCAGGGTGTCGCTGTCGTCGAGGGTGCCGGGGAAGGTGACCGCGCCGACCCTCACGACTCCACCCGCCGCACGACGAAGTCCTCGACCACCGGGTTGGACAGGAAGCCCTCGGCGATCTTGGCCAGCGCCGCGTCGTCCACCGAGTCGTCCACCTCCAGCTCGAAGTGCTTGCCCTGGCGGACGTCGGACACCCCGGCGAAGCCGAGGCGGGGCAGTGCGCGGGCGACCGCCTGCCCCTGGGGGTCGAGGATCTCCGGCTTGGGCATGACGTCAACGACGACTCGGGCCACGGCAGGCTACTCCTGAGTTCGAGGTGCCGGTACCCGCAAAGCGTACCTGACCTGCGTATTCGTCATTCGCCCCGGTGAGCGCGTTCACCCTCGGCGAGACCGCTGGCGCCCGACGGCCACCCGGAGTTGGGTGGTCGGTATGCGAATCCTCATCCTGGGCGGCACCCGCTTCCTCGGCCGCACCACCGCCGCCGAAGCCGTCTCCCGCGGCCACGACGTCACCTGCGCCGCCCGAGGCCAAGCAGGCCCCACCCCCGACGGCGCCCGCCTGGTCAAGGTCGACCGAGACGCCCCCGACGGCCTGACCCCGCTGGCAGGCGAGCACTTCGACGCCGTGGTCGACGTCTCCCCCATCTCCTACCCCTGGGTCCGCCGAGCCCTGGACGCCTTCGGCACCGCCGCCCACTGGACGTTCGTGTCCTCGATCAGCGCCTACGCCCACCCCGACCGCCTGGACGACGTCCTGCTTCCCCCACGCCAGGAACACGCCGACCGCTCCGTGGTCATGAAAGACCCCGACGCCTACGGCTCGATCAAGGTAGCCAGCGAGAACGCCGTCCTGGACACCGCCGCCGACCGAGCCCTGATCATCCGAGCCGGCCTCATCACCGGCCCAGCCGACGAACACGACCGCTTCGGCTACTGGGCCAACCGCCTCTCCCGAGGCGGCCAGGTCGTCGTCCCGGACACCGACCTCCCCATGCAGATCATCGACGTCGGCGACCTGGCAACCTGGATCATCGACGCGGCCGAGCGGGGGACGACGGGGGTGTACGACGGGATCGGTCCCGCGCAGCCCCTGCTGGATCTGTTGGGGGAGGTGGCGGCGGCGGTGGGGCCGTCGGCGGAACTGGTGCGGGTACCGGAGTCGGTGCTGCTGGAGCACGAGGTCGGCTACTGGTCGGGCCCGCGCTCACTGCCCCTGTGGCTACCGGACACCCACCGCAACATGGGCAACCGAGACGCAGGCCCTGCGATGGCGGCCGGCTTCTCGCCCCGCCCGATAGGCGAGGCCGCGACCCGGGCCTTGGCCCATGAACGCGAACTGGGCCTGGACCGGGAGCGCAAGGCCGGACTCCCCGCAGAGGTGGAGCAGGAGATCCTGGCCAAGCTCTAAACACCCGGCAGTCTCAGTCCCCATTCCCGCGTGCGCGGGGACAATCGGCAGATCCCACAACTTGGCGCACAATCGAGAACACTGACTCGACCGCCGGACCAGCCCCGCGTGCGCGGGGACGACTAACTGACCTGCGGCGATGCACGCCTCAACGCCATTCCGCATTCACTTCCCTCACCCACCGCACGACCTCACCGCCACCACCACAACCTCTCGCGGCACACGCCCCGCCCCAATCCGGGGGTCACTCCGCCCTACTCCTTCAAGGCTACGAGATCCGGAACCTGTCAAGAGGGTGAATCTCCAGCCCTGTGGACAACTCCCCGCGAACAGCGCTGCGGCGGACCCCCGAACAGGGAGCCCGCCGCAGCGTCACAGGGATCAGAAAGAGGCCTCAGGGACATCCATGATGTCGTTGTCCGCCGCTTCGACGATCTTGCGAGCGCCGGCCAGCTCAGGCAGCACGTTCTTCGCGAAGAACGACGCCACCGCCACCTTGCCCTCGTAGAACGCCTTGTCCTTGCCCGTGGCACCCGCGTCCAGCGCCGCCAGCGCGACCTCGCCCTGGCGCTGGAGCAGCCAGCCGACCAGCAGGTCGCCGGTCGCCATCAGCAGGCGCACGGTGTGCTGGCCGACCTTGTAGAGGTTGCGCACGTCCTCCTGCGCCGAGGTCAGCGTGCCGATCAGGGAGCCGAGGATGGCCTGGACGTCCTCCAGGCCCTGCTTGAGCAGCTCGCGCTCCTGCTTGAAGCGGCCGTTGCCGCCCTCGGACTCGATGAACTTGGTGATCTCGCCCGCCACGTAGGCCAGGGCCTGGCCCTTGTCGCGGACGATCTTGCGGAAGAAGAAGTCCATCGACTGGATCGCCGTGGTGCCCTCGTAGAGGGAGTCGATCTTGGCGTCGCGGATGTACTGCTCGATCGGGTAGTCCTGCAGGAAGCCGGAGCCGCCGAGGATCTGCAGGGACTGCACGAGCTGCTCGGTCGCGCGCTCGGAGCCGACGCCCTTGACGATCGGCAGCAGCAGGTCGTTGACGCGCTCGGCCAGTTCCCGGTCGCCCTCGCCGGTCCACAGCTGGTCCTGGAACGACGCCGTGTACAGGTACACCGCGCGCAGACCCTCGGCGTAGGCCTTCTGCAGCATGAGGCTGCGACGGACCTCGGGGTGGCGGGTGATGGTGACGCGCGGGGCGGACTTGTCGAGCATCTGGGTCAGGTCGGGGCCCTGGACGCGCTCCTTGGCGTACTCCAGCGCGTTGAGGTAGCCCGTCGACAGGGTCGCGATGGCCTTGGTGCCGACCATCATCCGGGCGTACTCGATGACCTGGAACATCTGCGCGATGCCGTCGTGCACCTCGCCGAGCAGCCAGCCCTTGGCGGGCAGGTCGTGCACGCCGAAGGACAGCTCGCAGGTCGTGGAGACCTTGAGGCCCATCTTGTGCTCGACGTTGGTGACGTAGGCGCCGTTGCGCTCGCCGAGCGCGCCGGTCTCGCTGTCGAAGTGGTACTTGGGGACGAGGAAGAGGCTCAGGCCCTTGGTGCCCGGTCCGGCGCCCTCGGGGCGGGCCAGGACCAGGTGCATGATGTTCTCGGTCATGTCCTGGTCACCCGAGGTGATGAAGCGCTTGACGCCCTCGATGTGCCAGGAGCCGTCCTCCTGCTGGACGGCCTTCGTGCGGCCCGCGCCGACGTCGGAGCCCGCGTCCGGCTCGGTGAGCACCATGGTCGCGCCCCAGCCGCGCTCGATCATGATGCGGGCCCAGCGCTGCTGCTCCTCGGTGCCGTTGCGGTCGAGGATCATGGCGAAGTTGGGGCCTGCCAGGTACATGAACAGCGCCGGGTTGGCGCCCAGGATCAGCTCGGCCGCGGCCCACTGCACGGTGGGGGGCATGCCGAGGCCACCCAGCTCGGGGGTCAGGCCCAGCCGCCACCACTCGCCGTCCCACAGCGCCTTGTAGGACTTCTTGAACGACTCGGGCAGCGTCGCGGAGAAGGTCTTCGGGTCGTAGACCGGGGGGTTGCGGTCGGCGTCGGCGAACGACTCGGCCAGCGGGCCCGTGGCCAGCTTGTTCAGCTCGGCGAGGGCGCCGCGCACGCTCTCCTCGTCGGAGTCGGCCAGCACGCCCTTGCCCAGGCGCTCCTGGACCTTGAGCACCTCGAAGAGGGTGAACTCGAGGTCGCGGACGTTGCTCTTGTAGTGACCCATGTCTGTTGCTCCGTGTCCTCGCGAGCGGCGGCGTGCCTCTCTCGGTCGGCACTACCCGTCGGTAACAACAAGGATATTACCAGCCAGTAACTGGAGCAAGTGCGCAGTTGGGGGATGTCAGGAACCTGTCCGGGTCTGACGGTTGCCGCTGATGCTGAGCACGCCCGCGCGGAAGGCGACGGCGACGGCGTGGGTGCGGTCGCGGGCGGAGAGCTTGCGCAGGATCGACTTGACGTGCGTGCGGACCGTTTCGACCGAGACGTACAGGATCTTGGCGATGGCCTGGTTCTCCAGCCCGTCGGCGATGAGCTGCAGAACCTGGAACTCGCGGCGCGAGAGCGGCTGCGTCGTCTCCGAGAGCCACGCCAGCCGTGCCCGCGGCGCGGCGACCGTCTGCGCCAGCGACGGGTCGACGTAGCGGCGGTCGCGGTGCAGCGCGTGCAGCGCCTCCACCACCTGCGGCGGCTCGGCCGAGCGCAGGATGACCCCATGGACGCCGGAGGCCAGGGCGGTGGCGACGTAGTGCGTCGTACGGTGGGCGTCGCGGACGAGGATGAGCATGGTCAGCTCGGGATGCCCGGCGGTCAGCATGTGACTGAGGTGGTGGCGCGGGTCCAGACCGGAGTCCACCAGCGCGACCGTCGGCCGGAACCGCTCGACCATCGACACCGCGCCCTGCGGGGTGTCGGTCGCCCCCAGCCACCGCAGGCCGGGCGTGCGCATGACCAGCGCGGACAGCCCTTCACGGAAGAGGGGCACCCCGTCAACGAGCACGATGCCCAGACCCGCCTGCCCCACCGGGCGCGGGATGGTGGTGCGAGGCATACGTGACCCTTCGTTCAACTACACCTGTCCTGTGTAGCGACGCGGCAACACCGCGCCCGTGACGTGCTGACGCGCGATGAGGCGGAAGTCACCCGCTTGGGCGAGCACATGTGACCTGGATTACAGGCCACAAGTGTGTCATCGTTGCGCGTTGGCAACACGTGTCACCCAACTGAGGAATACCCGCAAGTAAGCGCAGGTTCTGGTAGGAACCGTCGCCCGTCCGGGATAAGGTCGCGTTGACTCCGGAGTGACCGCCCCACTGCGGTGCGTACGCGGAGTGTTCACAGGGAAGGGGCTGCGCGGTGGAACCTGGCTCCGTGCGCAACGCCGACGGGTGGTTCCGCCTCATGGTGGAGACCGATCTGGCCCCTGGCCTGCGCGCCCTCGGCCTCTCCGGCAGCGACCGCCACTACCGCCTCGTCACCGACACCCACCGCGCCGAGATCTCCATCGTCCAGGCTCCCGCCCGCCAGGACACCACCCGCTTCACCCTGTCCCTCGGCGTCACCCCGACCGACGAGTGGACCAACCAGCGCCGCATCCGCCCGTACCTCACCCATTCCCAGCCGGGCTGGCGCGCACCCATCGGCCAGGTCGTCCTCGTCGGCTCCGGCGTCCCGATCGGCGACCTGTGGTGGCAGGTCCGCGCGGGCAGGCCGTTCAGCCGGATCTCCAAGGAGATCCTGAACCTGGTCAAGGAGTTCGCCCTCCCCGCGATGCGCGCCCAGATCAAGGACCGCACGACGGGCCGGTAAGCGCTCCTTTCCCGTGCTTCTCTTCGCCGAGCGAATCGAGGTCTGGCCGCAGGGGCCCCGTGGTCCCCACGGTCTTCCGAGATCACCGCGGGCACGCCGTCTCCCACACCACAGTCCGACGAGTTCCACCGAGTCGACATCAGCAGGGGTGACGTCGCTTTCGCGAACTGGCGATTCCTGGACACAGAGGTGGCCG
Source organism: Actinokineospora guangxiensis (assembly GCF_042657845.1). Lineage (NCBI taxonomy): Bacteria > Bacillati > Actinomycetota > Actinomycetes > Pseudonocardiales > Pseudonocardiaceae > Actinokineospora > Actinokineospora guangxiensis. The sequence goes on along the minus strand of NZ_JBHSKF010000001.1, from coordinate 249,486 downwards.
CCCACGCGGGGTACCGGTTGGACTGGTCGGAACTCACCGCAGCGGACAACACCGACGCTTCGCGGCACAACATGCTGACCAGGAGCACCGCGCTGTTGGTCTCCGCATTCGACCGCGTCGTGGTCCGGGTGTGCGGAAAAGCGAAAGCCCCAGGCTTGCTGACCTGGGGCTTCACCGATGGAGCGGATGACGGGAATCGAACCCGCGTATTCAGCTTGGGAAGCTGATGTTCTACCATTGAACTACATCCGCAAGATCAAGCTCGCCGTGAGCATACACCGTGCCGTCCGAGCGCCGCACCCGGCTAGGGTGTCCCCGTGCTGCTGAGCGATCGCGAACTCCGCAAGGAACTCGAGTCCGGCAGGCTCGGGATCGAGCCGCTGGATCCGGCGATGGTGCAGCCCTCCAGCGTCGACGTCCGGCTGGATCGCTACTTCCGGGTGTTCAACAACACCCGCTATACCCACATCGATCCCCAGCAGCAGCAGGACGACCTCACGTCGCTGGTCGAGGTCGAGGGTGACGAGCCGTTCGTGCTGCACCCCGGGGAGTTCGTGCTCGGATCGACGTTCGAGTCCGTGACGCTGCCCGACGATCTGGCCGGGCGGCTGGAGGGGAAGTCGTCGCTGGGGCGGTTGGGGCTGCTCACGCACTCGACGGCCGGGTTCATCGATCCGGGCTTCACCGGGCACATCACGCTGGAGCTGTCCAACGTGGCGAACCTGCCGATCACCCTCTGGCCGGGGATGAAGATCGGCCAGCTGTGCCTGTTCCAGCTGTCCTCGGCGGCGGAGTTCCCGTACGGGTCGAAGGAGGCGGGCTCGCGCTACCAGGGGCAGCGCGGCCCGACGCCCTCGCGTGCGTACCGCAACTTCCACCGGGTCGACACCAGGCGCTAGCGGTGGGCCCTGGCGGCGGCGAAGCAGTAGACGCCGAACGCGGCGAAGCCGACCGCCATCGCGCCGAGCAGCACCATGCCGAACGGCTGGCCCGCCAGGGTGCGCAGCGCCGCGTCCAGGCCGCCCGCCTCGCCGGGGTCTCTGGTCAGGGCCGCCGCGCCGATGAGGCCGCCGATCGCGGCGATCGAGATGCCCTTGGCGATGTGCCCTACCTTGCCGATCCGCTCGACCCACTTGCGGCTGCCCGCGGGCAGGTCGGCGGCGTTGAGGTCGTCCATGAACGAGCCGCGCACGCCGGTGACGATGCCCGAGACGCCGACGATGATGACGACGAGGGCGACCAGGCCGACGATGAACTGCCCGCCGGGCCAGTCCATGACGGTCGCGGTCATCTCCTGCTGCTTCTTGTCGCTGTCGCCGGCGCCGCCGCCGGAGGCGATGCGCACGGCGGCGAGGCCCAGCACGACGCCGGTGCCCGCGCGGATGCCCGAGCTGACCCGCTTGCGCAGGCGCTTGCTCTTCTTGTGCACCCATGTGTAGCCGACCGCGGTCTCCATCGCCTGCCACAGCGCGAAGGCGAACAGGCCGATCCCCAGCACCCACAGCACCGCGACGCCGGGACCGGCGGCGATCTCGGCGAGAGCACCGTTCTGGTCGGTGTTCTCCTTGCGACCGCCCAGCACCACCTGCAACGCCAGCCAGGCCAGCACGACGTACACGGCGCCGTAGGCGACCATCCCCGCCTTGCCGAACTTCTGGACCGGTCTGGCGACCCGCTCCGCGTCGACCACCACCGCCCGCCTCCCTCACTCGATCAGGTGAAACCGCCGTGGAGGAGGTGTCACTCGGCGGGCAGGTCGAAACCTGTGGTGCCAGCCTGACGACGGAAGAGAAGGAGGGCCGTCCCATGCCAGTCGGCGGAATCTTCAGCGCGATCATCGTCGGCGCCATCCTCGGCGTCCTTGGCCGGGCCATCGCCAAAGGGGACCAGAAGATCCCCTGGTGGCTGACCATCCTCACCGGCGTCGCCGCCGCGTTCATCGGCACGTTCCTGGCCAAGCCGTTCGGCTGGGACGACACCCCCGGCATCGACTTCCTGGAGATCGTGCTCCAGGTGATCGTCGCCGTGGTCGCGGTGACCGTGGTCGCCGGGCTGTGGGCGAAGATGAAGTCACCCCGGTAGCGCGAAGGCCCCCCGACAGCACGTCGGGGGGCCTTCGACCAGCGGTTCTACGGCTCGTCGGGCTTGCGGTCCGGCGACGGGCAGATGATCTTCGGCTGCGGGTTGTAGCGCACCGTGCGGGTGTCGCGGCGGACCACCGAGCCCGACAGGTTCTTCACGACCCGGGTGTCGGTGATGGTGAACCCGCCCGCGCCGTTGGAGGCCTTGCAGTTCTCCTTCGGCCCCTCCTTCTCGAAGGGCGGCGTCGGGTTGGTGCGCGGGCCGGTGACCGACTCGATGATGTAGCGCTTGGTGCCCCAGATCTTCACCGTGATCGACGACGGCGTCCACACGGTCTGGATGGCCACCCCGGTGTCGGCGTCGTTGGTGAACTTCAGGTCGATGACGCTGCTGCCGTCGGGGTTCTGGAACACCGTGGCCTCGCGCGCGGCCGGGTAGCGGCTGATGTAGTAGCTGTGCTCCTGGTGCCCGGCGTCCTTCATGCCCGCGAAGTACGAGGCGTTGTAGAGCGTGGTGGCGAACTGCGAGATGCCGCCGCCGACCGCGCGGCCCGGGGCGCCGTCCTTGATGACACCCGCGCCGACGTAGCCCTGCGACTCGGTGCGCGGCCCGGTGTGGCCGTTGAGGCTGAACGTCTCGCCCGGCTTCACGATCGCGCCGTTGACCTCACCCGCGACCACGCGGATGTTGACGCCGGAGTCCGCGGCGAAGCCCTGCGTGGTGAACTCGCCGATGACCTCCTTGATGCCCAGGCCCTTGGCCTGCTCGGTGGTCACCTTCGCCGGGGTCTTGGCGTACTCGACCTTGATCTCGCGGCCGTCGGCCTTCTTCAGCACGTCCAGCAGCGGCTTCCAGGCGGTGTCGTACTTGATGCCCATGCCGTCGACCGACGGGGTCACGGTCGGCTTGCCGCCCTCGAAGACGATCTCGGCGTCCTTGCCTTCCTTCTCCGTGGACTCCAGCTGCGGCTTGACCGCGTCGGTGACCTTCTTGAGGTCCAGCTTGGGGGTCAGCCCGCCGCCCTCGGCCGGGGCGAAGCTCAGCGCGCCCGCGATGACCTCCGGCTTGATGGTGGCGTCCTTGCCCTGGCCTTTGACCACGACCGGCTTGGCCACCGCGGGCTTGGCGACCTGCTCCAGCGCGGCGGCCACGCCGTCGGCGGTCGTCTTGACCGGGGTGGTGGCCACCGGCAGCGTCAACTCCTCGCCGCGCGCCCAGCCGTCGACGATCACCGTGCGGGAGGCGGGCACGTCCAGCGACTGGCCCGGGATCGGGTCGACGGCCACCGGCTGCACGCCGGTGAAGGTGATCGCGCCCTCGACCGGGTCCTTGGCCGTGTCGGTGGCCAGCTTGTCCATCGCCGCGTCGAGCTTGGCGTCGTCGGTCGCGGTGACGACGCCGATCTCGCTGGTGCTGAAGAACGAGCCGACCCGGGTGAACGGGTTCAGCGGCTGGTCGCCCGCCTGCTCCAGCGTCGCCGTCCAGTCCAGGGTCAGGCCCGCGTCGGCCGGGTTGAGCTTCTGCTCGACGGTGCCCGCGCGCAGCGCCACCGGCTGGCTCAGGCGCGGTTCGATCTCCGCGCGCAGCGCCGCCTCGGCCTCGTCGGTCGACATGCCGCCGACGTCGACGCCCGCCACGGTGACCCCGCGCGGCACCGAGCCGCTGGTCACCAGCAGGTCGATGCCGTAGAGCGCGACGAGGGCGCCGAACGCCGCGCCCGCGATGATCGCGGGTTTGCGCATGCCGCGCTTGGCCTTCGGCTCCGCGGCACCGCCCGGGGGCGGCACCACCGGGCCGATGCGCTGGGTGGCCTGGTCGGCGCCCACGTGGGGGAGCAGGTCGGTCTGCTCACCGTGGGACACCGGCCACTGGTGCTCCTGGCCGGGCCAGTGGTGGTCCTGCGGCACGACTTCCCCCTCATGCCCTCGCGGTTCTCACAGGTACAGGCCGGTTCCGTGCTCGGTGCGCTCGCTGGCGATGGCGTGCACGTCCCGCTCGCGGATCACCAGGTAGGTGCGGCCCTGGATCTCGACTTCCATCTGGTCCTCGGGGTTGAACAGCACCCGGTCGGACACCTTCACGTGACGGACGCTGGTGCCGACCCCGAGCACATCGCCCCAGGACAGCCGCTTGGCCATCTGGGCGGTGGCCGGGATGACGATGCCCCCGCTGCTGCGCCGTTCCCCCTCTTCGGGGGTGAGCTGCACCAGCACGCGGTCGTGCAGCAGCTGGATCTCGAGCTTCAGTTCCGGCACCGGCGAATCCTAACCGCCTGCGGAAAGCGCGATGACCTCAGGGACGGCTGTCGAGCCCGCCCATGACCAGCGGCAAGCGGTTCGTCCCGTTCCCGGTGATCCGCACCGGCACGCCCCAGTCCTGCCTGGTCAGGTGGCAGGCGCCGTGCTCGGCGTCGTCGGTGTCGCAGGCCGCGACCTGGGCGACGACGTGCAGCACGCCGTCGCCGAAGCGGTCGGAGACGCGGATCGCCCTGGTCAGGTCGGTGCCGACGCCCGCGCCGTCGATCAACAGCTCGGGCGGGGAGGCGGTGACCTCCAGGCGGGTGCTGGGGCCGTAGCGGTCGTCGAGCTTCTGGCCGGGCGGCGGGGTGAACACCACGACCAGCTCCAGCTCGCCCGCGGCGATGTCGGTCGGCGGCCTGCGCACCTGGTGGGCGTCGCCTGCGACGATCTCATCGGCCAGCGGCGTGCGCTCCAGGCGGTGCGCGGCGGAGGCGACGACGAGCAGGTCACCGTCGAGCAGGACCGCGCCGGAGGGCTCGGCCAGGCCGGTCGCCAGCGTGCTGACCTGGTCGGACGCGGGGTCGTAGCGGCGGATGGCGCCGTTGTAGGTGTCGGCGACGGCGACCGAGCCGTCGGGCAGCGCGGTCACGCCGAGGGGGTGCTGCAGCAGCGCCTTCTCGGCGGGGCCGTCGCGGTGGCCGAAGTCGAACAGGCCCGCGCCGACAGCCGTGTGGACCATCCGATCGGGGTCGATCCAACGCAGGGCCGAGGTCTCGGAGTCGACCAGCCAGAGGCGCTCGGCGGTGGCGGCGAGGCCGGAGGTCTGGGCGAAGAACGCCTCGTGGGCGGGTCCGTCGAGCAGGCCCTCGACGGTCGTCCCCGCGAACCGCTCGATGCGGCCCGCGACCGGATCGAACCACCCGATCGTGTGGTTTCCGGCCATGGCGACGACGACGCCGCCCGCGGGCTCCCACCAGACGACGTCCCAGGGGCTGGTGAGGTCGATGTCCAGGGCGGGCCCGTCGGTCGTGCCGTCGCGCCACTGGGCGCCGGTGCCCGCGACCGTGGTGACCGCGCCGGTCTCGGTGTTGAGGCCGCGCAGCAGGTGGTTCACGGTGTCGGCGACGACGACGTCGTAGCCGACCTGCGCGGCGATGTGCTCGGGCAGCACGGCGAGGCCGGACGGCTCGGAGAAAGTCGGCTCCGGCCCGTCGCGCCTGCCGCGCTCACCGGTGCCGAACGTCCTGGTCAGCTCGCCGTCGACCAGCTCGACCACGCGGTGGTGGGCGGTGTCGGCGACCAGCAGGCCGCGGTCGTGGGCGACCGCCTTGGCCGGGAACCGCAGCTCGGTCTCGGCGGGCGGCGGCGGCACGTACGGCCCGTCCCCGCGGTGCAGCGTGCCCTTGGCCTCGTGCGTGGCGACGACCTCGGCGATGACCCTGCGCAGCGCCTCGGCGTGCCCCTCACCGGCGGCGACGTGCACGACGTAGCCCTCGGGGTCGACCACGACCAGCGTCGGCCACGCCTTGACGGCGTAGGCCTGCCAGGTGGTCAGGTCCGGGTCGTCCAGCACGGGGTGGCGCACGTCGTAGCGCTCGACCGCGGCCCGCAGCGCCGCTTCGTCGGCCTCGTGGACGAACTTCGGCGAGTGCACCCCGACGGTCACCAGCACGTCGGCGAACTCCTCCTCCAGCGGGCGGAGCTCGTCGAGCACGTGCAGGCAGTTGATGCAGCAGAAGGTCCAGAAGTCCAGCAGCAGCACCTTGCCGCGGAAGTCGGCGAGGCGCGGCCGGGCGTCGCCGGTGTTCAGCCACCCGCGGCCGACCAGCTCCGGGGCCCGCACCTTGACCAGGGTCGTCACCTCGGCAGTGAACCGGAACTTCCCACCCGGGTGGTGCGGTGTCCGCATTGCGGGACACTCGACCGGTGACCTACGACTGGATCACCTTCACCACCGATTACGGCCTCGCCGACGGGTTCCCGGCGATCTGCGAGGGCGTGATCGCCCGCATCGCACCCGCCGTCCGCGTGGTGCACGTCACGCACCAGGTGCCCGCACAGGACGTGCGGCGGGGCGCGGACCTCCTCGCGCAGGCGGTCCCGTACCTGCCGTCCTCGGTGCACCTGGCCGTGGTGGACCCGGGGGTGGGGACGCGGCGGCGAGCGGTGGCGGTCGCGGCGCTCGGCGGGGTGCTGGTGGGGCCGGACAACGGATTGCTGGTGCCCGCGGCGGCGGCGCTCGGCGGGGTGGTGGGGGCGGTCGAGCTGACCGAGGTGCGCCTGGAGCCGGTCTCCCCGACCTTCCACGGCCGCGACGTGTTCGCCCCGGCGGCGGCACACCTGGCGCTCGGGCGGCCGATGGGGGAGCTGGGCCCGGAGGTGGACCCGGCGACCCTGATCCGCCTGCCCGCGCCAGTCACCTCGGCGGTGCCCGGCCGGGTGACGACGGAGGTTCTGGGAGCCGACGGCTTCGGCAACATCCAGCTCGCGGCCACAGCGGACGACTTGACCGCGGCGGGCACCACCCCGGGCCGCGCGGTACACGTGGAGATCGGCGGCCGATCACTACAAGCCCGAATGGGCCGAACCTTCGCCGACGCGGCCCCGGGCTCGGCGGTGGTCCTGGTCGACTCAGCCGCCCGGGTCGCGGTAGCCATCAACGGAGGCTCGGCCCAATCCATCTTCGCCACCCACCCCGGCGACACCGCCGTCCTCCTAGTCGAGCGCCACTAACCCCGCCGCCGATCCATCACCTTCACAACCCCATCCCCCGCCCATCCCTCTTGCTCCCCGGCTATTCCGCGCACCCCTCGCGCTCTGTCCACCCCCTTGCGCCCCGGCATTCCCCACCCATTCCCTCGCGCCCTGCCCCTCGCCTCGCGCCCTGCCCCTCGCCTCACGCCCTGCCCATTCCCTCGACCGGCCATTCCTTCGCACGCCCGCGCATTCCCTCGCACCCGCCCATTCCCCGTCCATCTCCTCTCGGCTCCAACCACCTCCATCGAATCCGTCCTCACCTGCTGCATCGCTTCCACACAACTGCCCCAGCCGAGAGAGCGGCGCTCTCCCAACACAACGGCGCTCCCGTAGTGGAGCACTGCTCTCACTCAGAGCACTGCTCTCGCCGAGGATTTCCGTCCGTATCGCAGAGCGCCGCTCTCACCGCACAGCCGCTCGCGGCGAAGAGCACCGCTCTCGTTGAGATCACCGCTCACATCTGAGAGCACTGCTCTCGCTACGAACTGCTGCCTGCGCTGCGGAGCAGTGCTCTCGGCACGGATTGCTGCTCTCGTGGAGGATTGCCGCTCGCGAGCAGTGGTCCGCTGCGAGAGCGGTGCTCGGCGATGAGGCCGGTGGTCACGCTTCGTCGAGGAGTTCCCAGACGCAGGCGGTGATGCGAGCGTTGTCGGCCGGGGTGATGGTGCTCCACATGCGGCCGTCGTTGGCGGGGCGCTTGAGGTAGAGGTAGCGGCCCTCGGCGGTGTCGTGGAAGGAGACGACTCGGGGGGCGCGGGTGCGGCGTTGGTCGCGGTGCAGGCGTTCGGCGCCGAACTGGCCGCGGGCGGCCATGCCGGTCACCATCGCGGAGAGGGCTTGCGCCTCGCTGAACGGGATGTCGCGTTCGGACAGGATCGTGGTGAGGCGTTGGGCGTCGCCGCGGCAGCGGGCGTCGGCTTCCTCCAGCACGTCCGTCGGGAGGCTGATCGAGCGGCCGGGGCCCGCTGGTCCGTTGCCGGCCATCGACACCGCGGCGTCGGCCAGGGCCGTCGCGCGGGCCGGGATCAGCCAGACCTCGCCCTTGTCGACCGCGCCGAGCATCGCCTGGCCGCCGCTGCCCGCGGCCAGCGCCGCGATCTCGCGATCGGTCCACACCCAGACGTCCACGCTCACCTGCGGGTACGCCAGGAGCGCCAGCCGGTCGGCCAGCTCGGGCACAGCTCGCCCGCCTTTGGCGAGACCGCGCGCGGCCAGGCTGTCGAAGGCGCGCTCCACGAGCAGGGCGCGCTCGGAGTGGGTGATTCCCGGGCTGGGCACGTCAAGCGCGACGTGCTTGCTCGGCAGGCGCTCGGCCTCCCAGACGACGTCGAACTCCAGCGCCGAGAGGACCAGGGTCTCGGTCAACGGCGCGCGTCGTCCTCGCCGCCGAGCACGGCGTCGATCACGAGGCGCTCGTCGGCGAAGACGTCGTCGGAGTCGATGCCGTACTTGCGCACGTGCTCGTCGTCGTCCTCGCCCGGCGCGCTGCCCGCCGCGGGCGACATCAGCGACGAACCGGACTTGCCCGCGCCACCGCCGAGCCGCTCGGCCGCGCGCGCCGCCCGCGCCTGCTCGTCGGGCACCCCGGCCAGGGCCGCCGCGCCCCGCGCCCGCGCGTCGGGTCCGTCGACGGCCGCCTTGCCCGCGGCCTTGCCGTCGGCCCCGCCCGCGGACGCCCCGCCCGCACCACCCCTGACCAGCTTGTCCTTCGGCAGTGCTGCCCCAGCGGCCGCGCCTCCCGCCGTCGCCCCGGCAACCCCGGCGAGCGCACCCATGTCCGCCACCAGGCCGAACGGGAACGGCCGCGGCGTGAACCCGGGGCCACCACCGATCGGCATACCCGGAACCCCCGGAACCGGCCCGATCCCCGCCACCCGACCGGGCAGCGGCGAACTCTGGCCTCCACCGGGCGACTGTCCCGGCCCGCCCGGTGTGTTGATCCCGGTGTAGCCCAGGTGCCCCTGTCCGTTCCCGATGCCGACCGGCCCGGCCGTCGTCGGACCTCCGGCCCCGCCGCCCGGCGTGTAGGCGCCCTGGTTGCCGTGGAAGCCCTGGGCGGAGGTCATGCCGTGCGGATCGGTCGGCCGCGACACCAGGTCCATCCCCGGCGGCACCGGCAGGTTCTGGTGGTTGTCCAGCGCCGACTGGCTCCCGCGCTGGTAGTCGTCGAGCGACCCGATCGCCTGCCCGCGCGCGGCCTGCGTCTCCTGCACCTTCTTGGCGTTGTCGGTCGTGTGCCCGAACATCCCGGCGAACCGATCGATGCCGTTGAGCTGGGAGGGCCCACGCAGCGTGTCGGAGTTGGGCGCGGAGTTGCGGCTGTGGGAGAACGAATCCCCCTGCTCGTTCACCCCGCTCGCCGACCGCGCCACCACCGGCACCGCGTCCTCGGCGTAGATCGACGCCTGCTGCGTCTGCTCCTGCCCCTGCTCGGCCGCCGCGCCCTCCCACTCGACGCCGATCTTCCGCAGCTCCTGGCGCAGAGTGCGATCGGTGTCCGCCAGCGCGTCGGCGATGCTCATCAACGCGTGCACGGCCCGGTGCAACGACTCCGACCCGGCCCCGTTGCGCAACCCGTCGATCTCCCCGGCGAGCTGCTCATTGCTGAACCCCTCGAACCGCAGATCACCCAGTCCGCCGCTCATCCGTCACCCCTCACCCAACCCGCAACGTGGCCAACGCCGCCGCCGCGAACCGATCGGTGGTCTCACAGAGCTTCTCGCGTGTCCACTGCTGACCTGGGATCAGCAGACCCACCTGCAGATTCTGTCCGTCCGCCACGTCGATCGCGGTAGAGCAGTCAGAGCCTTTCGTGCCCTTCAACCAGAACCGGGCCGCCCCGTATCCCTCGATAGTGGCGACCTCCGCGTCGACATTGCGGTCGCCCTTCAGCCAGGCGTCGACACCTTCGCGAGTGTCGGAGACGATCCGGACATCGATATTCCGGGAGTCGGTCTCAACCGTGAGCGCGCATTCGGCCTCGGTGTCCTCCTTGGTCTCCCGCGCCCGCACGACCTTCAGCTCCGCGCGCTGGGCGTCGGTGATGAGGTCACAGGGGTTGACCGCGTCTATCGGCAGAGCCTCCGGTCGCTCGGGCAGAGGCTCGGCTGTCGCGGACGAAGCAGTGGTCGTGGGAGCACCGGTCGTCGGCTCTCCTTGATCTCCCTCGGGCACAGGGGAGCCTGCCTCGGGCGAACTGCAGGCAGACGCCAGAACCGCGAGAAGAGCGAGAGAGACCGCCGATCTACGCACTCTTGGCCCCCAGGGCCGCTGTAATCTCTTCCTCGTTGTAGCCGTATCCCAACGCGCTCTCGCGAAGCTGGGTGACCAGGTTCTCCAAGCCGACTATGTACGAATCGACCCGAACGGCGTACGAGCCCTCATCGTCGATCAGCCGCTTGTTCCACTCTTCGGCGACGAGCCCGCTGACCCGGTCGCTACCGGGCGGGACGACGCGCAGGTCGCCCTTGGAGTCGTCGAGCCGGTCCTTCAGCGCATCGATCTGCGCCTGGATGATCTTGCCGGCTGCGAGGATGTTGTCCTCGTTGACGACGAATCTGCCGGAGTTCGCCGTGGCGAGTCCCTTCATGGCCGCGTGGACCATGCCCGCTGCGGCGTTGACGAAGCCGGCTGGGCCGAGGTTCATCTCGCGCACCCCCGTACGCATCGTGACGGTGTCGTCTCCGTAGGCAGGCTACCAACGGGGCTGTCAGGGCTACCTGAACTTTGACGAAGGAAAATGCGCGCCGGTTCCGCGCCTCACACGCTGATGGCGCCCTGTTCGGCGCGCAGCGCGATGTCGGTGCGGTGGTGGGAGCCCGCGAGGTGGACGGTGGTGGCCAGGCGGTAGGCGTCCTTGCGGGCGGTGGCGAGGGTGTCGCCGGTGCCGACGACGGAGAGGACTCGGCCGCCGGTGGAGACGATGGCGCCGTCCTCGCGGCGGCGGGTGCCCGCGTGCAGGACGCCGTGGGTGTCCGAGCCCGCGATGACGTCGCCCGTGCGGGGGCGGCCGGGGTAGCCCTCGGCGGCGATGACGACGGTGACGGCGTAGCCGTCGGCCCACTCCAGCGGGGGGTGTTCGGCGAGGGCGCCGGTGGCGGTGGCGTGGAGCAGGCCTGCCATGGGGGTGCGCAGGAGGGCGAGGACGGCCTGGGTCTCGGGGTCGCCGAAGCGGCAGTTGAACTCGATGACCTGGGGGCCGGTGGCGGTGAGGGCGAGGCCGGCGTAGAGCAGGCCGGTGAAGGGGTTGCCGCGGGCGGCCATCTCGTCGACGACCGGCTTGACGACGGTGCGGGCGATGTCCTCGGCCAGGGTGTCGGGGGCCCAGGGCAGCGGGCTGTAGGCGCCCATGCCGCCGGTGTTGGGGCCGTGGTCGCCGTCGCCGACGCGCTTGAAGTCCTGGGCGGGGAGCAGGGGGACCACGGTCCCGTTGGGGTCGACCAGGCAGAAGAGGGAGACCTCGGGGCCGTCGAGGAAGGCCTCCAGCAGCACCGGGTGGCCGCCGTCGAGGAGGGTCATCGCGTGGGCGCGGGCGGTGGCGAGGTCGCTGGTGACGACGACGCCCTTGCCCGCGGCGAGGCCGTCGTCCTTGACGACCCAGGTGGGGCCGAAGCGGGCGAGGGCCGCGTCGAGGCGGGCGGTGGTGTCGACGACCTCGCTGTGGGCGGTGGCGACCCCCGCGGCGACCATGACGTCCTTGGCGAAGGCCTTGGACCCCTCGATGCGCGCGGCGTCGGCGCTGGGACCGAAGCAGGCGATGCCCGCGGCGCGGACGGCGTCGGCTGCCCCGACGACCAGCGGCGCTTCGGGGCCGATGACGACGAGGTCGGCCGACCAGCGGACGGCCAGGTCGGCCACGGACGCCTTGTCGGTCGCGTCGGCCGGGTGGGTCTCGGCCAGCGCGGCCGTCCCGGCGTTGCCGGGGGTGCAGGCGAGGGCCGTCACGGCGGAGTCCTGCGACAGGGCGAGGACGAGGGCATGCTCACGGGCACCGGACCCGATAACCAGGACGCGCACGGCTGAGCAGCCTAGATGGCATCGCCGCCCGCCGCCCGCCCGACCCTGGGGTTGCCGCGGCAGGCGGCGGGAGTGGGGTGGACAACTGGCGTTCATCCACCCGTCAGGCGGTTGCACAGAGGGCGTTGGGTGCGCCGACGATGGTGGGTTTCCCTGACGAGGAGGTTCGCGGATGCGTGCGGTGGGTGCGTTGGTGTTGGCCGCGGTGTCGATGGTGGGGGTGGTGGCGCTCAGTCCGGCCAGTGCCGCTCCCGAGGCGCGGCATGGGCAGGCTGAGCCGCTGGTGATCGGGCATCGGGGGGCGTCCGGGTATCGGCCGGAGCACACGCTCGCCGCCTATGAGCTGGCGGCGCGGATGGGGGCTGAGTACGTCGAGCCGGATCTCGTGATCACCAAGGACGGGGTGCTGGTGGCGCGGCACGAGCCGGAGATCGGAGGGACCACCGATGTGGCGGGCAGGCCGGAGTTCGCCGGGCGGAAGGTGACCAAGGACCTGGACGGGGTCCAGGTCACCGGGTGGTGGACGGAGGACTTCACGCTGGCCGAGCTCAAGACGCTCAACGCCGTCGAGCGCATCCCGGACGTGCGCCAGCAGAACACCGTCTACAACGGCCGCTACGAGGTGCCGACGCTGCAGGAGGTCATCGACCTCACCCGCCGCCTGTCGCGGGAGCTGCGCCGCGAGATCGGGATCTACCCCGAGACCAAGCACCCCACGTACTTCCAGCGGCTGGGCCTGGCCCTGGAACCGGAGCTGGTGCGGGTCCTGGAGCGCAACGGGCTCAACCGGCCGGGCGCGAAGGTGTTCGTGCAGTCCTTCGAGGTCGCCAACCTCAAGTGGCTCGACCGGCGGCTGCGGGTGCCGCTGGTGCAGCTGACCAGCGCGTCCGGGCGGCCCTACGACTTCACCGCGAGCGGTGACCCGCGCACCTACCGGGACCTGATGACCCCGGCGGGCCTGCGCGAGGTGTCCACCTACGCCGACGGGCTCGGCCCGGCGAAGGACTCGGTCATCCCGCGCGACGCGTCCGGGAACCTGGCCCAGCCGACGAGCCTGGTCCGCGACGCGCACCGGGTGGGCCTTGAGGTCCACCCGTACACCTTCCGGGTGGAGAACCAGTTCCTGCCCGCGAACCTGCGCTCCTCGGCGGTGCCGTCGGACTACGGCGACCTGTTCGCCGAGCTGGAGGCGTTCTGGCGGGCGGGCGTGGACGGCGTCTTCACCGACAACCCGGACGTGGCCGTCGCCGCACGGGGCTGAGCCGAACCCGGTGCGGCCCCGCACCGCGGGGCCGCACCGGGACGCTCAGACCAGCTCGTGGCGGACGATCGTCTCGTCGCGGCCGGGGCCGACGCCGACGGCCGAGACGCGGGCGCCGGAGATCTTCTCCAGGTACTCCACGTAGGCCTTGGCGTTGGCGGGCAGCTCGTCCCAGGTCTTGCACTGGGAGATGTCCTCGAACCAGCCCGGCAGGTTCTCGTACACCGGCACGGCGTGGTGGACGTCGGTCTGGGTCATCGGCATCTCGTCCACGCGGCGGCCGTCGATCTCGTAGGCCACGCAGACCGGCACCTGCTCCAGGCCGGAGAGCACGTCGAGCTTGGTGAGGAAGTAGTCGGTGATGCCGTTGACCCTGGTCGCGTAGCGGGCGATGACGGCGTCGAACCAGCCGGTGCGCCGCGTGCGGCCGGTGGTGACGCCGAACTCGCCGCCGATCTTGCGCAGCCGCTCGCCCATGTCGTCGTCCAGCTCGGTCGGGAACGGGCCGGAGCCGACGCGGGTGGTGTAGGCCTTGAGGATGCCGATCACCGTGGTGATGCGCGTCGGGCCGACGCCGGAGCCGTTGGAGGCGCCGCCGGAGGTCGGGTTCGAGGAGGTCACGAACGGGTAGGTGCCGTGGTCGACGTCGAGCAGGGTGCCCTGCGAGCCCTCCAGCAGCACGGTCTCGCCGCGGTCGAGGGCCTGGTTGAGCAGCAGGCGGGTGTCGGCGATGCGGTGGGCGAAGCGCTCGCCCGCGCTGAGCACCTCGTCGACGACCTGGTCGACCTCCAGGCCCTTGCGGTTGTAGACCTTGACCAGGATCTGGTTCTTGGTGTCGAGCGCGGCCTCGACCTTCTGCCGCAGGATCTTCTCGTCCAGCAGGTCCTGCACCCGCACGCCGACGCGGGCGACCTTGTCCTGGTAGGCCGGGCCGATGCCGCGGCCGGTGGTGCCGATCTTCGCCTTGCCCAGGTAGCGCTCGGTGACCTTATCGATGGCCACGTGGTAGGGCATGATCAGGTGCGCGTCGGCGGAGATCAGCAGGCGCGAGGTGTCGATGTCGCGCTCCTCCAGGCCGGCCAGCTCCTTGAGCAGCACGGCCGGGTCGATCACCACGCCGTTGCCGATGACGTTGGTGACCCCGGGGGTGAGGATGCCCGAGGGGATCAGGTGCAGGGCGAACTTCTGCCCGTCGGGCAGCACCACGGTGTGGCCGGCGTTGTTGCCGCCCTGGTAGCGGACGATCCATTGCACGCGGTCGCCGAGCAGGTCGGTCGCCTTGCCCTTGCCCTCGTCGCCCCACTGGGCGCCGATCAGCACGATAGCCGGCATGTGAAACTCCAGGTGTTCGTCAAGTGGAGCTGCGGTGACACCCGGACCCGGAATCGCGCGGGCGAATGCCGGTGGCTCAGCCTAGACCAGGAGACAGCCTTGAACGCACTCGTGCTGGCCTGCGGAAACGACCGCGTCGCCGACAGCGCGGCGTTGTTCACCGACAGTGACAGCCAGGTCGAGGTGCACGCCGTGCCGGAGCGGCCGGAGCGGCCGGTGCTCGACCCGCTGCTGGTCGGCGCCGAGCACGTCGTCGTGCACGGAACCGACGCCGACCTCGCCGCGGTCGCGCTGCGACTGCTGCGCAAGGAGCTGTTGGAGACCATCACGGTCGGTTACGTGCCTGCCGACCCGGCGCGCTCCACGGTCCGCGCGCTGTGGGACCTGCCCGCCGATCCCCGGCGCGCCGCCGCGGTGGCGCTGCGCGGCGACGCCGACCCGGTCCCGCTGGTCCGCGACGACGCGGGCGGCGTGCTCGTCGGGCTCGGGGTGCTCGCCAGCGTGCGCGGGGTCGTCTACTGCGACGACGCCGTCGCCCTGCGCGGGCGGGCCAGCCGCGTCGAGGTGACCCCCGACCCCGACGGCGGCCCCGGACTCGCCGTGCGGGTCGTCAAGGTCGGGCTGACCGGCAAGCGGGTGCACACCTTCCAGTGCCGCGCGGTGCAGGCGGGCTGCCTGCCGGTGATCCCGCGCAGCGACGGGGTCGACCACCCGAGGGAGGCGGGCCGCTGGACGTGGTACCGCCACACCGCCGATCTCCGCCTGACACGTGGCCTGCTCTGAACGGACCAACTTCGCGAACGATCTTCCACTGACCGTCGTCATCACGTCACTCTGACGAGTGAGGCATTCCACCTCGATTCGTCACTGTCGACCCGCTCCACGTGATTCCCCTGCCACGGAGGAACGATGACGAAAACCCGAGCGACCCTCGGTTCCCTGCTCCTGACCGCCGCGATGACCTTCGGCCTGGCCGGGGTCGCGCAGGCGACACCACCCGGAATCCCCAGCGAGTCCACCGCGCGCAGCGAGCTCTCCGCGCTGCGCACCGCCACGGAGGGCTCGATGTCGGGCTACTCCCGCGAGAAGTTCCCGCACTGGATCACCATCTCCGGCGCGTGCAACACCCGTGAGACCGTGCTCAAGCGCGACGGGTCCAACGTGGTCACCGACTCCTCGTGCGCGGCGACCTCGGGAAGCTGGTACAGCCCCTTCGACGGCGCGACCTGGCGCGCGGCCTCCGATGTGGACATCGACCACATCGTGCCGCTCGCCGAGGCGTGGCGCTCCGGGGCGTCGTCCTGGTCGACCGCGCAGCGGCAGAGCTTCGCCAACGACCTGTCGGGCCCGCAGCTGATCGCGGTGACCGACAACGTCAACCAGTCCAAGGGAGACCAGGACCCGGCCGCGTGGAAGCCGCCGCTGTCGTCCTACTGGTGCACCTACGCCAAGATGTGGATCCGCACCAAGCACCGCTACAACCTGACCGCGCAGTCGACGGAGAAGACGGCGCTGTCGTCCATGCTGGACCGCTGCTGATCGGGGAGGATGGCGGCATGAGCGACTACTCCACCCCGTTCGCGGCCGGGCCCGGTGTGATGACCGAGGAGGTCGGCGTCGTCACCGGCGACCTGGAACTGCGCACGACCTGCGGTCCCGACAACGTCGTGACGGCGAAGGTGCGCTACGCGGGCGCGGAAGAGTGGTACCGGGTGCGCGGCGGGCAGTGCAAGCTCGCCGACCCGGCCGATCACGCCGCTGTCCACTCCCTGCTCGCGGGCGTGCTCAACCGGCCGTCCGGCTAGCTCTGACCGTCCTCGGGCTTGACCGGCGTCCAGACGTTGCCGTCGACGAGGTCGCCGAAGCCCATCCACACGAGGTTCATCAGCCAGCCCGCGACGACCTTGTCGGAGACCTCGGGGTGGTCGAGCCACCAGTCCGCCAGCGACTCGCTCGCGCCGACCAGCGCGGCGGCGAGCGCCTCGGTGGACTTGGTGGCGGCCTCGTTCATGCCGCGGCTGGTCGCCGAGCGGACCAGCAGCGCGTCGACCAGGGCGATGGCCCGGTCGCGCATGGCCAGCAGCTCGTCGCTGAACGGGCCGCCCTGCGAGGTGGCCTGGCGGTGCAGGACGCGCCAGCTCTCCTTCTGCTCGCCGACGAAGCGGAAGAAGGCGCGCAGCCCGTGCCAGAGCTGCATGTCCGGCGGGGACTCGACCTGCACGCCCTCGGCGATGGCGTCGATGAGCAGGGTCGCCTCGCGGCGGATGCAGGCGGCGAAGAGGTCTTCCTTGTGGCCGAGGTAGGCGTAGATCATCGGCTTGGAGACGCCCGCGACCTCGGAGATCTCGTCCATCGATGCGTTGTGGTAGCCGTGCTGGGAGAACACCCGGACCGCGGCGTCGAGGATCTGGCGCTCGCGCACCTCGCGCGGCAGCCGCTTCACCTTCGTCGGACGGCGCTCGTCCACACTCACGCCCGTTTCCTCCCCATCGCTCGAACCCACTTGGCCGGAACCCCCTTGCCAGTCCAAGCTACCCGGCCGTAGCCTACTGAAGAGTAGGTACTGCCGGAGGTGGCCATGTCCGAGCCCACGGGCGCCGGTGCCGAGCTGGGCGCCCTCAAGCCGCGGGAACTGGTCGAGCTTCTCGATCGGATGAACCCCGCGGACATCGCCGCGCGGAACATCGACGTGGATGCTATCGGTCGCGCCATCGACCCACGGAAGCTGCGCGGCGGCGACCTGTCCGCGCTGCTCTCGGCCATCACCCGCCTCGCCGAGGCCGGCGCCGAGGTCGACCTGGCCAGGATGGGCCCGGACACCTTCGCCGCGATCATCAGCCGCGCCTCGCGCGAGCAGCTCCAGACCGTCATGGCCGACGCGGGTCTGCGCGCGCGGATCATCGGCGAGGTCTTCCGCCGCATGGGCGACCACGTCCGCCCCGACCGGGTGCGCGGCGTCGAGGCCGTGGTGCACTGGCGGCTCTCGGAGGGCACCGGGGCGGGCGGCTACGACCGGTGGGAGACCGTCATCGCGGGCGCGGCCTGCTCGGTGAACCGGGAGATGGCGGGCAGGCCGAGGGCGACCATCACGCTCTCCCCGGCGGACTTCCTCGCCCTGATCACCCAGAACGCCTCCGCGCCCGTGCTGTTCCTCACCGGCAGGCTCAAGGTGCGCGGCGACCTGGCCTTCGCCGCCGGGCTGCCCGGCCTCTTCGACCTGCCGCGCGGGTAGGGGTCTGGTTGTCTGGCGAGGTGCGCAGGCGAGAGAAGTGGCACCGGCTTCCCCCCGCGCGGGTCGCCGACCTCGACGGGTTCGCCGAGCTGATCGATCCGGCGCTGCTGACCCCGGAGCAGTTCGTCGAGCTGATCGCCGTGCTCGACATGCTCGGGACCGCGGGCACCGGGGTGCGGCTGAGCGGCCTGCGCACCGAGACCTTCATCCGCTTCCTGGACAAGGCCTCGCGCGAGCAGCTGGCGGCGCTGATGGCCCACCCGCGCCTGCGGTACGTGGTGTTCGCCGAGCTGTTCGACCGCATGGCCGCGCACCTGGATCCGGGCAAGGTGGCGGGGCTGCGCGCCGTCGTGCACTGGGCGTTCACCGGCTCCCCCGACTCCGACTCTGCCGCCGACGGCCTCGACCGCTACGAGACGCGCATCCGCGAGGGCGTCTGCACCACCGGCGACGAGCCGACCGCCGACCCCAGGGTGACGATCACCATCAGCCCTGTGGACTTCCTGCGCGTGGTCACCGGCGCGGTCAGCACGCCCATGCTGTTCCTGTCCGGGAAGGTCAAGGTGAAGGGCGACATCGCGTTCGCGGCCACCCTGATCGGCAACTTCGACCTGCCGAGGGCGTGAAGAAGGGGCGGGAGTGCCGTCCCGCCCCTTCTCGCCCTGACGCCGGAAAGGCCGCCTAGAAGGTCATCGCCATGGCCGGGTCGGCCAGCAGCGCGCCGACGTCGGCCAGGAACTCCGAGCCCTGCTGGCCGTCGACCAGCCGGTGGTCGAAGCTCAGCGCGAGCTGGCAGACCTTGCGCACCGTGATGTCACCGTCGACCACCCACGGCATGTCCTTGATCGCGCCGAAGGCCAGGATCGCCGACTCGCCGGGGTTGATGATCGGGGTGCCGGTGTCGACGCCGAAGACGCCGACGTTGGTGATGGTGAACGTGCCGTTGACCATGTCGCCGGGCGGGGTCTTGCCGTCGCGGGCGGTGGTGGTCAGCCCGTCGAGGGCCACCGCCAGCTCCCGCAGCGACAGCTGCTCGGCGTCGCGGATCTTCGGCACGATCAGCCCGCGCGGCGTGGCCGCGGCGATGCCGAGGTGCACGTAGTCCTTGTAGACGATCTCCTGGGCCTGCTCGTCCCAGGCGGAGTTGACCTCGGGCGTGCGCTTGATGGCCATGGTCACCGCGCGGGCGCAGAAGGCCAGCGGGGTCACCCGCACGTCGCGGAACCCGCGGTGGGACTTGAGCTTGGCCCGCAGCTCCATCATCGGCGTCACGTCGACGGTGAGGAACTCCGTGACGTGCGGTGCGGTGAAGGCGCTGGCGACCATGGCCTGGGCGGTCATCTTGCGCACGCCCTTGATCGGCACCCGGCGCTCGCCGCCCCGGGTGACGGCGGCCTGGGCCGCGGCGGGCTCCGGCGCGGCGGCGGCCTGCTGGACGTCCTCGCGCGTGATCACCCCGCCCGACCCGCTGCCCGCCAGCGACCGCAGGTCCACGCCGAGGTCCTTGGCCAGCTTGCGCACCGGCGGCTTGGCCAGCGGCACGTAGCCGCCCGGGGCCACCGGCTGGGCCGCGGGGACGGGGGCGGCCTCGGGCACCGGCTCGGTGACCGCGGGCGACGGGGTGGTCCCGTTGCTGTTGAACGCCGCGCCGACCTGGGCCTGCACCGCGGCGGCCGCGGGCTCGGCCGGGACGGCCGGGCCCTTACGCGGCCTGCGCTTGGCGGTGACCGTCTTGGAGCCGTAGCCGACCAGCGGCTTCATCTCCTCCTCGACGGGCTCCGCGGCGGCGGGGGCCGCCGCCGCGGGCGCCGGGGCGGCGGCGCCGCCGGGGTCGGTGTCGATGGTCAGGATCGGCGTCCCGACCTCGACGGTCTGGCCGGGGGTCACGTGCAGCTCGGTGACCACGCCCGCCCACGGACAGGGCAGCTCGACGGCCGCCTTCGCGGTCTCGATCTCCACGATGATCTGGTTCACCGTGACCGTGTCGCCCGGCTTGACGTGCCAGGACAGGATCTCGGCCTCGGTGAGCCCTTCGGCGGTGTCGGGCAGGGGGAAGCTCTTGAACTGCGGCATCAGCGGATCACCAGGCCAGCGAGCGGTCGACGGCGTCGAGCACCCGGTCGAGGTCCGGCAGGAAGTGCTCCTCCAGCTTCGCGGGCGGGTAGGGCGCGTCGAAGCCGTGCACCCGCAGCACCGGGGCCTCCAGCGAGTAGAAGCACTCCTGCTGCACCCGCGCGGCCAGCTCCGAGCCGATCGAGGACTCCGACGGCGACTCGCTGACCACGACCATCCGGCCGGTCCGGCGCACCGACTCGAACACCGGGCCGAGGTCCAGCGGCGAGAGCGTGCGCAGGTCGATGACCTCCAGCGCGTGCCCGTCCTCCTCGGCGGCGGTCGCCGCGTCGAGCGCGACCTTCACCGACGGGCCGTAGGCGACCAGGGTGGCCGTGGTGCCCGCGCGCACGACGCGCGAGGCGAACAGCGGCTCCGGGGTGGCCGACGGATCGATCTCGGCCTTCATCGCCGCCGAGTGGTAGTACCGCTTCGGCTCGAAGAAGACGACCGGGTCGTCGCTGCGGATGGCCTGCTGGATCATCCAGTAGGCGTCCACGGCGTTGGAGCAGGCCACCACCTTCAGCCCCGCGGTGTGCGCGAAGTAGGACTCCGGGGACTCCGAGTGGTGCTCGACGGCGCCGATGCCGCCGCCGAACGGGATGCGGATGACCAGTGGCACCTTCACCCGGCCCTGGGTGCGGGCGTGCAGCTTGGCGACCTGGGAGACGATCTGGTCGAAGCCGGGGAAGACGAACCCGTCGAACTGGATCTCGCAGACCGGCCGGTAGCCGCGCACGGCCAGGCCGACCGCGGTGCCGATGATGCCGGACTCGGCCAGCGGCGTGTCCAGCACGCGGTGCTCGCCGAAGTCCTTCTGCAGGCCGTCGGTGATGCGGAAGACGCCGCCGAGCTTGCCGACGTCCTCGCCCATGACGATGACCTTGGGGTCGGACTCCATCGCCGCGCGCAGACCGAGGTTGAGCGCCTTGCCCATGGTCAGCGACTGCACGGCCGGGGTCGTCTGCGGCTTGGTGATCGCGGGTGCGGCCATCAGTGCTCACCTCCGAAGGCGGCGTGGTAGCTGAGGAACTCCTCGCGCTGGGCGTCGAGGAAGGGGCTGGGCTCGGCGTAGACGTTGTCGAACATCTGCCGCACCGGCGGGTCGGGCATGGTGAAGCAGAACTCGCGGAGTCCGGCGGCCATCTCGTCGGCGTCGGCCTGCACGGAGTCCAGGAAGTCCTGGTCGGCCATGCCGTGGCGGACCAGGTGCACGCGGACGCGTTCGATCGGGTCCTTGAGCTTCCAGGCCTCCAGCTCGTCGGAGAGCCGGTAGCGGGTCGGGTCGTCGGTCGTGGTGTGGGCGTCCATGCGGTAGGTGAACGCCTCGATCAGGACCGGGCCGTTGCCGTTGCGGCACTCGTCGAGCGCCCAGCGCGAGACCGCCAGCGTGCCGAGCACGTCGTTGCCGTCGACCCGGATGCCGGGGAAGCCGTAGCCGCGGGCGCGCTGGTACAGCGGCAGGCGCGACTGGCGCTCGGTGGGCTCGGAGATGGCCCACTGGTTGTTCTGGCAGAAGAACACCAGCGGCGCGTCGTAGACCGCCGCCCACACGAAGCCCTCGTGCACGTCGCCCTGGCTGGTGGCGCCGTCGCCGAAGAAGCACATCGTGGCCTCGCCGTCGGGGTCGCCGACCTTGCCGTCGAAGCGCTGCCCCATGGCGTACCCGGCGGCGTTGAGCACCTGGTTGCCGATGACGATCGTGTACGGGTGGAAGCGGTGCGCGACCGAGTCCCAGGTGCCGTTGTCGGTGCCGCGGAAGATGCCCAGCAGCTCCTCGGGCTTGATGCCCCGGCACCAGGCGACGCCGTGCTCGCGGTAGGAGGGGAAGACCATGTCGGTCGGCCGCAGGGCCCGACCGGCGCCCACCTGGGCGGCCTCCTGCCCGAGCAGCGGCACCCAGATGCCGAGCTGGCCCTGGCGCTGCAGGGCGTTGGACTCGCGGTCGGCGCGGCGCACCAGCACCATGTCGCGGTAGAGCCCGCGCAGGTCTTCCTCGGTGACGTCGGCGACGTAGCGGTCGAACTGGGGGCTCTCGACCCGCTCACCTTCCGGCGTGAGGAGCTGCACCAGCTCCGGACCGCCCTCGCTGGTCGCACGCAAACCCGCGATCACCTGCTCTGCTGTCGGAGCGGCTGCGGTCGCGGCCGGGCCCTCCCTGGGCTCCGGGTGCGTCCACTGTTCGGCAGAGGACATGGGTGTTCTCCTCGGGGTCAGGTCCGCACCCCCGCTTGTGGCGGGCCGGCACGGCCGCGTCGCGGGACGCCGCCGCCGCTGTCGCTCGGCTTCGGCCCCCGTCGGCGCTGACGGTTCGTTCCCACATCCTGGCACGGCGATGCCCGATCCGGTGAGCCCTGCCCGCCCGTTCGTTACCAACTGCGACCCTCTGACCTGGGAAAACCCTAGGACTACCGACGTTCGGGGGTCATAGGGGCGCACAAACGGCGCAGCGTGGCGCGGTTCGGCCGAGCACGGCGGACCCACCCGCGGCCGAGGAGTGACGTGCATCACCCAACCCTGGCGAGCCCGCGGCGGCGGGCGGGAACGAACGCCGCCGCGGGCTCATCCCCGAGGGTGGCGCGGGCCCGCTGAGAACGTCATCAGCCGTCCTGTCCGCCCTGATGGCAGGATCGGGCCGTGGACACCTCCGCCGTTCGACAGCACGTGCGCGCGACCTGGGACTCGGCGATCCTGCCCAGCCTGCGCGACTTCATCGCCATCCCCGCGCTCTCCCCGGCCTTCGACGCCGACTGGGCCACCACCGGGCACCTCGACGCCGCCGCGGAGCACCTGCGGGCCTGGATCGACGGCCGCGGCCTGCCCGGCGCGACGCTGGAGATCGTGCGGCTGCCCGAGCGCACCCCGCTGCTGGTGGTCGACATCCCCGGCACGGTCGCCGACGCCGAGACGGTGCTGCTCTACGGCCACCTGGACAAGCAGCCCCCCGTCGGCGGCTGGTCCGAGGGCCTGGACCCCTGGACCGCGGTCGAGCGCGGCGAGCGGCTGTACGGGCGCGGCGCGGCCGACGACGGCTACGCCGGGTACGCCGCGACCGCGGCCGTCGAGGCGGTCAGGGCCACCGGCGGCGAGCACGCGCGCTGCGTGATCATGCTCGAGACCGGCGAGGAGTCCGGCAGCCCCGACCTGCCCGCCTACCTCGACCACCTGGGCGAGCGGCTCGGCGAGATCGCGCTCGTGGTCTGCCTGGACTCCGGCGGCCACGACTACGACCGCATGTGGCTGACGACCTCGCTGCGCGGCCTGGTGTCCATCGACGTCACCGCCCGTGTCCTGGAGTCCGGCCAGCACTCCGGGCTGGCGGGCGGCATCGTGCCCAGCTCCTTCCGCGTGCTGCGCGCGCTGCTGGAGCGCCTGGAGGACTCCGCGACCGGCGAGTTGCTGCTGCCGGAACTGTCGGTGCGCATCCCCGAGCACCGCGTCGAGGAGGCCAGGGCGACCGCCGAGACGGCCCCGGCGAGCGCGCTGCCGCTGCACGGCGGCACCCGCACCGTCACCGACGACCCGCTGGAGCTGCTCCTCAACAACAGCTGGCGGCCGTCGCTGAGCGTCATCGGCGCCGCGGGCTTCCCGCTGCCCGCCGACGCCGGGAACGTGCAGCGCCCGTTCACGACCCTGTCGCTGAGCTTCCGGCTCCCGCCGACCGCCGACGCCAAGGCCGCGCTCGGCGCCATCCAGAAGGCGCTGACCACCGACGTCCCGCACGGGGCGAGCATCGAGTTCGACCGCATCGACATCGCCGACGGCTGGGACGCCCCCGAACTCGCGCCGTGGCTGCGCGCCGCGCTCGACACCACCGCGCGCGAGGTGTTCGGCAGCCCGTGGGGAGCCGTGGGCCTGGGCGGCAGCATCCCGTTCATGGGCCTGCTGGCCGAGCGCTACCCGGCCGCGCAGTTCGTCGTGACCGGCGCGCTGGGCTCCGACAGCAACGCCCACGTCCCCGACGAGTGGCTGCACGTGCCGCAGGCGGTGCGGGTGACCGAGGCGGTCGCGCACATCCTGGACGCGCAGGCGCGGGGTCACCAGGCGGGGTAGCTGTCCTGCCAGTCGGGGTCGGTCTCCTCGGCGGTGAAGATCAGCACGGCGTCGCCGACGAGGCGGGTCATGGCCTCGCGCAGTTCCAGGGCGTCCAGCAGGTGCCGGGGAATGGCGTCGACGCCGTGCACCGCGCCGAGCAGGTTGCCGCAGATGCTGCCGGTGGAGTCGCTGTCGCCGGAGTGCTCGACGGCCATGGCCAGGCCGTCGAGCACGTCGCGGGCGTGCAGGGCGGCGCAGACCGAGATGGCCAGCGCCTCCTCGCCGACCCAGCCGCCGCCGAGGGTCTCCAGGTCCTCCGGCGTCGGCCTGCCCTTCTCCGCCAGCGACACCGCGGCGGCGAGCGCGGCGACGGTCTCCTCGTTGCCGTCCCATTCGGACAGTTCGGCGACGGACTCCTCGATCGCGGTGGGCAGGGTCGCGCCGTCGAGGAGCCTGCGCACCAGGAAGGCCAGCGCGCCCGCGCTGAGGTAGCCGCTGGGGTGGCCGTGGGTGAGCGCGCCGGAGCGCGCGGCGAGGTCGAACACCTCGGCGGCGTCGCCGGACCAGAGGGCGACAGGCGCGGCGCGCATGACCGCGCCACAGCCCTTGGAGTCGTTGACCCGCTGCTCCGGCGCGGCCGAGGGCAGCCCGCCCGCGAACCCGCGCAGGGCGGTGAGCACGGTGGCGCCCGGGGCGCGGCGGTGGTGCAGGTCAGGTTCCCTGACCAGCCAGCCGTCCGGCTCGGGCTCCAGCGCGTACAGCCCGCCCGCGCGGTGCCACGGCGTGCCCTGCGTGTGGTACCAGCGCTGGTAGGCGTGCTGCAGCACGCTCACCGGGTGCTCGGCGAGGCCGAGTCCGCGCGCCATCCGGGCGCGGATCATCGCTTCGAGGGTGAACAGCGTCATCTGCGTGTCGTCGGTGATGCGCCCCGGCCCGCCGTAGGCGATCCCGTACTCCCGCACCCCGCCGGGGAAGCCCGCCCTGATGTCGGCCAGCCCCATGAACTCCACCGGCCCGCCGAGCGCGTCGCCCACCGCTCCCGCCAGCACACATCCCAACCACTGGTCCCGCATGTCAGGAGCCTAGTGGAGGCCGGATTGCAGCTCCGCGAGCCGTTTGCCGATCACCTGCGTCGTCCCGGGGACAGCGGTGACGAACGGCTCACCGCGCCCGGCCACCCGGTAGAGCGCCCACCGCCCGGCGGCCACGTCGATGACGTCCACCCACGCCGTCGCCCTGACCCGCCTGCCGCGCGGGTCGCGGCGCGCGGTGTAGAGCTTGCCGCCGCCGGTGCGCTCGGTCTTGAGCAGCGCCTCCAGCCTGCGCGCCGGGGGCGGCAGTCGGCGCCCGAAGCCGTCGCCGTCGGCGAGGTCCTGCACGCGCACCGACAGCGCCTCACCCCGGGCGGGCGGGGTGCTCGGCAGCCGGTAGAGGAACGCGTCGAGCAGCCGCGCGGCCTCCACCGGCTCGACGGTGACGGTGTCGCCGATCCGCTCGGCCAGCACCCCGACCCGCCCGGCGGCGGCGGTGAGCACCGAATACGGCCCCTCGGCGTCGTGCAGCCACCCGTAGTACTCGACCTGCCCGCGCTGCATCACCGTCAGCAGCTCCACGAACCCGTGATCGAGCCCGTCACGCCCGGCGACCCCGGCCGCGGTGAGGGCGGCGCGGAACTCCGCGTCCGCCTCCTGCTGAAACCGCGGCGAGTAGTAGCGCTCGCCGCCGGTGAACAGCGGGTGCGGCTCGCCGAGGTCCAACTGCTTCAGCAGCCGGTACAGCGCCGCCACCGACAGTTCCGCCTTCACCGCCTACCCCCCGATCACGGGCGGCGCGGTCACCTGGTCGGTGCCGAAGATCGCCTCCGGGTCGTCCTCCTGCAGGAACGAGGCGCGGGTGTGCTCCTCGTCCTCCCCGCCCTGGCCGCGCGCGCCACCACCCGCACCGCCCATGCCGCCTCGCCCGCCGCCCTGAGCCCCTTGGCCGCGCGCGTGCGGGTCGGCCTGCCCGTGAGACCTGCCCTCCGCGCCCAGGGCACCGGGGCCGATCCCGCCTGGCCTGCCCCCGATCCCGCCTGCGCCTCCTGGCCTGCCACCGGCTGTGCCCGCGGCTCCTCGTCCCGCGCCACCGGAACCTGATCCCAGGCCCTGCGGGAGGTAGGGCGGGAAGGTGGTCGGTCCGGGCGGCGGGGTGACCGGTGGAACCACCGGGAGCCTGCCGGGCTGCACGACCTTGGAGTCCACCTGCTGCGGCAGCGTCGTCCCGTCATCGACCAACTGCGGCCGAGTCCGCTCGTCCCCGACCACCGGCGGCGGCGTCACCCGCCCCTCGCCCCGGTCCCCACCGCCGGGCGGTGTCACGTCGTCGCGGTCACCGGGACCGCCCGGCGGCGGGGTCCGCTCCGGCGGGTCGACAACGATCTCGCCATCCCAACCGTCCAAGCTTGGGTAGTCCGTGGGGAGCGCGGACTCGTTGTCCCAGCTCGCCATGTCGTACTGGTCGTAGACGCGGATGTTGTGCTCGGACTTGGCCTGGTGGCGGGCGTACTCGGTCTCGGTGTCGGTGGACCACGGCGCGATGTCGTCGAGGAAGCCCGTCTCCGGCGCCCTCTCCGCGACCGGCACGACGTTCCCCTTGGCCGAGTCGAAGGAATGCGCCTGCTGGTCGAGCAACTGGTCCGTGCGCTCGAGGTTGGCCACGCCGATACTGCTCACCCGCGCGATGGGGTACGCCGCCCCGAACGCCGCCGCGCCCGCCGAGCCCTGCCAGCCGGACTCGATCTTCATGCCCAGCGCCGTGATCCGCTTCGCTCTCTCCAGCTCGTGTTTGGCCTCGGCCACGGTGATGTCGTGCACCTCCCGGAGGGCTGACGACCCGGGACCGCCGTGCAGCGCGTGGTAGATCTCGTACCCGCTCATCCCGGTCATGTCAGCCCGCCTTCATCGTGGTGATGACCTGGCTGGCGACCGACGCGGCGACCAGGCACGGGTCCTTGTCCCCGACCTTGTCGCGGGACTGCCCGAGAGCGACCCCGACCATCTCCTCGTCGGAGGTGCCGACCCACACGGTGCAGTCGCCGGTGTCGCGCAGGTCGACCTTGTTGGCCACCACGGCGGGGAAGCCCTCGACCGGCGGCAGCTCCTCGAAGACCGCCAGCTCGCCGCGGGCCTTCGCGCCGTAGACGCCGTCGAGCCCGTTCGCGGTGACGACGGAGAGCAGCACGCTGCCCCCCGACTCGTTGCGCCACAAGCACGCCTTGCCCCCGACGGCGGGTTCCCCGACCCCGGGGTGCGCGACGCCGAGAGCGCCCGCCTGCGCCTTGGTGATGGAGGTGCACGGGTCGGCGGCGAACGCCGAGACGTCGAGCGGGTTCGACACCTGGGGCGTGCCCTGGTCCGGCCCGGTCGGCTCGGCTGTGCGGGTCCGCGGGAGGGTCGTGGTCGCGATGTCGTCGGTGGGCACGGGGCTGCCCTTGTCGGTGGTGGAGCAGCCGGAGAGCAGGCAGGCCATCAGCACTGCCGGGGCGGCGAGACGCACGTCAGATTCCTCCGGGCTTCGAGGCGGGCGCGTCGATCTTCATCAGTCCTTCGGCGGTGATCTGTTCGACGCCGAGGTACCTGTTCAGCGAGTTGGTGAACTTCACGGCCTGCTGGAGGCAGTACTTGTGCTTCTCTTCCAGAGACGTCAGGTAGCGGTTGCCCGAGAAGCACGTCTTCGCGGCGTAGTGCTCGCTGACCCACTCGCTGCCGGAGGGTCGGGCCATCTGCCACCCCTCGACACGCTTGATCGAGAGCTGGTACTCGTCCGCGAGTTCCCTCCACTCCTTGGCGATCGCCCTGATCTCGTCCGGGGAGAAGGAGAACTTGCCCGTGCCGCCGACCAAGCCGATCTGGCTCGGCGGCTGCGGCGTGGGTGCTGCGCCGGCGATGGGTGCCAGCGATGCCTGGATGCTGTCGAAGGCAGGTTGCATGGTGAAGAGACCCCCCTGGTGCTCACCCTGTGAGACAGAGCGTACGACATCTGTAATCGGACTCTGGGGGTATCGGGAAAGTCAGCGTCCGATGACCTGGGGATTCACCCGTTCTCAGCGGTCGCGAGGACCACGGACGCAGCGGCTGTCGCGGTCGAGCACGGGGTGTCGACCTGGGTGCGGGGCTGTTGGACCGAAACGGTGAACATGGTGGTCTCGGCGGTGCCGACGTGGATGGAGCAGGCGCCGGTGGGGCGGTTGTCGTGGCGTTCGGAGGTGACGGCGGGGTAGCCGTCGAGTTCGGGGAGGGGCTCGAAGTAGGCGGAGAGCTGGCGGGTCTGGTAGACGGCGTCCAAGCCCGCTTCGGCGGACCAGAGGACGGTTACGGCGCCGTCGCCGCCGTAGGTCCAGCGGCACGTGAGGCCGCCCTGGTTGCGCTGTTCCGCGCCGTCGGCCGCGCCCAGGGAGGAGAGGTGTTCGGGGGTCAGGGAGTCGCACGGCGCCTTCTGCAGGCGGGCGGTGTCCAGGGGGGTGGTCACCGCCGGGGCCTGGAAGTCGGTGGGGGCCAGGGAGGGCGGCTGGGCCGACGGAGTCGGCCCATCACCGGATGTCTCGGGGGAACCGCAGGCCGCCAAAACGACGGTGAGCAGGGCGAAGGCACCCACGTGGCGCACGTCAAACCTCCGGTGCTGTGCAGAAGGACCACCGCCAACCCTATGGCGTAGATCTCATATCAGCGTGATCCCGCACACTGGCTGGGATGAGCGAGCGGGAGCGGTTGGCGGGGTCCGGGTCCGCGCAGGCGCCGTGGCGGCTGTGGGGGCCATATCTGTCTGCCCGGCAGTGGGGCACGGTGCGGGAGGACTACTCGGCGAACGGGGACGCCTGGGGGTACTTCCCGTTCGAGCAGGCGCGGTCGCGGGCCTACCGGTGGGGGGAGGACGGGATCGCCGGGGTGTGCGACCGGCACGGGTTCCTGAACTTCGCGGTGGCGGTGTGGAACGGGCGCGACGAGATCCTGAAGGAGCGGTACTTCGGGCTGTCCAACGCCGAGGGCAACCACGGTGAGGACGCCAAGGAGCACTGGTGGATCACCGACGGGACGCCGACGCACTCCTGGATGCGCTGCGTCTACCGCTATCCGCAGGCCGCCTTCCCCTACGCCGAGCTGCGCGAGATGGCCGCGCGCGCCGGGCGGGGCGCGCGCGAGCCGGAGCTGTCGGACACCGGGGTGCTCGACGACGACCGCTTCTTCGACATCCGCGTCACCTACGCCAAGGCGGGTCCCGATGACCTGTGCGTGGAGATCGCGGCGACCAACCACGGGCCCGACCCCGCACCGCTGCACCTGGTGCCGCAGTTCTGGTTCCGCAACACCTGGTCGTGGGGCCGGGACGCGCGCAGGCCCGCACTGATCGCCTCCAGCGCGGGCGGCTGGAGCCGGGTGCTGGCCGAGCACGCGCTGCTGGGCCGCTACACGCTGCAGTTCGACGGCGAGCCGACGCTGCTGGTGACCGACAACGAGACCGACGAGGCCGCGCTGTTCGACCGGCCGGTGAACCCCAGCCGCTACACCAAGTCCGGCATCGGCGACCACATCGTCAGCCAGATGATCGATGCCTGCCAGGTCCCGCCCCCCGGCACGGCCTCGCAGCCGGGCACGAAGGCGGCGGGCTGGTACCGCTTCGCCGAGGTCGCCCCCGGCGAGACGGTGACGGTCAAGCTGCGCCTGGTCGCGGGCGACGGGCACGGCGCGGCCTTCGGGCGCACGTTCGCCGCGGCGATGGCCGAGCGCGAGGCCGAGGCCGAGGAGTTCTACGACGAGCTGGCCGGCCACCTCGACGCCGACGAGCGCACCGTCGTGCGCCGCGCCTACGCCGGTCTCTTGTGGACCAAGCAGCACTACCGCTTCCGCGTCAGGGAATGGCTCGACGGCGATCCCGCGCACCCGCCCGCCCCCGGCGAGCGGCTCGGCGGGCGCAACGCGCACTGGAAGCACGTGGACGTCTCCGACGTGCTGTCCATGCCCGACGAGTGGGAGTACCCGTGGTTCGCCGCGTGGGACCTGGCCTTCCACATGGTGCCCTTCGCCGTGGTCGACCCGGCCTTCGCCAAGGACCAGATCCTGCTGCTGTGCCGGGAGTGGCTGATGCACCCCAACGGCCAGCTCCCGGCCTACGAGTGGGCCTTCGGCGACGTCAACCCGCCGGTGCACGCCTGGGCGGCGCTGCAGGTCTACCGGGCCGAGCAGGCCGCGACCGGCGAGGGCGACCGGGTGTTCCTGGCCAGGGTGTTCCACAAGCTGCTGCTGAACTTCTCGTGGTGGGTCAACCGCAAGGACCCCGAGGGCAACTACCTGTTCGAGGGCGGCTTCCTCGGCATGGACAACATCGGCCCGGTCAACCGCTCCGAGCCGCTGCCGGGCGGGTGGCGCCTGGAGCAGTCCGACGCGACCTCGTGGATGGCGACCTACGCGCTGCACCTGATGCAGATGGCGCTGGAACTCGCCCGCGCGGACGAGGCCTACGAGGACGTGGCGACGAAGTTCGTCGAGCACTTCCTGTCGATCGCGCACGCCTCGACCCACTTCGGCTCGGCCGACCGGCCGATCTGGGACGAGGAGGACGGGTTCTGCTACGACCTGCTCTCCCGGGTGCGCCCCGACGGCGGCGTGGAGTCGCACCCGGTGCGGGTGCGCTCGATGGTGGGCCTGATCCCGCTGTTCGCCGTCGCGCCGCTGCCCGCGTGGGTGTTCACCGAGCTGCCGAACTTCGCCGAGCGGCTGAACTTCCTGCTGCGCCGCCAGCCCGCCTTCGGCCAGTTCCTGACCTGGCACACCGACGGCGAGCGCAGCGCGCTGCTGACGCTGCTGGACACGCGCAAGCTGCGCCGGGTGCTGCGCCGGATGTTCGACGAGGGCGAGTTCCTCTCCGCGCACGGGGTGCGCTCGCTCTCCGCGGCCCACCGCGACGGCGTGGACGTGCACATCGACGGCTGGCCGCACCGCATCGCCTACGAGCCGGGGGAGTCCAGCACGCCGATGTTCGGCGGCAACTCCAACTGGCGCGGCCCGATCTGGTTTCCCACCAACGCGCTGCTGGTGCAGTCGCTGCACGTGCTCGACGCCTTCCACGGCAAGGACCTGCAGGTGGAGCTGCCGACCGGTTCGGGCACCCAGGTCA
Organism: Actinokineospora guangxiensis; assembly: GCF_042657845.1. NCBI lineage: Bacteria > Bacillati > Actinomycetota > Actinomycetes > Pseudonocardiales > Pseudonocardiaceae > Actinokineospora > Actinokineospora guangxiensis. The sequence goes on along the minus strand of NZ_JBHSKF010000001.1, from coordinate 218,270 downwards.
CCGCCGGTGAGGCGGCGCGCGAGCTGCAGCGCAGACTCGCCGGGCTGTTCCTGCCCGGCCCGGACGGCCGCAGGCCTGCCGACGGCGACCGCGTCGAGGCGCGGCCGGGTGAGCGCTGGCGCGAGCACGTCACGTTCAGTGAGTACTTCGACGGAGACACCGGTGAGGGCCTCGGCGCGGCCCACCAGACGGGCTGGACGGCGCTGGTCGCCGTACTTATTGCGGGCTGGCCCGGCACGAGCGGGAAATAATCCACCACCGAAGGTGATGCGTCCGTAACCAAGGCCGTGCTGCGCTGACCGCCGATCGGGTGGCAGTATCCCCACCACTCCGGTTAACCAGACACGAGGAGTAGATGGTGTCCCGACGACAGTTCCGCAGGCTGAGCCAGGTGACCACCGGGCTGGCGGCTCTCGCGCTCGCTGTGACCGCGTGTGGCGCGAGTGGCAGCGGCGCCCCGGAAGACCCGGGCGGCGCCCCGGCCAACCCCACCTCGGCAGCCCCCTCGGTGGCGAAGGACCCGGCGCTGGCCGCCATGGTGCCGACCGACATCGCCAGCGACGGGAAGATCGTCGTAGGGCAGGACCAGAGCTACCCGCCGAACGAGTTCATCGACGAGCAGGACAAGGCCGTCGGCATGGACATCGACCTCGGCAACGCCATCGCGGCGAAGCTCGGTCTGACGATGGAGTACCAGAACTCCGCCTTCGACGGCATCATCCCCGGCCTGACCTCGGGCAAGTACGAGCTGGCCATGTCGTCGTTCACGATCAACGCCGACCGCCTCCAGCAGGTCGACATGGTGTCCTACTTCAGCGCGGGCACCTCGATGGCCGTGCTCAAGGGCAACCCGGACGGCATCAGCATCGATGACCTGTGCGGCAAGAACGTGGCCGTGCAGAAGGGCACCGTCCAGGTCGAGGACCTGGAGAAGAAGTCCGCCGAGTGCACCGGCGCGGGCAAGCCCGAGATCACCGTCACCCAGTTCCAGAACCAGACCGACGTGACGCTGGCGCTGACCGCCAAGCGCGCGCAGGCCATGCTGGCCGACTCGCCGGTCATCGACTACGCCGTCAAGCAGACCGAGGGCACCCTGGAGACCGCGGGCGCCCCGTACGACACCGCGCCGTACGGGATCATCGTGCCCAAGGGCAAGGGCGACTACGCCAAGGCGGTGCAGGGCGCGCTGCAGGCCCTGATCGACGACGGCACCTACACCAAGATCCTGGAGGCGTGGGGCGTGCAGGGCGGCGGCATCCCGACCGCCGAGGTCAACCCCGCACCGGCGGGCTGATGTCGCAGGAGCAGCCGCTGAAGGTCGTGCCGGTGCGCCATCCCTGGCGGTGGGTCACCGGCGCGATCCTCGCGGTCCTCATCGCCCAGGCCGGGGTCAGCGTCGTCACCAACGACAATTTCGGCTGGCCGGTGGTCTGGGACTACCTGTTCGACGAGCGCATCATCCGGGGCCTGCAGAACACGCTGGTCCTGACAGTGCTCTCGATGCTGATCGGCGTGTTCGGCGGCATCCTGCTGGCGATCATGCGGCTCTCTGGCAACCCGCTGGCCGCGGGCGTGGCCAGCGCCTACATCTGGCTGTTCCGCGGCACGCCGCTGATCACCCAGCTGATCTTCTGGTTCTTCTTCGCCGCGCTGTTCCCCAGGATCGGGCTCGGCGTGCCCTTCGGCGGCCCGGAGTTCGTCTCCTGGGACACCAACGTGCTGATCACCCAGTTCTACGCGGCCCTGCTCGGGCTCGGGCTGAACGAGGCGGCCTACATGGCCGAGATCGTGCGCGGCGGCATCCAGTCGGTGGACGAGGGCCAGACCGAGGCGGCGGGCGCGCTGGGCATGACCCGCGGCCGCGTGCTGCGCCGGATCGTGCTGCCGCAGGCCATGCGGGTGATCATCCCGCCGACCGGCAACCAGACGATCTCGATGCTGAAAACCACGTCGCTGGTGATCGTCATCGGGTACTACGAGCTGATGGTCGCCGCGCAGACGATCTACTCGCGCAACTTCCAGACCATCCCGCTGCTGATCACCGCGGCGCTCTGGTACCTGGCGCTGACCTCGGCGCTGACCGTGGTCCAGATGCAGATCGAGAAGCGCTACTCGCGGGGCACCAGCCGCTCGGTGAAGGCCCAGCGCGGACTGGTGAACCGGCTGCTCGCCTCGGGGAGTGATCGAGTATGACCGAGACCGGCACCCCGGTGGTGCGCGCCGTGGGCGTGTGCAAGAGCTACGGCAGGCTCGACGTGCTGCGCGGGATCGATCTGGAGGTGGCCTCCGGTGAGGTCATGTGCCTGATCGGGCCGTCGGGCTCGGGCAAGTCGACGTTCCTGCGCTGCATCAACCACCTGGAGAAGGTGGACGCGGGCGAGCTGTACGTCGACGGCGAGCTGGTCGGCTACCGCAAGGGCGGGGACAAGCTCTACGAGCTGAAGGAGAGCGAGGTCGCGTTCAAGCGGCGCTCCATCGGCATGGTGTTCCAGCGGTTCAACCTGTTCCCGCACATGACGGCGCTGGGCAACGTCATCGAGGCGCCGATCGGTGTGCTGGGCAAGAGCAAGGCGCAGGCCAGGGCGCGGGGGGTCGAGCTGCTGGAGCAGGTCGGCCTGGGTGACAAGGCCGCCGCCTACCCCAACCAGCTCTCCGGCGGCCAGCAGCAGCGCGTCGCCATCGCCAGGGCGCTGGCGATGGAGCCGAAGCTGATGCTCTTCGACGAGCCGACCTCGGCGCTGGACCCGGAGCTGGTGGGCGACGTGCTCGCCGTCATGCGGGACCTGGCCGAGCAGGGCATGACGATGGTCGTGGTGACCCACGAGATGGGCTTCGCCAGGGAGGTCGGTGACTCGCTGGTCTTCATGGACGAGGGCGTCGTGGTCGAGCACGGCCACCCGCGCGACGTGCTGACCAGCCCCCAGCACGAGCGGACGAAGTCCTTCCTGAGCAAGGTTCTGTGAGCGCGGCCTGGCAAAGAAGTTACCCGTCGGTAGGATCTGGCCCTGTGAGCACACCTGACGCACAGGGCCAGATCGCCGTCTCGGCCTCGGCGGCGCGCGTGTACGAGCTGGTCAGCGATCTGCCCGCGATGGCGAGGATGGCCGAGGAGTTCGCAGGCGGGCGCTGGCTGGGCCGCGACACCATCGCCCGGGTGGGCGCGCGTTTCCGCGGCTCGAACCGGCGCGGCGTGCGGTTCTGGACCACCGTCGCCACCGTGACCGCCGCCGCCCCCGACAAGTTCGCCTTCCGGGTCAGCTCGATGGGGCTGCCGGTGTCGGAGTGGGCCTATGAGATCACCCCGACCGAGTCCGGCTGCCGGGTCGTGGAGAGCGCCTGGGACCTGCGGCCCGGGTGGTTCCGCCCGCTGACCGTGCTGGCCACCGGGGTGACCGACCGCAAGGCCCGCAACCAGGCCAATATCGCCACCACGCTGGCCCGGCTCAAAGCGGCCGCCGAGGGGTAGGTCGGTTGCCCATCGCGACCAAACCCCTGCCCAGGGCGCGGGTCGATCTCTATGATCGACCTGCCGGGCGACTACAGGGGGTGGTTCCGCGATGACGAGCAGCGACGGCGAGCGCAGGCTGGACCCGCACGACGAGCACCCCCCGGCCTGGGCGCACATCACCGCGGCCGAGGTGCTGCGGCGCACGGCAGAGCAGGACAGCGGCGGCGTGCTGCGCAGGCGCAGACTGGCCACCCCCGCCGTGCTGAAGTGGGCCGACCGCTACATCACCGGCACCCTCGACCTGCGCAACACCGAGTTCGCGCTGCTGGAGTTCGAGCGCTGTCGCTTCGAGAACGCCCCCGACCTGCGCCAGGGCAAGCTCGCCGGGATCGAGTTCCACGACTGCGTGCTGCCCGGCCTGCAGGCGCGCAACCTGCGCACCGACAACGACCTGGTGCTGCTGCGCACGTTCGTGCGCGGCACCGTCGACCTGACCGACGCCGACGTGCGCGGCACCGTGGTGCTGCGCGACAGCACGCTGGTCAGCCGCAACGGCAGGCCCGCGCTGCACGGCGACCGGCTGCAGGCCGCGGGCGCGCTGCTGGCCGCGCGGCTCTCGGCCAAGGGCGAGATCCGGCTGCCGGGCCTGCGCACCGGCGGCAACGTCAACTTCGCGGGCGCGGTGCTGGACAACCCGAAGGGCTTCGCGCTCAACGGCAACGGCATGCAGGTCGGCGGCAACCTGTACTTCACCGTCTGCCCGCAGGGCAACCCGTTCCGCAGCGTCGGCCAGGTCTTCCTGCCGACCGCGCGGGTGGAGAGCGACCTGTCGATGCGCGGCGCGCGGCTCTCGCCGAGGACCGAGCACTCCCGCGCGGTGCCGCCGGACGACCCGTTCTTCGACCCCAACGCCACCCTCGTCGCGGACCGGTCCAAAGTGGATGGCAATGTGAACCTCGACCGCGGGTTCACCAGCACCGGCACCGTGCGCATCGTCAACGCCACGATCGGCGGCTCGCTGCGCCTGGCCGCCTCCCGCGTCGACCTCTCCGGCGGGCACGAGGAGTTCGTGGAGATGGGCGTCAAGGCGGGCCCGTACTCCGATCGCTCGCTGCACCTGGACGGCACCGCCGTCGGCAGCAACATCGACGCCCGCGACATGCGGGTGGCCGGGCAGGTGCGGCTGGTCGAGGTGGCGGTGCAGGGCAGCGCGCTGTTCGACCGCGCGGTGATCAGCAACCGCGGCGGCGACGCGGTGGAGGGCAGGCGCTTCAGCGTCGGCGGCAACCTCGACGCCCGCGCGGTGCTGGTGTTCGGCTCGGTGCTGCTGTCCGGGGCCAAGATCGAGGCCAACCTGGACCTGCGCGGCAGCAGGCTGCTCGCCCCCGGCGTCTACCACCGCGACGGCTCGGTGAAGCCGTCGCTGGACCTGCGGGTGGCCCGCGTCGGCCGGGACCTGATCTGCGCGGCGGGCGACGAGCCGTTCTCCGCCCACGGCGAGATCCGGCTGCGCCGCGCCGAGGTCGGGCAGGTCACCGACTTCACCGGCGCCGAGCTGGGCAACAGCCACAACGCGATGACGGTCAACGCCTTCGGCTTCCAGACCCAGGAGCTGCGCCTGGCCGTGGCCTCCCCGCCGCGCGGGCGCGTCGACCTCGCCCACGCCAAGTGCGCCTCGCTGCTGGACAACGCCGCGTTCTGGTCGGCCCAGGGCCGGATAGAGGTGGACGACTTCCGCTACGAGTCCCTGGCCGACCCCATCCCGCTGGATGACGACGAGCGGGTGCTGACCAGGCTGGGCTGGCTGCGCAAAGGCCTGCGCGAGACCTACAGCCCCGGCCCGTACGAGCAGCTCGCGGCCATGCTGCGCGACGCGGGCAACGAGGAGCACGCCTCCACGGTGCTGGTGGAGAAGCAGCGCCGCCGCTACGCCGCCCTGGCCGACGGCGCCCGGTTCACCGCGCCGGGCATCCGGCTCTGGAGCTGGATGCAGCGCGCCACGGTCGGCTACGGCTACCGCCCGACCAGGGCGCTGACGTGGCTGCTCACCTTCCTGGTGATCGGCACGGTGTGGTTCTTCACCATCCCCGAGCCGCCGGAGTCCAACACCGACGACGAGCTGGTCTGGAACCCGCTGCTGTACACATTGGACCTGCTGGTGCCGATCGTGGACTTCGGGCACAAGAACAAGTGGACCGTCGTCGGGGTCTCGCAGTGGATCTCGGCGGTGTTCATCGCGCTGGGGTGGATCTTGGCCACGACCGTGGCGACGGGTCTGACGCGGCTGCTGCGCCGGGGCGGCTAAGCTGCGCGAACGTGGCCACGCTCGCTGAGTACCCCCTGATCGCCGCAGGCAAAGTGCGGGAGCTCTACGCCGTCGACGACGACCACCTGCTGATGGTGGCCTCCGACCGCGTCTCCGCCTACGACCACGTGCTCAGCACGCCGATCCCGGACAAGGGCCGCGTCCTCACCGCGATGAGCGTGTTCTGGTTCGAGCTGCTGGCCGACAGCATGGAGAACGCGGTCCCGCACCACATGGTCGCCTACGACGACCCGCGCATCCCGACCGAGGTCGCCGGGCGGGCGCTGCTGGTGCGCAGGCTGGACATGCTGCCGGTGGAGGCGGTGGCGCGCGGCTACCTGGCGGGCTCGGGCACCGCCGACTACCGGGCCACCGGCGCGGTCTGCGGCGTCGCGCTGCCCGAGGGCCTGACCGAGGGCTCGCGGCTGCCCGAGCCGATCTTCACCCCGGCCACCAAGGCCGAGATCGGCGCGCACGACGAGAACATCGACTTCGGCGCCGTGGTCGGCCTCATCGGCGCGGACCTGGCCGAGCGGGTCCGCGCGCTGACCCTGGACATCTACCGGACCGCGGCCGCGCACGCCCTGGACCGGGGCATCATCCTCGCCGACACCAAGATCGAACTCGGGCTGCGCGGCGGCGAGGTCGTGCTCGGCGACGAGGTGCTGACCCCGGACTCCTCGCGCTACTGGCCGACCGAGACCTGGGAGCCCGGCCGGGCCCAGCCCTCCTACGACAAGCAGTACGTCCGCGACTGGCTGACCTCGCCCGCCTCCGGCTGGGACCGCGCCGCCGACGGCCCTCCGCCGCCGCTGCCCGACGAGGTGGTCGCCAACACCCGCGCCCGCTACGTGCAGGCCTACGAGCGCCTGACCGGCCGGGAGTTCGCCGACTGGATCGGCTGAGTCAGCGCCGGGGCCACCCGCGCGTCAACCGCGTGCGGTGTCCTCGACGCCATGACGGCCCGCCTGCTGGTGTCCCTGTCCGGGATCGGTGCCCGGAGCCTGGCGAGCGCCGACGCGCTCGCCGACGACCTCGACCGGCGCGGGGCGCCGCTGTCGGTGCTCATCACCCCGCGCGGCGTCGACCCCGACGTCGCCGACTGGGCGCGCGGGCGGCCGGTGCTCGCCCACGGCTACGACCTCACCGCGCCGCGCGGCCGGGGCAGGAAGGCGGAGTTCGCGGGGCTGCCCGCGCACGAGGCCGGGCTGCGCCTGACCGCCGCCGTGGCCGCCCTGGACCGGGCGGGCCTGCGCACGAGCGCCTTCGCCCCGCCGCGCTGGCTGGCCTCGCCCGGCACGCTGACCGCGCTGCATGCCCTGGGCTTCACCCGCTGCGCCGACCTGCTCGGCGTGCGCGACCTGGTCGGCGGGGGTGCGGATCGGGGCAGGGTGCTGGCGGTCGGCGCGTGGCCGGAGCACCTGGACAAGCAGTGGTGGCGCCACGCCGTGGTGCGGGCCGCGGGCCGCTCGGCCCGGCGCGGCGGACTGGTCCGGCTGGCCGCCGACACCGGCGACCTCGCGCGGCCGGGCGGGCGCGACACCCTCCTCGCCGCGGTGGACGCCGCGCTCGCCGCGGGCGCGGCGGCATCGGCCTACCCGGGAACGGGGACGGCCCCCGCCGGGGCGGGGGCCGTCGTGCCGCTCTGGCGTCAGAAGGTCAGCTTCCAGGAGTTGATGTACCCGGTGTCGCTGCGGTAGGTGTCGCGGACCTGGAGCTTCCAGGTGCCGTTGGCGGCCTCCGACGAGGCGTTCACCGTGTAGGTGGTGATCACGTTGTCGGCGGAGTCCGACGTGCTGGAGTTCTTCAGCCGGTAGGCGGTGCCGTCCGGGGCGATCAGGTCGATGACCAGGTCACCGCGGTAGGTGTGGCGGATGTCGACGCCGACCTGCAGGTTCGACGGCGCGTTGCCGGTGCGGCCGGTGACGGCGATGGAGCTGGTGATCGCCGCGCCCGCGTCCGGGATGGTCACGTCGGTGGTGTTCTCGAAGGTGCCGCCGGGCGGGGTGGTACCGGTGTCGACCGCGGCGAAGGCGTCCACCCGGCCCTCGCCGAAGAAGTTGTTCTTCGCCGTGGTGCCCTGGCAGCGGCTGTCGGAGCAGGACAGGTCGTCGGCCTGGGTGGCCAGCAGCTGGCGCAGCTGGGCCGGGGTGGCCGACGGGTTGACCGACTTGAGCAGCGCGGCGACGCCCGCGACGTGCGGGGAGGCCATCGAGGTGCCGGACATGCTGGAGTAGCGCCCGCCCGGGACGGTGGAGTAGACGCTGTCGCCGGGCGCGGCCACGGCGATCTTGTCGGTGCCGAAGTTGGAGAACGACGACTTGCCGTTCGCGGAGGTGATCGAGGAGACGTTCACGACGCCGGAGACCTCACCGGGCACCTTCAGGCAGGAGTTGCTGATGGTGCGGTTGCCCGGGGTGGAGTCGTTCGGGCTGGAGGAGTCGCTGGTCTTGTTGGCCAGGTTGTAGTTCTCGTTGCCCGCCGCGGCGACGTTGAGCACGCCCTTGCCCTCGGCGTAGTCCACCGCCCGCTTGACGCCTTCCAGGATCGCGTCCTGGTCGAGGTTGTTGGGGCAGTTGAACATCCACGGGTCGGTGTAGTAGCTGTTGTTCGTCACCTCGAAGCCGCGGTCGCCGGAGAAGACGAACGCGCAGATGGTGTTCTCCGGGAAGAACAGCCCGCTCGGGTTCTCCGCGATGCGCACCGAGGCGATCTTCACCCCGGGCGCCACGCCGACCGCGCCGCGGCCGTTCTTGGCGGCGGCGACGGTGCCCGCGACGTGCGTGCCGTGGGTGCCGGTGTCGCGCCAGGCGCCCGTCCTGGTGTCGAGCTTGCCGTAGGCGCAGGAGGCGGAGTTCGCGGCGTCGAAGTTGGCCTTGAGGTCGTAGTGCTGGTCGTCGACGCCGGTGTCGAGGATGCCGACGGTGACGTTCGCCGAGCCCGGGTTGACCGCCCAGGCCCGGTCCGCGCCGATCTGGCTCATGTCCGAGCGCACCGGCTCCCCGGTTGCGGGGGTGACCTGCGACGGGTTCGCCGGGATGGCCGGGTTGGCCGCCGCGGCGGGCACGTCGGAGGTGCGGGTCGCGCCGACCTTCTGCACCCCGGTGACCGAGCGCATGCGGGTGGCGAAGTCGGTGGCGGTCGAGTGGGCGACCACGACGCCGATGGCGTCGTAGGAGGCCCAGACGGTGCCGTTGTTGGTGCCGATGGCCGTCTTGGCCCCCGCGGTGTCGCCGGGGGCGGTGATGACCAGGTAGGCGCGGTTGCCCGCGGCCGGGGCGGCCTGGGCCGGGGTGGCCGCCACCAGGACCCCGGCGCCGGCGACCGCGGCGGTGACCGCGGCGCGCAGGGCGCGTGAACGCAGGAACACGTTTCCTCCGATGTGTCCGCGGGGCGGGTGCAGGGGCCGCCCCGTCGTGGCTAATGAGGGGACCGGAGGCGGTTCGGGACGCGCGGGCGGCGAAGATGCTCCGCGCGGGTGAGTGCGGGGTCTATCTGCGCACCGCGCGCGCCGGGGTTTCGGCGCTCGGGCACTCAGACCTCGGTGGTGTCGGCCAGGGGGAGCACGACGAGCTTCGCGCCGTCGGGGGCCAGGCCGTCGAAGCGGGCCAGGGAGATGTCGATGCCCGCGCGGCTGAGCGTCATCTCGTGGATGGGCACCGCGGCCCTGGGCGCGACGGCGCGGAAGAAGTCGACGGCCTCCGACAGCTTCAGCCAGGGCGCGCCGGTGGGCAGGCCGAGCACGTCGACGCGCTGCTCGGGCACGTGCAGGGAGTCGCCGGGGTGGTAGAAGGCGCCGTGGTCGATGACGTAGCCGACGTTCGGCGGCACCTCGACCTCGGGGTGGATGCTCGCGTGCGAGCCCCCGACGGCGGCGATGGCCGCGCCCGCGACCTCGGCGTCCTCGCCCGCGTGCAGCACCCGCGCGTCGTGTCCTGCGAGGTCGACGGCCGACGCCGGGTCGGTGATCAGCTCGGCGTGCGGGTTGGCGGCCAGCAGCGCGGCGAGCCGGTCGACGTCGAGGTGGTCGGCGTGTTTGTGGGTGACCAGCACGGCGTCGAGGTCGCGCAGGTCCTCGAAGCCGTGCGACCAGCAGCCCGGGTCGACGAGCAGCCGGGCGGTGCCGGTCTCCAACAGGACGCAGGAGTGGCCGAAGTGGGTGATCCGCACGCCGCACAGGGTATCGCCAGCCCCCCGTACCGGCGGGTAGCTTGGCCGCATGACGACCGTTCAGGCGAACACGTTCGAGTCGCTCAACCCGGCGACGGACGAGGTGGTGGGCGTCCACCCGGTGCACTCGGCCGAGGACGTCCGGGCCGCGGTGGCCGCCGCGGGACCGGCCGCGGACTGGTGGGCGGGCCTCGGCTTCGCGGGCCGCGCCGAGCGCCTGACCCGCTGGAAGGGCGTGCTGACCCGCCGCGCCCAGCAGCTCGCCGAGGTCGTCCACGCCGAGACGGGCAAGCCGCACGGCGACGCGATGCTGGAGATCGTCCTGGCGATCGACCACACCGCCTGGGCGGCCCGCAACGCCCGCAAGGTCCTGGGCGCCAAGCGCCGCCCGTCGGGCCTGCTGATGGCCAACCAGGCCGCGACGGTGGAGTACCAGCCGCTGGGCGTGGTCGGCGTGATCGGCCCGTGGAACTACCCGGTGTTCACCCCGATGGGCTCGATAGCCTACGCCCTGGCCGCGGGCAACGCCGTGGTGTTCAAGCCCAGCGAGTACACCCCCGGCGTGGGCCGCTGGCTGGCCGACAGCTTCGCCGAGGCCGTCCCCGAGCACCCGGTCCTCCAGGTCGTCACCGGCTTCGGCGAGACCGGTGCCGCCCTCTGCCGCTCCGGCGTCGCCAAGATCGCCTTCACCGGCTCGCCGGGCACCGGCCGCAAGATCATGGCCGCCTGCGCCGACACCCTCACCCCGGTCCTCATCGAGGCGGGCGGCAAGGACGCCCTCCTGGTCGACGCCGACGCCGATCTCGCCGCCGCCGCCGAGGCCGCCGCGTGGGGCGCGATGTCCAACGCGGGCCAGACCTGCACGGGCGTGGAGCGCGTCTACGTCCACGAACGCGTCTACGACTCCTTCCTCACCCACCTGACCGACCAGGCCACCGGCCTCAGGGTCGGCTTCGACGGCGACGCCCAGATCGGCCCCATCACCATGCCCGGCCAGATCGACATCATCCGCCGCCACATCGCCGACGCCCTCTCCCGCGGCGCCCGCGCCCTCATCGGCGGCCCCGTCCCCGAAGGCGAGCGCTACGTCCAGCCCACGGTCCTGGTGGACGTCCCCGAGGACTCCTCGGCGGTCCGCGAGGAGACTTTCGGCCCGACCATCACCGTGACGAAGGTCCGCGACATGGACCAGGCGGTGGAGCTGGCCAACGCCACCGCCTACGGCCTGGGCGGCACCGTCTTCGCCAAGGCGCGGGGGATGGAGCTGGCCCGCAAGCTCCGCGCGGGCATGGTCAGCGTCAACTCGGTGATCAGCTTCGCAGGCATCCCGTCACTTCCCTTCGGCGGCGTGGGCGAATCCGGCTTCGGCCGCATCCACGGCCCCGAGGGCCTGCGCGAGTTCGGCCGGGCCAAAGCCATCACCCGCCAACGCTTCAAGGCCCCCCTGAACATGACCACCTTCGCCCGAACGCCCACAGTGGACGCCCAGGTCGCCAAGCTGATCACCCTGCTGCACGGCAAGCGCACATGACGCACTGAACCCGCCACGCCTACGCCTTTGTCCACAGCCCCCGGTACTGCACGGGAAACCACCGCCCCCACAGCGATAACCTGGCGGCGGGGGGCCGGATGTCGGGCCTGTCACCGCGGCGAACGCGCTTCGCCCGCCGAGACCGCCCGGCCGCCGCGATGTCATCGGCGTTGCGCTGGACAGCGAGCTGGTAGAGAGCATCGGGATGCATGGTGTTCTCCTTCGGGTAACCATCGGGAAGGCAGGAGCCATCGGACCGGCACCCACGTCGGTGCGGCCTGGCCGGATCAAGGACCTACAAGGTCAGGGCGTCTCCGCCGTGCCCGGAATCGCGTAGCTCATCAGCTGGAACCGCACCGGCCGCGACCCGCTGGGCCGGTTCTCCAGCTCGTTGCGCCCGGAGTAGCGCTGGAACAGCGCCTCGATGTCCTCGCGCAGCTGACTGGCCTCAGCGGCGGTGAGGTGCTGTGTCATGCCGGTGAACCCCCCGAACCCGCGCCAAGCGTCCGGCTCGCGGTCGTGCGTGCGCAGATAGTCGCGCATCCGCTGAAACTCGTGCTCCAGCAACGCTTCCGTGGCGGCCTCGGCGGCGAGGGTGTCCTCCTCGCTGAGCCCGTCATGGGTGTAGCTCTGCTCTCGATCAATGAGCCGCCAGGGCTTCTCCCGCCCCTGACCGCCCTCCGCCTGCTGCACGAACCCGTACTTGGCCAGCATGTTCAAGTGGTACGAGCAACTGGCCACGCTCTCGCCCACAGCCTCAGCGCACTGCGTGGCCGTCGCCGACCCGTTGATGGTGAGCAGGTCGATCAACTTCCACCGCAACGGGTGCGAGAGCGCCTTGAGCCGCTTCGGGTCGCTGATCATCTTCCGGTCCGCCATACATATCAAGCTACCTTGCTAAAGCACTCTTGAGCAAGAGTTCTTTAGCAAGATTCCTTGATATACCCCTCAGACCGTGATGACCCCTTCCAGGTGCGGCTTCCCCTTGCGCACGTCGACGAGCCCGAACCGGTACCCGTCCTCCACCCGCACCGACGAGAACGCCACCTTCGCGGGCAGCAGCACCGGCAGCTTGAACCGCACATCGACCGTGTGCGCCTCAGGCAGCCTGCCCTCGTAGGCCGCCAGACAGCGCGCCTTCGTCCACATCCCGTGCGCGATCGCCCGCCTGAACCCGAACAGCCGCGCCGACAGCGGGTGCAGGTGGATCGGGTTGCGGTCCCCGGACACCTCCCCGTACCGCCGCCCGATGTCCTCGGGCACCCGCCACACCGCCGACGGCGCCCCGGGCGCCGAGCCCGACCCAGCCGACGACGCCCCCGACCCCCCGCCGCGCACCAGGTACGTGCTGGTGTCGTGCCACACCGCCTCGCCCGCCGCGAACGCCTGGCTCACCATGTCGAACTGCCTGCCCTTGGCGTGCGGGCGCAGGTTCTCCACGTGCACGCGCAGGTCGAACTCCTCGTCGACGCGCAGCGCCCGGCTCTGGCTGATCCGGTTGCGCAGGTGCACCGACCCGATCAGCGGGAACGGGAAGTCAGCGTCGGTCATCAGCTTGACCTGCATGGGAAAGGTCAGCACGTGCGGGTACGTGGCAGGCAGCTCGTCGGCGAGCCGGAACCCGCAGACCCGGTCGTAGGCGGCCAGGTGAGCGGGGTCGACCCGCACGCCCCGCCACTGGTAGACGCGCTCGGGCAGCTCGTCGCCCCCGCGCTTGGTGAGGCCGGCGACGGCGGCCTTCGGGTAGAGCAGGCCCAGGCTCGGGGACTCGCCGAGATCCACCACCGCCATCACGCCCCCAGCAGGCTCTGCCCGCACACCCGCACGACGTTGCCGGACACCGCCCCCGACGCGGGCGCGGCGAACCACGCGACCGTCTCGGCGACGTCGACCGGCAGGCCGCCCTGGGACATGCTGTTCATCCGCCTGCCCGCCTCGCGGATGACCAGCGGCACGGCCGCCGTCATCCGCGTCTCGATGAAGCCGGGGGCCACCGCGTTGATGGTGATGCCCTTCTCGGCGTAGCGCGGCGCGTAGGCATCGACCATGCCGATGACGCCCGCCTTGCTCACCGCGTAGTTCGTCTGGCCGACGTTGCCCGCGATGCCCGCGATCGAGGACACCCCGATGACCCGCCCGCCCGAGCGCAGCGCGCCGGACTCCAGCAGCGCGTCATTGACCCGCAGCTGGCAGGCCAGGTTGACCTGCACGACCGACTCCCACGCGGAGTCCGTCATCTTGGCCAGGGTCTTGTCGCGGGTGATGCCCGCGTTGTGCACGACGATGTCGACGCCGCCGTGGCGCTGGGTCAGGAACTCCACGAGGGCGTGGGGCGCGTCGGCGGCGGTGATGTCGAGCTGCAGGGCCAGGCCGCCGACCTCGTTGGCCACCCGCACCAGGTCCGCGCCCTGGGCGGGGATGTCCAGCAGGACGACCTTCGCGCCGTCGCGGGCCAGGACCTCGGCGATGGCCGCGCCGATGCCCCGGGACGCCCCCGTGACCAGGGCGACCCGGCCCGCCAGCGGGGCGGCCCAGTCCTGCGGGTCGGGCGCGTCGCCGCCGTGGCCGCCGATCCTGATGACCTGGGCGTCGACGTAGGCGGACTTGGCGCTGAGCAGGAACCGCAGCGTCGACTCGGCCTTGTCCTCGTGGCCGTCGGCGACGTAGACCAGCTGCGCGGTGGCGCCGCGCTTGAGCTCCTTGCCGACCGAGCGGACGAAGCCCTCCAGCGCGCGCTGGGCGATGGCCGCGCCCGGCTCGCCCGCGCTCTCCGGCGGGGTGCCGAGCACGACGACGCGCCCGGAGCCGGCCACCGAGCGGATCACGGGGTGGAAGAAGTCGTACAGCGCGCGAAGGCCCTCCGGCGAAGTGATGCCGGTGGCGTCGAAGACGAGCGCGCCGTAGGCCGGACCCCCGGGCGGCGGGTCGGTGAGCACCTCGGCGCCCGCGGCCTTGAGCACCGCGCCGACCTGCTCCAGCAGCCTGCCGCCCGGTGCGGCGCCCAGCAGCGCCGGGCCGGGCAGCGGCGGCTCGCCGGGCCGGTGGCGGCGCAGCGGCGTCGGGTTCGGCAGTCCGAGTCGCTTCACCAGTGCCTTGCCCACGCCGGTCGTGCTGAACTGCTGGTAGCGGTCCGTCATCCGCGCATCCTCCCTACTCCGTAGTATTCTTACTGATGAGTAGGTTAGGATCGTACCCCAGAAACCGACCCGTGTTCAGGAGGAAAGGCCATGGCCCCGAGTCGCGTGCGCCGGGTGGCGATCGTCGGCGGGAACCGCATCCCGTTCGCGCGGTCGAACGGGCCCTACGCCCAGGCGTCGAACCAGGACATGTTCACCGCGGCGCTCGACGGCCTGGTGGCCCGCTTCGGCCTGCGGGGGCAGCGCGTCGGTGAGGTCGCCGCGGGCGCGGTGCTCAAGCACAGCCGCGACTTCAACCTCGCGCGCGAGAGCGTGCTGGGCAGCAGGCTCTCCGCCGAGACACCCGCCTACGACGTGCAGCAGGCCTGCGGCACCGGCCTCCAGGCCATCGCCCAGGTCGCCAACAAGATCGCCTTGGGCCAGATCGACTCGGCCATCGCCGGGGGCGTCGACACCACCAGCGACGCGCCGCTGCAGGTCAACGACAAGCTGCGCCGCATCCTGATCCAGCTCAACAGCGCCAAGACTCTCGGTCAGCGCCTCGCCCTGCTGTCCAAGCTCCGCCCCGGCCACATCGTGCCGGACATCCCGCGCAACGCCGAGCCGCGCACCGGCCTGTCCATGGGCGAGCACGCCGCGGTCACCGCCAAGGAGTGGGGAGTCGGGCGCGAGGCCCAGGACGAGCTGGCCGCGGCCAGCCACCAGCGCCTCGCCGCCGCCTACGAGCGCGGCTTCTTCACCGACCTGGTGACCCCCTTCCAGGGCCTGACCCGCGACCAGAACCTGCGCCCGGACTCGTCGGCGGAGAAGCTCGCCACGCTCAAACCCGCTTTCGGCGGCCCCGAGGGCACCATGACCGCGGGCAACTCCACCCCGCTCTCCGACGGCGCGTCCACCGTGCTGCTGGCCACCGAGCAGTGGGCCAAGGAGCGCAAGCTGCCCGTGCTGGCCTACCTGACCTTCACCGAGACCGCGGCCGTGGACTACGTGCAGGGCGGCGAAGGCCTGCTGATGGCCCCGGCCTACGCCGTGCCGAGGATGCTCGCGCGGGCCGGGCTGTCACTGCAGGACTTCGACTTCTACGAGATCCACGAGGCGTTCGCCTCGCAGGTGCTGGCCACGCTGGCCGCCTGGGAGGACGAGGCGTTCGCCAAGGAGAAGCTGGGCCTGACCGAGCCGCTCGGCCCGATCGACCGGGCCAGGCTCAACGTCAACGGCTCCTCGCTGGCCGCCGGCCACCCGTTCGCCGCGACCGGTGGGCGGATCGTGGCGACGCTGGCCAAGCTGCTGGCGGAGAAAGGCTCGGGCCGGGGCCTGATCTCCATCTGCGCGGCGGGCGGCCAGGGCGTCACGGCGATCCTCGAACGCTGATCTGCGCACCTCTACGGCTCTCTAGCGTGAGTGCTAGAGAGCCGTAGAGGCTGCTAGGCCGGGGCGGACACCCGGCGGCGCATGACGAGGTTGTTGCCGATCAGGGCCGCCGCGGTGACGGCCGCGCCGAGCAGCTGCGCGGGCACCGGCACGGTCTCGGTGGCCGCGGAGACGGCGAAGGCGGTCAGCAGGACGACGTCCGTGAACAGCACGCGTTGAGCGGGGTGGTGACCCGGTTGCCGGTGTTGCAGGCCAGCACCCCGGCGACCAGGGCCAGGCACACCAGCAGCCCCGGCAGCACCTCGCCATAGGCCGACACCGCATCGACCGCTCGACAAGCCGCGCGCCCTCCGCCTGGGCGCCATGGTTGATTCCCCCCGGTGCGGACCGACCCCAAGTCGCGGTCCGTACACGCCTCAGGACGCGCAGGCATTGCCAGAGAGTTGAGTGATCCACGCCACACACAGGCGGGCGACACGCGATACCGCTTTCTGCCCGTGTATCGGACAGGGCCTATACGCGCCGATAACGTCCGAGGATGGACCCCATCCGCAATCCGTTCGCCCCCGGAGCCGGTCAGCGGCCGCCCGAGCTGGCCGGGCGGGAGAAGGAGCTGGCCGCCTTCGACGTCGTGCTGGAGCGGGTCGCCAGGGGCAGGCCCGAGCGCAGCCTGGTGCTGACCGGCCTGCGCGGCGTCGGCAAGACGGTGCTGCTCGGCGAGCTGCGGTCGATGGCGGTCCGCCGGGGCTGGGGAGCGGGCAAGATCGAGGCCCGCCCGGAGTCCGACCTGCGCCGCCCGCTGTCGGCCGCGCTGCACCGGGCCATCCGCGACCTCGCTGTGCGCCACCGGGCGCCGGACCGGGTCGAGGGCGTGCTCGCCGTGCTGAAAGCGTTTGCGCTGAAGTCGAACCCGGGCGAGGCGAAGCTGCGCGACCGCTGGCAGCCGGGCATCGACGTGCCCGCCGCGGCCGGGCGCGCCGACTCCGGCGACATCGAGATCGACCTGGTGGAGCTGTTCACCGACGTCGCCGAGCTGGCCCAGGACGTGGGCACCGGGGTGGCGGTGCTGATCGATGAGATGCAGGACGTCGGCGCCGAGGACGTCTCGGCCCTGTGCGCGGCCTGCCACGAGCTCTCGCAGTCCGGCGCGCCGCTGGTCGTGGTGGGCGCCGGGCTGCCGCACCTGCCGACGCTGCTGTCGGCCAGCAAGTCCTACTCCGAGCGCCTCTTCCGCTACGTGCGCATCGACCGGCTCGCCAGGGCGGACGCCGACCAGGCGGTGCTCGTCCCGGTCGAGCGGGAGGACGCGGGCATCGCCCCGGACGCACTCGACGCGCTGTTCGAGCGCTCCGGCGGCTACCCGTACTTCATCCAGGCCTACGCCAAGGCCGCCTGGGACGCCGCGCCCGCCGATCCGATCACCGTCGAGGACGTCGCCGTGGCCGCCCCGGAGGCCGAGTCGGAGCTGGCCGTGGGCTTCTTCGGCTCGCGCTACGAGCGGGCCACCCCCGCCGAGCGGGAGTACCTGCGGGCGATGGCCGAGCTGACCGAGGGCCGCGACGAGGGCGCGAGCACCGCCGACGTGGCCGTGCTGCTGGGCCGCAAGCCCTCGTCGCTGTCGCCCGCCCGCGACAGCCTCATCAAGAAGGGCCTGGTCTACAGCGCCGAGCGCGGCCGGATCGCGTTCACCGTGCCGCACTTCGGCAAGTTCGTCCTCACCATGGAGGACTAGAACCACCTCGCGCGGACTCCCCGATCAGAGTCGTCTCACCGTGTCTAGCGACGACGCTAGACAGCGGGATAACCCGGCAGTCATTTTCCGTTCACCGGACGATCGTCAGCCGAGGGCCACTTAAGCCGGCGATCGTCCGGCGTGTGCGCCACCTCACCGGCTGATCGCTGGCTTTCCCTTCGCGAGCGAGGCATACTAGAGCTACCAGGAACGCAAGGCAACATCCGAGGGGAAGCGAAAAGCAATGAACGTCGCCGCGAAGATCCGAGCCCGCCGCGCCGAGGCCCGCACTCGCAAGGCGGTGACCCGCGCCATCGAGCAGGCCGCCACGCCGTCGATGCGCCACGAACTCATCACGCTCGCGCAGACCCAGCAGGTCAACTGGCGCTGAGCCCCCCGATCGCGGCGCGAGGATGTGATGCAGGGCACATTCTCGCGTCCGTGTAACACCACCGGACTCCCTGGCGATGTTCCGGTTGACCCCGTAGTGCTGGCGGACCCCCGACCTGGCAGCACTACGGGGTTTCTTTCTGTCCGGACCCAGGTGCGCCCACTGGTGCCCATCACTCGCAGTTAGCGGTGACTGGTCCATCCGGCGCGACGGGCGGCAGCCGGCCGTCAGCCTGTTGGCCTAACTATTGACCCGGCAGCCGTAACCAGCGGTACTGTGATCACCCCGGCGAGTGACCCATCCCACAGTTAGCCGTTCGGCGATGAACACACTCCGTTCACCGTCTACTACGGGGTAGTCACGATCTTCAGTCGCGGAATGCAGCAGACTGATCACCGACAGCGCCAGCCGAACAGGAGTAAGCGACTGTGACCGTGACCGGATCGGAGACCCGACCCAATCTCCGGCCTGTTGTGCGCCCCGCCGACCACGCGCCCGCGCCGACCGCGTGGAGTCCCGCGGTCGCGCCGCCGCTGCGCGGCACCGAACGGGTGCTGCTCGTCGCCGAACGCGCCGTCGGCAGGCTCGCGCCCACGCTGCGCGCCGCGCTGCTGATGCTGCTCAGCGCGCTCGCGGGCGTGGCGACCGTCGCCGCGTTCGCCGGGCTGCTCGCCGCGGTGCTGAGCTGTCTGGTGCTCCTCACGCTGGCGGTCCTGCGCCGCTAGGGATCTCCCAGGGCCGGGACAACGGCCCGCACGAGCAAGGACCGGCTGGGACAGGGGTGCCCCAGCCGGTCCTTTTCTTCCCGCGTCAGTGCGAGCCGAC
The DNA here is from genome assembly GCF_042657845.1 of Actinokineospora guangxiensis. Taxonomy (NCBI): domain Bacteria; kingdom Bacillati; phylum Actinomycetota; class Actinomycetes; order Pseudonocardiales; family Pseudonocardiaceae; genus Actinokineospora; species Actinokineospora guangxiensis. Next base: position 199,360 of record NZ_JBHSKF010000001.1, on the reverse strand, counting down.
CGCCCGCAGCTTCGGGTCGCCCTCGTCGGCGTGGTAGTCGGCCGGGGTGGTCTTGTCCAGGCCGTCGGCCCAGCGCAGCTTCCTGGCCAGCAGCGTCACCAGCACGGCCACCACCAGGTTCGCCAGCAGCGCCACGAAGCCGACGTAGATCGTCATCGGCGAGTCGATCGGGTGCCAGCCGAACAGGCTCAGCTCCGAGAGCTTCAGCGCCGAGCCGCCGAAGTGCAGGCGGCTGCCATCGGCGCTGGGGATGGTGTAGAGCAGCCACATGCCCCACGCCATGCCGACCGCCCAGCCCGCGATGAGGCCCTTCAGGTGGAACCAGCGGGTGTAGAGCGCGATGGCCACCGCAGGCAGCGTCTGCAGGATCATCACCCCGCCGATGAGCTGCAGGTCGATGGAGAACTGCGGATCGATGAACAGGATGAACCCGACCGCGCCGAACTTGACCACCAGCGAGGCGAGCTTGGCCTGCTTGGCCTCCTGCACCGGGGTGGCCCGCTTGTTCATGTACTCCTTGTAGATGTTGCGCGTCCACAGGTTCGCCGCCGCGATCGACATGATCGCCGCGGGCACCAGCGCGCCGATGCCGATGGCGGCGAAGGCGATGCCCGCGAACCAGTCCGGGAACATCTGGTCGAACAGGTTCGGCACGATGGTGTTCGTGTCCGGACGGCCGGTCGCCTCGTTGACCAGCGGCTTGGTGCCCGCCGCGATGGCCATGTAGCCCAGCAGCGCCAGCAGGCCCAGCAGCAGCGAGTACGCGGGCAGCGCCGACATGTTCCGCTTGATCACGTTGCGCCCGCGGGAGGCGAGCACGCCGGTGAGCGAGTGCGGGTAGAGGAACAGCGCCAGCGCCGAGCCCAGCGCCAGCGTGGCGTACTGCAGCTGGTTGTTGCCGGAGAGCAGGATGCCGTCGCCCGGCGCCGGGGTGGCGTCGAACTTGGCGTCGGCCGCGCCGAAGATCTCCGACCAGCCGCCGAGCTTGATCGGCAGGTAGATCACCGCGACGATGATCACCACGTAGATCAGGATGTCCTTGACGAACGCGATCAGCGCGGGCGCGCGCAGGCCCGACTGGTAGGTGTAGACCGCCAGGATGATGAAGGCGATCAGCAGCGGCAGGTGCCCGACGATGCCCGAGCCGTTGAAGCCCAGCGTGCGCAGCACCGCCTCCAGGCCCACGAGCTGCAGCGCGATGTAGGGCATCGTGGCGACGATGCCGGTGATCGCGATCAGCAGCGCCAGCGTCGGCGAGCCGTAGCGGCCGCGGACGAAGTCGGCCGGGGTGACGTAGCCGTGCGTGCGCGAGACCGACCACATGCGCAGCAGCGGCAGGAACACCAGCGGGTAGACGACCACGGTGTACGGCAGCGCGAAGAAGCCCGCCGCGCCCGCGGAGAACATCAGCGCGGGCACCGCGACGAAGGTGTAGGCGGTGTAGAGGTCGCCGCCGATGAGGAACCAGGTGATCCACGAGCCGAACTTGCGCCCGCCCAGGCCCCACTCGTCCAGGTGGTCGAGGGTCGACCCGGCCTTCCACTTCGCCGCCACGAACCCCATGACGGTGACCACGCCGAACAGCACGGCGAAGACGACCAGCTCGGTCCACTGCAGGTCGTTCACCGGCCCGCCCCCTCATCCAGCTCGTCCACGTCGAGCGGCTCGCCCGGCGCGGTGGTGGTCGGCTTCTCCCTGGTCTTGAAGTAGACGATCGAGGTGGAGAGCACGCCGACCACGATCCCGAGGAACTGGAACCAGTAGTAGAAGGGCATCCCGAACAGCTCGGGGCCCGTGCGGTTGAAGATGGGCGTGACCAGCCACAGCAGCGGAACGATCAGCAGCAGGTTCCACGGGCTCCAGCGCAGCCCGGACGTCCCCGGTGGTGCCATCGACTCACTCCCTCACGACGGTGTGGTGCGGCGAAACAGTAGAGCCGCGAGCGGGAGAAGTCACCAATCAGTTTGACAACCGGACAAAAAGACGCGACGAACGGTCCGGTCGCTCGCTACGGTGCCCGCCATGACCGTCGACGCGTCCGCCCTCACCTGGGCGGAGACCGTTCTGGGCCGCCCCGTCGCCGGGGTCAGGAGCCTGCGCGCGCAGGGCTCGCCGTGGCTGCTCGACCTCGACGGCGGGGACCAGCCGACCGCGGTCCTGCACACCGGCAGACCCCCTGCCGACCTGCGCACCCAGGCCGCCGCCCTGCTCGCCGCCGCCGAGCGCGGGGTGCCCGCGCCCCGGCTGCTCGGCCAGGACCCGAGCGGCCTGCTGCTCACCACCACCCTGCCCGGCGGCAGCCACCTGTCGGCCCCGCCGACCGTGCCGCGGCTGCGCGCGATGGGGGCGGCGCTGCGCCTGCTCTCCTCGGTCCGCATGGACCCGACCCCGGAGCTGCCGCTGCGCGCGCGGGCGATCGAGGGCGAGGAGTTCGTCCCGTCGCCGCTGCAACGGGCGGCCGAGGCGGCGCTGGCCGCGCTTCCGCCGCCGTCCGGGCCCACGGTGCTCGTGCACGGCGACCTGTGGACAGGCAACACGATGTGGATCGGCGACGAGCTGACCGGCTTCATCGACTGGGACTGCGCGGGCGTCGGGCACATCGGCCTCGACCTCGGCTCGCTGCGCTGCGACGCCGCCATCCAGGTCGGCCGCGCCGCCGAGCGGCACGTGCTGCACGGCTGGGGCGAACCCGTCGCCGACCTGGCCCGCTGGGACGTCTTGGCGGCGCTGAGCACGCCCGCCGACCTCGCCCTGTGGATACCGATCATCCACGACCAGGGTCGCACCGACCTGGACGCGGCCACCGCCAACGCCCGCCGCGACGAGTTCCTGGAACGCGCGATGGCGAACCTTGCACCCTGAACCTGCACCCCAGAGGTCCACAGGCTGTGCACAAGTCCATCCCCAGGCTGTGGACAACTGGTGTGCACGTGGGAGCCCAGTGACAGGTGTGACTACCGAGGTCCGTCCACCGTGTTGTCCACAGGTCCGGGGCTGTGGACGGCCAGCGCGTCGCCGACGATCAGCAGGCAGGAGACGCACCGCAGCCCGGAGTGCGTGCGCGCGGCCTTCGCGTAGGGCACGGTGTGCGCGCACAGCGCCTCGATGAGGCTCGCCCGATCCTCGGCCGGGAAGGCGTGCACGCGGTCGTCGTAGGCCGACCTGCGCCATTCCCATCTCGCCGCGTCCATCGCCGCGCGTCCTCCTCGATTCGCCCCAACCGCGCCTTCCCGACAGAAGCGAAAGGCCACCGCGGGGAGTAAATACCCCGCGGTGGCCTCCAGCCAAGCGTTTACGCCAGGCGCTGCTTGAGCGCGGCCAGCTCGTCCTTGAGCGAGCTCGGCAGCTTGTCGCCGATCTTGGCGAACCACGCCTCGATCAGCGGCAGCTCGGCGCGCCACTCCTCGACGTCGACGGCCAGCGAGGCGTCGATGTCGGCCGGGTCGGCGTCCAGGCCGGAGAGGTCGAGGTCGGCGGCGGTCGGCACCCAGCCGATCGGCGACTCGTGCGCGGCCGCGGTGCCCTCGATGCGGTCGATGGCCCACTTGAGCACCCGCGAGTTCTCGCCGAAGCCCGGCCACAGGAACCGGCCGTCCTCGCCGCGGCGGAACCAGTTGACGTAGAAGATCTTCGGCAGCTTGTCGGCGTCGGCGCGCTTGCCGGTCTCGATCCAGTGCCGGAAGTAGTCACCGGCGTGGTAGCCGATGAAGGGCAGCATGGCCATCGGGTCGCGGCGCACCTCGCCGAGGTTGCCGGTCGCCGCCGCGGTCTTCTCCGAGGAGAGCGTGGCGCCGAGGAAGGTGCCGTGCTGCCAGTCGAAGGACTCGCTGACCAGCGGGATCGTGGTGGCGCGGCGGCCACCGAAGAAGATCGCCGAGATCGGCACGCCGTTCGGGTCGTCCCACTCCGGCGCCAGCACCGGGCACTGGTTCATCGGGGTGCAGTAGCGGCTGTTGGCGTGCGAGGACAGCTCGTCGGACTCCGGGGTCCAGTCCGCGCCCTTCCAGGAGGTGGCGTGGGCCGGGGGGTTCTCCATGCCCTCCCACCAGATGTCGCCGTCGTCGGTGAGGGCGACGTTGGTGAACAGCGAGTTGCCCTTGTCGATGGTGCGCATCGCGTTCGGGTTGGTCTTCCAGTTGGTGCCCGGAGCGACGCCGAAGAAGCCGTACTCCGGGTTCACCGCGTAGAGGCGGCCGTCCTCGCCGAAGCGCATCCAGGCGATGTCGTCGCCCAGGGTCTCGACCTTCCAGCCGGGGATGGTCGGCTCCAGCATGGCGAGGTTGGTCTTGCCGCAGGCGCTGGGGAAGGCCGCGGCGATGTAGTGGACCTTGTTCTCCGGGGAGATCAGCTTGAGGATCAGCATGTGCTCGGCCAGCCAGCCCTCGTCGCGGCCGATCGCCGAGGCGATGCGCAGCGAGTAGCACTTCTTGCCCAGCAGGGCGTTGCCGCCGTAGCCGGAGCCGTAGCTCCAGATCAGCCGCTCCTCGGGGAAGTGCACGATGTACTTCGTGTCGCTGCACGGCCACGCCACGTCGCTCTGACCGGGCTCGAGCGGCGCACCGAGGGAGTGCAGCGCGGGGACGAAGTCGCGCTCGCGGCCGTCGGCGTCGGTGAAGCGGGCGAGCGCGGTCGCGCCCATCCTGGTCATGATCTTCATCGACACCACGACGTACTCGGAATCGGTGATCTCCACGCCCAGCATCGGCTTCTCGGCATCGAGCGGGCCCATGCAGAACGGGATCACGTACATCGTGCGACCGCGCATCGAGCCGCGGTACAGCTCGGTCATGATCGATTTCATCTCGTCCGGGGCCATCCAGTTGTTGGTGGGCCCGGAGTCGGCCTCATCGACCGAGCAGATGAATGTGCGCTCTTCCACGCGCGCGACGTCATTGGGGTCGGAAGCGGCGTGGAACGAGTTGGGCTTCTTCGCCAGGCGGGTGAAAGTGCCCGCCTCGACCAGCTTGTCGGTGAGCCGGGTCCACTCCTCGTCGGAACCGTCGACCCACACCACGCGCTCCGGTGCGGTCAGCTCGGCGACCTCGCGCACCCACGCCAGGAGCCTTTTGTGCGTGGTCGGTGCCTGGTCAAGACCTGGGATGGTCACTGCCGTCATCTCGCCTCGTCTCCTGACTGAAACGCCGGAACGCCGATCAGGACGCACTCCGCCCCCGGACCGGGGACGTCGGCGTCCTCATCGAACGACTGACACCCGCCCCGGGTGGGGGCGGGTGGAGCCGGAAGGAATGAACTGAGGTTAGCGAAGTGAACGGCAGGCCACCGAACGGCGACCTGTAGCTTCTCTCACAGGAACGATAAGGGTATCGATTCAGTACCCAGATGCCCAGGAGAACGCATGTCCCATTTGATGGTGTTCCTCGTCAAACCGTGATTCCGCGCACGTGAGGCGGATTACCAAGAAAGAAGTCCCGCCGCACCGGGGTGCGACGGGACTCTTTGCGTTCGGTCGATCAGCCGGGGATCGGCCGGATCAGCCCTGCCAGGCGGCGTCGGAAGCGGTGTCCGACTGGTACTCGCCGTCCGCGGTGATCTTGCCGGTCTCGACGGTGGTCCACTCGTCCTCGCCGGTGTGCGTCGCCACGGTGACGTCGCCGTCGGCCTCGATGACGACCGCCTGGTCGGCGGAGCCGTCGCCGTCGGTGTCGGAGAAGGCGTAGGTGTTGCCCTGCTCGTCGGTGACGACCGCGGTCTCGTTGGTGCCGTCGCCGTCGGCGTCGTACTCCGCCGGGCCGACCTCCATGTCGCCGTTGGCGGTGTCGACGGTCATCGAGTCGCCGGAGGCGTCGGTGCCCGTGGGGTCGTCACCGGTGTCGGTGCCGGTGGTGGTCGGGGTGTCCGAACCGGTGTCGGAGCCCGCGTCGTCGGCGCCGCCGCCGGACGGGGCCTCGATCGAGTTCGGGTCGGCCGCGGCCCACTCGCCCGAGGCCTCGTCGTACTCGGCCGCGCCGGTGACGTTGCCCTCGGCGTCCAGCTCGACCATCGTGTCGGCGGTGCCGTCGCCGTCGGTGTCGTGGAAGGACATGTAGCCGTTGTCGGTCTGGACCACGGCGGCGTCGTTCTGGCCGTCCTGGTCGTAGTCGTAGTTCTCGGCGACCTCGTACTCCTCGCCGCCCACCTCGACGGTCAGTTCGTCGTGTGCCGCCTCAGCGCCGGCGTCGGTGGTGTCGACATCGGTACCGGTCTCGTCCACGTACACAGTGCCCCCTCAACCCTTCCCTCAACGGGATGCTCTAGTTGGAAAGTAAGACTGCCGAGACCCCCGTCGGGTTCCGCGTGTTGCGGAGATTCCTCGGCTCGCCGTACCTGGTCAGGATTTGTCGCGCAGGGCGCGGATGCTGGCAAGCAGCTTCTCCGCCCGCTCCCGTCCCGCGACGACGTCCGTCAGGCGCTTGTTTACCACGGTGACGCGCTTCTGGCGCTCGCTGACATCGAGTCGCAACGCCTTGTCGACCTCGCGGAGTTGTTCCTCGATCCCGGCGATGCGCTTGCCGAGCGCCTCGTCGAGGGCGAGCGAGAGCTGCGACTCGGCGTCGATGAGCTGTTCGGACACCAGCTGGTCCAATGTAGAGCGGGAATCGGCGATGGCGTCGGAGAGCCACTGCTTCATGTGCTGCTTGTCGGCTGTGTGCTTGCGGGTGCGCGCGATCCACCAGCCCGCGCCCAGGCCGATGATGATCGTCGGCACCAGCAGCACCGGCGCGGCGACCGCGCCCGCCAGCGGCAGCACCGCCATCTTGCCCGCGCCGAAGCCGCCGGAGACGCCCATGAAGACGAGCAGCTTGTCCTCGGCGGTGGCCTGGCGCTTCTCCGCGGCGCGCAGCACCACCTGGGCGCCGCCCGCGCGGGCGAACTGACCGCGGATGACCGAGAGCTCGTCGGGGGTGAACAGGTCGGCCAGCACCAGGTCGGCGACCTGGTTGAGCCGGTTGCCGACGTTGTTGCCGATGCGCGCGGACACCATCTGCAGCGCGGCGTCGACCTGGCCGGGCAGGGACTTGATCTTCTCGCGGTCGGCGGCGTCGATGGCCGCGCGGAACCAGCTCTGCACGTCGCGCATCTCGCGGCTGACCTCGTGGGCGTTCTCCAGCCGCGCGCGCTGCACCTCGCTGCGCAGCCGCACCTGCCAGCCGCGGGTCGACGAGCGCCGCTCGGCGGTCAGCTCCTCCTTGCGCGAGCGCAGCGCCTCGGCCTCGGCCTCGCCGGTGGTCAGGACCCGCTTGTCGGCCTCCAGCCGGACCCCGACCTCCTGCAGCGCCGAGGACAGCGCGCGCAGGGTGTTGGCCTCGGCGAGCATCACCGATCGGCCGACCAGCAGCGAGGTCAGCGCGGTCTGCAGCTCCACGACACCGGAGCGCTCCTTGAGCATCTCCGCGGCCTCCGGGCTGGGCGCCTTCGCCGCCATCTCGAACATGCGCGAGGACACCGGGTGGAACTTGGCGCCCGCGAAGCGCGGGGCGTGTTCGGCCAACAGCGCCTGGTTCGCGTCGAGGACCTGCCGCCAGCCGCGGAACTGGTCCACCTTGGACAGCGCGAAGACGACCGTCTCGACCTTGTCGCCGACGTTGGCCAGGAAGGCCAGCTCGCCGATGGTGAACGGGGCGGAGGCGTCGACCACGAACAGCAGCGCCGTGGCACTGGCCGCCGCCTCGATCGCCAGCTCGCCGTGCATCGAGTCCAGCCCGCCGACGCCGGGGGTGTCCACGATGACCAGCTTCTCCAGCATCGCGGCGGGCCCGTCGATCTCGACGTAGCGCGGCGGGATCTCCCCGTCGGGCAGCTCGTGCGCCGCGGAGACCCAGTTGATGAGCCTGCCGAGGTCGATCGGCACGTCCGGGTGCTGGCCGGGGTAGCAGGCGCGGGCCTTCCACTCCTCGGCGTGGTCGAACATCAGGTAGGTCGCCGTGGCCACCTCGGCGTCGACCGGCGACATGCCCGGAGCCTCGATCAGGGCGTTGACCAGCGACGACTTGCCGCGGTTGGTCTCGCCGACGACCACGACCGAGGGCTTCTTCGACCGCTTGCCCCTGGCCTCCTCGACCCACTGGGCCGACTCCGGCTCGATGTCCTTGAGCAGCGCGAGCAGCGTGTCGCGGGCGTGGGCGACCTGCTTGGGCAGCGACGGCGGCTGCGGCTTGGTCATGCGCCGTGCGCCTTGTAGACGGTCACGATCGGCGGGCGCAGGACCACGCCGCGGTCGCTGAACCCGACCACCTCGGTCTCGGCGACGACGCCGTCGAGCGCGGGGTCGGCGGTGTCGGCGGTGCCGCCCGCCTCGTGCACAACGGGGTCGAAGCGCTCACCGTCCGGGCGCAGCGCCCGCACGCCGACGGCGGCCAGGCCCTCCTCCAGCCGCTCGGCCACACCGGAGCTGCGGGCGCGGTCGTGGGCGTAGAGGCACAGCGACACCATCGCCTTGCGGTCGGCGATGAGCTGCTCGTGCTCGGCGGGGTCGATCGGCGCGACGCCGGGCTGCGGCGGATCGGCGTAGACCGGCGGCGGGTACTCCGAGGCTGCGTACTCGGAGTGCACGTACTCGGGCTGTGTGTACTCCTGCTGGGCGTATTCCTGCTGGGCGTACTCCGGCTGGGCGTAGTCCTGCTGTGTGTACTCCGGCTGGGTCGGCTCGGCGTCGCCGCCCGCGTTGTCCTTGCGCCTGCCCTTGAACCAGGTCGCCACGGTTATCACCCAGCCTGTGCTTTGAGTTGCTGCCAGATCAGGAAGTACGAGCGGTGCACCACGTGCGCGACCCGGCTCTGCGCCGGGGTCGCGCCGAAGGAGGCGAAGGAGCGCCACCAGCCCGCGCGCTCCAGCGCGTAGGCCGAGAGCTCCTTGGCCGGGCGACCCTTGAGGCCCAGCTGCTCGCCGATGTCGGCGGTCGAGCCGACCCGCAGCACCTCGTCGGCGAGGTCGTCGGGCATGTTCACCGCGCCGGAGGCGACCAGCGTCAGCGCCTCCAGCAGCCGCAGCTGGTGGGCCTCGGGCTTCTGCAGCAGCACCTCGATGGCGTCGTGCACGCGCTGGCGCTCGCCCGCGTCACCGGTCGCCGAGGCCAGCGCGGTGACCGAGGCCAGCGCGGCGGCGGCCTTGATGCCGTCGGCGCGGGCCCGGAAGACGCTGTCCAGGCGCGTGCGCACCCCCGCCAGGCCGGAGGACTCCAGCAGCCGCCTGCGCAGCGCGCCCGCCGTCAGGTCCGGGTCGGCGCGCAGCGCGGCCACGGCGCTGGCGATGCCGTAGAGGTCCAGCTTCTCCAGCAGCCGCACCCTGGTGCCGACCGGGACGTCGCACTCCCAGGTGGTGAAGATGTCGGCCGACATGAGCAGGGTCTCCCAGATCATCTCGTCCAGCTGCGAGAGCGACCGGAGCGCGTCGGCGTCGGCTGAGGTGAAGCCGCCGGACTCGGCGGTCTCGGCGAGCAGGCCGATCACCGGGATGACGTCGGCGACCCTCGGCTTGAGCGTCGCGGCCTGCTTCTCGGCGATGATCGACGCGGCCCGCCACACGTCGCCGTCGGAGCCCGCGACCGACTCCGGGGTGATCGTGTCCGCCTTGTTGAGCACGGCGATGGCGTTGACCGGGCCCGCCTCGCGGCTGGCGGTGGCCGCGGTGAAGGCGGCCAGGGCCTGCTGGTCGTCGGCGCGCACGCCCTGGGTGACGACGTAGAGCACGGCCTCGGCGCCCGCGACGGCGTTGCGGGAGGTCTCGTCGAGGTCGTCGTCGGTTGGGGTCTCGTCGTCGGCGCCCTCGCCGTCGTCCTTGCGGTGCTTGGCGGCGCCGAGCAGCTGCTCGGTGCGCTTGACCGAGGCGAGGTCGAGGGAGCCGAGGCCAGGGGTGTCGATGACGGTCAGGTCGCGCAGGACGGCGTTGGTCAGGTACGCCTCCAGGTGCGAGACCTTGTCGAAGTCGACCTCCAAGTCCTTGGGGATCATGCCCGCCGCGTCGAAGGGCAGCACCTGCTTGCGGCCGTCGAAGAAGACCAGCTCGACCCGGTCGACGCTGCCGTACTGGAAGCGGGTGACCAGCCGGGTGCACTCGCCGACGTCGGTGGGGGCGACCCTGCGGCCGATGAGCGCGTTGACCAGAGTGGACTTGCCGGACTTGATCCGGCCCGCAACGGCGACCTGCAGCGGCGCGCCCAGCCTGCGCAGCACCTCGCGGAAGCCCGCCGCGGTGCGCGGCGAGACCTGCGGCTGCAGCCGCGTGCACAGGTGCGCCACCGCCGCCGACAGCGGACCGGCGAAGGTGGGCTGCTCGGTCGTCACGCTTCTCCCCTCGGCACGCCTGAGATCGTGCCATGCCGGGGGCGGCGCGCGCGGGCGGTCCTGGGCATTCACCCGGCGTACACCCGTGGGCGGACGCCGGGTGCGACGCCAGTCGGACGCCGGGGCGGTCGGGCGCTGCCTAGGCTTGCCGGGTGCGGAGGCTGAGCCTGTGGTTCAAGGCCCACCCGATGGCGGGCGACGCCCACATCGCGGTGGCCATCGCGCTGTTCGAGCTGCCCCTGATCGCGAGCAACTGGTCGGGCACGGCGACGTGGGTGCTGCTGGTGGTCGGCTTCGCGCTGATCGCCCCGCTGGTCATCCGCAGACGCCACCCGGAGCTCTCGGCCTACCTGGTGCTGATGGCCGGGGTGGCCCAGCTGGTGACCCACGGGCCCAGCGGCGACCCGGAGATCCCCGACCTGCGGCTGCGGCTGGCCGACATCGCGCTCGGCATCGCGCTGTACACCCTCGTCGCCTACGTCGGCAGGCGCCAGGCGGCGCTGTACGCGGTGTGGCTGGCGATCGGCACCGTGACCTGGGCGCTGTGGCGCTTCGACGGGGCCGACTCCGTCATCATGATCGTCTTCGTCTCGATCGTCTTCGCCCTGAGCTGGGTGCTGGGGGAGTTCGTCGGCGCCCGGCGGGCCTACAACAGCGAGGTCGAGCGCAGGCTGGCCCTGCTGGAGACCGAACGCGACCACCAGGCCAAGCTCGCCGTCGGCGAGGAGCGCGCCCGCATCGCCCGCGAGCTGCACGACGTGGTCGCGCACGCGGTCAGCGTCATGGTGGTCCAGTCCGAGGGCGCCGCCTACGCGGTGCGCTCGGACCCGGACCTGGCCGAGCAGGCGATCCGGACCGTGGCCCAGACCGGCCGCGACGCCCTCACCGAGATGCGCCGCCTGCTGGGCGTGCTGCGCAGCGACCCGGCGGCCGAGACCGGCCGGGCCCCGCAGCCGGGCGCCCAGTCCATCTCCGAACTGGCCGAACGCGTCCGCGCCGTCGGCGTCCCGGTGGTCCTGGAGCTGACCGGCGAGCTGGACGACCTGCCCGCGGGCGTCGGCCTCGGCCTCTACCGGATCGTGCAGGAAGCCCTGACCAACACCATCAAGCACGCGGGCCCCGGCGCCTCGGCCTCGGTGAAGGTCAAGCGCACCGCCGAGCAGGTCGAACTGGAGATCAGCGACCGCGGCCGCGGCGCCCGCCGCGGCGACCTCGCCTCCGGCGGCAACGGCCTGATCGGCATGCGCGAACGCGCCAACGTCTTCGGCGGCACCCTCACCGCGGGCCCCGGCCCGACCGGCGGCTGGCGCGTGCACGCCGTCCTGCCGCTGAGCGCGGCTTAGGGCGCACTCAGGAACGGCGCGCTAGTTTGGCGCGGTGATCCGGGTAGTGGTGGTCGATGACCAGGAGCTGATGCGCGTCGGCTTCCGCATGGTGCTGGGCGCCCAGGACGACATGGAGGTCGTCGGCGAGGCGGGCAACGGCCAGGTGGCCATCGAACTGGCCGAGCAGCTGCGCCCCGACGTGGTCCTGATGGACGTCCGCATGCCGGTCCTCGACGGCGTCGAGGCGACGAAGGCGATCACCGCCGCGGGCACGTCCAAGGTCCTGGTGATGACCACCTTCGACCTCGACGAGTACGCCCTCTCCGCCCTGCGCTCCGGCGCCAGCGGCTTCCTCCTGAAGGACACCCCACCCGCCCACCTGGTCTCCGCCCTGCGCTCGGTGGCCAGCGGCGACGCCGTCGTCTCCCCGAGCGTCACCCGCCGCCTCCTGGACCGCTTCCTCGGTCAGAGCGGCGGCGAACTCCGCGACGCCAAGGTCCTCGACGCCCTGACCGACCGCGAGCGCGAGGTCCTCGTGCTGGTCGCCCAGGGCATGTCCAACACCGAGATCGCCCGCAAGCTCTTCCTGTCCGAGGCCACGGTGAAGACCCACGTCGGCCGAGTGCTGTCCAAACTGGACCTGCGAGACCGAGTCCAAGCCGTGGTCCTGTCCTACGAAACCGGCCTGGTCCGCCCCGGCGACCTGTAACCCCTACCCGCGCTCACGCCCCGGCAGCGCGGCCCCGAGCAGAAACCGGTCGTAGTGCTCCTCGGCGTCGCCCTCGACCACCGGGGGAGTGGAGCCGTACCGCCCGTCCGCGCGGTCCCGCTTGGGCCCGGACACCCAGAACTCCTCCCCGGTCTCGACGTCGAAGAAGTTGCCCTTCCTCCCTGGCCACCGCCGCAACGTCCGCCCGTGCAGATACGCCGTCCTCCACGTCTTGCTGAACCGCACCCACGCAATCCACGAGGGCCCTCGGTCCAGGTCGAAGCCGGTCTTGAGCTGCACGTACATGATCCGCCGAGCCATGCCGCCGACGCTAGACGGCCACACCCGCACTCGCGCGGCATTTCCCCCGGCCCCCACCGCCGCAGGCCACCTGCCCACCCGACGCAAGTCGCCGACGAGACCTGTCCGGTGGGGTGGATGCGCTTCGGTGGGAGAAGAATCGCCGCCAGACTGGCGTGCGTGAGACCGGCTTGCCGACCCCGCGCTGTGGCTCACGCAGCGGCGATTCTTCGTAGGGGCCCCGCCGAAGCGCGTCCACCCACCGGACACACCCCGACAACCCCGCGCACCCGAGACCCGCGTTCCCCAGCCGCACGCGAACCGGCCCAAACAGCCGGCCCCCCGCCGCCAGGTTATCGAGGATGAACCCCCAGATTCACCCTCGAACCCTCACCCTGTGGACAACCTCACCGATAGTCAGCAACGTCCACAGTGGCCAGATCCACCCCGGGAACCACCACCTCGGAGTACCACCGCCCCCAATCCGGCCGACTCCCGTCCACATCGCTGAACCCGTAGTGCCGCATCAACGTCCAGCTGGCCAGGGTCTGCCCCCGATACCGCCCCACATCCGGATCACCCGCCAGGTGCGCCACCGCCCGCCCCAGGTACCGCGGCGTCTCCGAGAGCGCGTAGTGCGGGTCCTCGGCCTCGCGCCAGTTCTCCTCGGTGACCTTGAAGTGCTCCAGCATCATCTCCGACCGCAGGAACCCCGGCGTCACCCCCATCCCCACCACCCCGTGCGGCTCCAGGTCCTTCCCCAGCACCCGAGCGATCGCCCGAACCCCCGACTTCACCAGGTGGTACGGCACCCCGACGCCATAGGGATAGTCGTCCTCGTCGCCATCGGTCACCTCGATGACCAGCCCCTTCGCCGCCACCACCAGCGGCAGCAGCGTGTGCAGCGCGATCAGGTGCGTGTCCAACCCGTTGCGCACGACGCCCAGGGCCATCTGCAGGTCGCTCTCCCACAGCGGCTTGTTGAACTCGACGAACAGATCACCGCCCCACACGTCATCGATCAGCACATCGATGCGCCCGTGGTCGGCGGCGACCTTGTCCCGCAGAGCCTCCACATCGGCCACGACCGTGAAGTCGCAGCGGACCGCAATGCCGTGACCGCCCGCGGCGGTGACCAGTTCGGCGGTCTCCTCGATGGTCTCCGCGCGCTTCATCGGCGACGCGCTCTCGCGGGTGGTGCGGCCGGTGACGTACACCGTCGCCCCGGCGGCCCCCAGTTCGACCGCGATGCCGCGGCCGCAGCCGCGGGTCGCCCCGGTGACCACGGCGACCTTCCCCTCCAGGGTCTTGCTCATGTGCGCTCCTCACAGCGGCGCCAGGCGTCCAGCACCGCGTCGACGTCGTCGCCCAGCCGGTCGGCCAGGGTCCCCAGTGGTCGGATGGACCAGTCCACGCAGGCGCCGTTGGCCAGCGACAGCAGCACGCGCGCGGCCCGCTCCGGGGCGGGCATGCCCGGCAGCGCGGGCGCGGCGGCGCGGCAGGCGCGCAGCAGTTCCTCCCGCATGGCGGCGTAGTGCAGGCCCAGCAGCTCCCGCAGGACGGGGTCCTGCAGGTCGACGCCGAGCTGGGACAGGTTGTTGCCCGCCTGCTCGGCGTCGCCGAGGTTCAGGTAGGTGTGGACGAGCGCGGCGCGCAGGCCGTCGACCGGCTCGACCTGCGCGTCGAAGGCGGCGCGCATGTCGGCGGCGACGGTGGCGGTGGTGTGCTCGGTCAGGGCGCGCAGCAGCCCGGCCTTGGAGCCGAAGCGACCGGCGACCGTGCCGACCGACACCCCCGCCTCCCCGGCCACCATGGCCAGCGTGAAACCCGGTCCCACCCGGCTGATGACCTGCGCCGACGCATCCAGGATGCGCTCGTCGGAGATCGTCTTCGGCCGGGCCACGCCGTTATTGAACCACTGTTCATTAACTCGCGCCACCCCGACCCCGGGGTACCGGATCAGGGTCGGGGTCAGGGTCGTCACCGATTGGTCCCGATCCCGCGACTGCGCGAAGCTACTCCCGGAAGCTGACCCGAGGTACCTACCGCAGGACGACGCCGTGGGACCGGGGGACGGGACACGATGGGTCCGATGCCGCCGGGGGGGCGGTAACCGCCCAGGGGACACCCACAGGCAATGAACCGAGGAGCCACACCATGATCGAGGCAAGGGGCCTCAGCAAGCGGTACGGCAAGACGCTGGCCGTCGACAACCTCTCTTTCACCGTCACGCCGGGTCGCGTGACCGGCTTCCTCGGACCGAACGGCGCCGGGAAGTCCACCACGATGCGGATGATCCTCGGACTGGACACCCCCAGCGGCGGCACCGCGCTCATCGACGGCAAGCGCTACGCCGAGCTGAAGCATCCGCTGCGCACCGTGGGCGCCCTGCTCGACGCCAAGTGGGTGCACCCCAACCGCAGCGCCCGCGGCCACCTGCGCTGGATGGCCAAGTCCAACAAGCTGCCCGCCAAGCGCGTGGACGAGGTGCTGGACCTGGTCGGCCTCGGCGCGGTGGCCAACAAGCGCGCGGGCGGCTTCTCCCTCGGCATGTCCCAGCGCCTGGGCATCGCCGCGGCGCTGCTCGGCGACCCCGAGGTGCTGCTCTTCGACGAGCCGGTCAACGGCCTGGACCCCGAGGGCATCCTCTGGATCCGCAAGTTCATGCACCGCCTGGCCGCCGACGGCAAGACCGTCTTCGTCTCCAGCCACCTGCTCTCGGAGATGGCGCTCACCGCCCAGGACCTGATCGTGATCGGCCGGGGCAGGCTCATCGCGCACAGCAGCACCGAGGAGTTCGTCGCCGCCGCCACCGAGAACACCGTCCGCGTGCGCAGCCCGCAGCTGGCCGCCCTGCGCAGCGCGCTGGGCCGCACCGGGGTCTCGCTGCGCGACGAGGGCGACAGCCTGGTCGTGTCCGGCATGGAGAGTGCCGACATCGGCGAGCTGGCCGCGGCCAACGGCGTCGTGCTGCACGAGCTGGCCCCGCAGCGCGGCTCGCTGGAGGAGGCGTTCATGCAGCTCACGGGTGACTCCGTGGAGTACCACACCGACATCGACGGCGCGAACGCCGCCGACCTGATCGCCGCGGGGAAGTGACGACATGACCTTGCTCGCCGTCGAGCGCATCAAGCTCTTCACCACCCGCTCGCCGTGGTGGTCGGCTCTGGCCGCGCTCGCCCTGACCATCGGCTTCGCCGCGCTGATGGCGGCCACATCGGACTCCGACGTGCCGATGAGCCTGGCCGCCACCCAGTTCGGCTACAACTTCGGCGTTGTGGTGATCATGGTGATGGCCGCGCTGGCCATCACCACCGAGTACCGCTTCTCCACCATCCGCGCGACTTTCCTCGCGGTGCCCAACCGCACGGCGGCGCTGCTGGCCAAGACCGTCGTCGTGGCCACCCTCGGCGCCGTCATCGGCACGCTGGCCGCCTTCGGCTCGCTGGGCATCGCCAAGCTGATCACCCCCGACGCGCAGCTCGCGCTGGACTCCGCCTACTCGTGGCGGGCGGTCGCGGGCGTCGGGCTGATCTACTTCTTCTCCGCGGTCATCGCCGTCGCGGTGGGCACCTTCGTGCGCCACTCCGCGGGCGCGATCTCGCTGCTGCTGATCTACTCGCAGCTGGTCGAGGGCCTGGTGCAGCTCATCCCGAACATCGGCGACGACATCTACAAGTGGCTGCCGTTCAACGTGGCCAACAACTTCGTCACCGGCGACCCGGACCCCAACAACCGCGACGCGATGTTCGGCCCGCCCGTCTCGACCGCGGAGCTGAGCCCGTGGTGGTCGCTGGCCTACTTCGCGGGCTTCGCGCTCATCCTGCTCATCGCCTCCATCGTCACCGCGAACCGGAGGGACGCGTAATGGCCACCCTGATCGCCACCGAGCGCATCAAGCTGCTCACCACGCGTTCGCCGTGGTGGTCGACGGTGCTGGCGCTCGGGCTGACCACCGGGTTCGCGGTCATCTTCGCGCTGAACTCCAGTTCGCCCGCCGACGTCGAGGTGTGGCACACCCAGCTCGGCTACCAGTTCGGCCTGATGGTCGTCATGGTGATGGCCGCGCTCGCGGTCACCACCGAGTACCGCTTCTCCACCATCCGCGCGACCTTCCTCGCGGTGCCCAACCGCACCGCGGCGCTGCTGGCCAAGACCGGGGTCGTCGCGGCGCTGGCGCTGCTGATCGGCCTGGCCGCGGCGTTCGGCTCGCTGGCCGTGGGCTGGACGCTGATCCCGGACGCGAACCTGGCGCTGAACAGCGCCGACGCCTGGCGGATGGTCCTCGGGGTGCCGCTGGTGTTCACCGTTGCCGCGGTGATCTCCGTGGCCGTCGGGATCATGCTGCGCCAGTCCGCCGGGGCGATCGCGGTGGTGCTGATCTGGTCGATGCTGGTGGAGAACCTGGTCTCGCTCATCCCGCAGGTGGGCGCGGAGATCCGCACCTGGATGCCGTTCGCGATGACCGAGCAGTTCCTGCAGGGCCCGCTGGAGGGCCGCCCGCTCGGCCCGTGGGCCTCGTTCGCCTATTTCGCCGGTGTCGCCGTGGCGCTGCTGGTCGCGGCACTGGTGGTGGCCAAGAAGCGCGACGCCTGAGATCCACCGGTCGGCCGCCTATTCGGGGAGCGACCGACCAGCCGGGGGAAATGACGGAGCCCGGGTCCGCCTATCGGGGAGCGGACCCGGGCTCCGCCCCGTCTGTCCTGCATGTTTCCACCTGGAGTGGCAATTTTCACTGCTCGGTCGAGAGAGTCGGTTTCGCGCGGCGAGCGGCTCGATTAAATACACGTTAAGCGGTGGTGAGGTCGTTCACACAATGCGGACAATGAGGATAAGAAACTGGTCGTATTGGTGCTGAGAGCCCGTCAAGAGCCCCCGGAGGTGAACCTTGACGGTGATCAACGCCGAGATCCCTCGGCAGTCCTCGTCATCGCCGCAGAGCCGCGGCGGAGTGCACGTCGAACCCCTCATCGGGCTGGAGTGGTCCGACGCCATCGAACAGCCCGCGGGCCGACCCGCCACGGCGCCCGCGGACGCGCGCCTGTCCTGGCTGCACCGGGCCCCCGAGGCCAGGGTGCTCGCCCTGTACCGGGCCGCGTCCCTGGCCAACCCGGCCCTGCCGTCGCCGTGGTGGCTGCGCGCGGTCGCGGCCGGGGCGCTGCGCTCGCGCCGCGAGGGCTTCGCCGTGGAAGACCGCGTGGCCAAGCTGCTGGCGGCGCGGCCGGGGTGGGTGTTCGTGCCCTGGGGCATCGACGGCGACACCGGCTACTGGGAGTTCATGCCGTCGGAGCGGGCGCTGGGCGTGCCCGGCGTGCCCACGACGCTGGCGCACACCGACCGCCACGGCGGCTGGATCGACGTCGTCGCCGTGCACGCCGGGACGCCGCCGCCGCCGATCGCGGTGGCCGGGCTGGGCGACCTGCGCGCGAACCTGGCCCGATTGGAGTCCATCCGCCCCTGACCTGGCAGGCTGCCGGGGTGACACCGACCGACCAGCACCGCCGTTCCGTCGTCAGCTTCGTGCACCGCGGCGGCCGGATGACCGTCGGCCAGGAGCGCGCCTGGCAGCGCCGCTGGCCGGAGCTGGGCCGCCAGATCGGCGACCTGCCCGACGGCCCGCTCGACACCGCCGCGTGGTTCGGCCGCGAGGCGCCCGTCCTGCTGGAGATCGGCTCCGGCATGGGCGAGACGACCTCGCAGCTGGCCGCGGCCGCGCCCGAGCTGAACTACCTCGCCGTGGAGGTCTACCAGCCGGGCCTGGCGCAACTGCTGCTGCGCGCCGAGGCGCTGGAGCTGAGCAACCTGCGGCTGCTGCGCGGCGACGCGCTCGACCTGCTCGAACGGCACATCGCGCCGGGCTCGCTGGCCGGGCTGCGGCTGTACTTCCCGGACCCGTGGCCCAAGAAGCGCCACCACAAGCGCAGGCTGGTGCGGCCCGCGTTCGTCGCGCTGGTCGCCTCCCGCCTGGCCCCGGGCGCGGTCGTGCACATGGCCACCGACTGGGCGGACTACGCCGAGCAGATGATGGAGGTGCTCTCCGGCGAGCCGCTGCTGCGCAACCAGCACGCCGACGAGCCCGGCGGCTGGGCGCCGCGGCCGGCGTGGCGGCCGGTGACGAAGTTCGAGTCCCGGGCGAACGAGGAAGGTCGGATCTCCCGCGATCTGATGTTCGTTCGAGTGACCGGTTGACAGAACGTGACGTAACTCGTCACGACACCACGCTATCGAGTAGTCGAGTCGACGGTCCCCGGTACCGATATCAGTGATGTGACCGCTCTGCGCGACGACCCGGCGACCCTCTCGGCACGGTCGGCGCGGAACCCGCTGCTCGCCGACGCCGCCGAGTTCCTGCGGGAGTTCCACGCCGTCCGCCCCAAAGCGGGCGACATCGACACGCGCATGGCCAAGGTCAGAGCCGAGATCGCCGCCACCGGCACCTACCGGCACACCCCCGCCGAGCTGGCCTTCGGCGCCCGGGTCGCGCTGCGCGAGAGCGGCTGGTGCCCGCAGGACGTGCCATGGCGCGGCATCCTCGTGCGCGACCTGCGCCAGGTTCGCGACTCCGCCGCCGTCGCGGTGCACTGCGCCAAGCACCTGGTGATGGCCGCAGGCGACGGCGAGGTGCGCCCGATGGTCACCGTCTTCGCCCCCGACACCCCGTGGCGGCCGGGCCCGCGCATCCGCAACGACCAGCTGGTCCGCTACGCCGGGTACCGGATGGCCGACGGCATCGTCGGCGACCGCCGCTACGCCGACTTCACCACCGGCGTGTGCCGCCTCGGCTGGCGCCCGCCGAGCACCCGCGGCCGGTTCGACCACCTGCCGCTGGTCGTGGAGACCGACCACGAGGGCGTCGTGGTGCACCCGCTGCCCCGCGACACCGTGCTGGAGGTGGGCGTCGCCCACCCCGAGCTGCCCTGGCTCGCCGACCTCGGCCTGCGCTGGCACGCCGTGCCGGTGATCAGCAACATGTGCCTGACCATCGGCGGGATCGACTACCCGGCCGCTCCCTACAACGGCGTGTACCTCAGCCGCGCGATCGGCGAGGACGTCCTGGCCGACGACGACGCCTACGCGATGGCCCCGGTCATCGCCGCGCACCTCGGCCTCGACACGACCTCCGAGCGCACCCTGTGGCGCGAGCGGGTGGCGCTGGAGCTCAACCGCGCGGTGCTGCACTCCTTCGACGCGGCGGGCGTGACCGTCGAGCACGCCCCCGAGGCGTACGTGCGGGCTTCGGACGTGCCGGGCCGACCGGCTTTCCACCGGCGCTGAGATCTTGGCAGGATGCGGGGATGCGCCTGCGTGCCCCCGCCGTCCTGCCCTGTGACCCGTCCTGCACCGTCCTCCGCGACGCCGTCGTGGACGTCGTCGACGGCCGCGTCGCCTACTGCGGCCCCGCCGCCGAGGCCCCGCCGCACGAGGGACCCGAGCGCCTGCTGACCGGCATCCTGATGCCGGGCCTGGTCAACACCCACGCGCACAGCCCGATGACGGTGCTGCGCGGCATGGGCGGCGACCTGCCCCTGATGCGCTGGCTGACCGAGGTCATCTGGCCCGCCGAGGCGCGGATGACCCCGGCCGACGTGCGCGCGGGCATGCTCCTGGGCTCGGTGGAGATGCTGCGCGCAGGCGTGACCACCTCGGCCGAGATGTACTTCCACTGCGCCGAGGTCGCCTCCGCGGTGCTGGAGACCGGCGCCCGCGCCGTGCTCGCCCCCGCGATCATCGACGCCCCCGGCTGGGACTGGAAGGCGCAGACCGCCGAGGCGGGCGCCTGGATCGACACCGACGGCCTGCGCTTCGGCCCCGGCGACCGGATCGAGATCGGCTACGGCCCGCACTCGGCCTACACCCTGCCTCCGGAGGCGCTGACCGCCGTCGGCGAGCAGGCCCGCTCCCGCGGCGCGCTGGTCCAGGTCCACGTGGCCGAGTCCCTGCAGGAGGACGTGGCCCAGCGCGAGGCGCACGGCACCGTCCCCACCCTGCTGGAGAAGACGGGCCTGCTCGGCGGCCGCGTCCTCGCCGCCCACGCCGTCCACCTCTCCGACGACGACATCGCCCTCTTCGCCCGCCACGGCGTCTCGGTGGCCCACTGCGCGGGCTCCAACGCGAAACTCGCCTCCGGCATCGCCCGCGTCCCCGACCTGCTGACCGCGGGCGTCCCGCTGGGCCTGGGCACCGACGGCCCGGCCAGCAACGACGACCTGGACCTGTGGGAGGAGATGCGCTGGACGGCGATGATCGCCCGGGTGTCCCGAATGGACTCCACGATCCTGGGCGCCGCCGACGTCCTGCTCCTGGCGACCCGCGGCGGCGCGGCGGCGCTGCACCGCGACGACATCGGCTCCCTGGAGCCGGGCACCTGGGCCGACCTGGTCCACATCGGCGTGGACGACCCGGCCTTCGCGGGCGGGGTCGACGTGCCGGACGAGCAGCTGATCGCGAACCTGGTGTGGGCGGCGGGCTCGCGCACGGTCAGCGACGTGTGGGTGGCGGGCGAGCACGTGGTCGCCGAGGGCGAGTCCACGAAGGTCGACCGCCACGAGGCCCAGCGCGCGACGGTGGAGATCACGGGTCGTCTGCGCGGGTAGTCCGACCACGGGAACCGGCACCCCGCCGGTTCCCGCGATCGACCGGGTCAGCTCGGCCGGATGACGATCTCGGTGAGGTGGGCGTCGGCCGGGGCGGTGGCGGCGTGGTGGATGGCGGCGGCGACGGATTCCGGGCGCAGGTAGCGGTCGGGTTCGTAGGCGCCGCCCTCGTCGGTGCGGACGGTGCGCTGCATGTCGGTGTCGGTGCGGCCGGGGTAGACGGTGGTGACGCGGAGGTCGGGTTCCTCGCCGCGCAGGACGTCGGCGTAGGCGCGCAGGGCGAACTTGCTGGCGGCGTAGGGGCCCCAGCCGGGGTGGGCGGTGCGGCCCGCGCCGGAGTTGATGAGGATGACGCGGCCCTTGGCCGCGCGCAGGGCCGGGAGCAGCAGGCGGGTCAGCTCGGCGACGGCGACGACGTTGACGTCGTAGGTGTGGCGCCAGAGGGCGGCGTCGGCGTCGGCGAGGGGGCCGACTCGGCCGACGCCGGCGGAGTGGACCAGCAGGTCGAGGCGGTCGATGCCGCGGACGGCCTCGGCGAGGGCGGCGGGGTCGGTCAGCTCGACCGGCCACGGGGTGGACCCGGGCAGCTCGGCGGCGACCTTGGCCAGGGCGTCGGCGTCGCGGCCGCCGAGCAGCAGGTCGTGGGTGCCGTGCAGGGACCTGGCCGCGGCGGCGCCGATGCCGCGGGAGGCGCCGGTGATGAGGGCGAGCGTCATGCCGGTCAGCCTAGGCCGGTGGCGGGCGGGTGCCCGCGGCGAGCCGCGCCGCGGGCACCCGTCCACTCAGCACTGATCAGGTGCCGATCTCGCGGCCGGGCTTCCAGATCACCGCGACCGACGGCCGGGGCTGGGAGTCGCCGCCGTCGGGCCAGTGCGAGGCCGGGTTGTTGGCGTCGGCGCCGTCGACCTCGCCGGGGTGCTGGACGGAGACGAGCACGAAGTCCTCGGTGACGACCGGGCCGCAGGTCTCGGCGCCGACGGGGACGGTGAGGAACTGCTTGAGGTGCCCGCGCTCGCGACCCGTGGTGGTGGTCGCGAACAGGCCGTCGTTGGCGCCCAGGGCGTTGCCGTCGGTGGAGACCCAGAGGTTGCCGTACTTGTCGAAGGCCAGGTTGTCCGGGCAGGAGATGGGGCTGACCTGGGTCTTGTCGTATCCGCCGAAGTAGGTGTCCGGGGAGTTCGGGTCGCCGCAGACCAGCAGCAGGCGCCAGCGGAAGGTGGTGGCGGTGTTGTCGCCGCGGTGCTCCTCCCACTCCAGGACGTGGCCGTGGCGGTTGGCGTTGCGCGGGTTGATCTCGGTCGCGCCCTCCTTGCCCGCCTTGCCGCGGTCGGTGTTGTTGGTCAGCGCCGCGTAGACGCGGCCGTCGCGCGGGTTGGGCTCGACGTCCTCGGGGCGGTCCATCTTGGTCGCGCCGACCTTGTCCGCCGCCAGGCGGGTGAAGACGTAGACCTCCTCGGCCGACATCCCCGGCACGAACGATGTGCGGCCCGAGGCCAGCGGAATCCACTTCCCGCTGCCGTCGAACTCCCCGTCGGAGGGCAGCGTCCCGGTGCCGTCGATCTCCGAGGCAGGGGAGTCGCCGGTGAACTTCGCGACGTAGAGCGTGCCCTCGGTGAGCAGCTTCTTGTTGTGGTGACGCGCCCAGCGGCTGTTGCCGGGCAGCATGCGGTGGCGGGAGACGAACTTGTAGATGTAGTCGAAGCGCTCGTCGTCGCCCATGTAGGCCACGACGCGGCCGTCGCGCGCGACGTGGACGTTGGCGCCCTCGTGCTTGAAGCGGCCCAGCGCCGTGTGCTTGACCGGCTTGGCGTCGGGCTCGTACGGGTCGATCTCGACGATCCAGCCGAAGCGGTTGGCCTCGTTGGGCTCCTTGGCCAGGTCCCAGCGGTCGTCGAAGCGCTCCCACTTGCGGCCGCTCGCGCCGCCCGACAAGCCGTAGCGGGCCATGCGGGCCTTCACCACCGGGTCGGTGACCTGGTCGGCGTTGGCGAAGTACTGGTTGAAGTTCTCCTCACCGGTCAGGATCGTGCCCCACGGCGTGACGCCGCCCGCGCAGTTGTTGAGCGTGCCGAGCACCAGCCGCCCGGTCGGGTCGGCGGTGGTCTTGAGCAGGTCGCTGCCCGCGACCGGGCCGGAGACGGTGAACGGCGCGGTGAGCGGGTGGCGGCGGTTGTAGTGGCGGTCCACCTTCGCCTTGACCGTGCCGGAGCGCTTGTCGCGCTCGATGACGACCACCGACAGGCCGTGGCTGGCCCAGGCGATCTCGACCTGCTCGCGGGTCGGGTTGGCCGGGTCGTAGTCGGTGAACATGAACGTCTCGGTGGTGTACTCGTGGTTGCTGACCATGAGCCACGCGTCGCGGCGCAGCGGCACCAGGCCGCAGAAGTCGTTGTTGAAGCCGAACTGCTTGTTGGCCGCGGCCGCGGTCTGGTTGTGGAAGTCGAAGCGCGGGGCGCCGGGCAGCACCGGGTCGCCCCAGCGGATGACGATGTCCTGGCGGTAGCCGCGCGGGGGGACGAGGGCGTCGAGGCGGTTGGGGGCCACGGGCTCGAAGTCCAGTCCGCGCGGCGGCTTGGGGCCGTGGCCACGGCCGGGAGCGCCGGGCGCCGCGGCGGCGGCTCCGCCGGTGGCGGCGATGCCCGCGCCCGCGATGCCGAGCACGGCTCCGGCCTTCAGCATGCCGCGGCGGGAGACGATCCCGCGCACGACGTCGCCGAAGTACTCGTTGCCGGAGGTGTTGGGCGCCTCGTGGGCGCAGGCGTTGCCACAGCGGTATTCGCAGGTCACCGCGGCACGGCCGGTCGGGGGCGTGGTGGGGAGCAGGGGCAAGGGAATCCGGCCGTCAGACGACACGGTGCCTCCTCGTGGCCGTCCGGGCGTGGGCGGCCGTGGTGGGTCGGGAACGGCGCGAACCTAGGAGCCGCAGGCCATGAGCGGCGGTCATCCCGGTGAACGCGCGACTAACACTCGCTTCCCAACCCTGCTCCACAGGCAGGGGGGCCGCCACCCGTCAGGTGGCGGCCCCCCGGGGCGCGTTCGGCCTAGCGCTCCACGTCACCGCGGATGAACGCCTCGACGGCCTCGAAGGCGTCGTCGTCGGAGTACTGCTCCGGCGGGGACTTCATGAAGTAGGACGACGCCGACAGGATCGGGCCGCCGATGCCGCGGTCCAGCGCGATCTTGGCGGCGCGGACCGCGTCGATGATGACACCCGCGGAGTTCGGGGAGTCCCAGACCTCCAGCTTGTACTCCAGGTTCAGCGGGGTGTCACCGAAGGAGCGGCCCTCCAGGCGCACGTAGGCCCACTTGCGGTCGTCGAGCCACGGGACGTGGTCCGACGGGCCGATGTGCACGTCGGCCTTGGCCATCTCGTGCGGGATCTGGGAGGTCACCGACTGCGTCTTGGAGATCTTCTTCGACTGCAGGCGGCTGCGCTCCAACATGTTCATGAAGTCCATGTTGCCGCCGAAGTTGAGCTGGTAGGTGCGCTGCAGCTCGACCCCGCGGTCCTCGAACAGCTTGGCCATGACCCGGTGGGTGATGGTGGCGCCGACCTGGGACTTGATGTCGTCGCCGACGATCGGCACGCCCGCCTCGGTGAACTTCGCCGCCCACTCCGGGTCCGAGGCGATGAACACCGGCAGGGCGTTGACGAAGGCCACGCCCGCGTCGATGGCGCACTGCGCGTAGTAGCGGTCGGCGTCCTCGGAGCCCACCGGCAGGTAGGACACCATCACGTCGACCTCGGCCTCGCGGAGCGCGGCGACGACGTCGACGGCCTCCTCGTCGGACTCGGTGATGATCTGGCGGTAGAACTCGCCCAGCCCGTCGTGGGTGGCCCCGCGCTGCACGGTGACCCCGAGCGGGGGCACGTCGCAGATCTTGATCGTGTTGTTCTCGCTGGCCACGATCGCCTCGGACAGGTCGCGGCCGACCTTCTTGGCGTCGACGTCGAACGCGGCGACGAACTCGACGTCGCCGACGTGGTAGTCGCCGAACTGCACGTGCATCAGACCCGGCACCCGCGTCGCCGGATCGGCGTCGCGGTAGTAGTGCACACCCTGGACGAGCGACGCGGCGCAGTTCCCGACGCCGACGATGGCCACCCGCACCTTCCGGCGGTTACCGCCCATGTCGGATTCCCTTCTCCTTGTAGCCCGCGCGGTGCGCGGTGTAGTGCCTGGTGGCAGCGCCCTTGCTGCCGCTTAGGTGGTGCTGCCCGTGGTGGCGCGTGTCAGTCCGGCCCTGGTCGGTCAGTCCGCTTCGCGCTGTTCGCGCTGCTCGTTGGCGATCAGCTCGTTGAGCCAGCGGACCTCGCGCTCACTGGTCTCCAGGCCGAGGCGGTGCAGCTCGCGGGTGTAGCGGTCGATCTGCTCACCCGCTCGGGACATGGAGCTGCGGAAGCCCTCCCTGCGCTCCTCGACGCAACGGCGCCTGCCCTCCAGGATGCGCATCCTGACCTCGGCGGGTGTGCGCGAGAAGAAGGCCATGTGCACGCCGAAGCTCTCGTCGTCCCAGGTCTGGGGGCCCGCGTCGGCGAGCATCCCGGCGAAGTGCTCCTTGCCGTCGGCGGTGAGCTTGTAGACCCGCTTGGCGCGCCCGCCCCACTTCCTCGGGTCGGGCGCCTCCTCGGCGATCAGCCCGGCGCGCAGCAGCCGCCGCAGCGTCGGGTAGAGCGACCCGTAGGAGAACGTCCGCCAGGCGCCGAGCACGTCGTGCAGTCGTTTCCGCAGCTCGTAGCCGTGCATCGGGGCTTCGTGCAGCAGCCCGAGGATCGCGAAGTCGAGCACGGGCCACCTCCTGCGCGCACGGACGAGAGCTGCTTGACCTACCGACTCACTATATCGTGCCGATACATCAGCCCGCACACAACTTGAGCGCCTGTGGCCATGGCCACGCCGGGTGGGAGATCCGGCAACCGGGCCGGTCAGGGGGTATTGATACCCGGATTCGGCCGTTTCACGCATGTCGTCTCGGCCGATCGGACCGGCACCGTGATATTGGGCCCGCGTACGCTGTCGGTCGTGCGAACCCAGCGGCAGGTGGTGGATTACGCGTTGCAGCGCAGGACGCTGCTCGCGGACGTCCACGCGGGCCGGGTCGGCACCTCCGAGGTGTGCGACGCCAACCCCTACCTGCTGCGGGCGGCCAAGTTCCACGGCGACCCGACGGACGTGGCCTGCCCGGTCTGTCGCAAGGAGCAGCTCACCAGGGTGAGCTGGGTCTACGGCGACGAGATCAAACACCTGGCGGGCTCGGCCCGCACCCCGGACGAGCTGACCAGGATGGCCACGGCGTTCTCGGAGTTCACCGTGCACGTCGTCGAGGTTTGCCGCACCTGTTCCTGGAACCACCTGGTGCAGTCATACGTCCTGGGGACCGGGGGCGTGCGCGCCCCGGGAAACCGCAGGAAGACGGCGGCCGAGTGACCGGCGCGGCGAGAGTCGCGCCCGCGCGGTCCGCCGGGCACGACGACGCCCCCGAACCGGGGCGCCGATCTGGAGGCTTTGCGTGAACGACCACCGTGACCGCCACCGGCGGGATGAGCCCGACTGGCCCGCCGGCGACGATCCGGACTCCGGTCACGCTCCGGAGGAGCGCACCGGGTTCTGGAGCCCGCAGTTCGACGACGAGCGCGGCAGCCAGCCGTCGCGCCCGGCCCAGCACCGCCCGCCGCCGCCGCAGGGCAGGCCGCCCGCCGGTCCGCCCCCCGGGCAGCCGGGCAGGCCGGGCCAGCCCGGTCCGCAGGGCCCCGGCAGGCAAGGGCCCGGTCAGGGCCCCGCCCACCAGGGCCCCGGCGGTCGTCCGCCGATGCCCGCTGGTGGCCCCGGGCGCCCCGGCGGTCCCGGCGGTCCCGGTGGATTTGGCGGTCCCGGTGCGCCTGGCGGCCCTGGTCGTCCTGGCGGTCCCAGTGGTCCCAGTGGTCCCGGCGGGCCGAACGGCCCCGGCGGACCTGGCAGGCCCGGACCCGGCAGGCCGCCCATGGGCGGACCCGGCACCCCGCCGCCCGGCTTCCGCTCTCCGGGTGGCCCGAACGGCTCTGGCGGTCCTGGCGGACCTGGCGGCCCCACCGGCCCCGGCGGCCCTGGAGCCCCCGGCGGTCCCCCCCGACGCGACCCCGCGCAGGACCCGACGGTTCTGCTGCGCCAGCCATCGACCGACCGCCCCAAGCCCGAGCCCTCGCTGCTCACCCACCGCGAGCCCGACGACGACGCGGCGTTCTACGACCAAGGCTACGACGACGACTACGACGACCAGCCGCAGCGGCCCGCGGGCGACACCAAGCTCGCCCGGCGCAAGAAGATCTGGCGGCGCGTGCGCCGCACGGCGTACGTGTGCACGGCGCTGGGCATCGTCATGCCGGTGGTGGCGTTCTTCATCACCTACCAGATGGTCGAGGTCGAGGACCCCGCGTCCGTCGCGCAGAAGCAGAACCAGGTCGTCACCTTCAAGTACGCCGACGGCAAGACCGAGATGACCAAGGTCGCCGAGGACGGCGGCAACCGGAAGATGCTCACCTACGAGCAGATCCCGGACCAGATGAAGAAGGCGGTCTACGCCGCCGAGGACGACACCTTCGAGTCCAACGCGGGCTTCGACCTCGGGGGCATCGCCCGCGCGGTGCTCAAGCAGATCAAGGGCGAGGCGGGCGGCGGCTCGACCATCACCCAGCAGTACATCAAGATCTCCAGCGGCCAGGACGACGCCACCCTCGCGCGCAAGTGGGAGGAGGTCGTCAAGGCCTACAAGATGAGCGAGACCTACGACAAAGAAGAGATCATCACCGCCTACCTGAACACGATCTACTTCGGCAAGGGCGCCTACGGCGCCGCCGCGGCGGCGAAGGCCTACTTCAACCTCGACGACATCAAGAAGCTCACCAAGTCGCAGGCCGCGCTGCTCGCGGGCATGATCCAGGCGCCGGGCCGGGCCAACAACCCCGAGTACCAGCAGCAGCGCTGGAACTACGTCACCAAGCGCATGGTCGACCTCGGCTGGATGACCCCGGACGAGAAGGGCGAGTTCCCGACCCCGGTCAAGGCCGAGGACACCAAGTCCGCGCTGCCCGGCCCGCGCAAGGGCCTCACCGCGCTCGCCTTCGAGGAGCTGACCGGCAAGGGCATCTCCGAGGAGGAGATCAAGGCGGGCGGCTACACGATCATCATGACGATCGATCCGCGCGCCCAGACGATCGCCGAGAAGGCCGTCGCCGAGGTGATGAAGGGCCAGCCGAAGAACCTGCACCCCGCCCTCGTCGCCGTCGACCCGAACACCGGCGCGATCCGCGCCTACTACGGCGGCCAGCGCGGCTGGGAGTTCGACTTCGCCGCCGCGCTGCAGCAGCCGGGCTCCTCGTTCAAGCCGTTCGACCTGGTCGCGCTGCTCAAGACCGGTGAGGGCCTGGGCAAGATATACGACAGCACGCCCAAGGCGTTCGGGCCGGAGGGCCAGCAGACCAAGATCGTGCGCAACGCCTCGCAGCCGCGCTGCGGCAGCCAGTGCACCGTCGCCGAGGCGATGAAGGAATCGCTCAACGTCGTCTTCAGCGACATGGTCTACAACGACGTCGGGCCCAAGGGCGTCGCCGAGGCCGCCAAGCAGGCGGGCATCCGGGTGCCGATCAAGGACCGCAGCATCAACATCGCCATCGGCGGTGGCGACACGCTGGTCAGCACCACCGACATGGCCTCCTCCTACGCGACCTTCGCCGCGAACGGCACCTACCGGGCCCCGCACCTGGTGGCCAAGGTGCTCGACGCCAAGGGCGAGATCGTCTACGACGCCTCGATCCACCCCGACAACCAGGACAAGCTGGCCTTCGACGCCGACCGCGACACCAACGCCAAGATCGCCCGCAACGTCACCGAGTCGCTGCTGCCCGTCCCGGAGTACTCCGGCATCGGCTGCGGCGGCGGCCGCGAGTGCGCGGGCAAGACCGGCACGCACCAGTACGTCAACCCCGAGGGCGTGGAGACCAAGCACAACGCCAAGGCGTGGATGGTCGGCTACACCCCGCAGATCTCGGCGGCGGTCTCGCTGACCGGCGACAAGAGCGAGCGCAGGCTGATCGACGGCGACGGCACGATCATCTACGGCAGCGGTCTGCCGGGCGAGATCTGGAAGCTGTTCATGGACCGCTACCTGGAGAAGTCGGACATGGTCGACTTCGGCCCGTACGAGCCGATCGGCCGGATCGAGGTGGAGACGCAGACGCAGACCACCACCGAGCAGCCGACGACCACGACCACCGAGCAGCCGACCACCACCACCGAGGAACCGACGACCACCACCGAGGAACCGACCGACACGGAGCCGACCGAGCCCGGCGAGGAGACCTCCACGACGACGCGGACCCGACCGGGCAGGCCGGGCGACGACGACGACGGGCCGGGACTCCCGTTCCCCGGACCCTAGGAACTCCTACGCCGCCCGAACACCGCAGGCCGTAGCATCGCGCCGTGCCAGGTGAAGAGCGGGGTGCTGGAGAGTCGCCCGTCGGGGAGCCGGACGCACGCCTGTCCACCGGCGTGCCGGACACCGCGACGCTCGGGCCCGACGAGCGGGTGCGCCCGTCGCTGACCGAGTCGATGGGCCGCGACGCCAGCATCCCGCTGGGCGGGCCGATCGGCGAGCACGCGGTGGTCGGCAGGCACTGGTTCTGGACGCCGCTGCGGGTGGCGCTGCTGCTGGGCGTGGTCGCCCTGGCGCTGAGCTGGTTCGGCAAGGCCGCCTGCATCCAGCAGAACGCGGGCCAGGACGGGTCACTCGGCCTGGACTGGAGCGGCAGCAGGCAGTTCGTGGCCATGTGCTACTCCGACATTGTCCCGCTGTACGGGGCCGAGCGCCTGGACAAGGGCGGCTTCCCGTACGCGACCATGTGGTACGACGACGAGGGCAAGCCCACCCAGCACGAGCGGTACATGGAGTACCCGGTGCTGACCGGCATGTTCATGTGGGTCAACGCCCAGATGGCGCAGGGCTGGGTGGAGATCGCCAAGTCGGGCTGGCTGCCGACCGGCCTGGAAGTGGTCGTCTACTTCGACATCACCGCCGTCTGGCTCGGCCTCGCCTGGCTGATCACGCTGTGGGCGGTGGCGATGTGCGCGCGGCGGCGCAAGTGGGACGCGGCGTTCATCGCGCTGTCACCGCTGGTCATCGTGCACGCCTTCACCAACTTCGACACGCTGCCGACCGCGTTCGCGGCGTGCGCCCTGCTGGCCTGGGCGCGCAAGCGGCCCGTCCTGGCAGGCATCCTCCTCGGCCTGGGCGGAGCGGCGAAGCTGTACCCGCTGTTCCTCCTCGGTCCGCTGCTGGTGCTGTGCCTGCGCTCGGGGAAGATGCGCGAGTGGTGGCTGACCGCGGCGGCGGCGATCGGCACCTGGGCGGCGGTGAACGCGCCGTTCTTCCTGCACCCGGACACCGCGCGGGGCTGGGGCGAGTTCTTCCGCCTCAACTCGACCCGCGGCGCGGACCCGGACTCGATCTACAACGTCATCATGCAGTGGCTGAACTGGCCGGGCTTCGACGGCGTCCTGGGCTTCAAGGAGCCGCCGTCGGTGCTCAACACGGTCACCGCGCTGCTGTTCCTGGCCGCGTGCGCGGGCGTGGCGTTCATCGCCTGGCACGCGCCGACGCGGCCCCGGGTCGCGCAGCTGTGCTTCCTGGTGGTCGCCCTGTTCCTGCTGACGAACAAGGTGTGGAGCCCGCAGTACTCGCTGTGGCTGGTCCCGCTGGCGATCCTGGCCATCCCGCGCTGGAAACCGCTGCTGGCCTGGATGGCGATCGACGCCGCCCTGTGGGCGCCCCGGATGTTCTTCTACCTGGGCACCGACAACAAGGGGCTGCCGCAGGACTGGTTCCTCGGCTTCGTGGTCGCCCGCGGCCTCGCGGTCATCGCCCTCTGCGTCCTGGTGGTCATCGAGATCTACAAGCCCGACCGCGACCTCGTCCGCGCCCACGGCGACGACGACCCCATCGGCGGCGTGCTGGACGGCGCCCCCGACAAGTTCACTCTCAAGCGGTTCACCCGAGGCAAGGCCGAGGCGCCCGTCTAGTCGAAGGGCACGGCCACCTCGGCTGGTTCCACGTGGAACCGGCGCCTTTCCGGTCGGCACGCACGCCCGGGGCCGCCCGGCGGCGGGTCCTATGAACTGGGGTACTCCGGGAACAACTCGGTCGACAGCGGTGTCCTCAGAGGTGACGATGGGTGGGATGATCGGAGGGGTGCGGTGGGCACTCGGGAGAACGGCTTTCTCGCCGGGCTCGGGGCGTACGTGGCGTGGGGGTTCTTCCCGCTCTACTGGCCGCTGCTGACGCCCTCGGAGCCTGTCGAGGTGCTGGCGCACCGGGTGCTGTGGTCGCTGGTCTCCGTGGCGGCGCTGCTGGTCGCCGTGCGCAAGTGGGCGGCGCTGCGGGCGGTGCTGCGCGACGGGCGGACCATGGGGCTCATCGGCGTCGGGGCCGTGGTGATCGGGGTCAACTGGATCCTGTTCATCTGGGGCGTGAACAACGGCCACGTCGTCGAGGTGTCGCTGGGCTACTTCATCAACCCGCTGGTCACGATCCTGATCGGCGTGCTGCTGCTCGGTGAGCGCCTGCGCAGGGTGCAGTGGGCGGCGCTGGTCGTGGCGTTCGCCGCCGTGGTGCAGCTGACCATCGACTACGGCGACCTGCCGTGGCTGGCGCTGGCCCTGGCGGGCACGTTCGCCACCTACGGGCTGATGAAGAAGAAGGCGAACATCGGCGCCGTCGAGGGCCTGGCCATGGAGACCGCGCTGCTGGTGCCGCTGGCGGGCGGCTACCTGGTGTTCCTGGCGGGATCGGGCACGGCGACCTTCGGCGCGCACGGCTGGGGCCACGCGGTGCTGCTGGCCACCACCGGCCTGGTCACCGTCATCCCGCTGCTGCTCTTCGGCGCCGCGGCCACCCGGGTGCCGATGGCGACCCTGGGCCTGCTGCAGTACGTGACCCCGACGCTGCAGTTCCTCATCGGCCTGCTCGTCTTCCGCGAGGAGATGACCACCGCCCGCTGGATCGGCTTCGCGATGGTGTGGGCGGCGCTGCTGCTCATCACCACCGAGACGCTGGTGCACCGCAGGCGCGCGCTCACCCCGCGGCCCGCGCTGGTCTAGCTCTTGGCGGGCAGGAACTCGTCCTGGCGGGTCATCAGCGGCGGGTCGACCGTCGAGCGGGCCGCCAGGAAGGCGATGAACAGCCCGATCAGCAGCCCGGCCCTGCCCCACACGCCGACCATCACCGCCTGCGCGGCGAACCCGTCGTAGATGCCCGCGGGCCGGTCGGCGGCGATCTCGCCGAACCACAGGAAGATGCCGACGCCCATGGCCAGGTCGGCGAAGAAGTAGGCGATGATCCAGCCCCACTTGATCCGCATGAGCACGAACATCGGCACCAGCCACAGCGTGTACTGCGGCGAGTGCACCTTGTGCAGCAGCAGGAACCCGCAGAGCATCGCCGCCGAGACCGCCACCCACGGGAAGGTGCCCTCGCGCTGGTAGCGCGACCAGCCGACGTAGCAGGCCACGCCGAAGGAGGCGAACATGAACACCGGTGAGGCGATGCCGATGAGCCCGTGCACGACGGCGTTGTCGGTGTTGGAGCTCGGCCGCAGCGCCCAGAACCAGATCGAGTTCGAGGAGATGTCGGCCTTGCGCATGCCCTGGAAGGCGAACGAGGCCAGCCAGCCGTTGAACCCGGCCACCGCGAACGGGATGTTGACCGCGACCGCGGTGCCCATGGCCACCAGCGCCGTGCGGACCATGCCGGGGACGTCGCTGGTGCGGCCCTCGGGCAGCTCACGGCCGCGCACGCCGCCGGTCACCACGTAGAGCATCAGCGGCAGCACGAAGATCGCCGGGTAGATCTTGAACGCGAACCCGATGCCGAGCAGCGCCGCGGCGACGTAGGCGCGCTGGCGCAGCGGGCGGTCGGCGCCGCGCTTGCCCCAGCCGCGGTGCACGACGTAGACCGCCGCCACCGCGCACGCCACGACCGGCAGCTCCCAGTTGTGGAAGGCGTAGAGCACCATCGGCGGCGACAGCGCCCAGAGCAGCGCCCGCCAGCGCGAGAGCCTGCCGAGCAGCCACGCCGTCGCCAGGCCGAACGGGGCCATGAGCAGCGCCGAGTACAGCAGGAAGCCCGCGTCGGTGGTGGCGAAGAGGGCGCCCGCCCAGATCATCAGGCCGGTGAGCACCGGGTACTCCACCGCGCCGCCGACCATCTCGCCGCGCTCGTTGATGCCGCCGTGCACGTAGGGGAACACGTGCTTGTCGATGTCGCGGCCGATCCAGAGGTACTGGATGTCGGAGTAGCAGACGTCCATGTACTTGCGGGTGTCGAAGTCCGGGCCGCTGCGGCCCCACGCGTCGAACTCCGGGCCGGTGCAGCGGTCCTTGTTCGCGAACCCCAGGAAGAGGGTGAACCCGCAGATCAGGACGAGCACGGCCAGCGCCGCCCTGCCGAGGCCGACCACGGGCTTCTCCCGGTCGGGGGAGCCATCGGGCACGCCGGCCGCCGCCTTCCCTGATGCGGTCACTCCTGGGGTCACGCCGGTCACCGCCCGAGCGCGGCGCGCAGGTACGCGATGTCCTCCGCCTGGCCCTCGCTCGGCGTCTCCACGACGACCGGCGCGCCCGCCGCCGCCACGACGGCCACGAGCTGCTCGGCGTCGATGGTGCCAGTGCGGATGTTGTCGTGCCGGTCGCGGGCCGAGTCGAACTCGTCGCGGGAGCTGTTCAGGTGGACCAGGTCGATGCGCCCGGTGATCGCCTTCACCCGGTCGACGATCCCGACCAGGTCCTCACCGGCGGCGAAGGCGTGGCAGGTGTCCAGGCAGAACCCGGCGCCGAACTCGCCGACCTCGTCCCACAGCCGGGCGAGCATGTCGAAGCGGCGGGCCATGGCGTTGTCGCCGCCCGCGGTGTTCTCGATGAGGATCGGCACCGCGAACCCGCCCTCCTTGCTCTGCCGCTCGAAGAACTTGCGCCAGTTGACCAGGCCCTCGGCGGGGTCGGCGTCCTTGACGACGTGGCCGCCGTGCACGACCAGTCCCTTGGCCCCCACCTTGGCCGCCCCCTCCGCGTGCTGCACCACCAGCTTTCGGGACGGGATGCGGATGCGGTTGTTCGTGCTGGCCAAGTTGACCCGGTAGGGCGAATGGATGAAGACGGTCAGGTCCTCGGACAGCAGCGCGTCGGTCTGCGGGTGCGGCTCCGGGGCGGCCCAGCCCTGCGGGTCGGAGAGGAAGAACTGCACGACTTCAGCGCCGCGCTCGCGCGCTGCGCCGATGGGGTCGTCATCGCGGACGTGGGCGCCGATGCTCATGGGACGCGAGCGTAGTCGCCGGGGTGTCGTGTGGTAGCCCTCACCTGCTGGGGTGAGCGTTTGCGGACCATGCGTGGTCACGCTCTGCTCCATCCGGGCCACCCGTAGCTGAAAGTAGGGAATCTCCACTGGTCGGCGTCACGCGGCCGGGTTACCGTCGTTTTCATCATTGAAGCTACTCGCGGGTACCCCGGAGGATGATCATGCGACGGCGCGTCCGGACGATCGCGGCCGGCCTGGCCCTGGTGCTGGGTGGGGCGTCGGCCGGCCTGGTGGCGGGCGCGACGCAGGCCGCGGCCGCCGAGCCCATCGTGGTGGGCAGCTGCGCGGCCTCCATCCAGGGCGCGCCCGGCACCCCGATCTCGCTGGCGCCGAGCGCGGTGCTCGGCCCGGTGCTCTCCATCGTGCGCGCGGTGCCGCTGCTGGGCCCCGGCCTCGCAGGCGGCGTCGAGGACGCGCTCAGCACCATGGGCAACATCCCGCTGGGGGTCATCCCGAACGCGGACACCACCATCGGCGGCGGCACCATCGCCGCGGCCGCGGTCCCGCGCATCAAGAGCGCCATCTCCAAGGTGCCGCTGATCGGCCCGGCGCTCGCGGGCATCGTCACCCAGGTCCAGGGCGCGCTGACCACCGGCTGCGGCATCGTCGTCGACGTGGTCAACGCCGTGGCCGAACCGGTCCAGGAAGGCGGCGAGACCGTCGGCAAGGTGGTCGAGGGCACCGTCGGCCGGGTGCTGCCCGGCGGCAGCGCCCCCGGCCCCGGTCCTGGCCCCGGCCAGCCGAACCCACCCGGCGGCGGCAACCCCGGCGGCGGCTCGCCCAACCAGCCCGGCGGCGGCAACCCCGGCGGCGGCGGTGGCGGCGTCCCCGGCGTCTCCAACCCGATCCTCGGCGGCGGCGCGGGCATCGGCACCCCGCCGCTCTACGACGGCCTCGGCCGCGCCCCCCGCGACTACTACGGCGGCATCCCGGTCTTCTCGCCCGGCCTGTTCAGCCCGTCGCCGGCGGTCCGCTACGGCGGCGCGGTGCCCGGCTACACCCCCGAGTTCGGCATCCTCGGCGGCGAGTCCGGCGGCGACGGCGTGCAGGCGGCGGGCCACGCCGAGGCGATCGGCGGGCCGGTCGGCAACCGGATCGCGCTGCCGGTGCTGCTGGCCGTGCTGATCCTCTCCGGCGTGACCGCCGCCCTCGTGCGCACGTGGGTTCTGCGCCGAACGGCCGCCTGATCCGTCAAGGGTTGACCGACGATCTAGGGTGACGACCACACAGCCCAGTCGGAAGGACCCCAGGACGTGCGCAGGTCGTTCGGCGTCGCCGTGACCGCCGCGCTGGCCGCCCTCCTCGCCGCACCCGGCGCGGCGGCCGCGCCGCTGCCGTTCCTCGCCGTCGACTGCGGGCAGAGCGTCCACGCCCTGCGCGGTCAGCCCGTGCACCTCTCCCGGGTCGCGGTGTCGCGCATGGTGGCCAAGGCCGCGCGCGACGAGCTGGGCGGGCTCGCGGCGGCCGCGGTCGGCCTGGCGTTCCCGCTCGGCGGGAGCATCCCGGTCGGGACCGTGCCCGACGGCGCGGGCGAGATCGCCGGGGAGGACATCGCCGAAGCCGTCGTCGCGGTGGTCGCGCCGATGCGCGAGATCGCCCCGGCCGCCGACGCCGTCACCGCCTCGGTGCGCGAGCTGGTCACCGACGGCTGCGGCATGGCGGTGCGCGCGATCAACCCCACCGGCGACACCCCCGGCGAGGTCCCCGGCCGCACCGATCCCCCCGGGCCCCCCGGCCACTCACCCGGCGGCGACCCGTCGACCACCCCCAACGCCCAGCCGGTCGGCGGCGGCGACGCGGGCCCCGACGAGGTCTCGCTGTACGACCCGGCCCAGTTCGCCCGCACCCCGCCGCGCGACTACGGCGGCATCCCGGTCGCCGAGGCGGGCCGCTTCGCGCCCAGCCCGGCCCAGCGCTACGGCTGCGCTTCCGGCTGCGTCCCCGGCTACAGCCCCGAGTTCGGCCTGCTCGGCGGCGACCCCGGCATCAGCACCGCGGGCGGCGCGCAGGCCCTGCCCGTCGACGGCGCGGGCCGCGGCCAGGTGGCCTTCCCGGTGCTCGCGGCTGTGCTGCTGCTGTCGGTGCTGACCGGCGCGCTCGTGCGCACCTGGGTGCTGCGCAGGACCTGACGGGGGCTTGTTAGGCTGACCGGCGCAGACCCTCCTGCCACGGAAAGTCCGTGGCCGCCGAGTCCACAGGAGGTGAGTGGTCTTCATGCGTCATTACGAGGTCATGGTCATCCTCGACCCCACACTCGATGAGCGCACCGTCGCCCCGTCGCTGGAGACGTTCCTGAACGTCATCCGCACGTCGGGCGGCAACGTGGAGAAGGTCGACATCTGGGGCAAGCGCCGCCTCGCCTTCGAGATCAAGAAGCACACCGAGGGCATCTACGCCGTCCTCGACATCAACTCGGAGCCCGACGCCGTCAAGGAGCTGGACCGCCAGCTCTCGCTGCAGGAGTCCGTGCTGCGGACCAAGGTCCTGCGGCGCGAGAACGCCTGAGGCGCGGGCAATGGCTGGCGACACGACGATCACCGTCATCGGCAACCTGACCGCCGACCCCGAGCTGCGGTTCACCCCCTCCGGGGCGGCCGTGGCGAGCTTCACCGTCGCGTCCACCCCCCGCACCTTCGACAAGGCGTCGGGCGAGTGGAAGGACGGCGAGGCGCTGTTCCTGCGCTGCAACATCTGGCGCCAGGCGGCGGAGAACGTGGCCGAGTCCCTCACCAGGGGCGCGCGGGTCATCGTGAGCGGGCGGCTCAAGCAGCGTTCGTTCGAGACCCGCGAGGGCGAGAAGCGCACCGTGATCGAGCTTGAGGTCGATGAGGTCGGTCCCTCGCTGCGCTACGCCACGGCCAAGGTGAACAAGGTCAGCCGCGGTTCCGGTGGCGGCGGCTTCGGCGGTGGCCCGTCGGCCCCGCCCGCCGACGACCCGTGGGGCTCCGCGCCGCCCGCCTCTTCCGGCGGTGGCGGCGGCGGTGGCTTCAACGACGACCCGCCCTTCTAACTTCCCACGAGCTCTAGCTATCCAGGAGTACTGACGTGGCCAAGCCACCCATCCGCAAGCCGAAGAAGAAGGTTTGCGTGTTCTGCAAGGACGAGAAGAAGCAGCGTCCGGTCAACATCGACTACAAGGACACCACGCTGCTGCGCAAGTACATCTCCGACCGCGGCAAGATCCGCGCGCGCCGGGTGACGGGCAACTGCTCGCAGCACCAGCGCGACATCGCCATCGCGGTGAAGAACTCCCGTGAGGTGGCTCTGCTGCCCTACACCTCGACCGCGCGCTAAGGAGGGGACGACATGAAGCTCATCCTCACCACCGACGTGAGCGGCCTGGGCGGCCCCGGCGACATCGTCGAGGTCAAGGACGGCTACGGCCGCAACTACCTGCTGCCCCGCGGCTACGCGATCCTGGCGACCAAGGGCGCCGAGAAGCAGGTCCAGGTCATCCGGCGCGCCCAGGAGGCCAGCCGCATCCGCGACCTGGACCACGCCAAGGAGGTCAAGTCCAAGCTGGCCGACCTCGGCACCGTCCCGCTGAAGGCCAAGGCCGCCGCGGGCTCGGGCAAGCTGTTCGGCTCGATCACCAACGCCGACATCGTCTCCGCCGTCAAGAGCGCGGGTGGCCCCGTGCTCGACAAGCGCGCGGTGCAGGTGTCCGGTCACATCAAGACCGTCGGCAAGCACTCCGTGAGCGTCCGCCTGCACCCCGAGGTGTCGGTCGCGTTCACGATCGTGGTTTCCGCCACCTGACAGCGACAGGCGAGAGCGCCCCTTCCGCGGCCGTGGGAGGGGCGCTCTGCTTGTCCACAATTCTGTCCACAGGCCGGCGTCACCCGGCCGGGCGATGGGGTGCGGCGACACGCCGAACGGAGCAACGGGCGCGACACGCCGAACAAGTTTGTCCCCAGTCTTTGCACAGGGTCTGACCTGCTAGTTCGGTGTATGCCACACAAGTTGTCCCCAGACTGTCCACAGGGTCGCGGCGACCTGTGCTCAGCCGGGTGAACCCATCCCCAAGTTGTCCACAGGCGCGTGCACAGCCCGATTTTGCGACCGCCCGGATGGGGCCTAGCGTCGCCGGGACACGCGATCTTGTCGTGCCCCGGACGTACCGTTCTCCGGGAGATGCAAGGGGGTACCCGTGGCGCTGACCGACGACCGTATGTCCGCTCCGCCGGAGCCCGGCATGGATCGGCAGCCACCCCAGGACCTCGCCGCCGAGCAGAGCGTCCTCGGCGGCATGATGCTGTCCAAGGACGCCATCGCCGACGTGGTCGAGGCCCTGCGCCCCGGCGACTTCTACCGCCCGGCCCACCAGAGCATCTACGACTGCATCCTCGACCTCTACGGCCGCGGCGAGCCCGCCGACCCGATCATGGTCTCCGCCGAGCTGGAGCGCCGCGGCGAGCTGCGCCGCATCGGCGGCGCGCCGTACCTGCACACCCTCATCGCCACCGTGCCGACGGCGGCCAACGCCGGCTACTACGCCGAGATCGTCGCCGAGAAGGCCATCCTCCGGCGCCTGGTGGCCGCGGGCACCCGCATCGTGCAGCTCGGCTACCAGGGCGCCGAGGGCGCCGACGTGACCGACGTGGTCGACCGCGCCCAGGCCTCCATCTACGAGGTCACCGAGCGCACGATGAGCGAGGACTACGTCGCCCTGGAGGACCTGCTCCAGCCGACGATGGACGAGATCGACGCCATCGCCTCCCGCGGCGGCCAGTCCCTGGGCATCCCGACCGGCTTCGCCGACCTCGACGAGCTGACCAACGGCCTGCACCCCGGGCAGATGATCATCGTCGCGGCCCGGCCAGGCGTCGGGAAGGCCCTGGCGCTCGACACGCCGCTGCCGACGCCCGAGGGCTGGACCACGATGGGCGATGTCCAGGTGGGCGACCGGCTGATCGGCGCGGACGGCCGCCCCACCCGGGTCGTCGCCGCGACCGCGGTGATGGCGCAGCGCCCGTGCTACGAGGTCGAGTTCTCCGACGGCACCGTGATCGTCGCCGACGCCGAGCACCAGTGGTTCACCCAGTGCCCGGTGGGCGCCGACATCCGCACGACCCGGCAGATCGCGGCCACGCTGCGCCACCCCGACGGCGGGTTCGCCCACTCGGTGGCGAACGCCGCCCCGGCCGAGCTGCCCGAGCGCGACCTCCCGGCCGACCCGTACGCGCTGGGCCTGGCGCACCGCGGCCCGGCCCGCGTCCCCACCGCGTTCCTGCGGGCCTCGACCGAGCAGCGCCGGGCGCTGCTGGCCGGCCTCCTCGACGCGGGCGCCACCGTCACTCCGGACGGCTCGATCCACCACGCCGACGCCCAGACCGCCGAGGACGTGCGCGACCTGGTCGTCGGCCTGGGCTACCAGTGCGCTCCCGGCGCGGCGGACGCGGTCGTGTTCGACACCGAGGACGAGGTCTTCCGGCTCGACCACAAGAGGCTGCTGCACAAGGAGCGGCGCCGGGCGGGGCAGGCGGTGCGGCACATCACCGACGTGCGGCCCGTGCCCAGCGTGCCCGTGCGCTGCGTCGAGGTCGACAGCGCCGACCACCTGTACCTGGCGGGCCGCGCGATGGTGCCGACCCACAACTCCACCCTGGGGCTGGACTTCGCCAGGTCGGCCTCCATCACCCACGGCATGACGAGCGTCATCTTCAGCCTGGAGATGAGCAAGACCGAGGTCGTCATGCGCATGCTGTCGGCCGAGGCGAAGATCCGCTTGGCGGACATGCGCGGTGGGCGCATGGGCGATGAGGACTGGACCAAGCTGGCGCGGCGGATGAGCGAGATCAGCGAGGCGCCGCTGTTCATCGATGACTCGCCGAACATGACGATGATGGAGATCCGGGCCAAGGCGCGGCGGCTCAAGCAGCGCCACGACCTGCGGCTGGTGGTGCTGGACTACATGCAGCTGATGACCTCGGGCAAGAAGGTGGAGTCCCGCCAGCAGGAGGTCTCGGAGTTCTCCCGCCAGCTCAAGCTGCTGGCCAAGGAGCTGGAGGTCCCGGTCATCGCGATCAGCCAGCTGAACCGCGGTCCCGAGCAGCGCACCGACAAGCGCCCGATGCTGTCGGACCTGCGCGAGTCCGGCTCCCTGGAGCAGGACGCCGACATCGTGCTGCTGATCAACCGCCCGGACGCCTGGGAGCGCGACGACCCGCGCGCCGGCGAGGCCGACCTGATCGTCGCCAAGCACCGTGCCGGGCCGACGGCGACGGTGGTGGTGGCCCACCAGCTGCACTACAGCCGGTTCACCGACCTCGCCCAGAACTGACCCCGTCGACCGCTGTCGCTCGGCAGCGATCGGTACCGCTCGACGAGCGCGCCGCCGATCCCGGCCAGGTGCTCCCGGACGCCCGGTGGGCCGGTCACCTCGACCCACGCGACCAGCCCGGCGAGTTCGCCCGCCAGCAGCCGCTCGTCCTGGCCGCCGATCACGACCTCGACGCGGCCGTCGGCAGCGGGACCGACGACGTCGAGCCGTGCGCCGAACGCCAGCCGCAGCACGCCCACCCCGTCGGGCGCGCACACCGCACGGGCCCGCACGGGCGTCCGCTCGCGGTCGACCTCGTCGGTGATCGCCCGCCAGCTCTCGGCGAGGTCGAAGCCCTCGGGCCGGTGCACGGGTTCGCCGGTCTCCTCGGCCGAGGACACCCGGTCGACCCGGAAGCTCCGCCTGCCCGCCCCGGTCGCGGCGACCAGGTACCACGACGGGCCTTTGACGACGATGCCCAGCGGGTCGACGGTCCGCTCGGTCTCGGCCCCGTCGCGGTCGGTGTAGCCCAGGCGCACCCGCACGCCGCGGATGACCGCGTCCTGCAGCGCGTCGAGGAAGCGGGGAGGCGGGTGCCCGCCGCGGACCGCCCCCCACCGGTGCGGGTCGGTGACCACCGATGACGCCGCCGCCTCGGCCTGCGCCCGGAAGGGCTCCGGCAGGGCGTGCACGAGCTTGCGCAGGGCCGCTTTCACCGCGGGCGTCGCCGCTGATGCCTGGCCCGCGACCAGGAAGAGGGCGCGGACCTCGCCCGCGGTCAACCCGGACAGGTCGGTGCGGGCGCCGCCCACCAGCCGCCAGCCGCCGCCCCGGCCGCGCGCGGAGTACACCGGCACCCCGGCCATGGCCAGGGCGTCGAGGTCGCGGCGCGCGGTGCGCTCGCTGACCTCCAGCTCCCGGGCGACCTCGGCGGCGGTCACCCGCGCGCGCCGCTGCAGCAGGAGCAGGACGGCCACCAGCCGGTCGGTTCGCACGCGGTCGAGATTCCCACCGAAACCGGTCAGGGGATGTCCGGTACGGGTCGCCAAGGTGGAGCCATGACCTCTCGACCGGTGTCCATCCCGGACTTTCCCGAGCCCACCCTCGTCTCCGTCAACGGCGTGGAGATCACGTCATCGTCCCGAACCAGCGGGGGTACGGGAACTCCTCCCGCCCGGCGGACGTGGCGGACTACGACATCGAGCACCTCACCGGCGACCTCGTCGCGCTCCTCGACCACTACGGCTACGACGAGGCCACCTTCGTCGGCCACGACTGGGGATCGTTCGTCGTGTGGGGGCTGGCCCTCCTGCACCCGCACCGGGTGACCCGGCTGGTCGCCCTGAGCCTGCCGTACCCCGTTCGCGGGGAGCGGCCCTGGGTCGAGGCCATGGAGGAGGCGCTGGGCGGCGACCACTACTTCGTGCACTTCACCCGGCGGCCCGGCGTGGCCGACGCCGTGCTCGACGAGAACGCCCACCGGTTCCTCCGCAACCTCTACCGCAGCAACGAGCCCCCCGCGACTCCCCAGCCGGGTATGGCGATGATCAACCTGGCCAGAGCGGAGACACCGCTCGGCGATCCCCTCCTGAGCGAGGCCGAGCTGGCCGTCTACGTCTCCGCCTTCACCGCGACGGGGTTCACCGGCAGCATCAACTGGTACCGGAACCTCGACCGCAACTGGCATCTGCTGGCCGCCGCCGACCCGGTCGTCCGGCAGCCCGCGCTCATGGTCTACGGCGCCAGGGACCTGGTCCAGAAGTCCGCGGCGCTCGCGGAGTTCGTGCCCAACGTGGACGTGGTCGAGCTGGACTGCGGCCACTGGATTCAGCAGGAGCTGCCCGAGGACGCCAACCAGGTGATCCTCGGCTGGCTGCGGCGCCAGGACGCCCTCCGGTGACAAACGGCCCGCCTGCCAGCACAATCTCCGCGTGCGCTTGGTGGGCCGGGAGGCCGAGCTGGCCGGGCTCGCCGACGCCGTGGGCGGGGGCGGGGCCGTGGTGCTCGTCGCGGGAGCGGCGGGGATCGGCAAGAGCAGGCTGGCCGACGCCGCCGCGGCGATGGCCGACGCGGCGGGCCGGGAGGTCCTGCGGGGCCGGGCGCTGCCCGACGAGGGGGCGCCCGCGCTGTGGCCGTGGTGGCAGGCGCTGCGCCCGGTCCCCGAGCTGGCCGCGCTGCTCGACGGCCCGGCCGAGGAGCCGGGCGCGCCGCCGCAGGTGCGGGTCGGTGCGCGGCTGCGGCGGTTCGAGCGGGTGGCCCACGCGCTGGGCGAGCGCGGGCCGCTGGTGGTCCTGGACGACCTGCACTGGGCCGACGAGTCCTCACTGCGGCTGCTGCGCTTCACCGCCGAGCGGCCGGGGCTGGTGGTCGTCGCCTGCTTCCGCGACGCCCGCGCCGGGTCCGCGCTGGCCGACGCGGTCGCCGACCTGCGCGGGCGCTCCGGCACGCTCCTGCTGACCCCGCGACCGTGGTCCACCGCCGACGTCAAGTCCTATGTGGATGGCCGGGCCGATCCGTCGTGGGCTCCGGTGCTCGCCGCCGCCTCCGGCGGCAATCCCCTGTACGCCGCGGAACTGCTGCGCGCGCTGGCCGACGCGGGCGCGGCCGGGCGGCCCGCCCCCGCCGACGGGCGCTGGCCGCTGGGCGTGCCCACACAGCTGCGCGCGATCATCGCCGCCCGGGTGGGCAGGCTGGGCGAGGACGCGCGGCTGGTGGTGCGCGCCTGCGCCGTCGCGGGCGACGGGTGCGGCGTCGACGCCATCGCCCTGCTGACCGGGTTCAGCCCCGACCGGGTCGTCGCCGCGGACAGCGGCGGACTGCTGAGCGGGCAGCCGACACCGGCGTTCACCCACGTCCTCGTCCGCGACGCCGTCTACGCCGACACCCCGGACGCCGACCGCATCGCCTGGCACGCGCGCCTCGCCGACGCCATCGCCGACGGACGCCTCGACGGCGACGAGGTGACCCACCGGCTGCGCTCGGCGGCCGACGAGCCCGGCAGGCGCGCCGCCGTGGCCGCGACCAGGGCGGCGGCCGCCACCGCCGCCCGCGCGCTCGCCTTCGACCGGGCGGCCGAGCTGGCCGACGCCGCCCGCGCCGTGCTCGGCTCCAGCGCCCCCGGCCCGCGCGCCGAGCTGCTGCTGGACGCCGCCGACGCCGACTACCGGGCAGGCCGCTTCGACCGGGCGCTGGAGCGGGCCAAACAGGCCGCCGACCTGGCCGACGGCGCGGGCAGGCCGGAGCTGCTGGCCCGCGCGGCGCTGGTGGTGCGCGGCATCGACGGGCCGTCGGGCCCGGCGATCACCGCGCTGTGCGACCGGGCGCTGGCCGCGCTGCCCGCCGACGCGCTCGCCTGGCGGGCCAGGGTGCTGGCGCAGCGCGCGCTCACCCTGTCCTACCTGCTGCCCGCCGCC
The DNA here is from genome assembly GCF_042657845.1 of Actinokineospora guangxiensis. Classification (NCBI taxonomy): domain Bacteria; kingdom Bacillati; phylum Actinomycetota; class Actinomycetes; order Pseudonocardiales; family Pseudonocardiaceae; genus Actinokineospora; species Actinokineospora guangxiensis. The sequence continues at coordinate 155,094 of NZ_JBHSKF010000001.1, read as the reverse complement.
GCGGCCGAGCCCAGCGGAACGGCGCTGGAGCTGGCCGAGCGCACCGGCGACCCGCTGGCCCTGGCCGACGCGCTGCGCGCCCGCCAGCAGGTGTTCAGCGCGCCGGAGGGCGTCACCGAACGCCTCGCCGCGGCCCGCAGGATGCTGGAGCTGGGCGCCCAGGCTCCGCCCGACGGCGAGCTGTGGGCGCGGCTCTGGCGCGTCGACGCCGCGTTGCAGCTGGGCGCGATGGACGTGCTCGACACCGAGCTGCACGCGCTCGCCGTGCTGTCCGAGCGGCTGGGCTGGGCGCTGGCGCGCTGGCACCTGCACCGCATGCGCGGGGTGCGCGCGCTGCTCGCGGGCCGCTTCGACGAGGCGCTGGCCGAGTCCGAGCTGGCCACCGCCGCCGGGCGGGAGACCGACGACCCCGCCGCCCAGGCCCTGCGGTTCGCGTTCCTGATCGAGCCGCTGGCCCTGCTCGGCCGCTGCGCGGAGGGGGTCGAGCCGTGCCTGGCGGCGCTGCGGGCGACCTCGATGCCGATCGTGCTGGCCCACATCGGCGAGTTCGCCGCGCGGGCGGGCTTGGCGGAGGTCAGCGCCGACTGCCTGGACCGGCTGCGCCCGCGGCTGGCCTCGACCCCGCGCGACGGACGGTGGCTGCCGATCGTGCACAGCGCCGCCGAGCTGACCCTGCTGCACGGCGACCGCGACGTCGCCGAACACTGCTACACCGAGCTGGCCCCGCTGTCGGGCTACCTGCTGGCCTCCGGCAGCGGCAGCGTGCTGTGCCGGGGGTCGGTGTCGCGGCCGCTGGGCGCGCTCGCCGCCATGCTGGGCCGGGCCGAGGACGCCGAGCGGCACTACGCGGCCGCGATCGCGACCGAGACCCGCGTCGGGGCACGGCCGTACCGGGTGCTCTCCGAGATCGGGCTGGCCGGGGTGCTCGCCGAGGCCGACCCGGCCCGCGCGCTCGCCCTGGCCCGCTCCGCCGCGGTGACCGCGCGCGGGCTCGCCATGACGCCCGCGCTGCGCGACGCCGAGCGGCTCATCACCGCGATCACCACCCGGACCAGGGCGAACACCGGGCTGACGGCGCGCGAGCGCGAGGTGCTGGCGCTGCTCGCCGCGGGCGCGCAGAACCGGGCCATCGCCGAGCGGCTGGTGCTCTCGGAGCGGACCGTCGAGTCGCACGTCGGCAACGTGCTGGCCAAGCTCGGCGTCGCCAACCGCGCCCAGGCGGCGACGTGGGCGGTCGCCAACGGGTTCGACTGAGACCCCAGGCCCGGAAACCCCCGTACCGCACCTGCGTGGTTCCACGGATCCGCTGGAGGCCGATCGCGGCGAGGCTGGTCCCACCGAGAAGGAGGTGGGCGCGATGTTCGCGAGAGTGGCGGCAGGGTCCGATGTGGAGGGTGCGCGGGAGGTGGTCCGGCTGCGGGCGCTGGCGGGCAGCCAGGAGCTGCTGCTGAGTCTGTGGGACTTCCGCGCCGACGCCGAGGGGCCCGGCCAGTGGTACGAGGTGCGCTCGGAGCTGCTGATGGCCGACTCCGGAAGCCCGGCGCGGGCGGCGGGGCTCTACCACTTCGCCGGGCCGATGAGCCCGGCGCACGTGCAGGCCGCGGACGCGGCGAACGACCGCCGCATCCAGCCCGCGATGGCCGAGCACCCCGGCGGGGTGCGGACGCTGGTGCTGTGGCAGCCCGACGCGCGCGAGCAGCTGGTCGTCGTGCTGGCGACGTCGCTGGACTCGCTGGAGGAGGGCCAGCGCAAGATCGCGTCGATGGAGCTGCTGCCCGGTGAGGACCCGGCGCTGCTGCCGGGGCCCGCGCGGGTCGAGGTGTACCGGGTGGTGTCGCCGTGAGCGCGCCGGTCGAGCTGGTCGCGGGCGCGTTCCGGGTGTAGCCGGGCCGCAGCGCGGTGCGCTTCACCGTGGCGGACGGGACGGCGCGCGTGCCCGAGGGGTGATCGCGGGCGGGGACGCCGGTGCGGCGTCCCCGGCCGGGGGCGATCAGGCGGCGGGCATCTTGTCGATGAAGCCGTAGACGCCCTTGAGCTTGCCGTCCTCGGTGACGACCACGTCGAGCCCTTCGACCACCGACTCGCCGCCGTCGGCGGGGGCGATCTGCCAGCGGAAGCGGGCGGTGCCGTGGTGGTCGTCGATGTCGCCGAGGCGGGTCAGGGCGTGGCCGGGGAACTGGGCCAGGACGGCGCCGATGCCGCCGTTGACGGCGTCGTGGCCCTGGACCTCCATGAACGGGTCGACGAAGACGCCGTCGTCGGTGAAGACGTCGGCGATGATGGCCCGGCGGGCGGCATCGTCGGGGGTGTTCCAGGCCGTGAGGTAGTGGTCGACGAGTTCCTTGAGGTCGCTCACGCGATTGCCCCTTCAGTGGTGAGTCCGGTGGAGTCCGTCGCGACGGGTCCCACCATGCCGGCGGGAGGGACGGCGGGTCGACCGCTGGTCAGCGGGGTGTCAGCCGACGATCAGGAATAACACCATCGAGTGAAGCGTCAGGTAAGATAGTTTAAGGTTCAACTCTTACTTGGCGGTTCTCATGCACCCCGTGATCTACCTCAGCCACGGCGCCCCGCCGCTGGCCGACGACGCCACCTGGACGGCCGAGCTGGCCGCGTGGTCGGCGGACCTGCCGAGGCCCACGGCGATCCTGGTGGTCTCCGCGCACTGGGAGGCCGCCCCGGTCATGATCGGCGCGACCACCACGGTCGGGCTGACCTACGACTTCTGGGGCTTCGCCGACCGCTACTACCAGGTCCGCTACCCCGCCCCCGGCGCCCCGGAACTGGCCGCCTCGGTCCGCAAGCTTCTTGCGGGCACCGCCGATGACCCCGAACGCGGCCTCGACCACGGCGCGTACGTCCCCTTGGTGGAGATGTACCCCGCCGCCGACATCCCGGTCCTGCAGATCTCCATGCCCACCCTGGACCCGGTGGAGCTGTATCGCCTCGGGGAGAAGCTGGCCCCGCTGCGCGCCGAAGGCGTGCTGATCATCGGCAGCGGCTTCTTCACCCACAACCTGTCCGCCCTGCGCGGCACCGAGGTCCCGTCCTGGTCCAGCGAGTTCGACGACTGGGGCAACCGCGCGCTGCTGGCCGGCGACGTCGACGGCCTGCTGGACTTCGAGCACAAGGCCCCCGCTGGCAGACTGGCCCACCCGCGCACCGAGCACTTCGCCCCGCTGTTCGTCGCGATGGGCGCGGCGGGCGGACCAGGCGGGCACACCGCCATCGACGGCTTCTGGCTAGGGCTTTCCAAGCGCTCCTGGCAGTTCGCCTAGCCCGCCCGGTCCGATCCCGCGCTAGGCGGGCTGTTCGACCAGCACGCTCTCCGGCCGCTCGTCCCGGCCGTCGGTCCCGGCGGCGCCCGCCCCGAGGACCGCGACCAGGCACAGCGTCACGAAGGCCACCCCCGCGATCAGCCACAGCAGCGATGCGAATCTCATGGTCACGTACATCGCACTCCTCCTCCCGTCCCACTCCCCAGAGTCCGCTCGGCCCAATGCGGCTGTCCAAGCCGACCTGGCGGGGTGAGCCGAACCGGGTAACACCTCCCGGGTGCGCCCAGATACCCAACCCGAGCGAGGCGCGCCCGGTCCGGTTGCACCGTCCGGGTGATGACCACGGAGGGGTTCCCATGGCCACCGGCAGCCGATCACCCACCGCCCACGACGACGACCTGGCCCCGGTGCTGCGCGACATCGGGATGGGCAGGCTCGCCTCGACCAGGGCGAAGCTGGCCAACAGCACCGAGACCAGGGCGTTCCTGGAGATCGGCCTCGACCTGTTGCGGGTCGACCTGCTCCAGCACACCGGGCCGGACTTCGACTCCGGCAGCCGCTCGGCGCTGTTCGAGTCGGTCTCGCGCGAGCGCATCCTGGAGCGGGCGGGCGGCGGGCGGGCGCTGAGCGTCAACATGTTCCGGTACCGGTGGGACCGCAAGGACCGCTACACCGAGGACCTCATCTCCTACATGTTCCGGCTGGCCCCGCACCGCAGGCACCTTGAGCTGATGGACCGCACGTGCGACGAGCTGATGCGCACGCTGAGCTTGGCCGACCTGGTGCGCGCGGTCTCGGCCGTCGAGGTGGACTCGATCGTGGCCGATCCGCTGATCAGCGTGCAGAGCGTCATCCAGGGCGCGCTGCCCAACCACCCCAGGGTGCGGGAGTTCTGCCAGGCGCAGCTCGATCAGCTGCTGCCGATCTGGGCGGGCGTCTACGAGAAGGTCGCGGGCAACTACGGCCTGCGGCTGCGCCCCGGCCTGACGTGGCTCGACATCGCGGTCGTCTTCAACACGATCATCGAGGGTGAGCTGGCGTGGGCGCGGGTCGGCGGTCGGCCGCGGCTCTCCAGCGGCGACCACGTGCTCGCCGCGACGATCCTCGCGCTCGTGCCGTCGCTGTGGGAGGGCGCGCCCGAGGACCTGACGACGCTGTACCGGGTCTGAGCGCAGACGAACGGGCCCCGGAGCGCGAGGCTCCGGGGCCCGTCCACAGTGGATCGGTGGTCAGCCGATCACTAGCCGACCAGGTTGGTCAGCCGGGACTGCGTGTCCGCCAGGGAGGGGGCGGCGGCAGTCGGGAGGGCGGACGCCGTGTCCAGGCCCGACAGCGCGGGGGTCTGGACGGGCAGGCGGTCCACCGAGGGGGTCTGGACGAGGTTGCCCGCGAAGGCGCCCTCGACGTTGTCCAGACCGGGCACCGCGTCCAGGCCGGGCATGACCGGGGCGGCGGTGCGGGGCAGTGCGGGGGAGAGGGTCACCAGGCCGGCGGCGCCGTTGGCCAGGCCGTGCGCGCCCTGGGCGGGCACCATGCCGGACACGCCGTCGAGCGGGGTCTGGCCGGGGGTCACGCCCAGCGGGGCCTCGGCGAAGAGGTTGCCCAGGACGTCGGTGACCGGGTCGGCCGAGCGGGGCTTGACGGTGTTCATCGGCAGGGTGTCGGTCACGTTGTGGCCGCTCAGGGTGCTGGTGAACAGCTCGGCGAACGGGTTCGGCACGTCGGTGCGGGCCGTGCTGCCGACGGGCAGCTTGGACATCGAGCCCAGGCTGGGCAGCGCCGGGACCTGGGTGGCCTCCAGGACGCCCGCCTTCGGCAGGGCCAGGGCCATCGGGTCCTGCTCGCCGACGGCGACGTCGCTGAAGTGGGTGCCCTGGGCGACGGCCTCGGCCAGCACCTCGACGGGCACGTCGTAGATCGGGGCGTCGACGCCGACCGGGGCGGTCAGGTCGATGCCGTTGAGCTGGCCGTCCTCGCCGGAGGTCTGCGAGGTGCCGCCCACCGAGCCGGTGGTGACGTTGTCGGAGACGCCGAGGGCCTGCGCGCCGATCGCCGAGACGGCGTCGCCGTGCGGCTGCACCAGGGCCGCCGCCGGGACGTCGACCAGGTTGCCCGAGAGGGAGCCGTGGTCGCCGTTGGTGGTCAGGTCGCCGCCGGACTGGCCGACGGTGGTGCTGGTGGCCACGCCGGTGGCGTCGCCCGCCACGCCGGAGACGGCGTCGCCGAAGCCCTGCGCGACCGGCAGCGCCTGGGCGCCGACGATGTTGCCGGAGATGTTGCCGAACTCGCCGCTGGTGGTGCCCGAGCCGCCCGCGGTGGTCTGCGTGGCGTTGTCGGCGACCGACAGCGAGTCCCCGCCCGCGGCCACGGCCGAGCCGAAGACCTGCGCGGTCGAGGCGACCGGGGCGGTCACCAGGTTGCCCGCGAGGTTGCCGTCGGTGCCGTCGGTGACGGCGTCGCCGCCCGCGGTCGAGTCGGTGGTGTTGGTGGCGGTCTGCACGCCGTTGCCGACACCGTGCGCGCCGACGCCGAAGACCTGCGTGGGCACGGCCACCGGGGCCTGGCCGATGTTGCCCGAGAGGGTGCCCAGGGTGCCCTTGGACTGCGAGGGCCCGCCCGCGGTGACGGAGCTGACCCCGTCCATCTCGGTCTCGGTGTTGGCCACCGCGCCCGCGCCGTTGCCGAAGACCTGCACCGGCCCGGCGACCGGCACGGTCACCAGGTTGGCGCCCGCGACCGCGGCGTCGTCGTTGCTGTTGTTGCCGCCGCCCGCGGAGGAGACCTTGTTCTCGATGACCTCGGTCTCGGCGTCGCCGATGGCGCCGCCCGCGTTGCCCAGGCCCTCGACCGGGATGGCGACCGGCACGGAGCCGTTGTTGCCGCCGCCGACGGAGTCGTCACCGGTGGTGCCGGTGTTGCCGCCCGCCTCGCTGGTGGAGGTGTTGTTGCACACCGCGTCGGCCATGCCGCCGCCGCCCGCCACGTTGCCGCAGGCGTCGACCGGGCCGGTGACCGGCGTGGTGACGGTGGTGCCGCCCAGCACGCTGTCGTGGCCGCGGGTGTAGCCGTCGCCACCGGCGTCGGAGGTGACGGTGTTGGTGTGGTCGGTCTCGCAGGTGCCGCCGAGGGTCCCGCAGTTCGACTGGACCTGCGCGGGCATGGCCACCGGGGCCGCGCCGATCGCGCCGGAGAGCACCGAGTCGTCGCCGAAGGTGCGGGTGCCGCCGCCGGCTGCCGCGTCGGTGGTGGTCTCGCACAGCGAGCCGGTGTTGCCGCCGAGGTTGGCGCTGTCGCAGTCCACCGCCGCCGGGCCGGACACCGCGGGGGCCACGGCGTTGCCGGAGAGGGTGCCGCCGCCGCTGCCGTCGGTCTCGATGTAGGCCGGGACGCCGTAGATGTCGGGCTGCTCGTCGCCCGCCTGCGCGGTGGTGGTGGCCGAGGAGAGCGAGTCGGCCACGCCGCCCAGGGAGGCCGAGTCGCCGCTGACGCGCACCGGCAGGGCGACGGGGGCGCCCGCGGCGTTGCCGACCAGCGCGCCGTCCTCGCCGGAGGTCTCGATCGTGCCGCCCGCGGTGGCGTCGGACGAGGCGTCCGAGATCGCGGTGGCCACGCCCGCCAGGGACGCGGAGTTGCCCACGACCTGCACGGGGGTCGCGCCCTGTGCGGCGACGACGTTGCCGGAGACCGCGCCGCGGTCGCCGCTGGTGGTGATGTCGCCGTCGGCGGTGGCGCTCTGCGAGCTGCTGTTCAGCGTGGTGGCGGTGCCGCCCGCGGCGACAGCGTTGCCGCTGACGTCGATGGGCAGGCCGTAGGCCAGGTTGACGACGTTGCCCGCCAGGCCGCTGCCGCTGCCGTCGGTCTCGACGTCCTGCGTGTTGGTCACGTGCTGCTGGGACTCGTCGGCCACCGACGCGTCGCCCAGCACGGCGACGGCGTTGCCGGTCACCTTCACCGGTGCCACGACGTTGCCCACGACCTTGTTGCCGCGCAGCACGTCGTTGTCGTCCGCGGCGGCCTTGGCCAGCGGCAGCTTCTTGGCCACGCTGCCGGGGGCGACGGTGACGTCGCGGTTCACGCTCGGCAGGTGGCGGTCACCCAGCGGGGTCCCGATCGCGTTGTTGTCGATCCGGACCGGGACCTTCACCGAGGCGTCGAGCGCCGACGGCGGGGTGTCGGGGTGGATGGTGTCGTCGGCCGACGCGATGCCGGTGCCCAGCATCATGAGGCCACCCGTGACCAGCGCGGTCTGGATACCGCGCTTTGCCCAGGTCTGCATTCTGGTGTTCTCCTTCATCGGTTTCCGCGATGTATTCGCGGGGAGTGGGCGGCACGGACGAAATGCGTCCTGAGTGCTCACGCCCGGTTCAAGGGAATGCGGAATTGCCCGCCGTGAACGCGCGGCCGAGGGCAGGTGAGGAGTTCCACGCGCCTGCTCGAAACGACGACGCCACGAGGGCGTGCCGCGGCCGCGCGGGTGATCAGTCGGGGGTGACGCCGGGCTGCTGGTCGACGGCGGCGGGCACGTCGGCGCGCGCGGTGCGCTGGGTCAGCGCGATGGCGGGCGCGGCGGCCGCGGGGGCCGTGGACAGCAGGCCGAACTGAGGCACGTCCCCGTGGCCTGCCCCGGTGTGCCCGGACTGGGCGGGGGCGGGCAGGGTCAGCGGCGGGACGCCGCTGGGCAGCCCGGGGAGCCCGGGTGCCTCGTCGGACGAGGCGACGGGCGGGCCGCGACGGGTGCCGGTGTCCGCCTCGGCGGGCGTGGCCGCCGAGGGGACGGGCTCGCCGTGCCGCTGCGCGTCGGCAGCGGGCACGGCGACCGGCCGCCCGGTTTCCGGCGCGACGACGAGGGGCCCGTCCGTCGCGTCGGTTCCGGGCTGCGGGGAGATGTCGGGGAGATCGGGCAGCAGGTCGCTGACCTGCCGGCCCGGCGTGGCGGCGAGTCCGCGGTCCAGGTGCTTGGCGAAGGACTCGCCCACCTTGTCGACGGCCGCCTTGGCGCCGTCCTCCACCTCGTCGAAGTGCAGGACGTTGAGAGCGCCGTCGATGACGTCGACGACCACGGACTTGCCTTCGGCGATGACCGGCGAGTCGGGCAGCGGGGCTGCCGCGACGGTCGCGCCGAGGTCCCTGGCGAGGTCCGAGCCGGTGTCGGCGGCCGCGGTGGCCGAGCCGATCGCCCACGCCGCCGCCGCACCGCCGAGGACGAACAGCACGCGGCCGAGCACGCGCCGGGTGGCGCTCCGCTCGGTACGCACTGCGGCCACGGTGGAATCCCTCTCGGTTATCTGCGACGGGGGGCGCGGCGGAAAACGCCGTGCGATGCAGACACTTTCACCAACGACCACCGTTATGCACGCGTGATTGGCGATGCCCACCTGATCGTGTGATGAACCGAGCGTGATTCCACAGGCCACGTTCCGTGCACGGCGCAGGTGACCAAGCGTGACCGCGAGTTGTCCACAGGTCAGCTCCGCTTGAGGACGCGGGTGGCCCCGGTCGCCGCGGTGGTGGCCAGGATCCAGCCCGCGGCGATGAGCCCGCCGCTGACCCACTGCGAGGCGCCCACCATGCGCCACTTGTTGTCCTGCCCCAGATCGATGATGGGCAGCAGCAGGTCGGTGGCCAGCATCGGCGGGTTCCAGACCGGGTTCTGGTCGGAGTCCAGGCGCTCCATCACGTTGAAGGAGAACCAGAACACGCCCACCAGCCAGAACAGCGCCAGCCACAGCATGGCCAGCCACGGCCGGTACCCGAAGCCGACGGTGACGTGCTGCAGCTTGCCCCAGATCCGCCCGGCCAGGTGCAGCTCGGCGTAGCGGCGGCGCTGGCGCTCCAGCAGGACCTTCTGCGCCAGCTCTTCCTCGCCGCCGTCGGCGTAGACCGCGGCGAGCTGCTCGTAGGGGCCGGGCGCGAAGTCCGGCTGCACGGCGCGCAGCCAGTGCAGCCGGGTGCGCACCGAGACCTCGGGCTGGGCGCGGATGGCCTCGAAGGCGAAGTCCTCCACGTCGACCCCGCCCGCGGCCGCCCACAGCGCGGGTCCGTCGGTGACGGAGACGACCTTGGCGCGGGTCAGGGTGACCGAGCCGCGCGGCGGCAGGCGCTCGGGGAAGGTGAGGACCAGCTCGTGCGCGGTGAGCCCGTAGGCCGAGAGCACCTTGTCGGTGACCGGGTGCCGCGGGTGGGTGCGCCCGCCGAGGCGCGCGCCGTCGAAGCTGACCATCTTGCCGACCTCGACCAGGCGCACCCGCACGCCGCCGACGGCCTGGAAGCCGCGGCTGCACAGCAGGTCCTTGCCGATGGTGGCCACGCGCGCGTCCAGCGAGGGCTTGACCGAGCCGTCGGGTCGCAGCCTCGGCTTGCGCAGCCGCGCGCCCGAACAGTCCACACTGGACCCGATGGTGGCGTTCTGCAGCCGCACCGAGCCGCTGGCGCGGACCCAGCGCAGGAACAGGGTCCCGCCGACGGTGAGCCGGTCGGCGAAGAACACATCGATGGCGGGCCCGTACAGCCTGGTGCGGGAGAAGCTGGCGCTGCCGTGGATGGTGGCGTCGACAAGGCGGACCTGGCCGTAGGCGCGCAGCGCGCCGTGCGGGTCGCCGTCGGTGTCGTGGTTGCGCCAGGCGCCCCTGGCCTCGACGTCGCCGCCGACCTCGACGCCATCGGCCAGCAGCGCCACCGGCACGTGCTCGACGGGCCGCGCGGCGGCGAAGCTCTCCGACATCCCGGCCACCACGGCCGGATCGCCCAGGCGCGCCCCGGAGAGCAGCAGGTGCCCGCCGATGCGGGCCCCGCGCAGCGCGACCGAGCCGCGGGCGCTGAAGCCTGCGTCGAGCTTGACGTCGCCCTCCACGCGCAGCCGGTCGGCGTCGAGCACGATGCGGTCGGCGGCCTTGCCGTGCGGCAGCACCAGCACCGACTCCGCGGCCGAGCCGTCGTGCAGGGTGGCCCCGGAGAAGACCGCGTCCCCGCCGACGCGCGCCCCGGAGAGCTGCACCACCCCGGCGGCGTCGAAGTGGGTGCGCGCGGTGGCGTCGCAGAGCAGGTTGCCCTCGACCAGCATCCCGGTGGCCTCCAGCGCGACGCCGTCGGGCTGGGACAGCCGCGCGCCGGTGAGGTGCACGCTGCCGCCGATGTGCGCGCCGCGCAGGCGCACCTCCCCTTCCGCGCGCAGCGAGGTGGCCTGCACCGACCCCGACACCCGCAGCCGCGCGCCCAGCAGCGCGCCCGCGCCGGGGTTGCGCACGGCCGCGCCGATCATGCGCAGCGAGCCGTCGACGGTGGCGTCGGTCAGGTCGAGCGCGCCCTTGCAGGTGAAGCCGTCCTCCAGCACCAGGTCGCTGGACACGCGCAGGTTGCGCGCGCGCAGGCCGGGGGTGGTGCAGCCGCGCAGGTGCAGCGAGACCAGCCGGGCCATGCGCAGCGCCGGGGTGCGCTCGAAGACGCAGCCGCGCATCGTGATCACGGTGTCGACGGTGCGGCCTTCGAGGTCGAAGCGCCCGGTGATCCTGGCCCCGTCCAGGCGCAGCGCGGGCATCGCGCCCTCGCCGAGCGGGTAGGCGCCGGTGAGCATCGCCGCCAGCACGGGACCGCGGACGCGCCCGCCGTCGAGGTCGAGGCGGAAGCCGGTGCCGTAGGCGGCGAGCACCTGCCGCTCGACGTCAGTCAACCCGCCGATGGGCACGTAGGACACGTACTCGGACACGTGTCCATGAGATCAGAGAATTCGTCGCGTTCGACGTGATTCGGCCTATACGGTGCACGCGATGAACAGGAACCGCGTCGCAGGTCGCAAGCACCCTGCCAAGGCGCCCCTCGAAGACGTCACCCCGCTCGTGCCGCAGGGGTTGCGCGTCGGCGCGGCGCTGTCGTGGCGCTTCCTGGTCCTGATCGGCGCGCTGTACGTCGTCATCTGGCTGATGGGCTACTTCGCGCACGTGGTGATCCCGCTGGCGATCGCGCTGCTGCTGGCGGCGCTGATGGCGCCGGGGGTGGCGAAGCTGGTCGAGTACCGGGTGCCGCGCGGGCTGGCGGCGGCGATCGTGATGATCGGCGGCATCGCCGTGGTCGGCGGGGTGCTGACCTTCGTGATCTCGGAGTTCACCACCGGCCTGCCCGAGCTGCAGCGGCAGGTGAACCAGAGCCTGGAGCAGATCCGCGATTGGCTGGTCAACGGCCCGCTGCACCTGCGCGTCGAGCAGATCCAGGGCTACCTGGACTCCATCATCGAGACGCTGAAGGCCAACCAGTCGGCGATCACCTCCGGCGCGCTGACCACGGCGGCGACGATCGGCGAGGTCCTGACCGGCCTGCTGCTGACCATCTTCATCCTGATCTTCTTCCTCTACGACGGCGAGGGCATCTGGCGCTTCACCGTGCGCGGCGTGCCCGCCGGCGTCCGCGACCGGGTGGACGTGGCGGGCCGCCGAGGCTTCTCCTCGCTGGTCAGCTACGTGCGCGCGACCGCGGCGGTGGCGGTCTTCGACGCGGTCGGCATCGGCATCGGCCTGTGGATCGTGGACGTGCCGCTGTTCGTGCCGCTGGCGGCGCTGGTGTTCCTCACCGCGTTCATCCCGATCATCGGCGCGCTGCTGGCGGGCACGGTGGCGGTGCTGATCGCGCTGGTGGCCAACGGGTTCGTCACGGCGCTGATCGTGCTGGCGATCGTGGTCGGCGTCATGCAGATCGAGAGCCACGTGCTGCAGCCGTGGCTGCTGGGCCGGGCGGTGAAGCTGCACCCGCTGGCGGTCGTGCTGGCCATCGCCGTCGGCCTCATCGCCGCCGGGATCGCGGGCGCGCTGCTGTCGGTGCCGCTGCTGGCGGTGCTCAACGCGGGCATCCGCTCGCTGGTCGCCCCGGCCGAGTCCGACCCCGACGAGGTGGAAGTGCTCGACGACACCGGCTCGGTGCCGGGCGCGGAGAACGGCGGCCTGCCGGGGGACAACCGGTCATGAGCCGCAAGGACCCCACCGCGCCCCTGTGGCGGGCGGCGGTCCTGCTGCGGGTGATCACGCTGGTGTTCGCGGCGGCGGTCGTGGGCACCCACCACGGCGAGTACGCGAGCACCGCGCTGGCCTGGACGACGGTGGGCGCCATGGCGGCCTGGACGGCCGTGACGTCCTGGTACTACCTGCGCCCCGACCCCGCGGCCTGGTTCACCGGGGTCGACCTGGCGGTGTGCTGCGCGATCATGGCGCTGTCGCGGTTCGTGCTGACCGAGGCGCAGCTGGAGGTCCAGTCGGTGCCGCTGGTGCCGACGGTGTGGGTGACGGCCGCGGTCGCCGTCGGCGCGGTGCGCGGCGGGCCCGTGCTGGGAACGGTCTACGGCGGCGTGATCTCGGTGTGCAACTACGTGGTGCGCGGCTACGTCGACGTCGACCTGACCAGGGACATGGTGCTGCTGGTCGGCGTCGGCTTCGTGCTGGGGCTGGCGGCGCGGACCTCGCGGCGCTCCGCCGAGCGCCTGGAGCGGGCGCTGCGGGTGGAGGCCGCCACCGCCGAGCGCGAGCGCCTGGCCCGCTCCATCCACGACGGCGTGCTCCAGGTCCTGGCGCGGGTCGGCAAGCGCGGCCGCGAGCTGGGCGGCGAGGCCGAGGAGCTGGCCTCGCTCGCGGCCAGGCAGGAGATCGCGCTGCGCGCGCTGGTCTCGGCCGCGCCGCTGGACTCCGGCGCCGACGAGGTCGACCTGCGCGGGCCCCTGCAGGTCCTGGCGACCGACCGCGTCCAGGTGTCGGTGCCCGCCACCCCGGTGGTGCTGCCCGGCGAGACCGCCGCCGAACTGGGCGACCTGGCCAGGGAGGCGCTGGCCAACGTCGAACGGCACGCGGGCGGCGACGCCCGGGCGTGGGTGCTGCTGGAGGATCTGGGCGGCGAGGTGGTGCTCAGCGTCCGCGACGACGGCGTCGGCATCGCCGCCGAGCGCCTGGCCGCGGCCGAGGCGCAGGGCCGCATGGGCGTGGCGAGGTCGATCCGCGGCCGGGCCGAGGCGCTGGGCGGAACCGCGGCGCTGGACACCGCGCCGAACGAGGGAACCGAGTGGGAGGTGCGCGTGCCGCGCCGGACCGGGAAGCGGGGCAGCAGGTGAGCATCACGGTGATGGTCGTCGACGACCACCCGATGTGGCGCGACGGCGTCGCCCGCGACCTCGCCGAACGCGGCTTCGAGGTGGTCGCGACCGCCGCCGACGCCGCCGCCGCGGTCCGCATCGCGGGCACGGTGCGCCCGCGGGTGGTGCTGATGGACCTCAACCTGGGCGCCGAGTCCGGGGTGACCGCGATCGCGGGCATCACCGCGGCATCGACCGAGAGCCGGGTCCTGGTCCTCTCCGCCAGCGGGGAGCACTCCGACGTCCTGGAGGCGGTGAAGGCGGGCGCGTCGGGCTACCTGGTGAAGTCCGCCTCGGCCGAGGAACTGGTGGAGGCCGTCCGCCGCACGGCGGCGGGCGACGCCGTCTTCACCCCCGGCCTGGCGGGCCTGGTCCTGGGCGAGTACCGCAGGATGGCCTCGGCCCCAGCCGACGACGGCCCCCGCCTGACCGACCGCGAGACCGAGGTCCTGCGCCTGGTCGCCAAGGGCATGACCGCCCGCAGGATCGCCGAGAAGCTGGTGCTCTCCCACCGCACCGTGGAGAACCACGTCCAGTCGACCCTGCGGAAACTGCAACTGCACAACCGCGTCGAACTGGCCCGCTACGCGATCGAACACGGCCTTGACGAGGAGCCCCAGCAGTAGCCTGATGGACATGCACCCCGCGCCGATCAACCCCCGCGACCTGCGCGTGTCCGACGCCGAGCGCGAACACGTCGTCCTCGTGCTGCAGAAGGCCATCGGCCGCGGCCTGCTGGACCTCGACGAGTTCACCCGCCGCACCGACACGGCCCTGGCCGCGAGGACCCGCGGCGAGCTGAACGGCGTCCTGGTCGACCTCCCGGGCATCACCCACACGGACTCCGGTCCGGCCCGTTCCGGCCCGGTGGAGTTCCGCAACACGATGTCCTCGACCAAACGCGACGGCAAGTGGGTCGTGCCGTCCTCGATGCGCGTGTACAACCGCCTGGGCTCCACGGAGCTGGACTTCACCGACGCGGTGATCACGCACGCGGACGTCCTGGTGGAGATCGACCTGGCGGGCGGCTCGGTGGAGATGCTGCTCCCGGACGGCGCGTCGGTGGACGCCGACGACGTGCGGGTGACGGCGGGCAGCGTCACGAACAAGACCTCAAGCGGGTCGGGGCGGCCGCGCTTCCACATCACGGGGACGGTGACGGCGGGCTCGCTGACGCTGCGCAAGCCGAAGTACGTGCGGATCGGGAACATGGTGGTCCGCAGGCCGTGGAAGCTCACCTGGGAGAGCTAGTGCCTCGCCCCAGAACGTTTGCCGTGCCTCGGCGTGGCTGGGTGAGTCGACGGGGCGTTGGTTGTCCGCGGGCGTTCCGGCGGCTCGGCCAGGCGCGTCGTGGGCATGTCGAGACAGGGTGAAGGTTCTGGGCCTAGCCCTCACCGGCGGGCGTCACCACGTCTCCGCGCACCGGCCCGTCGGTCATCGATTCCGCCGCCGTGCGCAGGGCGGCGCGGACGGTGGAGATGAGGGGGTGGTCTTCGCGGCCTCGGCGGATGGCGGCGAAGACGCGGCGGGTGGGGGGATCGCCCGCTACCGGGAGGACGCGGGTGCCGTGGGCCGCTGTCCTGGGGATGAGCGCCACGCCGACGCCCGCGTCGACCAGGGCGGACTCGGCGGCGAAGTCGTCGGAGGTGT
This sequence comes from Actinokineospora guangxiensis, assembly GCF_042657845.1. Taxonomy (NCBI): domain Bacteria; kingdom Bacillati; phylum Actinomycetota; class Actinomycetes; order Pseudonocardiales; family Pseudonocardiaceae; genus Actinokineospora; species Actinokineospora guangxiensis. The sequence goes on along the minus strand of NZ_JBHSKF010000001.1, from coordinate 140,064 downwards.
GGGTGATGCGGGGGGCGAAGCCCGCGTGTTCGCAGGCCAGGAGGACGACGTCGCGGCAGGGGTTGCCCGCGGCCGGGGCGATCCAGTCGTCGGTGGCGAGGTCGGTCAGGGAGACGGTGGGGCCGGGGGCCGGGTGGTTCGGGGGGAGGACGGCGTCGAAGGGTTCGGTGTAGAGGGGGTCTCGGGTGGTGCGGTCGTCGGCGGTGAGGGCGGTGAGGGCCCGGTGTTCCATGGTGATGGCGATGTCGATCTCGCCGTCGAGGAGCATGGGGAGGCTGTCGTGGCCTTCGGCGTCGCGGACCTGGATGGTGATGCCGGGGGCGTGGGCGCGCAGGTGGCGGACGGCGGGGGCGACGACCTGGACGATGGCCGAGGCGAACGCGGCGACGCGCACCCGGCCGAGGCGGCCCGCGCCGAGTTCGGCGAGGCGGGCCTCGGCGCGGTCCAGTTCGGCCAGGACGGCGGTGGCGTGGTCGACCAGGAGTTCGCCCGCCGAGGTCAGCCAGACCCGCCTGCCCTTGCGGCGCAGCAGGTCCTGGCCCGCCTCGGATTCCAGGGCGGCCAGCTGCTGGGACACCGCGGACGGGGTCAGGTGCAGCGCCCGGCCCGCCGCGGTGACGGTCCCGTGGTCCGCCAGCGCGCGCAGGACGCGCAGGCGGCGCGGGTCGATCGGCATGAAGCAGAAGCTAGTGCCTCGCTGCTCAGAGCTCGTCAGCGCTCGGATAGGACGGTTGCGCGCCCGGCCTGGTCACCGACACCGCCGCCACGCGGCACGCGTACCCAGCGGCCTCGACCAGGTCGTCCCCGACCGCCAGCCTGCGGGCCAGCGCCCCGGCGAACGCGTCGCCCGCGCCGGTGGTGTCCACCGGCGCGACCCGCGGCGCGGCCACGCGCGTCGTCCCCGCGGGGGTGATGACCTCGGCCCCCTCGGCGCCCAGGGTCACCACCGCGCTGCGCACCCCCAGCTCCAGCAGCGGTCCCAGCGCCTCGGCCTCGTGCTGGTTGACGATCAGCGGGTCGAGCCCGGCCAGGGTCGCCGCGCCGAGCGAGGTCACCGGCGACAGGTTCAGCACCACCCGCACCCCGGCCGCCACCGCCGCCGCGACCGCGTGCTCGACCACCGCGACCGGCACCTCCAGCGACGCCGCCAGCACCGCCGCCCCCGACAGGTCGACGTCCTGCGGCCGCAGCGCCGCGTTGGCCCCCGGGGACACCACGATGGCGTTCTCCCCGTCCCCGGTGACGGTGATGAAGGCGGCCCCGGTGGGCCGCTCGACGGTCCGCACCTTGCCGATGTCGACACCGTTCATTGTCAACGACCGGCGCAGCAGCTCTCCGTGCCCGTCGTCGCCCACGGCCCCGATGAAGATCACCCGACCGCCCAGCCTGGCCGCGGCCACGGCCGTGTTCGCTCCCTTGCCGCCCGGAAGAACGCGCACGTCAGAGCCGAGAACGGTCTCCCCGGGGCCAGGCCGAGACACGACATCGACGACCAGGTCGGCGTTGGCCGACCCCAGCACAGCCACCACCGGCTCCACCCGCCACCCACCCTCTGATCGACCCGACATGGACACAACATCGACCCAATATCGACACAGCAACGTGCGCAAGTGTGAACGAATGCGTAGTCGATTGGCTCCTGAGTGCCACAATCAACGTCACTGTTCTAGCGGGCGCCGTTCTGCGGCGCCCGTGGTGACCCGGGGCCCCGAGCCCCGGGTGCCGGTCAGGGCCAGGGGGCCACGGCCGGCACTGGTCACCGGCGCCGGTCGCGTAGCCCCCCGAGCGATCGGCGCCGGTGGCCCCCCTCCTAGACCCGTTCCAGCTCCCGGGGCGGCGTCTCGACCTCGGAGAGCCCGGCGCGCTCCTGCAGCCGGCGCAGCCCGCGCGGGGCCCACCAGGCCGCGTCGCCCATCAGCCGCATCAGCGCCGGGACGAGCAGCATGCGCACGACGGTGGCGTCCAGCAGCAGGGCGACGATCATCCCCGTGCCGATGAACCGCATGCTGGCCAGCGACGACATCGCGAACGCGCCGGTCACCACGCCCAGCAGCAGCGCCGCCGCGGTGATCATCCGACCGGTCCTGACCAGCCCGGTGCGCACGGCGTCGGGAGTGGACATGCCCTGGTGGCGGGCCTCGACCATGCGCGAGAGCAGGAAGGTCTCGTAGTCGGTGGACAGGCCGAAGACGACCGCGCCGATGAGCACCAGCATCCCCGCCTGCACCGGTTGCGGCGTCACCCCCAGCAAGTCGGCCAGGTGTCCCTCCTGGAAGACGAACACCAGCACGCCGAAGGTCGCCGACAGGCTCAGCGCGCTCACCACGACGGCCTTCACCGGCAGCAGCACCGACCCGAACGCCAGGAACATCAGCACCAGCGTCGCGGCGACCAGGATGAGGACCATCCACGGCACCTGCGCGGTGATGGAGTCCACGCTGTCGGCCACCATCGCCGGGAAGCCGCCGACGAGCACGTCGGCCTGCGACGGCACCGCCCGCAGCCCCTCGACGGCCTCGCGCGCGGTGTCGGAGGCCGAGTCCCCCGCCAGCGGCGCGGTGAACACGCGGACGTCGCCCGCGGGCGGGCTGGGCAGCACGTCAAGCACGCCGGGCACCTGCTTGGCGTCGGCGGCGAACGCGGCCGCGGCGGCGTCGTCCGCGCCGCGCAGCAGGACCGTCGCGGTGTTGTCACCCGATCCGGGGAAGTTCTCGGCGATCACCTCGGCGGTGACCCGGCTCGGGTCGCCGGGCGGGAGCTGCTTGACGTCCGCGCCGCCGAACTGCACGTTGCCGAACGGCAGCGCGAGCACGACCAGGACGGCGATGATCGGCGCGGCGAACCAGACCGGCCGCCTCATGACCGCGTCGGCGACCCGGCCCAGCCGGCGCGGTTCGCCCGCGGGCGCGCGGCGCACCGACCACTTGTCGACGTTGCGGCCCAGGATCGCCAGCAGCGCGGGCAGCAGCGTCAGGGAGACGATCGCGGCGATGGCGACCGCGGACATGCCGCCGTAGGCCATGGACTTGAGGAAGTCCATCGGGAAGACCAGCAGCCCGGACAGGGCGATGACCAGCAGCGTCGCCGAGAACGCCACCGTGCGGCCCGCCGTGGCGACGGTCCTGCGCACCGCGGCGGCCGGTTCCGCCCCGCCCGCCAGCTCCTCGCGGTAGCGGCCGACGATGAACAGCCCGTAGTCGATCGCCATGCCCAGGCCCAGCAGCGTGGCGACGTTGACGGCGAAGGTGTTGACCTCCAGGCCCGTGCTCAGCGCCCGCAGCACGCCGAGCGATCCGAGGATCGAGAGCCCGCCGACGAGCACGGGCAGGGACGCGGCGACCACGCTGCCGAAGATGAGCACCAGCAGGACCAGCGTGACCGGCAGGGAGATCGCCTCGGCGACGACGAGGTCCTTGTTCGACAGCTCGGTCATCGCCCGCTCCAGCGGCACCTGGCCGCCGAGGCTGGTCGGCACGCCGTCGACGCGCAGCCCCTGGGCGATGGCGTCGAAGTTGGCGCCGCGCACGTCGTAGTCATCGCCCGCGAGCGTGATCGTGGCGAGGGCGAGCGTGCGGTCGGCGCTGGCCAGGGTCGGGGCCTGGGTGGACCAGTAGTCCAGGCGCTGGGCGACCCGGTCGGCGGGGAGCGCGGCGAGAGAGTCGGTGACCTTCTTGGCGACCTCGGGGTCGTCGACGGTCGTGCCCGCGGGCGCGGTGTAGAGGACGACGACGTCGGCCTGGCGCTGGCCGAGGTCGGCCAGCACCCGCGTGACCTGGGCGGACTCGCTGCCCGGGTCCTCGTAGCCGCCCTGGGTGAGCTTGTCGAAGACGCCGAGGCCCCACAGGCCCCCCGTGACCATGATCGCCAGCACCGCGACCAGGACCGCCCAGCGGCGCCGGTGCACGGCTCCGCCCCACCGTAAGAACACGACCGCTCCCTCCCGCCGTTGGCCATGCCGACCAGCGACGACTACCGTGCCTGGGGTCAGTGGCGTAAACGCCGTTCACTGAAACCGTAGAGTGAAGTTAACGGCGTTTACAAGAGCACGGAGTGAGGAATGACGGAGGCCACACGCCGCGATCGTGTACGCGCAGACACCGATAGAGCGATCCGCGCCCAAGCGCGCGCACTCCTGGTGAACCACGGGCCCCAGGCTGTCACCCTCCGGGCCATCGCGCGCGAGATGGGCATCACCGCGCCTGCGCTCTACCGCTACTACGCCTCCCGCGAGGACCTGGTCGAGCACCTGCGCACCGACGTCTGCGAGGACCTCGCCCAGGAGCTGACCGACGACCTCGCCCGCCTGGACGGCGACGACCGCCTCGATCAGGTCCTGGCGATCTGCCGGGGCTTCCGCCGCTGGGCGCTGGCCCACCCGCAGGAGTTCGTGCTGGTCTTCGCCTCGCCGTCGGACGCGTCGGCCAACTGCCCGGCGGGCCCCGACGGCGCGGACCTGTCGAAGGACTCCTTCGGCCGGATCTTCCTGTCCGTCGCCGGGCGCGTGCTCGCCTCGGGCCCGCTGGTCCTCCCGCCCGAGCGGACCATCCCGCCCAGCCTGCGGCCCGACCTGGCCGTCTTCCGCGAGGAGCTGCTGCGCGTGGTCGCCGAGTCCGGCGTCGAGCTGCCGCCGGAGCGGCTGGGCGTGGGCACGGCGTTCGTGATGCTGCAGTTCTGGGTTCGCCTCTACGGCCAGGTCGCCTTGGAGGTCTTCGGCCAGTTCCCGTTCCCGGTGGGCGACCCGGAGCCGCTGTTCGAGTCGATGCTCACCGACCTGCTGCGGGAGGCGGGCCTGTGAGGGCGCGCAGGAACAGGTCGGTGGCGGTGGCGGTGCTCTGGTCGTGCCGCCTGTGCAGCGCCGCTGAACAAGCACTGCAGAAATCCCCGATGGACCGCGCGGCGCGACGGGGCCACACTCCGCGGTGAGGAAGCACCTGGAGGAGTGACAGACGTGAAGGCTCTGGTCAAAGGCGCCCCGGGCCCCGGGCTCGACCTGGTGGACGTGCCCGACCCGCACCCGGGTCCCGGTGACGTCCTGCTGCGGGTCAAGCGCACCGGCATCTGCGGCACCGACCTGCACATCGACGCCTGGGACGACTGGGCGGCGCGCACCGTGAAGGCCCCGCTGGTCGTCGGGCACGAGTTCGTCGGCGAGGTGCTGGAAGTCGGCGCCGCGGTCACCACGGTCAAGCCGGGCGACCTGGTCAGCGGCGAGGGGCACCTGATCTGCGGGACCTGCCGCAACTGCCGCGCCGGGCGACGGCACCTGTGCGCGCGCACCCTCGGGCTGGGCGTGCACGTCGACGGCGCGTTCGCCGAGTACGTCGTGCTGCCCGAGCAGAACGCGTGGGTGCACAACCACGCCGTCGACCTCGACGTCGCGGCGATCTTCGACCCGTTCGGCAACGCCGTGCACACCGCGCTGGCCTTCCCGGTGCTGGGCGAGGACGTGCTCATCACCGGCGCGGGGCCGATCGGGCTGATGGCCGCCGCCGTGGCCAAGCACGCCGGGGCGCGGCACGTCGCCATCACCGACGTCAGCCCCGAGCGGCTCGCGCTGGCCGAGAAGCTGGGTGTGGACGTCGCGCTGGACGTCTCCCGCTCGGCGATCTCGGAGGTCTACGGGCGGCTGGAGATGACCGAGGGCTTCGACGTGGGCATGGAGATGAGCGGGCAGCCCTCGGCGCTGCGCGAGATGATCTCGACCATGTCCCACGGCGGCAAGATCGCGATGCTGGGCCTGCCCGCGCAGGAGATCTCCGTCGACTTCAGCCAGGTCGTGCTGAAGATGCTGACCGTCAAGGGCATCTACGGGCGGGAGATGTTCGAGACCTGGTACGCCATGTCCGTGCTGCTGCGCGCGGGCCTGGACATCACCCCGGTCATCACGCACCGCTTCCACCACACCGAGCACGCCGAGGCGTTCGAGACCGCGCGCGGCGGGCACAGCGGCAAGGTCATCATGGATTGGGAGAGCTGAAGCATGTTCGGCGCGATGCGCGAGAACCTCCGCACCACCCTGGACGAGATCAGGGAGGCCGGGCTCTACAAGTCCGAGCGGGTCATCACCAGCCCGCAGCGGGCTTCGGTGACCGTCGGCGGCGACGAGCCGGTGCTGAACTTCTGCGCCAACAACTACCTCGGCCTCGCCGACCACCCCGCGCTGGTCACCGCGGCCCAGCGCGCGCTGGACGAGTGGGGCTTCGGCATGGCGTCGGTGCGCTTCATCTGCGGCACGCAGGCCCCGCACAAGCGGCTGGAGGCGCGGCTCTCGGAGTTCCTCGGCACCGACGACACCATCCTCTACAGCTCCTGCTTCGACGCCAACGGCGGCCTCTTCGAGACGCTGCTGGGCGAGCAGGACGCGATCATCTCCGACGAGCTGAACCACGCCTCGATCATCGACGGCGTCCGTCTGTCCAAGGCCCGCCGCTTCCGCTACCGCAACGCCGACATGGCCGACCTGGAAGCCAAGCTCATCGAGGCCCGCGACGCGCGCTACCGCCTCATCGCCACCGACGGCGTCTTCTCCATGGACGGCTACCTCGCCCCGCTCGACCAGATCTGCGACCTCGCCGACAAGCACGACGCGCTGGTCATGGTGGACGACTCGCACGCGGTCGGGTTCATGGGCGCCACCGGCCGGGGCACGCCCGAGCACTTCGGCGTCGGCGACCGCGTCGACATCTACACCGGCACTCTCGGCAAGGCCCTCGGCGGCGCGAGCGGCGGGTACACCTCGGGGCGCGCGGAGATCATCGAGTTGCTGCGGCAGCGCTCGCGGCCCTACCTGTTCTCCAACTCCCTGGCCCCGTCGATCACCGCGGCCGGCCTGGCCTGCCTCGACCTGCTGGACTCCTCCGGCGAGCTGCTGACCCGGCTGCGCGAGAACGCCGCGCTGTTCCGCTCGCGCATGACCGAGGCGGGCTTCGACCTGCTGCCCGGCGAGCACCCGATCATCCCGGTGATGATCGGCGACGCCGCGCGGGCCGCCCAGCTGGCCGACCTGCTGCTGGAGCAGGGCGTCTACGTGATCGGGTTCTCCTACCCGGTGGTGCCGCACGGCAAGGCGCGCATCCGCACGCAGATGTCGGCCGCCCACACCACCGACGACGTCAACCGCGCGGTGGAGGCCTTCATCACCGCCCGCGAGAAGCTGGGCTGACCCCCATACACCGCGACAGCTGAACGGCACAACCGGCGCCGCCACCGCCGTCCCCCGAGGACCGCGGTGGCGGCCAGCGTGAGGACGCAGAGCAGGGTGATGATCATGGCGGTCGCCATGATCAGACGTAGAGCAGCGCGCCGGCCCCCGCCAACGGAATGCGGCCGTCCCGCCGCCGGAGTCACCCCCGACAGCCGCGGACGGCCGCCGCCGAACGGTCGAGCCGCTACAGCACCACGTTGACCAGCCTGCCCGGGACGACGATGACCTTCTTCGGGGTCGTGTCGCCGATCAGCGCGGCGACCTTCTCCTCAGCCAGGGCGACCGCCTTGATCTCGTCCTGCTGGGCCGAGGCCGACACCGTGACCCGGCCGCGGACCTTGCCGTTGACCTGGATCGGGTACTCGACGGTGTCCTCGACCAGGTAACGCTCGTCGGCGACCGGGAACGGGCCGTGGGCCAAGGACTCGGAGTGGCCCAGGCGCGACCACAGCTCCTCGGCGATGTGCGGGCACATCGGGGCCAGCAGCAGCACCAGCGCCTCGGCGACCTCGCGCGGGCAGCCGTCCGGGTGGTGCTTGGTGACGTGGTTGGTCAGCTCGATCAGCTTCGCGCCCGCGGTGTTGTAGCGCAGGTTGGCGTAGTCCTCGTGCACGCCCGCGATCGTCTTGTGCAGCAGGCGCAGCGTCGGCTCCGCGACCTCGCCGCCGGTGACGCGGACCTCGCCGGACTCCTCATCGATCACCGCGCGCCACAGGCGCTGCAGGAAGCGCTGCGCGCCGACGACGTCCTTGGTCGCCCACGGGCGGGAGACGTCCATGGGGCCCATGGACATCTCGTACAGGCGGAAGGTGTCCGCGCCGTACACATCGCACATCTCGTCCGGGGTGACGACGTTCTTCAGGCTCTTGCCCATCTTCCCGTACTCCTGGAACACCTCGGTGTCACCGTGGAAGTACTTGCCGTCGCGCTCGACCACCTCGTGGGCGGGCACGTACACGCGGCGGGCGTCGGCGTAGGCGAAGGCCTGGATGTAGCCCTGGTTGAACAGCCTGCGGTACGGCTCGTCGCCGCTCACGTGGCCCAGGTCGAACAGGACCTTCTGCCAGAACCGCGAGTACAGCAGGTGCAGCACCGCGTGCTCGACGCCGCCGACGTACAGGTCCACGCCGCCGGGGTCGGTCGCGCCGTGCTCCTTCGGGCGCGGGCCCAGCCAGTAGCGCTCGTTCTCCGGGGCGCAGAAGTGCTCGGCGTCCTCCGGGTCGACGTAGCGCAGCTGGTACCAGCACGAACCGGCCCAGTTGGGCATCGTGTTGGTGTCGCGGCGGTAGGTCTTGGGGCCCTCGCCCAGGTCCAGCTCCACGTTCACCCAGTCGGCCGCCTTGGACAGCGGGGGCGACGGCTCGGTGTCGGCGTCCTGCGGGTCGTAGGTGGCGGGGGAGTAGTCGTCCACCTCGGGCAGCTCGATGGGCAGCATGGACTCCGGCACCGCGACCGGCGTGCCGTGCTCGTCGTAGACGATCGGGAACGGCTCGCCCCAGTAGCGCTGGCGGGAGAACAGCCAGTCGCGCAGCTTGTACTGCACGGTGCCGCGGCCGTGGCCGTGCTCCTCCAGCCAGGCGATGATCGTCTTCTTGGCCTCGGCGATGTCCAGGCCGTCCAGGAAGCCGGAGTTGACCGCCGGGCCGTCGCCGGTGAACGCCTCGCCGTCGAAGCCGTCGCTCGGCTGGACCGTGCGCACCACCGGCAGGCCGAAGGCGGTGGCGAAGTCCCAGTCGCGCTGGTCCTGGCCGGGCACGGCCATGATCGCGCCGGTGCCGTATCCCATCAGCACGTAGTCGGCGATGAACACCGGGATGCGGGCGTCGTTGACCGGGTTCACCGCGTAGGCGCCGGTGAAGACGCCGGTCTTCTCCCGGTTCTCCTGGCGGTCCAGTTCGGACTTCATCGACGCGGCGCGGCGGTACTCGGCGATGGCCTCGGCCGGGGTCGCCGCGCCCGCCGTCCAGCGGCTGTCCACATCGGAGGGCCACGCGGCGGCGGCGATCGCGTCGACCAGGGGGTGCTCGGGCGCCAGCACCATGTAGGTGGCGCCGAACAGGGTGTCCGGGCGGGTCGTGAAGACCTCGATGTCGCTGCTGGGGACGTCACCGCCGCCGGTCGCGAAGCGCACCCGGGCGCCGTGCGAGCGGCCGATCCAGTTGCGCTGCATCGACTTGACCTTCTCCGGCCAGTCCAGCCGGTCCAGGTCGTCGATCAGGCGGTCGGAATAGGCGGTGATCCGCATCATCCACTGGCGCAGGTTCTTGCGGAAGACGGGGAAGTCGCCGCGCTCGGAGCGCCCGTCGGCGGTGACCTCCTCGTTGGAGATCACCGTGCCCAGGCCCGGCACCCAGTTCACCGGGGCGTCGGACAGGTACACCAGGCGGTGCTCGTTCAGCAGCGCCTGGCGCTCGGCGTGCGACAGCTCGGCCCACGGGCGGCCGTCGGGGGTGGCGCGCTCACCGGTGACGAACTGCGCGGCCAGCTCCGCGATCGGCCGCGCGCGGCCCGCCTCGGCGTCGTAGAAGGAGTTGAAGATCTGCAGGAAGATCCACTGCGTCCAGCGGTAGTAGTCCGGGTCGATGGTCGAGATCCGGCGGCGGGTGTCGTGGCCCAGGCCGATCCTGCGGATCTGGCGCAGGTAGGTCTCGATGTTGTCCTCGGTGGTCTTGCGCGGGTGCTGCCCCGTCTGCACCGCGTACTGCTCGGCGGGCAGCCCGAAGGCGTCGAAGCCCATCGTGTGCAGGACGTTGCGGCCCGTCATGCGGTGGTAGCGCGCGAAGACGTCGGTGCCGATGAACCCCAGCGGGTGCCCGACGTGCAGCCCCGACCCGGACGGGTAGGGGAACATGTCCTGCACGAACAGCTTGTCGGCGGGCACCGGTCCGGCCAGCGCCCCCACCGGGTTCGGCGCGTGGAAGGTGCCGTGCTCGTCCCAGTGGTCCTGCCAGCGGCTCTCGATGTCACCGGCCAGGGCGGCGGTGTACCGGTGGGCGGGCTCGTCGCTCATGGAAAGTTCCTCCTGTGGGGTCCTGCTCCGGACAAACGAAAACCCCCCAGCCCAGGAGGGCATGGAGGGTCGCCGTGCTCACCGACGCGGATCGGTCAGCACGGCCCACTAAGGAGCAGGTATCCCTTGCTCATGGGTCCAGGGTAGCGCAGCCTGTCCAGCGCACTTCGGGGTGACCTGGCCCACGACCTACCATCGACACCGTGACGCTGCTGCCGCTCGTACCCCTGGTCGCCGGGATCGCCCTGCTCGCCATCGGCACCCTGGCCCTCACCGGCCGCCTCCCCCGCAACCGCTTCGCCGGCGTCCGCACGGCCGCGACCCTCCGCAGCGACGAGGCGTTCCGGGTGGGGAACAAGGTGGCGGGGCTGCCGACCGTGGTCGCCGGGGCCGTGGGGATCCTCGGCGCGCTCGCCGCGTGGGCGACGCAGCCGCTGATGGTCACGATCATCGCCCTGGCCGGCCTGCTGACGCTGTCGGTGGGCGGCGGGGTACTGGGCTCGCGCGCCGCCGCGGCGGTGCCCGAGCCGGAGCCGGAGCTGCCCGCGGGGTGCAAGGGCTGCCAGTGCGGCGCGGGCGGGTGCGGGGTCTTCCAGAAGGCGTAGCTGTCGCCTTATCTCAAGAGCAGCACAGTCGACCATTTGCCGTTCACCAGATCGACTATTCGGCAGATCGCGCCCACGGAAATGAATCCCTGAAGGTTGGCCGCCCGAACGGCGGCTTGTCCGCCGTTGCAACTCTCCGAGTGGGCCGCTCGTTCAATCCTGACGGCGATGCCGGCCAGTGCGTCGGACGCAGCCTTCGGGATCCGCGATCTGGCGAGCAACCTCGCCGGGCTGACGGTGAACTACCGCTTCGAGGTCAGCCCCGGTGGCGACGGAGGTCAGTGCGGCAATCAAGGGGACCACTCCCTGCCCATTGCCGCGAGCCAAGCACTCGGCCCTGCTGTCAAGGTGGATTCCGATGACAGGAGAGGCTACTCGCCTCGAATGACCACTCCGCGGGGCGTAGATGGGTCAGTTCTGGCGGACGTCGCCCGGGTGGGTGGCCAGGAGGGCCAGGGGCATGCCCTGGCGGCGCAGGACCCGGCCCCACAGGTCGACGGTGGGTGGGGTGAGGACGTCGGTGGGCAGGGCGGGGACGACGATCCAGTCGCCGCGGTCGATCTCGCCGGCGAGCTGGCCGACCTCCCAGCCGGAGTAGCCCGCGAAGACGCGGACGCCGCGCAGGTTCGGGATCAGGGATTCCGGGTCGACGTCGAGGTCGACCAGGGCGACCGGGCCGCGGACGCCGATGAGGCCGGTGATCCCCTCGACGGTGACCCCGGTGCGCATGGCGGCCAGGCACAGGGCCGTCTTCTGCTCGACCGGGCCGCCGACGAAGACCGAGCCGGGGTCGGTCACGTGGGGTCCCCAGGAGGGCAGGACCTCACCCACGGGGACTTCGCTCGGCCGGTTGAGCACGACTCCGAGCGTGCCTTCGCCGCGGTGGTCGATGACGAACACCACCGTGCGGCGGAAGTTCTCGTCGAGCAGGCTCGGCGCCGCGACCAGCAGCGTTCCCGGCTCGACCGACACGTCGGAGGACACGGGGGACATGATCCCATCCGTTATCCAAGTGTGAGGACTCGACCGGGGAACATCTTGGCCACCTCGCTCGTTGTACGGGTCGTCGGCGTCACCGTGTCCCCCGGGCTCAACCACAACCGCCTTAGTGGAATACCGCTCGGCTGGAGCCACTCTGCGCGACTCGCCGTGAGGCGACCGGGCGCCGGCAGGCGGGCGGGCGGCTTCCCAGCTGGGAGCCGCCCGCCCGTTCCTCTTCTGGGGTTAGGCTGGCCCATCGTGAGCACCGCGCAGGCCGCGGGCCCGGCAACAGGCCACGACCACCACCACGACCGCATCGGTCCTCGGCGGATGCTCCGCTTCCCCGGTTTCCGCAGGCTGCTGCTGTCCCGCTTCGCCGCCCAGTGGGGTGACGGGCTGTTCCAGGCCGGGCTGGCGGGGGCGGTGCTGTTCAACCCCGAGCGCGAGACCGACCCGCTGGCCATCGCCGCCGGGTTCGCCGCGCTGCTGCTGCCGTACTCGGTCGTCGGGCCGTTCGCCGGGGCGCTGCTGGACCGGTGGGACCGGCGGCGGGTGCTGGTGACCGCCAACGCGCTGCGCGGGCTGGTGATCGTCGTGGCCGCGGTGTGCCTGATCGCCGGGGCGCCGGGGACGGTGCTGTTCACCTTGGCGCTGGTGGTGGTCGGGATCAGCCGGTTCGTGGGGTCGGGGCTCTCGGCGTCGCTTCCGCACGTGGTGCCGGTGCGCAACCTGGTCGAGGCCAACGCCATCGCCACCACGCTGGGGGCGGTGGTCGCCGTGCTGGGGGCCGGGTGCGCGGTCGGCATCCGGGCGCTGCTGGGCGAGGACGACACCGGTTCCGGGCTGACCACCTCCGTCGCGCTCGTCGGGTCGGTGGTGGCCGCGGTCGTGGTGATCGGGTTCCCGCGCGGGTCGCTGGGGCCCGACGCCGTCGACGAGCCCGCCCAGACGCTGGTGGCCGTGGCCAGGGGGCTCTTCGACGGGGGACGCGTCGCGCTGCGCACGCCGACCGTCCTCGCCGGGTTCGTGGCGCTGCTGGCGCACCGGGCCGTGTTCGGCGTCCTGCTGCTGCTCACCGTGCTGCTGATGCGCTTCGAGTTCGACGCGGGGCTGGCCGGGCTCGGGCAGGTCGCCGGGCTGTTCGGGCTCGGCGTGCTGGTGGCCGGGATGACCACGGCGCGGATCGTCGCGGGGTTCGGCCGCAGGCGGACGATGGGCGCGGGCATGGTCGTCGGCGCGGTCGCGCTCCTGGCGCTCGGGCTGCCGACGACGATGGGCACGACGATGGCCGCGGCGTTCGTGGTCTCGTTCGTCGGGCAGGTGGTCAAGCTGTGCGTGGACGCCGCGGTGCAGCGCGACATCGGCGACGAGAGCCGGGGCCGGGTCTTCGCCCTCTACGACACGCTGTTCAACGTCGCGCAGGTCGTCTCGCTGTCGCTGGCCGCCCTGGTCGTGGCCCCGGACGGGGTCTCACCCGGCCTGATCGTCACCGCCGCCGCGGTCTACCTCGTGGGGCTCGGCGGGTTCGCTTGGGCAAGCCGTGGGCACCACTAGCCCACGTTCGGCCGCCCACCCGTAGAGCGCCTGGACGGCCTCGTCGCGCTCCAGCGGGCCCTTGTCCAGGCGCAGTTCCTTGAGGAAGCGCCACGCCTGACCGACCTGCGGGCCGGGGCGCAGGCCGAGCAGCCGCATGATCTCGTTGCCGTCGATGTCCGGGCGCACCCTGGCCAGGTCCTCGTCGGCGGCGATGCGCTCGATGCGCTCCTCCAGGCCGTCGTAGGTGCGCTGCAGCGCGCCCGCCTTGCGCTTGTTGCGCGTGGTGCAGTCCGCCCGGACCAGCTTGTGCAGGCGGGGGAGCAGGTCACCGGCGTCGGTGACGTAGCGGCGGACCGCGGAGTCGGTCCACTCGCCCTTGCCGTAGCCGTGGAAGCGCAGGTGCAGGAACACCAGGCGGGCGACGTCCTCGGTGATCTCCTTGGAGAACCGCAGCGCCCGCAAGCGCTTGCGGACCATCTTCGCGCCGACCACCTCGTGGTGGTGGAAGCTCACCCCGCCCCCCGGCACGTGCCTGCGGGTGTCCGGCTTGCCGATGTCGTGCAGCAGCGCCGCCAGCCGCAGGACCAGGTCCGGCCCCGCGAAGTCCGGGTCGGCGGCCTCCAGTTCGACGGCCTGGTCCAGCACGACCAGGGAGTGCTCGTAGACGTCCTTGTGCTGGTGGTGCTCGTCGATCTCCAGCCGCATCGCCGGGACCTCGGGCAGCACGTGCTCGGCCAGGCCGGTGTCGACCAGCAGCTCGACGCCGCCGCGCGGGTCGTCGCCGCAGAGCAGCTTGGCGATCTCGGCCTGCACCCGCTCGGGGGTGATGCGCAGGATCTCCGCGCTCATCGCCGTCATCGCCTCGACCACGCGGGGCGCGGGCACGAAGCACAGCTGGCTGATGAACCGCGCCGCGCGCAGCATGCGCAGCGGGTCGTCGGCGAAGGACTCCTGCGGCGTGGCCGGGGTGTCCAGCACCCGCGAGTCCAGCGCCGCCTCGCCGCCGTGCGGGTCGATCAGCCGCTTGGTCGCCAGGTCGACGGCCATGGCGTTCACGGTGAAGTCCCGGCGCACCAGGTCGCCCTCGATGGTGTCGCCGAAGCGGACCTCGGGGTTGCGCGAGACCCGGTCGTAGGCGTCGGCGCGGAAGGTCGTGATCTCGCAGGTCCGCCCCGCCTTGGCCGCCCCGACCGTGCCGAAGGCGATGCCGGTGTCCCAGACCGCGTCGGCCCAGCCCTTCACCAGCTCCATGATCTGCTCGGGCCGGGCGTCGGTGGTGAAGTCGAGGTCCGTGCCGAGCCGCCCGAGCAGCGCGTCGCGCACGCTGCCGCCCACCAGGTACAGGCGGTGGCCCGCCTCGGCGAAGCGGGCGGCGAGGTCGTCCACGACGGGGTTGGCGGTGAGCAGGTCCGTCAGGGGCTCGGAATGGGTGACCGGCGAACTCGACACAAGGACCGAGGGTAACGGCCCGACGCGGCCCCCCTGGCAGCCAGTCGGCCGTTCCCAGGTCGGCGCTGCGCCATTCGCACTACCATCGGGAGGGTGCCCCCCTCGTCCGGCAGGTCGCGCGGTGCCCGGTCGGGGCGCCGTGCCCGGGGGCGCGGACGCAGGCTCAAGACCGTGGTCGAGACCTCGGCGGGCGGCCTGGTCGTCGACGCCGACCGGGCCAGGGTGGCGCTGATCGGCAGGCTCGACCGGCGCGGGCGGCTGCTGTGGTCGCTGCCCAAGGGCCACATCGAGGCGGGCGAGACCCCCGAGCAGACCGCGGTGCGCGAGGTCGCCGAGGAGACCGGCATCGATGGCGAGGTGCTTCGCCCGCTGGGCACCATCGACTACTGGTTCATCGCCGACGGCGCCAAGCGCGTCCACAAGACCGTGCACCACTTCCTGCTGCTCGCCCACACCTACGAGCTCTCCGACGCCGACGTCGAGGTCAGCGAGGTGGCCTGGGTGGACCTCGCCGATCTTGAGGGCCGCCTGGCCTACGCCGATGAGCGGCGTTTGGTCCGCAAGGCCCGCCAACTACTCTCCGAGCAGCAGATCGTTCCCGGCACCACCGGTCCCGACCGGGACCTGTCCCCGCATGGAGAGCCCACGTGAGCACCCGCCTGCGCCGCGGCACCGCCGCGGTGGCAGTCGCGCTGGCGGCCGCGGCGAGCGCGCTCGTCCCGACCCAGTCAGCAGCCACAGCCTCAGCCACAGCCTCCGAGGCAGCCGCTGCCAGAGCGCAGCAGGCGCAGTCCAGCAGACTCCGGGTCGAGATCGACTCGCTGACCCCGCGCGTGGTCCGCGCCTCGACCACCGAGCTGCGCATCACCGGCACGCTGACCAACACCGGCGACCGCCCCATCACCGAGGTCGACCTGCGCGTGCAGCGCGGCGACGTGCTCGCCGACGAGGCCGGGCTGCGCGAGGCCATCACCGACCCCACCGCGACCAGCGCCCTCGACCGGCCCGCCGAGACCACCCGCTTCACCGAGGTCACCGCGCAGCTGCCGCAGGGCGCGAGCGTGGACTTCCAGGTCAGCGTCGACATCGCCGAGGACCTGGGCATCGACCGGCCCGGCGTCTACCCGGTGGCGCTCAACCTCAACGGCGTGCCCGACTTCGGCACCACCGAGCGGCTCGGCTCGCTGAGCACGCTGATCCCGGTGCTGTCGGCGCCCGGCGGCGGCCCCGGGGTCGCCCCGCCCGCCGAGCCCACCCCGCTGGCCGTGCTCTGGCCGCTGGTCGACAAGCCGCGCATGGTCGAGTCGCCGCTGGGCCAGCCGGTGCTGGCCGACGACGAGCTGGCCGCGTCGCTGGCCGTCGGCGGCAGGCTCTACTCCCTGCTCGACGCGGTCCGCACGGCCGCGGAGTCCGACAGCGCGATCCTGCGCTCGCTGTGCTTCGCCGTGGACCCCGACCTGCTCTCCACCGTCGCGGCGATGTCCGACGGCTACCAGGTCCGCACCGGCGACGGCGTCACCGAGGGCCGCGGCGCGGGCACCGCCGAGCTGTGGCTGTCCACGCTGCGCGAGCTGGTCGACGGCCGCTGCGTCCTCGCGCTGCCCTTCGCCGACGCCGACCTCGCCGCGCTGTCGCGGGCCGACACCGTCGCCCTGCAGACGCTGGCCGCAGGCGGCCCCGGGATCACCTACGACGGCGAGGGCACCCCGCGCACCACGACCGACATCGTGCGCTCGGTGCTCGGCGTCGCCCCGGTCGACGGCCTGGTCTGGCCCGCGGGCGGCACCCTCGACCAGCGCACCCTCGCCGACCTGGCCGCCCTGCGCCCGACCACCGTGCTCGCCGACAGCGCCCGGCTGGCCGGGACGACCGGCTCCGCGCCCTTCGACCTGGCCGCCAACGTGCGCGCCATCCCCTACGACGGCCTGGTCTCGGCGTCGCTCGAGCCCCCGGTGCGGGGCGGCGCGGTGGCCACCTCGGCCACCCAGAACGGGCTCTCCGCACTGGTCTACCGCGGTGGCCTCGCCGCCACCCCGGACCCGGTCGTGGTCGCGCCGCCGCGCCGCTGGGCGGCATCCGACGCCGATCTCGCCGTCTTCCTGGAGACCGTCCGCACGCTCGGCGACGACGGCTTCACCACCGAGCTGTCGCTGCCCGCGCTGGTCGCCGGGGAGGGCAACGGCGCCGCTTCCGGTCTGGACTACCGCGCCGCCGACACCGCCGCCGAGATCCCCGCGCCCGCGATGGCGCGCGTGTCGCGTTCGGACGCGGTGCAGCGCGAGCTGGTCGACAAGGTGCTCTTCGAGGACGCCACGAGCCAGGTCACCCCGTCCGCGCTGGTCGCCCCGCTGCGCCGCGGCCTGGTCAGGGCCACCTCGACGGCGTGGCGGGCCGAGCCGCGACAGGCCGAGCAGGCGGTGGCCAGGGTCACCGACGGGCTCGACGGCCTGCTCGACCGGGTCTCGGTCACCGACCCCGGCAGGCCGCTGTCGCTGGCCTCGAAGGACAGCCCGCTGCCGGTCTACCTCAGCAACGACCTCCCGGTCGAGGTGCTGGCGAAGATCAACGTCGGGCAGACGCCGGGCCTGCGGCCGCAGGAGGAGACCCTGGTCCGCATCCCGGCCAACGCCAAGATCCCGCGCTACCTGTCCACCGAGGTCACCCGGTCCGGCCGGTTCGTGGTCAACGTCTGGCTGACCACGCAGAACGGCACCGGCCTCGGCGGCACCTCCCGCGTCGAGCTGAACTCGACGTCCTTCGGCAACATCATCCTCATCGTCACCGGGACCGCGGCGGGCGCGCTGGTGCTGCTCATGGGACTGCGCCTGGTGCGTAGGCTGCGGGCGGCCAAGACCGCGGACCCCGCGGGCAGCGACCTCTGACCCGGGCGGGAGCGCAAGTGCAGCAGGGCGGCGAACAGCCGAAGGCGCCGTCGCTGGCGCGCGCCACCAGCGGCATGGCGGTGGCGACGCTGGTCAGCCGGATCACCGGGTTCGGCTGGAAGCTGCTGCTGGTCGCCATCGTCGGCGTCAACGTCGTGCAGGACTCGTTCACCGTCGCCAACACGCTGCCGAACATCATCTTCGAGCTGCTGCTCGGCGGAGTGCTGGCCAGCGTGGTCGTGCCGCTGCTGGTGCGCTCGCAGGACGACCCCGACGGCGGGCGCGAGTACGTCAACCGGCTGCTCACCATCGGCATCACCGGACTGGCGGTCGGCACGGTCATCGCCGTCATCGCCGCGCCGGTCTTCACCTGGCTCTACGTCGACGGCTCCACCGGCAGGGCCTCGCCGGAGCTGACCACCGCCTTCGCCTACCTGCTGCTGCCCGAGATCCTCTTCTACGGCCTCTTCGCCCTGCTCAGCGCGATCCTTCAGGCCCGGCAGGTGTTCGGCCCGACGGCGTGGGCGCCGGTCATCAACAACGTCGTGGTCGTGCTGACCCTGCTGCTCTACCTGGTCGTACCCGGCGAGATCACCGTCAACCCGGTCGACATGAGCCAGCCCAAGCTCCTGGTCCTCGGCATCGGCGTCACCATGGGCATCGTCGCCCAGGCCGCGGTGCTGCTCCCGGCGCTGCGCCGCATCGGCTTCCGCTTCAGCTGGACCTGGGGCTTCGACGCCCGGCTCAAGGAGTTCGCCGGCCTGGCCGCGTGGGTGATGGGCTACGTCGCGGTCAGCCAGGTCGGCATGGTCGTCACCCAGCGCGTGCTCACCGCGGGCGACGAGGGCGGCGTGACGATCTACTCCAACGCCTGGCTGCTGTTCCAGCTGCCCTACGGCGTCATCGGGGTCGCGCTGCTCACCGCGATCCTGCCCAGGATGAGCAAGCACGCCGCGCGCGGGGACACCCAGAGCGTCATCGACGACCTCGCCACCGGCAGCAGGCTCTCCACGGTCATGCTCGTGCCGATCAGCGCCGTGCTCACCATCGCGGGCACCGCCATCGGCGTCGCGCTGTTCGCCTTCGGCGAGTCCGACGTCGAGCAGGGCGCCCGGCTGGGCACCGCGCTGGCGTTCTCCGCCTTCGGGCTGCTGCCGTACGCGCTGGTGATGCTCCAGCTGCGCGTGTTCTACGCCATGAAGGACGCCCGCACGCCCACCCTGATCATGATCGGGATGACGGTCGTCAAGATCCCGCTGCTCTACATGTGCGGCGCGGTGCTCAGCCCGCAGAACGTCGTCATCGGTGTGATGCTGGTCAACTCGCTCAGCTACGTCATCGGAGCCGTCGCGGGCCAGATGTGGCTGTGGGTGCGGCTGGGCCACCTGCGCAACAAGAAGATCGTCTCGGTGATCACCAAGACCGTCGCGGCGAGCGCGGTGGGCATGGCCGCGGCCTGGCTGGCGGGCGAACTCATCGCCCCTGACGGCTTCGACAGCATCCTCATCGCGTGGGTCACGCTGATCGTCCAGGGTGGGCTCGCGCTCGCCGTCGCGTTCGGCGGGCTGGCGGTGCTCAGGGTGCCCGAGCTGCGCCCGGCGACCGCCCGAATCACCCGACTGGTCCGGAGGGGCTGATCCGTCCGACCCCTGGCGTGCGCCGGATTCCCGTACGCTCGACCGCGGGAGCGACGAGGAGCGCAGAGCGGTGACGACAAGGCGACCCGAGGCGCCGACGGGTGCCGGGGCGGCAGGCCAGCGGCCTGCGGCCGACACCCTGGTGCCCGGAGCACTCGTCGGCGCGGGCCGGTACCGCCTGCTCGCCCAGTTCGGCGCCGACCAGCGCGCGGGCGCGGAGTTCTGGCGGGCCCGCGACGGCCAGCTGCGCCGCGACGTCGCCCTCACCGCGCTCGTCGGCCACCCCAGCGACGGCGCCGCCGCCGAGCGCGCCCGCCGCGTCCTGGAGCGCGCCGCGCACGCCGCCCGCTTCGAGCACCCCGCCGTCGCCCGCGTGCTCGACGTCGTCGGCCCCGGGGTCGGACCCGGCACCGGGATCGGGGCGGGCGAGGGCGTCCTCGGGCTCGTCGTCGCCGACTGGTCGGCGGGCACCGACGTCATCGACGTCATCGCCGAGCACCCGCTGCCCCCCGGCACCGCGGCCCGCCTGCTCGAACCGCTGGCCGCCGCCGTCGATCAGGCCCACCACGCGGGCCTCGTGCTCGGCCTCGACCACCCGCAGCGGGTCAGGGTCGGCCCGGACGGGCAGCTGCGGCTGTCCTTCCCCGGCCCGATGGCCCACGCGGGCCTGCGCGACGACGTGCGCGGCCTCGGCGCGCTGCTGTACCTGCTGCTCACCGGCCGCTGGCCGCTGCCGGGCGGCCCGGAGGGCGTGCCGCCCGCCCCGCGCGGGCCCGACGGCGCCGTGGTCGCGCCGCACGCGCTGCTGCCGCACATCCCGATCGAGCTGTCCATCGCCGCGGTCCGCTGCCTGGCCGACGACCCGATGGGCGGCATCCGCACCGGCGCCGCCCTGCTCCAGGTGCTGGAGCGGGTCAGAGTGGCCGACGACGAGACCGAGCGGCTGGCCGCGGCCACCGAGGCCGAGTACGACGACGGCACCGTGTGGACGACCCGCCCGCCGAGCAACGACCGCTCGCAGCGGCGCAAGCTCGCCGTCGGCGTCACCGTGCTCGCCGTGGCCACCGTCGGTGTGCTGGCCTGGCTGGGCATGCAGCTCATCAGCTTCTTCGAGGACGAGGGCGGCACCGCGGGCCCGACGATCACCGCGCCCGCGCCCGGCAACAGCACCGGCGCCTCGGGCGCGCCCAAGCCGCCGCCGGTCGTGCCCGCCGGACCCATCCGCCCCGCGGGCGTGGAGGTCTACAACATCGGCGGGACCCCGGACAACCCGCGCCGCGCCACCCTCGCCGTGGACGGCGACCCGGCCACGGCGTGGAAGACCGACACCTACAAGCAGCCGTTCCCCGCGCTCAAGCCCGGTGTCGGGCTGATGGCCTCCTTCGCCGAGCCGATCTCGCTGGCCGAGGTCACCATCGACTCGCCGAGCGACGGCACCGTCGTGGAGATCCGCAGCGCGCCGTCGGAGAACCCGGACATCGGCGAGACCAAGGTCATCGGCAAGGCCACGCTCAACGACGGACAGACCAAGCTCCAGCTCGACCGCGCCGAGCCCACCCAGCACGTGCTGGTCTGGATCACCACCCTCGCCGAGGGCAACCGCTCCGAGCTCAGCGAGGTCGGGTTCATCCGGGCCAAGTGAGGCCCGCGCATGCCCTGGCCCACGGCCGCCGGCAGGCGGCCGACCGGCACCGTTACATTGTCCCGGTGACCGCCGCAGCCAGCTCGGACGCCGACCTCATCGCGGCGCATGCCGCCGGTGACCCGCGCGCGTTCTCCGAACTGGTCCGCAGGCACCGCGACCGCCTGTGGGCCGTCGCGCTGCGCACCCTGCGCGACCCGGAGGAGGCCGCCGACGCGCTGCAGGAGGCGTTCATCTCCGCCTTCCGCGCCGCCGGGTCCTTCCGCGCCGAGTCCCAGGTCACGACCTGGCTGCACCGCATCGTCGTCAACGCGTGCCTGGACAGGGTCCGCAGGCGCAACGCGCGCCCGACCGTGCCGCTGCCCGAGGCCGGTCCCGGCGAGCCGGTCAGCCCGCGCGACGCGATGGCCGACCGGGAGACCCAGCTCGTGGTGCAGCGCGCGCTGCAGGAGCTCTCCGAGGACCAGCGCATGCCGATCGTGCTCGTCGACGTCGAGGGCTACTCCGTGGCCGAGACCGCCAAGATGCTCGGCATCGCCGAGGGCACCGTGAAGAGCCGGTGCGCGCGCGGCCGCGCGAAGCTCGCGAAATCCCTCGGACATCTGCGGAACCCGAGTGCAGATGCGAACGTCCCAGGTGGCGCTGGTGGTTGGCGAGGCGTGCCGGATGGGCGCCACGGGGAGGGACGATGACGGACAAGATTCGGGGCAGTATCGGCCCCGACGGCCCGCCATGGCCCGAGGACCTGCTGGCCGACCTGCACGCGGGCGTGCTCGAACCGCGGCGCGCCGCGGTCGTCCAGGCCGATGTCGGCGCTGACGCGGACGCCCGGGCGTTCCTGGCGGCGCTGGACGCGGTGCGCACCGACCTGAGCGCGCTGGGCGCGGCCCCGGTCCCGCCGATGCCCGAGAACGTCGCCGCCCGCATCGACGCCGCGCTCGCCGAGGAGGCCGCCCGCGCCTTCGGGGCGCCCGGCACCCCGGCATCGGGCATCCCGGTCGCCCCGTCCAGCACCTCGCTCAAGGCGACCGGCTCGCTGGCCGACGACGACCCCGAACCCGCCCCGGTCATCGACATGGCCGCCGCGCGCCGCAAGCGCGGGCGGATGGCGGTGTGGGGCGCCGGTCTGCTGACAGCGGCCGCCGCCGCGGTGGCCTTCGTGGTGGTGCCCGGTCTCGGCGGCCAGGACGACACCGACGGCGGCATGGCCGCCGAGCAGCCCTCGCCGACGGTGAGCGCCCCCGGCGACGCGGGCGCGCAACCCCCGCTTGCCTTCGGCCGCGAAGAGGTCGGCGAAAAGGTGCCGCAGGTCGTCAACAGCCGCGACTACGGGCCGCTCAAGACCAAGGCGGGCCTGGACTCCTGCCTGGAGGCCAACGAGCTGGACCCGGCTAAGGCGCAGGTCGTGGGCGTGCGGCCGGTCACCCTGGACGGCAAGGACGGCGTCATGGCGCTGCTGCTGACCCAGCAGGTCGGCCAGTTCCAGGTGCTCGTCCTCACCCCGGACTGCACCGCGCTGTTCAACGACACCATCGGCTGACCCGCCCCGACCGCGAGCGCACCTCCCGCTGAGCCGTCCCACCGGCTGGGCGGTGCCCGACCGGGGTGGAACAAGCTGCCCATACCATCGCGTTGACACCTATGCGCCGGGACGACATCCGGACCGGCGGGAGCGATGGAGGGCGAATGTCTGCGCAGATCCGCAACCTGATCATCATCGGGTCCGGACCGGCCGGCTACACCGCGGCCGTGTACGCCGCCCGCGCGCAGCTCGACCCGCTGGTCTTCGAGGGCGCGCAGTTCGGCGGCGCGCTGATGACCACCACCGAGGTGGAGAACTACCCCGGCTTCCGCGACGGCATCATGGGCCCGGACCTGATGGAGCAGATGCGCGCCCAGGCCGAGCGCTTCGGCGCCGAGCTGCGGCCGGAGGACGTCGAGTCCGTCGACCTGACCGGGCCGGTCAAGGTGGTCGAGGCCAACGGCGTGCGCTATGAGGCCAAGGCCGTGGTCCTCGCCATGGGCGCGGCGGCGCGGTACCTGAACGTGCCCGGCGAGCAGGAGCTGCTCGGCCGCGGCGTGTCCGCCTGCGCGACCTGCGACGGCTTCTTCTTCCGCGACCAGGACATCGCCGTGGTCGGCGGCGGCGACTCGGCGATGGAGGAGGCGACCTTCCTCACCCGCTTCGCCAAGTCGGTGACGATCCTGCACCGGCGCGAGGAGTTCCGCGCCTCCAAGATCATGCTGGAGCGCGCGCGGGCCAACGAGAAGATCCGGTGGCGGCTGAACACCGCCGTGGACGAGGTCCTCGGCGAGCAGAAGGTCAGCGGCCTCACCGTCCGCGACACCCGCACGGGGGAGTCCGAGACCCTCGACGTCACCGGCTTCTTCGTCGCCATCGGCCACGACCCGCGCAGCGCCCTGGTCAAGGGCCAGGTCGAGGTGGACGACGAGGGCTACGTCGTCACCAAGGGCAGCAGCACCTACACCAACCTCGACGGCGTGTTCGCCGCCGGGGACCTGGTCGACCACACCTACCGCCAGGCCATCACCGCCGCGGGCTCGGGCTGCGCGGCGGCCATCGACGCCGAGCGCTGGCTCGCCGAGCACGGCACCGAGGAAGCGGAGATGGCCGCCGAGCTGGTCGGCGGCGGCTACGGCAAGAGCGAATGAACCGAGGAGACAAGATGGCTGGCAACACCGTGACCGTGACGGCGGACTCGTTCGACGCCGACGTGATCAACAGCGACAAGCCCGTGCTGGTGGACTTCTGGGCCACCTGGTGCGGCCCGTGCCGGATGGTCGCCCCGGTGCTGGAGGAGATCGCGGGCGAGCACGCCGAGAAGATCACCGTCGCCAAGCTCGACATCGACGCCCACCCCGGCATCGCGCGCGACTACCAGGTGATGTCGGTCCCGACGCTGATCCTGTTCTCCGGCGGCCAGCCGGTGAAGACGATCGTCGGCGCCAAGCCGAAGGCCGCCCTGGTCGGCGAGCTGGGCGACGTGCTGGCCTGATCCCCTCCCGGGGGAGCAAGCAACCCGAACCCGGGGTCCGAACGTCTCGTGGGACGAGGCGGCGGGCCCCGGGTTCGCCGCGTCCGACACCCGCACCTCCCGGTGCGCGGGACACGCGGGGCGGCAGGGCACAATGGTCAGCTGTCAGGCATGCCGGGTGTGCGGTTCTTTCACCCCCGATCGAGAGCGAGGGTCCATGCGGGTACTCCGCCGAGGCGACACCGGTCCGGCCGTCGCCGAGGTCCGGTCCACGCTCGGCGCGCTGGGCTTCGCCGCGGCGACCCAGCCCGCGGAGGTCGCGGAGATCTTCGACGCCCAGCTGGAGCACGCCGTGCGGGGCTTCCAGCAGCGCCGCGGCCTGATCACCGACGGCATCGTCGGCCCGGCAACCTACCGGGCCATGCGCGACGCCACGTACTCCCTCGGCGGCCGTCCACTGGCCTTCATGGTCTCGGCCCCGCTCTCCGGCGACGACGTGCAGACCCTGCAGGAGCGCCTGCTGGAGCTGGGCTACGACGCGGGCCGCTCCAACGGCGTCTTCGGCGCCCAGACCGAAGCCGCGCTGCGCAACTTCCAGCGCGACTACGGCCTGACCGTGGACGGCATCTGCGGGCCCAAGACCGTGCGCGCCCTGCACCAGCTCTCCCCGCGCGCCCGCGGCGGGCGCCCGGTGCTGCTGCGCGAGCAGGAGCGGGTCCGCAAGTCCGGTCCCCGGCTGCGCGGCAAGCGCATCGTCATCGACCCCGGCCACGGCGGCGCCGACACCGGCCTGTCCATCGCCGGCATCGACGAGGCCGAGCTCATGTGGGACCTGGCGACCCGGCTGGAGGGCAAGATGGTCGCCACCGGCATGGAGGCGCTGCTCTCCCGCGGCAAGGACCAGTGCCCCGACGAGGCCGACCGCGCGCACTTCGCCAACGACGCGGGCGCCGACCTCGTGCTCTCGCTGCACACCGACGGCAACCGCTCCCCGCTCGCCCAGGGCGTCGCCGCCTTCCACTTCGGCACCGGCAACGGCGCCACCTCCACCATCGGCGAGGCGATGGCGGGGCTGATCCAGCGCGAGCTGGTCATGCGCACCGGCATGCGCGACTGCAAGGCCCACCCGAAGAGCTGGGACCTGCTGCGGCTGACCCGCTGCCCGGCCGTGCGCATCGAGATCGGCTACCTGACCAACGACGAGGACCGCCGCAGGCTGACCGAGCCCGCCTTCCGCGACGTCGTCGCCGAGGGCATCCTGGTCGCGGTCAAGCGGCTCTACCTGCTCGGGCAGAACGACCAGCCCACCGGCACCTTCACCTTCGCCGACGTGCTGGCCCACGAGCTGGCCAAGGCCGAATAGGCGGCGGGCGCCCGGCGGCGTCGGACCGACGCCGCACCGGAGCTAGCGCTGCATCGCCGGGGCCGGAGTGGTGACCGTGCTGATCGTGACGGTGCCCAGCAGGCGCTCCAGGGCGGCCTCGACGTCTTCCTTCCAGGTGATCGCCGAGCGCAGCTCCAGGCGCAGCCGGGGCCAGCGCGGGTGCGGGCGGACGGTCTTGAAGCCGACGGAGCTGAGGAAGGCGGCGGGGACCACGCAGCTGTGGTCCTCGTGCGGGTCCATGTCGCCGAAGGCCTCGATGGCCTTCACGCCGCGGCGGGTCAGATCCGCGGCCACGGCCTGGATGAGCATGCGCCCGAGCCCGCCCTTGCGGAACTCCGGCAGGACGTGGAAGCCGGTCAGCACGACCGCGTCGGGGCTCACCGGGGACGTCGGGAAGGCCGCCGAGCGGGGGACCGCGTTGGGCGGGGCGTAGAAGACGAAGCCGACCGGCAGTTTGTCGCTGTAGACGATCCGGCCGCAGGAGCCCCACTCCAGCAGCACGCTGGAGACCCAGGCCTCCTTCTCCAGCTCGGTGGTGCCGAACTCCTCGGCCTGCTCCTTGAGGTGGGGCGCGAGCTCCCAGTACACGCAGGACCGGCACTGCTTGGGCAGGTGCTCCAGGTTGTCCAGCGTGACGCCGACGACGCGTCGCGACACCCAACCTCCCCCGCCCGAAGTTCTCCCTTACCTCGGACAGGATAGGGCGATGTGACCTGCGCCGGAACCGGAGGCCGGATTATCCGGCCGACGTCACCCCTCCGGTTACACTCGGGAAACCCCTGAGCAGGGATGGAGACGCCGTGAGCCAACCCCAGCCGCCCGACAGACTCCGGGCGCGCAGCCTCGACCCGCACCTGAGCCGCTACGCGGCCCGCGCGGAGGGGATGACGGCATCGGAGGTCCGAGCGCTCTTCGCCGTCGCCAGCAGGCCCGAGGTCGTCTCCCTGGCGGGCGGCATGCCCAACCTGGCGGCGCTGCCGCTGGACACGCTCTCCCAGCAGATGGCGGCCATCATCGCCGAGGAGGGCATGACGGCCCTGCAGTACGGCTCCGCCCACGGCGTGCCGCTGCTGCGCGAGCAGATCTGCGACGTGATGGCCCTGGAGGGCGTGCACGGCCACCCCGACGACCTGGTGGTCACCGTCGGCTCGCAGATGGCCCTGGACCTGGTCACCCGCATCTTCTGCGACCCCGGCGACGTCATCCTGGCCGAGGGGCCCTCCTACGTGGGGGCGCTGGGCACCTTCGCCTCCTACCAGGCCGACGTGCGGCACGTGGCCATGGACGAGCAGGGCCTGGTCCCCGCGGCGCTGGAGGAGGCCATCGCGGCCGTGCGTACGGCGGGCAGGCGGGTCAAGTTCCTCTACACGATCCCGAACTTCCAGAACCCCGCGGGCGTGACGCTGGCGGTGCCGCGGCGCGCGGAGATCGTCGACATCTGCGCCCGCAACGACGTGCTGATCATCGAGGACAACCCCTACGGGCTGCTGGGCTTCGACGGCCAGATCTACCCGGCGCTGCGCTCGATGGACCGCGACAACGTGGTCTACCTCGGCTCGTTCTCCAAGACCTTCGCCTCCGGCCTGCGCGTGGGCTGGGCGCTGGCCCCGCACGCGGTGCGCGAGAAGCTGGTCCTGGCCGCCGAGTCCGCGGCGCTGTGCCCGCCGACCCTCAACCAGCTGGTGGTCTCGCGCTACCTGGCCACCCACGACTGGAAGGGCCAGATCAAGTCCTTCCAGTCGATGTACCGCGAGCGCCGCGACGCGCTGCTCTCGGCGCTGGAACAGCACCTGCCGCCGGGCTGCACGTGGACCCGGCCCGACGGCGGCTTCTTCGTCTGGCTGACCGTGCCCGAGGGCGTGGACACCAAGGCCATGCAGCCGCGCGCGGTCACCGCCCGGGTGGCGTACGTGCCCGGCACGGGCTTCTACGCCGACGGCTTCGGCAGCAGGCAGATGCGCCTGTCGTTCTGCTACCCGCCGCCGGAGCGCATCACCGAGGGCGTGCGGCGCCTGGCCGGGGTGCTCGCCGAGGAGCTGGAGCTGCTGCGCACCTTCGGCCCGTCGGTGAGCCGCACGCTGTCGGGTCCGCAGACGCCGTCGCCGGACACCGCCTGAGGGTCTCGCCGAAGTGTGCCGGTGTAGCGTCGGCACCGCTGTCGCACGCCTCCCGTTAGGAGTTCGCCGTGTCCGATCGCTGGGTCACCGTCCTGGCCGGCGGCCTGTCCCACGAGCGCGACGTGTCGCTGCGCTCGGGCAGGCGCGTCTCGGCGGCGCTGCGCTCGGCGGGCGTGTCGGTGGAGGAGTGGGACGCCGACGCCGCCCTGCTGCCCCGCCTGCGCGAGACCCGCCCCGACGCGGTCGTGGTGGCCCTGCACGGCGGCGAGGGCGAGAACGGCTCCATCCAGACGATCCTGGAGCTGCTGGGCATCCCGTACGTCGGCACGGACGCCGACGCGTGCAGGCGCGCGTGGGACAAGCCGACGGCGAAGGCCGAGCTGGTGCGCGCGGGATTGCAGACCCCGGACTGGGTGGTGCTGCCGCACAGCACGTTCCGCGAGCTGGGCGCCCAGCCGGTGCTCGACGCCATGGTGGAGCGCCTCGGCCTGCCGATGATGCTCAAGCCCGACCAGGGCGGCTCGGCGCTGGGCGCCCAGGTCGTCCGCGACGCGGCCGACCTGCCGACCGCGATGGTCGGCTGCCTGGCCTACAGCGACGCCGTCCTCGCCGAGCGGTACGTGGAGGGCACCGAGGTGGCCGTCACGGTCGTCGACACCCCCGACGGCCCGACCGCCCTGCCCGCGGTCGAGATCGTCCCCCAGACCGGCGTGTACGACTACACGGCCCGCTACACCGCGGGTCTCACCGAGTTCCACTGCCCGGCCCGGCTCGCCCCCGAGGCCGCGGCCCGGGTGGCCGACCTCGCGGTGTCGGCGCACCGGCTGCTCGGCCTGCGCGACATCTCCCGCACCGACGCCGTGGTCGACGCGGCGGGGGAGGTCCACTTCCTTGAGGTGAACCTCTCCCCGGGGCTGACGGAGACCTCGTTGGTCCCGATGGCCGTCGAGGCCGCCGGCGGCTCGCTCGGCGAGATCTACGCGGGCTTGGTCGACCGCGCCATCACCCGCGGCCGCTGATCGCGGGCGGTCGCGCACCGTCACCGAAGCGGCTACCCAGGATCATCGTCACCGTGACGAAACGGGCTGGGGTGATCCTATGTGGCCGCTTCATGTCTGATTAGTCCCTTTCTTCGCCATCATCTCCACGATGCGCTCCAGGTCGTCCACGGACCCGAATTCGACCACGATGCGGCCCTTGCGCTTGCCGAGTTCGACCTTCACGCGGGTGTCGAAGCGGTCGGAGAGGCGATCGGCGACGTCCTGGAGGCCGGGGGCGTGCATCGGCTTGCGGGGGGCGGGCTTGGCCTTCGGCGGGGGAGCGCCCTTGGCGAGGGTGACGGCTTCCTCGGTGGCGCGGACCGACAGGCCCTCGGCGACGATCCGGGTGGCCAGGGTCTCCTGGGCCTCGGAGTCGTCCAGGCCCAGGAGTGCCCGGGCGTGGCCCGCGGACAGGATGCCCGCGGCGACGCGGCGCTGGACCGGCAGGGGGAGCCGGAGCAGCCGGATGGTGTTGGTGATGACCGGGCGGCTGCGGCCGATGCGGGTCGCCAGCTCCTCGTGGGTCACCGCGAACTCGTCCAGCAGCTGCTGGTAGGCCGCCGCCTCTTCCAGCGGGTTGAGCTGCACCCGGTGGATGTTCTCCAGCAGGGCATCGCGCAGCATCGCGTCGTCGGCGGTCTGGCGGACGATCGCCGGGATCTGCTCCAGCCCCGCGCGCTGGGAGGCGCGCAGCCTGCGCTCGCCCATGACCAGCTCGAAGGTGCCGCCCAACTCGCGGACCACGATCGGCTGCATGAGGCCGAACTCGCGGATCGAGTGCTCCAGCTCGGCGAGCGCGTCGTCGTCGAAGACCTGCCTCGGCTGCCTCGGGTTCGCCGTGATCGCCGCGATCGGGATCTCCCGGTACACCGCGCCCGCCACCGGGGCCGGGGCGTCCGGCTCGGCGGGCGGGGGAGTGGGGAGCGTGAGGCCGGGACCACCGGGCAGCGGACCGGCGGCGGGCGGGCCCTGGGGGATCAGCGCGGCCAGGCCGCGGCCCAGGCCGCCCTTGCGTCCGGGGGCGCTCACTCGGCCGCTCCGCGCTCGGCGATCTCGCGGGACGCGTCGAGGTAGCTCATCGCGCCGCGGGAGCCAGGGTCGTAGGCGAGGACGGTCTGGCCGTAGCCGGGCGCCTCGGAGACCTTCACGCTGCGGGGGATGACCGTCTTCAGCACGGTGTCGCCGAAGTGGGTGCGGACCTCGTTGGTCACCTGGTCGGCGAGCTTGGTGCGGCCGTCGTACATCGTCAGCAGGATCGTGGAGACGGTCAGCGAGCGGTTGAGGTGGGTCTGCACCAGCTCGATGTTGCGCAGCAGCTGGCTCAGGCCCTCCAGCGCGTAGTACTCGCACTGGATCGGGATCAGCACCTCCTGGGCGGCCACCATCGCGTTGACGGTCAGCAGGCCCAGCGACGGCGGGCAGTCGATGAAGACGTAGTCCGGGTTGATCTCGTTCAGCGCTTCATCGGACAGCGCCTCCTTGAGCCGCGACTCCCGGCCCTGCATCGACACCAGCTCGATCTCCGAGCCCGCCAGGTCGATCGTCGCGGGCACGCAGAACAGGCGGTCCGACTGGTCGCTGGTCTGCGCGGCCTCGGCGAGCGACATCTCCCCGAGCAGCACCTCGTAGACCGACGGGGTGCCCGAGCGGTGGTCGACGCCGAGCGCGGTGCTGGCGTTGCCCTGCGGGTCGAGGTCGATGACGAGCACACGCAGCCCGTGCAGGGCGAGCCCGGCGGCGAGGTTGACCGTGCTGGTCGTCTTGCCGACACCGCCCTTCTGGTTGGCGACGGTCAGCACGCGGCGCGCCCTCGGCCGCGGGAACATGCGGTCGGGGTGCTTCACCCGGGTGGCGCGGGCGGCTTCCTCGGCGATGGGCGTCCATCCGGCGACGGACGCGGCGGACGGCTGGGTCATCGGGTCGCCTCCGACCGCCGGTGTTTCACGTGGAACATCCCTCGCTCCGTTCCTAGCCTCGACGTGCACGCTGGTCCTTCCCTGTCCGCCTCGGCACCCGGTCGACCACCACCACGGTGGTCGGCGGGTCCACCACATCGACCCCACACCGCGCGATGCGCGGGTCTCCACCACCCGCGCGCCGGATCTCCGCGCGGTCCCGTTCGATCTCCTCGGCCGCGCTCGCCCCCTTGAGCGCGACCATCGTCCCTTCCATCCGCACCAGCGGCAGACACCACGCGCAGAGCTTGCCGAGCGGGGCGACCGCGCGGGCGGTGACCACATCCGCTCCGGTGAGCTCGTCGCGCACGGCGGGGTCCTCGGCTCGCCCGCGCAACACCACGACGGACGACAGGCCCAGAGTCTCCACCACCTCGGTGAGCCATGCCACCCGTCTGGCCATCGGTTCCACGAGGGTCAGCGCGAGGTCCGGCCGGGCGATCGCCAGTGGTATGCCGGGCAGCCCGGCCCCCGATCCGACGTCCACCACGCGCGCCCTCGGCGGCAGCACCTCGGCGACCACGGCGGAGTTCAGCACGTGCCGGTCCCAGAGCCGGTCGATCTCACGCGGCCCGATGAGCCCCCGTGCGACGCCGTGCTCGGCGAGCAGTTCGACGAACCGCTCGGCGAGTGCGGTCCGGTCCCCGAAGACCGACGACACCCGGTCCCGATCAAGGTTCGTCATGCGCCTTCCGATGTTCCACGTGAAACAGCGCCTCTGCGGCGCTCTCCGCTGATTGTCGCCGATGGACCCCGCGCACCCGCGAACCGCCTCCGGTGTTTCACGTGGAACACGCCGAAAGAGAAAGGCGCGGCCCGCCGAAGCGGACCGCGCCCTCCTGTTCTCCGCGACTACTGCGGGAAGACGACCACCCGGCGACGGGGGTCCTCGCCCTCGCTCTCGCTGTGCACGCCCTTGACCGACGCGACGGCGTCGTGCACGACCTTGCGCTCGAACGGCGTCATCGGCTGGAGCCGGACCCGCTCCCCGGAGGAGAGCGCCTTCTCCGCCGTCGCCCGGCCGAGGTCGGCCAGCTCCTCGCGGCGGGCCGCGCGCCAGCCCGCGATGTCGAGCATCAGCCTGCTGCGGGTGCCGGTCTCCTGCTGCACCGCGAGGCGGGTCAGCTCCTGCAGCGACTCCAGCACGCTGCCCCGGGGACCGACGAGCTTCTCCAGGTCGTCACCGCCGTCAATGCTGATCACCGCACGGCTGGCCTCGACGTCGAGGTCGATGTCGCCGTCGTAGTCGAGGATGTCGAGCAGGCGTTCCAAGTAGTCGCCCGCGATGTCGCCTTCCTTGACCAACAGGTCCTCGGTGACGACCGCCTTCTCGGCGGGTGCCTCCTCGGTCGTGGTGACCTCGGACTCCTGCACCGTCTCCGGCACGGTTTCTCCTCTCCAGGTCGAGCGACGCCTCAGCGGTTCTTGCGACCTGACTTCTTACGGGAACGGTCCGCACGCGAACCGGGAACCTGGGTGCCGCCTGGCTTGCCGTTGGCAGGCTGCCGCGGCTTCGCGCCCGCCTGGGGCTTCTGCCCGGGGCGCGGGGTGGTGTCGGGCGTGGTGCCGGTGGCGGGCGCGTCGGGCGCGCTGTCCGCGTCGGCGGGCCCGTCGTCCTTGCGCGTGGTGGCCTTCTTCGGCTGGGTGGGCTTCTGCCCGACCTTCGGCGCGGCGGTGGAGCGCTTCTCGGCGGCCTGCGCCTTCGCCGCGGCCTCCTCGCGGTCGATCTTCTGGTAGACGACGTGCTGCTGCATCAGGGTCCAGCTGTTGTTGCTCAGCCAGTAGATCAGCAGGCCGATCGGGAAGAAGAAGCCACCGACGAGCACGCCCAGCGGGAAGATGTACAGCGTCAGCTTGTTCATGATCGCGGTCTGCTGGGTGGCCGCTTCCGGGTTCTGCCGGGAGACCGAGTGCCGCGCGGTCAGGTGGGTCAGCGCGCTGGCGAGGATCATCAGCGGGATCGCGACCAGGAACAGCGAGCCGCGCTCGACGCCGAAGCGGGCCAGCTCCTCGGTGGGCTGGGTGATCCAGTTGCTCAGCCGCGCGCCGAACAGGTTCGCCGCGAGGTAGGACTCGACGCCCTGCTGGTCGAAGAAGTAGTTCTCGGTCTTGTTCGGCTCGAACTCGCGGAGCACGTGGAACAGGCCGATGAAGACCGGGATCTGCAGCAGCATCGGCAGGCAGCCGCCGAGCGGGCTCACCCCGTGCTGGCTCTGGAGCTTCTGCATCTCCTGAGCCTGCTTCTGCCGGTCGTTGGCGTACTTCTTCTGGATCTTCTTCATCTCCGGCGCGAACTCCTGCATCTTTCGCATGGAGCGCACCTGCTTGACCATGGGCTTGAACATGATCGCGCGCAGGGTGAAGACCAGGAAGACGATGCCGAGCGCCCAGGAAACGGCACTGGCCTCGCCGAAGACGTGACCGAAGACCCAGTGCCAGCACCACAGGATGAAGGACACCGGGTAGTAGATGAAATCGAGCACGAACTACTCCTCGGCAGCTCTCGCGTCGGCCGGGCCGGTCCCGGGCGGGTTCTCGGGGCGCCGCGGCGGCACCGGGTCCAGGCCGCCGGGGTGCCAGGGTCCGCAGCGCAGCAGGCGGCGCAGCGCGAGCCACGCGCCGCGCGGCGCGCCGTGCTCGGTCAGCGCCTCGACGGCGTAGGCGCTGCAGCTGGGGTGGAAGCGGCACGCGGGCGGCAGCACCGGGGAGATCCACTTGCGGTAGCCGTGGACAGGGGCGAGCAACACCCGGGCCGCCAGGCCGGGGCGGGTCCGCTCATCGACCGCCGTCACGCCTCATCACCACTGGCTTCATCACTGCTGTCGGATACGAGCCTGAGCCTGCGCAGGGCCGCGTCCAGGTCGGCGCCGAGCTCGGCACTGGTGGCCGAGGCGGCGCGCGGCAGCGCCCGCACGACCAACGCGCTGCCGGGCGGCAGAGTTCCGATGCGGTCGCGGACCACGTGCCGCAGTCGCCTGCTCACACGGTGTCGCACGACCGAGTTGCCCACAGCCTTACTCACGACGAAACCGACCCTCGGCGTGCCGGGGTCGGTTTCCTCACGCGTCCCGCCCGCCGCGGCGTGCACCACGAGCCGGGGACGACCGGCGCGGCGACCGCTGCGGGTCACCAGCCGGAAGTCCGCGCTGCTGGTCAGCCTCGCGGCCGCGGGGAGCACGGCGGCGGCTGGGCTCAGGCCGACAGCTTTTCGCGGCCCTTGCGCCTGCGGGCGGCGAGGATCGCGCGGCCCGCGCGGGTGTGCATCCGCAGGCGGAAGCCGTGCGTCTTGGCGCGGCGACGGTTGTTCGGCTGGAAGGTGCGCTTGCTCACAGCTCTATCTCCTGAGGTACTAGCCTGCCAGTCGTTCTGGCCGTAGGTCTGGAGGTCTCGCACGAGGACCGGGGGCGGAGCGCGGATCGCACAGGTGCGGGCACGCGGAACCCACCCGCCGCAAGCGGGAGACCTTCTGAGGGTACGCACCCGCTCGGCGGGCGACAAACCCGGGTGCCGGTGCGCCTTGTGGCCGGCGGGCGGACCTTGTTAGCGTGCGGGCTCCCAGCTCGCCGGACGCCGACGGAGCCCCCTCCGGGCCGACCGCGCCGGACCACTGAGCCGGACCACTGAGTACCGTCTGACCCATCACGGGGTGTCGCCGCGGTTCGCCGTACCTTCGTGCACAGTTGTGGACAACTCTGTGGATGAGCGCCGCGACCGCGCGTGCGGGGTGCCGACGGAGGGGGAGGGGAGCGGCGTCGATGTCCGACCACCAGATGAACCTGGGCGTGGTCTGGGAGCAGGTCGTGCGCGAGCTGTCCGCCGGGACCCTGTCCCCGTCGCAGCGCGCCTGGATGCGGATGACCAGGCCCATCGGCCTTCTCGATGAGACCGCGCTGCTCTCGGCGCCGAGCGAGTTCGCCAAGGAGGCCATCGAGCGGGCCCTGCGCGAGCCGATCACCAGCGCCCTGTCTCGCAGGCTCGGCCGGGCTGTCTCCCTCGCGGTGAAGGTCGACGTGACCCCCGCCGCCGCGCCGCCGCCCGTGGCGCAGCCGCCGATCGTGCCCCCGCTGCCGGTCGGGCCGCTCCCGGTCGACCAGCCGACGGTGACCCTCCCGCTGCCCGCCGACGACGGCCACCAGGCCGACGACGACGGCGAGGAGGTGGACGAGGAGGGCGACGCGCTCGCCGCCGTCCACGAGATCTGGCCGACCTTCAACGGCAGCCGCCCCGCGACCGGGCAGCCCTACACCGCGCCCGCGCAGCCGCAGACGTCCAAGACCCGGCTGAACGAGAAGTACACCTTCGACACCTTCGTCATCGGCGCCTCCAACCGCTTCGCCCACGCCGCCTCGGTGGCCGTCGCCGAGGCCCCGGCGCGGGCGTACAACCCGCTGTTCATCTGGGGCGAGTCCGGCCTCGGCAAGACGCACCTGCTGCACGCCGTCGGGCACTACGCCCAGCGGCTCTTCCCGGGGATGCGCGTGCGCTACGTGTCCACCGAGGAGTTCACCAACGACTTCATCAACTCCCTGCGCGACGACCGCAAGGTGGCCTTCCAGCGCCGCTACCGCGACATCGACGTGCTGCTGGTGGACGACATCCAGTTCCTGGAGGGCAAGGAAGGCACCCAGGAGGAGTTCTTCCACACCTTCAACACGCTGCACAACGCGAACAAGCAGATCGTGGTGTCCTCCGATCGCCCGCCCAAGCGGCTGGAGACCCTGGAGGCGCGGCTGCGCACCCGCTTCGAGTGGGGCCTGATCACCGACATCCAGCCGCCCGAGCTGGAGACCCGCATCGCGATCCTGCGCAAGAAGGCCGCCCAGGACCGGCTGGCCGTGCCCAACGAGGTGCTGGAGTTCATCGCCTCGCGCGTCGAGGCGAACATCCGCGAGCTGGAGGGCGCGCTGATCCGGGTGACGGCATTCGCCTCGCTCAACCGCCAGCCCGTCGACGTCGGCCTCGCCGAGATCGTCCTGCGCGACCTCATCCCGGACTCCCAGGCCCCGGAGATCAGCGCGGCCCAGATCATGGGCGTGACCGCGGAGTACTTCGGCGTCTCGCTGGACGACCTGTGCGGCCCCGGCAAGACGAAAGCGCTTGCGGCCGCCCGGCAGATCTCGATGTACCTCTGCCGCGAGCTGACCGACCTCTCCCTGCCCAAGATCGGCCAGACCTTCGGCGGCCGCGACCACACCACGGTCATGCACGCCGACAAGAAGATCCGCAAGGAGATGGCCGAGCGGCGCCGTGTCTACGACCAGGTGCAGGAGCTGACGACCCGCATCAAGCAGCGGGCCCGCGCCTAGCGCGCTCGGCCACCGGCGGCCGCGCCGTCGGCGTCCCCACACGATCCACAGATTGCCCACAGGTTGTCCACAGGATGGACAACGTCGTCGTGCCTGCTGAACGGCAGGTCGCCGAAGGTTTCTGCGCCTGTGGACAAGCGGCTGTGCACACCTGTGGGTCGCCGCCGTCCCCAGGGATGGGGACGGCCCCTGAGCAGATCCGTCCATCTGCTCAGGGGCCGCCTGCCCGCTGTCGCGAAGGGTTCGCGAGGGTCGCGAAGGGTTCGCGAGGATTACGAGGGGTTGTCGACCTTCAGGGTGTAGCTGCCCGCGCCGCGGTAGGACAGCACCTGCCAGCGGTAGTAGCCCGCCGTGCCGCTGTACTCGACCTGCTCGTCGGCGGCGGGGGTGGTGCCCGACTTGACGTTCGCCCAGGTGGAGCCGTTCCACTTCTGCAGGTAGAGGTCGAAGTCCGCGCCGGACGGGCCGGTGAGGCAGCCGCGGTGCACACCCGAGGTGGTGGACTGGTAGTAGCTGCCGTTCGGCTGGATCACCGACGCGCCGCTGTTCAGCGAGCCGTTGTAGGTCGTCTTGGAGCAGTTGCCGGGCTCCGGGTCCGGGCCGGGGCCCGGGTTGTCGAGGTCACCGGTGTAGCCCTCGATCCAGGACTTGAAGGCCGGGACCTTCATGTAGATCGACGGCGCCTCGGCGCAGGTCGGCTGGCCGCGGCCGGCGCGGCTGGTGGCGCCGCCGAGCTCCCAGCGGTTGTTCACCCGCACGACCAGGGGGCCGCCCGAGTCGCCGTAGCAGGCGCCGCGGGCGGTCTGGTCGCCGACGCACAGCTCGTAGTTGGGCTGGAAGTTCGCCGTACAGCCGGTGACCAGGGTGGTGTCGAGCTGCATGAGCTGGTTCGGGGCGCTGCCGCAGCCGCGGGTCGGGCAGGTCTGGCCGTGCCCCATGATCCGCACCGCCGACCCGGTGCCGAGCGCCGAGTCGGTGATCGGGATCGGGGTCTGGGTGGAGGCGCTGCCGAGCTTGAGCAGCGCGAAGTCCAGCCCGCTCGGGCCCGCGATGCGCTGGACGACGCTGCGGGTCTCGCCCGCGCCCAGGGTGGTGCCGCCGATGCGCACCGAGGTCACGCCGCTGATGCAGTGCTGCGCGGTGGCCACCCACAGCGGGGCGATGAGCGAGCCGCCGCAGCCGAACTGCCCGTTGGCCAGGAGCTTGGTGTAGAAGGGGTAGTTCTCCGAGGCGGGAGAGCCACCGATGATGTACGGCTGGACCTCGCCGGGGGTGGAGCTGGGGGGTGCTGCCTGGGCCGATCCGGTAAGCGCGATCAGCCCGCCGGTACAGACCGCCGCCGCGACGGCGGTCGCCACGATGTTGCGAAGCCGCATGCCGGCTTCTCCTTCCATCTGCAGGGTTGGCCTCGCGCGCAGGGTTGCGCGAGGCGCACCGTCACTATGCGGTGACCCGACGCGGGCGGAACAATCACAGTTGCCCATAGCTTCACTCGATGGCCCGGCGTGCGTCGCCGGGCTTTATTGCGGCCGTGGATGCCCCGACCGGGTGGCCGGGCGGAGATCTGCGTCACCGGTATGGGGGAGTTCGGCCATCCACAGCCCTGTGGGTGGCGGTGCGCCGGCCTGTTGGCTACTCGGCCCACATCTGGGGATGGCGCTGTGGACAACCCGGCGCTCCTGTGGAGCGTTCGTGCACAGGCCGGAGTTGTCCACGGGAGGGCCGAGTTGTCCACCGGCGGCACACACCGGTCGTCCACATCGATGGGCGGGTGCTGACCTGGGCGGACGGGCGTTGTCCACACGATCCACAACGCTTACTACTACTGCTGTTCTCTTCTCTTCTCCACAAGAAGAAAAAGAAGAAATAAGCCAGCTGTGGATCTGGGGACAGCGCCCTCGGCGAGGGGGTCCGGCACGACCGGCCCGGGATGACGCCCCGGGCCCGAACGCTCTACGGTTGGGCCCTACAGCGTGGACAGCCCGCCCCGGCCCACGCCCCCGGCGTGGGGGAGGCGGCACGGGCGGTGGAAAGGACTTCTCATGAAGATCCGCGTCGAGCGCGACAGCCTCGCCGACGCTGTCGCCTGGGTGGCGCGCAGCCTTCCGTCCCGGCCCCCGGTCCCGGTCCTCGGCGGCGTCCTGCTGGACGCGTCCTCGGCCGACGGCACCGACGGGCTGACGGTCTCCGGCTTCGACTACGAGGTCTCCGCCACGGTCAACGTCGCGGCCACCATCGCCGACGAGGGTCGCACGCTGGTGTCCGGGCGCCTGCTGGCCGACATCACCAAGGCGCTGCCCGCCCAGCCGGTGGAGATCTCCGTCGACGGCGCGCGGGTGACCATCACCTGCGGCAGCGCCAAGTTCTCGCTGCCCACCATGCCGGTCGAGGACTACCCGTCCCTGCCCGCCATGCCCCAGCACGCCGGTGAGGCCGCGGGCGAGGTCTTCGGCCAGGCCGTCAGCCAGGTCGCCATCGCCGCGGGCAAGGACGACACCCTGCCGATGCTGACCGGCGTCCGCGTCGAGATCACCGGCGAGAAGCTGACCCTCGTGGCCACCGACCGCTTCCGCCTGGCCATGCGCGAGTTCGACTGGAAGCCCTCCGGCGACGTCGAGGACGCCGCCGTCCTGGTCCCGGCCCGCACGCTGGCCGACGCCGCGAAGGCGCTGGGCACCTCCGGGCGCACCGTCGAGCTGGCGCTGTCCTCCGGCGACGGCCTGCTCGGCCTCTCCGGCTCCGGCCGCCGCGCCACCACCCGCCTGCTCGACGCCGAGTTCCCCCGCTACCGGCAGCTGCTGCCCAGCGAGCAGAGCTCCGCGGCGATCATCACCGTCGCCCCGCTGGTCGAGGCGATCAAGCGCGTGTCGCTGGTCGCCGAGCGCGGCACCCAGGTCCGGCTGGAGTTCGCCGACGGCGGCCTGCGCCTGACCGCGGGCGGCGACGACGAGGGCAGCGCGGAGGAGGAGCTGCCGGTGGAGTACACCGGCGACCCGGTGACGATCGCCTTCAACCCGGCCTACCTGCAGGACGGCCTCGCCGCGCTGCACGCCGACCGCGCCGAGCTGTCGTTCACCACGCCGAACCGTCCGGCGCTGATCAAGCCCGTCGGCGAGGATGGTCAGGTCACCCCCGGGTACCTGTACCTGCTGATGCCGGTCCGCCTGCCCGGCTAGACCGGCCCGAAGCGAGAGGATCACCGTGCAGCTCGGACTCGTCGGCCTGGGCAAGATGGGCTTCAACATGCGCGAGCGGCTGCGCGCCGCCGGGCACGAGGTCATCGGCTACGACCGCAACGCCGAGGTCAGCGACTCCGAGTCGCTGGCCGACATGGTCGGCAAGCTGGCCGCGCCGCGCACCGTCTGGGTGATGGTGCCCGCGGGCCAGGTCACCAGGACGGTCGTGGCCGAGCTGGGCGACCTGCTGGACACCGACGACCTCGTCATCGACGGCGGCAACTCCCGCTACACCGACGACCGCGGCAACGCCGACCTGCTGGCCACTTCCGGCGTCGGCTACCTCGACGTCGGCGTGTCCGGCGGGGTGTGGGGCCGGGAGAACGGCTACGGCCTGATGGTCGGCGGCGACGAGAAGTTCGTCGAGCGCGCGATGCCGATCTTCGACTCGCTGCGCCCCGAGGGCGACCGCGAGGAGGGCTTCGTGCACGCCGGGGCCACCGGCGCGGGCCACTACGCGAAGATGGTCCACAACGGCATCGAGTACGGGCTGATGCAGGCCTACGCCGAGGGCTACGAGCTGCTGGCCGCCGCGAGCGAGGTCACCGACGAGCGCGGCGTGCTCAAGGCGTGGACCCGGGGCACCGTGGTGCGGTCCTGGCTGCTGGACCTGCTGGTCAAGGCGCTGGACGAGGACCCGGGGCTGAGCCAGATCAGCGGCTACGTCGAGGACTCCGGCGAGGGCCGCTGGACCGTCGAGGAGGCGGTGCGCCACTCGGTGCCCGCCCCGGTGATCTCCGCGGCGCTGTTCGCCCGCTTCGCCTCCCGCCAGGACGACTCGCCCGCGATGAAGGCCGTGTCCGCGCTGCGCAACCAGTTCGGCGGGCACGCGGTGCACAAGGCGGGCCCGACCTCCGGATCCGGCGAGACCTAAGCCGGACACAGGCCAGACGCCGACACACACAGACCAGCCCCCCACGAGACGCAGAGAAGATGCACGTCCGGCACTTGCAGGTCACCGACTTCCGCTCCTGGGAGCACGCCGACCTGGAGCTGGAGCCGGGGCCCTCGGTGCTGGTCGGGCGCAACGGGCAGGGCAAGACGAACCTGGTCGAGGCGGTCGGCTACGTGGCGACCCTGGCCTCCCACCGGGTCGCCGCCGACGCCCCGCTGGTGCGCAGCGGCGCGCCGCGGGCCATCGTGCGGCTCGCGGTGGTCAACGAGGCCCGCGAGCTGACCGTCGAGCTGGAGATCACCCCGGGCAAGGCCAACCGGGCGCGGATCAACCGGGGCTCGGTCGGGCGGCCGCGCGACGTGCTCGGCATCCTGCGCACGGTGCTGTTCGCGCCCGAGGACCTGGCGCTCGTGCGCGGCGACCCCGGCGAGCGGCGCAAGTTCCTGGACGACCTGCTCGTGCAGCGCGCCCCCCGCTACGCCGGGGTGCGCGCGGACTACGACAAGGTGCTCAAGCAGCGCAACGCCCTGCTCAAGAGCGCCGCGGTCAACCGCCGCTCCCGCCGCGCCGACCCGGACGCGCTCTCCACGCTGGACGTGTGGGACGGCCACCTCGCCGCGCACGGCGCGCAGCTGCTGGCGGGCAGGCTCGACCTGGTGGCGGGTCTGCGCCCGGAGGTGGCCGCGGCCTACGCCTCGGTCGCTCCCGAGTCCGCGCCGGCGCGCATCGCCTACCGCGCCGGGGTCGAGCTGCCCGGCGGCTACGGCGTCGACGTGCCCGCCGACGTGACCGCGGTGTCCGAGGCGCTGCTCGCCGGGCTCGCCGAGCGCCGCGATCAGGAGCTGGAGCGGGGGGTGAGCCTGGTCGGGCCGCACCGCGACGAGCTGGAGCTGCGGCTCGGCGAGTTGCCGGCGAAGGGCTACGCCAGCCACGGCGAGTCCTGGTCGTTCGCGCTCGCCCTGCGCCTAGGCTCCTACGAGCTGCTGCGTGCCGAGGGCAGCGAGCCTGTCCTGGTCCTGGATGACGTCTTCGCCGAGCTGGACCGGCTTCGCCGCGAGCGGCTCGCCGAGACGGCGGTGCGGGCCGAGCAGGTGCTGGTCACCGCCGCCGTCGCCGAGGACGTGCCCGCCGAGCTGGCGGGCGCCCGCTACAGCGTGGCCGACGGGGAGGTGCGCCGTGTCCGATGACCTGTTCGGCGGGGAACTCGATCGGCCTAAGCAGGCACCACAAGGGGTGACCGCTGCCCGCGCCAAAGACCCCACATCTGGGGACAACCCTGTGGATAGTGTGGATAAACTCCGCACCGAGCGGGCGTTCGGCGTAACCGGCGCACCTCGATCGGGTGGGCCATCCACACCGCAGAGTGGGACCACGACGCACGGTGACGAGCCGTTGCGCGGCTCCGACCTCGCCCGCGCCGCCCTGGAGGCGGCCCGCCAGCAGGCCAAGGCCCGGCCCAAGCGCGCTGTTCCACGTGGAACAGCGACCGGCTCCCGCAGGCGTCGCCGCTGGTCGGGCGCGGGTTCCGACGAGCGCGATCCGCAGACGTTGGGCAGACTGGCCTCCAGGATGGCCGCCGACCGCGGCTGGTCCGACCACCTCGCGGGCGGTCGGGTGTTCGGCAGGTGGGCGGCGCTGGTGGGCGCCGACGTCGCCGAGCACGCCAAGCCGCTGGCCCTCAAGGACGGGGAGCTGACGGTCCAGGCCGACAGCACCGCCTGGGCCACGCAGCTGCGGTTGCTCCAGCGCCAGCTGCTCGGCCACATCGCCGCCGGGGTCGGACCGGGAGTGGTCACGAAGCTCAAGGTCCAGGGTCCGAGCGCGCCGAGCTGGCGGCACGGCCCCCGGCACGTTCCGGGTCGTGGACCCCGCGATACCTACGGCTGAAAATCGCGGCTCGAACGGCTCTGTCGGGCGTCCTGACCCGCGACACTTCCGATCCGTCGTTCTGTGAGCGAGTCAGACGGGTCCTTGGCCCGCTTCTGAGCGACCGCACCAGTAGTATGTGCACCAGGCGCGCGCAGGACCGGTCAACGGCCCCCGCCGAGCAGACAGACCCGATCGCGAGGAGAACCCGGTCACGTGGCAGCTGAGAAGCAGGACAACACCTATGGTGCCGGGTCTATCGGGGTCCTCAAGGGGCTGGAAGCCGTCCGACTGCGCCCCGGCATGTACATCGGCTCCACCGCCGAGCCCGGTCTGCACCACCTGATCTGGGAGGTCGTGGACAACTCCGTCGACGAGGCGATGGCGGGCCACGCCACCAAGGTGGAGGTCTCGCTGCTCTCCGGCGGCGGGGTGCGCGTCGTGGACGACGGCCGCGGCATCCCGGTGGACGAGCACCCCGAGGAGAAGCGGTCCGCGCTGGAGGTCGTCATGACCGTCCTGCACGCGGGCGGCAAGTTCGACTCCGACAGCTACGCCGTCTCCGGCGGCCTGCACGGCGTCGGCATCTCGGTGGTCAACGCGCTGTCCACCTCGCTGCACGCCGAGATCAAGCGCCAGGGCCACGTCTGGCGCCAGGAGTACCGCGACTCCGAGCCGGTCGGCCCGGTGGTCAAGGGCGAGGAGACCGACGACACCGGCACCTCGATCACCTTCGTGCCCGACGGCACGATCTTCGAGACCACCACCTTCAACGCCGAGACGGTCGCGCGCCGCCTGCAGGAGATGGCCTTCCTGAACAAGGGCCTGACGATCACCCTGCGCGACGAGCGCGTCTCCGACGAGGACGCCGAGGTCGACGCGGCGGGCCAGGCGGCCGGGGTCAAGGAGCGCACGTTCCACTACCCGGGCGGCCTGGAGGACTTCGTCCGCCACATCAACCACGCGCGCGAGGCCCTGCACCGCAACGTCATCGCCTTCGAGGCCGAGGACAAGGACAAGGGCATCCAGGTCGAGGTCGCGATGCAGTGGAACACCGGCTACAGCGAGTCGGTGCACACCTTCGCCAACACGATCAACACCCCCGAGGGCGGTACCCACGAGGAGGGCTTCCGCGCCGCGCTGACCCGGGTGGTCAACCTCTTCGCGCGCGAGAAGAAGCTGCTCAAGGAGAAGGACACCAACCTCGGCGGCGACGACGTCCGCGAGGGCCTGGCCGCGATCGTGTCGGTGAAGCTGGCCGAGCCGCAGTTCGAGGGCCAGACCAAGCAGAAGCTGGGCAACAGCGAGGCCAAGACCTTCGTGCAGGCCACCTGCAACGAGTGGCTGGCCGACTGGTTCGAGCGCAACCCCACCGAGGCCAAGATGATCGTCACCAAGGCGGTCTCCTCGGCCCAGGCCCGCCTGGCCGCGCGCAAGGCCCGCGAGCTGGTCCGCCGCAAGGGCGCGCTGGACATCGGCGGCCTGCCCGGCAAGCTGCGCGACTGCCGCTCCACCAACCCCGAGGAGTGCGAGCTCTACATCGTCGAGGGCGACTCGGCGGGCGGCTCGGCCAAGGAGGGCCGCGACTCGGCCTTCCAGGCGATCCTGCCGATCCGCGGCAAGAT
The DNA here is from genome assembly GCF_042657845.1 of Actinokineospora guangxiensis. Classification (NCBI taxonomy): domain Bacteria; kingdom Bacillati; phylum Actinomycetota; class Actinomycetes; order Pseudonocardiales; family Pseudonocardiaceae; genus Actinokineospora; species Actinokineospora guangxiensis. Next base: position 96,698 of record NZ_JBHSKF010000001.1, on the reverse strand, counting down.
CATCAACGTGGAGAAGGCGCGCATCGACCGGGTGCTCAAGAACACCGAGGTGCAGAGCCTGATCACGGCGCTGGGCACGGGCATCCAGGAGGACTTCGACCTCTCGAAGCTGCGCTACCACAAGATCGTGCTGATGGCCGACGCCGACGTCGACGGCAAGCACATCACCACGCTGCTGCTCACCCTGCTGTTCCGCTTCATGCGCCCGCTGATCGAGCACGGCCACGTGTACCTGTCGCAGCCGCCGCTGTACAAGATCAAGTGGCAGCGGACCGATCCGGAGTACGCCTACTCCGACGCCGAGCGCGACGGCCTGATGGAGACCGGTCTCGCGGGCGGCAAGAAGATCAACAAGGAAGACGGCATCCAGCGCTACAAGGGCCTCGGCGAGATGAACGCCGAGGAGCTGTGGGAGACCACGATGGACCCGGCCAACCGGCTGTTCCTGCGGGTCAACCTGGAGGACGCCGCCCAGGCCGACGAGCTGTTCAGCGTCCTCATGGGCGAGGACGTCGAGGCCCGCCGCTCGTTCATCACCCGCAACGCCAAGGATGTGCGCTTCCTCGATGTGTAACCCGCAGGCCGCAGCACCTCTGCTCGAAGGGACCCCGCAGTCGTGACCGAAACCCTGCCGCCTGGCGACCGGATCGAGCCGGTCGACATCCAGCAGCAGATGCAGAGCAGCTACATCGACTACGCGATGAGCGTGATCGTCTCGCGCGCCCTGCCCGACGTCCGCGACGGCCTCAAGCCGGTGCACCGCCGCGTCCTCTACTCGATGTACGACACCGGCCTGCGCCCGGACCGCAGCTACGTCAAGTGCTCGCGCGTCGTCGGCGACGTCATGGGCAACTACCACCCGCACGGCGACTCGTCGATCTACGACACTCTCGTGCGCCTGGCCCAGCCGTGGTCCATGCGCTACCCGCTGGTCGACGGCCAGGGCAACTTCGGCTCGCCGGGCAACGACCCCGCGGCGGCCATGCGCTACACCGAGGCCAAGCTCATGCCGCTGGCCATGGACATGCTGCGCGACATCGGCGAGGACACCGTCGACTTCGCGCCGAACTACGACGGCAAGACCGAAGAGCCGAGGGTCCTGCCTGCCCGCATCCCGAACCTGCTGGTCAACGGCGGCTCCGGCATCGCGGTCGGCATGGCGACCAACATCCCGCCGCACAACCTGCGCGAGGTCGCCGACGGCGTCGTCTGGGCGCTGGACAACCCCGATGCCGACGACGACGAGACCCTCGCCGCGCTCATGCTGCGGGTCAAGGGCCCGGACTTCCCGACCCACGGGCTCATCCTGGGCACCTCGGGCATCGAGGAGGCCTACCGGACCGGGCGCGGCTCGGTGCGCATGCGCGCGGTGGTCGAGGTCGAGGAGGACGCCAAGGGGCGCACCATCCTCGTCGTCACCGAGCTGCCCTACCAGGTCAACCCGGACAACCTCATCGAGAACATGGCGCAGCTGGTGCGCGACGCCAAGCTCACCGGCATCTCCGAGATCGCCGACGAGTCCAACCGCCGCTCCGGCATGCGCATCGTCATCGGCCTCAAGCGCGACGCGGTCGCCAAGGTCGTGCTGAACAACCTGTACAAGCACACCCAGCTTCAGCACTCCTTCGGCGTCAACATGCTGGCCCTGGTCGACGGCGTGCCGCGCACGCTGCGCCTGGACCAGATCGTGCGCCACTACGTGAAGCACCAGGTCGAGGTCATCGTCCGGCGCACCCGCTACCGGCTGCGCAAGGCCGAGGAGCGCGCGCACATCCTGCGCGGCTACCACAAGGCGCTTGACCAGCTGGACGAAGTCATCGCCCTCATCCGCCGCTCACCGTCGGCCGACGAGGCCCGCACCGGGCTGATGGGGCTGCTGGAGGTCGATGAGATCCAGGCGACGGCGATCCTGGAGCTGCAGCTGCGCAGGCTCGCCGCCCTGGAGCGCCAGCGCATCATCGATGAGCTGGGCGAGATCGAGCGCTACATCGGCGAGCTGAACGCGATCCTGGCCAGCGAGGAGCGCCAGCGCCAGATCGTGCGCGAGGAGCTGCTGGAGATCGTCGACAAGCACGGCGACGACCGGCGCACCCGGATCGTGCCCTTCGACGGCGAGGTCTCCGTCGAGGACCTCATCGCCGTCGAGGACGTCGTCGTCACCATCACCCGCACCGGGTACGCCAAGCGCACCAAGACCGACCTGTACCGGGCGCAGAAGCGCGGCGGCAAGGGCGTGCAGGGCGCGGCGCTCAAGCAGGACGACATCGTGGCGCACTTCTTCGTGTGCTCCACCCACGACTGGATCCTGTTCTTCACCAACCAGGGCCGCGTCTACCGCGCGAAGGCCTACGAGCTGCCCGAGGCCAACCGCAACGCGCGCGGCCAGCACGTGGCCAACCTGCTCGCCTTCCAGCCCGAGGAGCACATCGCCCAGGTCATCCAGATCAAGGACTACCAGGTCGCGCCGTACCTGGTGCTGGGCACGCGCGCGGGCCTGGTGAAGAAGTCGCGCCTGGCCGACTTCGACAGCAACCGATCCGGCGGTCTGATCGGTATCAACCTGCGTGACGGCGACGAACTGGTCGGCGCGGTGCTCTGCGCCGCCGACGACGACCTGCTGCTCATCTCCGCGGGCGGGCAGTCCATCCGCTTCCACGCCGACGACGACGCGCTGCGCCCCATGGGCCGCGCCACCTCCGGCGTCACCGGCATGCGGTTCCGCGACGATGACAAGCTGCTCACCCTCGGTGTCGTGCGCGACGACACGTTCGTTTTGGTCGCCACCAAGGGCGGGTACGCCAAGCGAACGCCGATGGACGACTACTCGGCGCAGGGCCGGGGAGGCAAGGGCGTGCTCACCATCCAGTACGACGACCGCCGTGGCAGGCTGGTGGGGGCGCTCATCGTGGACGAGAGCGATGAGGTCTTCGCCATCACCTCGGCGGGCGGGGTCATCCGGACCAAGGCCCGCGAGGTGCGCAAGGCGGGCCGCCAGACGAAGGGCGTGCGCCTGATGAACCTGGGCGAGGGCACCGAGCTGGTGGCCATCGCCCGCAGCGCCGAAGACCTCGACGAGGTGATCGACGCCGAGGTGATCGACGCCGAGGTCGTCGACGGCGAGAGCACGGGCGCCGACGCGCCCGACAGTGGCGCGACCGCGGCCGCGCCGGAGAACCCGACTGCCGAGTCGCCTGGCGACGCGGGCAGCGAGACGTAGGGATTTCGCAGGTGACCACACCCGACAAGCCGGAAGAGACCGGGCAGGAGACCTCCGCGGAGCGGACCTCGGTCATCGCCGCCAGTCAGCTCCCCGACCTCACCGGGGCTCCCAGTGACCGGGCTCCCAGTGACCGGACTCCCAGCGACCGGACTCCCGGTGAAGACGAGACCGCGGCGGTCACCCCGCCGCCCTGGCAGCGCGTCACGGCCGACCCGAGCGACACCGGCCACGACACCACCGAGAGCACCACGCAGAACCTGACCCGCAACGGCGACACCCCGCAGGCCACCCCCAGCTGGCCGACGGAGACCGACGCCACGACGGTGACGGTGCAGCGCCCTGTGGTCAGCGGCACCGCGGCCCCGCGCCTGTTCGGCGGCACCACGCCCCCGGCAGGCGACTCGCAGGACAGCGGCGTCCGCACCGGCTTCGGCGCGGGCGCGCTCGGCGGCCTCGGCGCCACCACCAGCGCCCCGCCGTCCGCCCTGCGCAGGCCCGGCCGCGGCCCCCGCCGCGCCAACCTCCAGATCAAGCGCTTCGACCCGTGGTCGGTCCTCAAACTGTCCCTGGTCCTCGGTGTCGCGCTGTTCTTCGTCTGGCTGGTCGCCGTCGGCGCCCTCTACGCCGTCCTCGACGGCATGGGCGTCTGGGACAAGCTCAACGGCATCTCCAGCGAGCTGCTCAACGCCAACACCGCCGCGGGCGGCGAACCGCTCATCAGCGCGGGCCGCGTCTTCGGCATCGCCGCCATCATCGGCGCCATCAACATCGTCCTGTTCAGCGCGCTGGCCACCGTCGGTGCTTTCGTCTACAACGTCTCGGCCGACCTCGCGGGCGGCTTGGAGGTCACCCTCGCCGAACGCGAGTGACCACCCGGTTTGGGGGACGAGGGGCCGCTCCTGTAACCTTTCCCTCGTTCCCACGGGCCTATAGCTCAGGCGGTTAGAGCACTTCGCTGATAACGAAGGGGTCGGAGGTTCAAGTCCTCCTAGGCCCACCCCGGGACGAAGGGCGATCCGCGAGCCGGGTCGCCCTTCATCGTTCTCCGGGCATCCGCATCCGGGGCTCGGGAAGATGGCTAGACTGACCGCAGCGCCCTCGGGGCGGTCGGATACGTGTAGGAGGCAGGGGTCGTGAAGAAGGTTCTCGCGCTGGCCGCCATCGTCGGCGGGGTGCTGTTCGTCGTCCGCCGCAAGAGCGCGGCGAAGGCGGAGGCCAACCTCTGGCGAGAGGCCACCGCGCCCGCCAAGTAGGCATCCGGGCCCGGCGCGTTCGCCGGGTCCGCCAGGGGACGTAGCTCAATTGGCAGAGCACTGCCTTTGCAAGGCAGGGGTTAGGGGTTCGATTCCCCTCGTCTCCACAACTGAACGAACACGACGAAGGTCCAAGCAGCGGGACAACCTCGCTGCTTGGGCCTTCGTCGTGTTCGGTGCCAGGGAGATTCCAGGGTTCGACCCCGATTCGGGGCGGAGGTCGGGTGCTTAGCTTGGGAGGTATGGAGAAGCCACATGTGTCCACTGTGTTCAGTGAGGGTGGAGGTGGGCTGCCCGCGACCACCGGGGAGTTCGCGGTGGGGGTCGAGTCCCTGCGGGTGGTGGACCGAGGGCGGGCGGATGTGTTGGGGGACAAGGGTTTTCGGGAGTTGATGGTGGATGTGCGGTATCCGGGGCGGTGGGCGCGCGGGGAGCGGGTTCGGCAGTTCTCGGGTGCGGAGGCGGGGGCGTTCGGGGAGTTGGCAGGGGCGGGGCGCTACGGCGTGGCCGAGGGGGAGTTCGCGTGGGGCGAGACGCTGACGCACGGGTACCGGGGGGTGCCGGTGCGGGACGGGTGCTGGCCGGTGGTGGTGTTTTCGCCGGGGTTGGGGGACTCGCGGGGGTGGAACGCGGGGGTCGTCGACGACCTGGTGAGCCAGGGGTTCGTGGTGGTGGCGGTGGATCACCCGTACGACTCGGCGGGGGTGGAGTTCCCCGGCGGGCGGGTGGAGCGCAGCGTGCTGTTCGGGGCGGGGGCGTCGCCGGGGGCGGTGCGGGTGGCGCTGGCGGCGCGGGTGGCGGACCTGGGGTTCGTCGTGGGGCAGCTGCCGCACATCGCCGGGCGGTACCGGATGGACCTGCGGCGCGTGGCGGTGCTCGGGCACGGCGCGGGTGGCGCGGCGGCGATGCAGGTGGCGGCGCGGGAGTCCCGGGTGCGCGCCGCGGTGAACCTGGACGGGGGGCTGACGGCCGCGGCGGACGGGGAGTCCGGCGAGCTGCTGGAGGTGGCGCGCACCGGGCTGGGCAAACCGTTCCTGCTGGTGGGCAGCGGCAGGTGGAAGGCGTCGTGGCGGGCGGTGATGCGGTGCTCGGCGGGGGCGCACAGCGCGCTGACGGCGCCGAACGCGGTGCACTCCTCGTTCACCGATGCCGAGTCGCTGCTCCGGGGGGACCCCTACGGGCTGGTGGGGTGGAACCGGACCGTGGTCGCGGACTTCCTGCGGCGCGCGCTGCGCTAGCCGGGTGGCGGCGGTCGACCAGCGGGCCCGGCGGGTGGACGGCCGGGGAGCGCGGGACCGCGGGGTGGTGGGAGCGGCGGTCGTGGAAGCGGTGTTCCACGTGGAACCCCGGTGGCCTGCGCTGGTCCCGGCGCAGGCCACCGCGGGAGATCACGCAGGCGCGAGGTATGCGTCGTCGGATTCTCGGGCGGCGGCGGAGCGGTACTTCGCGATGGCGGTGTCCAGCGCGTAGCGGCCGGGGCCGACTACCGCGATCAGGAGGAAGGCCCAGCAGAACAGGGCCGAGAGCTCACCGCCGTTGGTGAGCGGGGACAGGTCTTGCGGCTGGTGGGCGACGAAGTACGCGTAGGCCATCGAGCCCGAGCACAGCAGCGCGGCGATGCGCGTGCCCAGGCCGACGAGCACCAGCGCGCCGGCGATCAGCTGGATCATCGCGGCCCACCAGCCCGGCCAGGCGCCGATGTCGGGGGCCGAACCGGACCTCGGCGATCCCATGAAGCTGAACAGCGTCGCCGTGCCGTGGAGCGTGAACAGCAGTCCGACGACGATCCGGAACAGCTCCTGGACGTGCGGTTTCGCCTTGTCGAGCAGAACCATCTCGCTATGCCCTCTCTGTGGATGATGCAGGGTCCCTCACTTCTCCGTGGCCGAAGCCACACATGGAGTAATGCTGGACACGAACGAGTGGTTCAACGAGTGGTGTGGATCACACGCGACGGGGTCTGGTTGACTGGCCCCGCCATGAACCGAGCCCTCCTCGTGCTGCCCTTGATCGCGCTCGCCGCCTGCACGGCCGCGCCCGCCCAGGACCCAGCGCCGCAGCCGCAGCCCACGACGCCGCCCGCGCGGACGACCACGGCCCAGGCGCCGGGGACGCCGCCGCCCGCTCCCGAGCCCAGCGCCGACGGGCAGTGCCCGTACCTGGAGAGCGCCGAGGTCGCCGACGCCAACGGCCAGCGGGTCGGCGGGGTCAAGATCTCCGACGGCAAGCCGCCGTCGTGCTTCTTCTACCGCTCCGACGGCAGCCTGCAGCTCAGCGTGCGCGTCTTCACCGGGGAGCCCGCGCTGGCCGAGGCCGTCGTCGACGAGGCCGCGCCGGTGGCCACCTCCAACCCCGCCACCGCGCCCGCGGGCTGGGAGGGCGGCTCGCTCGCCGGGGACGACGGCGCGGTCTACGCGGTGGCCAAGGGCGGCACCGCGGTCGTGGTCACGAGCAACCAGGAGCAGACGATCAAGGCCAGGCGGATCACCGAGTCGGTTATCGAGAGCCTGGGCCTGTAACGACGCCACGAGGCCGCGTCCCCCGGCGGGAGACGCGGCCTCGTGTGGTCGTGACTAGTTGTTCTTCTCCGCGGACACGCGCGGCTCGGGTTTGGCGTGCCCGTTGCGCTCCGGGGCGGACTGCGCGGGCGGGGGCGTCGGCACCGGGGGAGCGGGCGGCTCCTCGTCGGCCTTCTTGCCCCGCAGCACCACGGCGGCGCCCGCCGCCAGCGCGACCGCGGCGAGCAGCCACGGCCAGCGGCGCGGGCCGCGCTGCTCCTTGGCCGCCTGCTTCGCGGCGGCCTTGGCGGCGTTGAGCTGGGAGCGCAGTTCCTTCTGGTAGGCCGCCATCTGCGGCTTCAGGTCCTTCTTGAGCTGCTTGGCCTGCGCGCGCAGGGGCTTCACCGCGTCGACGGCGCCGCGGACGGTCTTGTTCTTGCCCGCGTCCTTGCGCGCCTTCTTCGCGGCCTTCGCCAGGTCCTTGCGGGTGTGCTTGGCGGTCTCGGCGAGCCGCTTGCGCGTCCGCTTCGTGGTCTCCTGCAGCTCCTCGCGGGCGACCTGCGCGGACTCGGCGAACGCCTCGGCGACCTGCTGCGGGGCGAGGCCCCTGGCCGCCAGCTTGTGCTCAGCCGCGTGCGCCGCCTCGGCGCCCGCGACGCGGGCTTGGGCGGCACCCTGGCGCACGGCGCGCCAGCCGGTGCCGACGGCCTTGCCCACCGTCTCTGCGGCCCGGGTCATCGCTTCACCTCTTGTCAAGATCTCGTCGGGTAGCTGGTGAGTACCCCGGCAATCCTGCCCCCAACCGGCCGATCCCGCTGAAGATGGCACGATGGGGCGGTGGCAGACAGCAACGATTCGCTCGTCGGGACCAAGGTGACGGCCATCCTGCACACCTCGCAGGGTGACATCCGGATGAACCTCTTCCCCGACCACGCCCCCAAGACGGTGGCCAACTTCGTCGGGCTCGCGGAGGGCACCAAGGCCTACTCCGAGCCGAACGCGCAGCAGGGCACCTCGGGCCCGTTCTACGACGGGTCGATCTTCCACCGGGTGATCTCCGGCTTCATGGTGCAGGGCGGTGACCCGACCGGCACCGGCCGGGGCGGCCCCGGCTACAAGTTCGCCGACGAGTTCCACCCGGAGCTGCAGTTCAACAAGCCGTACCTGCTGGCGATGGCGAACGCGGGGCCGAACACCAACGGCTCGCAGTTCTTCCTCACCGTCGGCCCGACGACCTGGCTGAACTTCAAGCACACCATCTTCGGTGAGGCCGCCGACCAGGAGTCGCGCACCATCATCGACAAGATCGCGGGCACCACCACCGGTCCCCAGGACCGGCCGGTGGAGGACATCGTGATCAACCGCGTGTCCATCGAGCGCTCCTGACCGCGTGAGCAGCCCGCACGGGGCGCAGACGGGCCAGCCCGTCTGCGCCCGGCACCGCGACCGGCCGACCGGCCTGTCCTGCGCGCGCTGCGGCAGGCCCGCCTGCCCGGAGTGCCTGGTGGAGGCGTCGGTCGGCTTCCAGTGCGTGGACTGCGTCCAGGAAGGGCGCAGGACCACTCGTCGGGCGACGACGGTGGCGGGCGCGGAGGTCGGCGGGAAGGTCCTGCTGATCCCCGTCCTGATCGCGGTCAACCTCGCGGTCTACCTGCTCACCGCCGTGCTCGCGGGCAGCCCGATGGAGAACAACGACTCGGCGTTCTTCCGCGCGCTGGTCGGGTTCGACCCCTCGATCACCGAGGGCGAGCCGTGGCGGCTGCTCACCGCCGGGTTCCTGCACTTCGGGCCGTTCCACGTGGCCGTCAACATGCTGTCGCTGTGGTTCCTGCGCGACGTCGAGGTCGCTTTCGGCAGGGTCCGCTTCCTGGCCATCTACCTGCTGTCGGTGATCGGTGGCGGGATGGCCGAGTACGTCTTCGGCGGGGTGGACAACGCCCTCGCCGGCGCCTCCGGCGCGGTCTACGGCGTGCTCGGCGCGCTGGTGGTCGTCGTGATCCGGATGAAGAGGCAGGGCGCGGCACAGCTCATCGGCTACGTCGTGCTGCTCACGCTCATCACCTATTGGGCGATCCCGAACGTGTCACTGCTCGGGCACGTCGGCGGCTTCGTCGTCGGCGCCGCGCTGGCGGTCGCGTTCGTCTACGCCCCGGCCGCCAACCGGGTCCGCCTGCAGGCCGGGGCCGTCGTGCTGGTGCTGGTCGCGCTCGCGGGGATGTTCCTGCTGCGCCAGAACCAGCTCGCCGAGGTGGTCTTCTGCACCGACCCCACGGCGATGGTCTGCTTCATCCGCGCCTAGCTCACGTGCCCTGGCTCATGTGCCCTGGCTCATGTACGCAGCCTGACCAGGGCGTCGGCCACCTCGACGGGGTCGGCGCCCAGGTCGAGGCGGCCGAGCAGGACCAGGGCGGGCGCCTCGGCGTTGTCGGCGTCGAGTTCCACGGCCGTGGACTCGCGCCCGAACCGCCGGGTCCGCACCAGCCGCGCGTTCACCTCGCCCCAGCGCCAGCTCCGGCTGCTCAGCATCCCCCGCACGGTCACCCCGTCGGTGTCGGCGCGCAGCCGCGGCCGGGCGAGCGTGCCGAACAGCGCCAGCACGCCCAGCAGCACGGCCGCGACCACCAGCAGCACGCTGCCGCGGACGTCGTCCACCACCGCCGCGGCGATCCCGGCGACGACGGCGAGCGCCCAGCCGACACCGACGGCCGCCGGGTCGGGCGACCACGACAGGGCGGGCTCAGCCATGGTTGTCCACAGCAGTTGTCCACACTGGGGATGACTTACATCCGTGTGGTTCAGACACCTTGGGCTGAACGGGGCACAGTGTGAGACCCCGATCGGGCGTCGAGGGCGACTGAGCGTGGATGTCGGCTACCGCCAGCGCATCGTCATCAGCAGGCCCGCGATCATCAGCGCGAAGCCGATCGCGAAGTTCCAGTTGCCGAGGTCGGTCATGAACGGAATCTTGTCCCCGGCGATGTAGTTCACGACCAGCCAGGCCAGCCCGAGCACCATGATGCCGAGCATGATGGTGACGTAGAGCGGGTGGGACGGGCCGGCGGGCTTGACCTTCACCGCTGTCCGGCGGTCGGCCGGAGGGGTGTAGGAGGCCTTCTTGCGGACCTTCGACTTCGGCATGCTGTCCTCGCCTGGCTGGGAACACTGGATGCGCGCGGCATGGGCGCAACTCGCGCCGATGCAACACGTTAACGTAACGGAACAGGTGGCCGGATCACCAGTCGCCAACGATCCGCGGAGGAAGTTCGGGTGAGGTGCCGATGAGCACGGCCGAAGCGGTGGCGCCCCCTGAGCCGGAGCGGCCCGGCGGCGGTGACCGCGCCCGCGCCGTCGTCCGCGGGATCGGCGAGGTCTTCATCACGTTCGGCCTGGTCATCCTGCTGTTCGTGGTCTACGAGGTCTACGTCACCGACCTCTTCTCCGCGGCCAAGCAGCGCGACGCCGAAGCCGCCCTCGACCAGCGCTGGGTCGAGGTGCCGCCCGCGGGGCCCGACGACCCGGACCGGGTCGAGAGGTTCGACACCCTCGCCGAGGGCGCGGGCTTCGCCAAGATGTACATCCCGGCCTTCGGCGCCGACTACTCCTTCACCGTCCTCAAGGGCACCACCGAGAAGACCCTGGAGGCGGGCCCCGGCCACTACCCGGGCACCGCGCTGCCGGGCGAGCCCGGCAACTTCGCCGTCGCGGGCCACCGGGTGGGCAAGGGCGCCCCGTTCAACGACATCGACCTGCTGGAGTCCTGCGACGCCATCGTGGTCGAGGACCAGGACCGCTGGTACATCTACCGCGTGCTGCCCAAGGCCGACGAGGTCGCGGGCTGGGCGGGCGAGCGCGCCGCCCTGCCGCGCTGCGCCGGCGTCGCCCCGCTGGGCGCGCCGTACGACGGCGTCGTCGGCCAGCGGATCGTGCGGCCGTCGCAGGGCGAGGTCATCTCGCCCGTCCCGGGCAGGCCGGAGGCGCAGATCAGCGCGGGCGAGCAGGTCTCGCTGCTGACGCTGACCACCTGCCACCCCCGCTTCTCCGACCGCGAGCGCCTCATCGTGCACGCCGTCCTGGTCAAGGAGTGGGCCAAGGACCCGAACGACCCGGGCGCGCTGCCGCCGGAGATGAAGGAGACGGTCTGATGTACGGCTGGATCTGGCGGCACCTGCCCGGCCCGACGGCCGTGCGCGTCGCCACCGCCACCCTCCTCGTCCTCGGCGTGGTCGCCCTGCTGATGTTCGTCGTGTTCCCGTGGGTCGAGCCGAAGCTGCCGTTCAACGAGGTCACGACCGAATAGCGGCGCGTCCGCGCGCGGGTGGCCGGTAGGTTGGCCGCATGCGCGTCCTCGTGGTCGACAACTACGACAGCTTCGTCTACAACCTGGTCCAGTACCTGGCCCAGCTCGGCGCCGAGTGCGTCGTCTGGCGCAACGACGCCCCGGAGCTGACCGAGGACGGCCTGCTGGACGGCTTCGACGGGGTGCTGGTGAGCCCGGGTCCCGGCACGCCGGAGCGGGCCGGGCGCAGCATCGAGATCATCCGCGCGTGCGCGGCCACGCGGCTGCCGGTGTTCGGGGTGTGCCTCGGCCACCAGGCCATCGGCGTCGCCTGGGGCGCGACCGTGGACCGGGCGCCGGAGCTGCTGCACGGCAAGACCAGCCAGGTCGAGCACGACGGCGCGGGCGCGCTGGCCGGGCTGCCCAGCCCGTTCACCGCCACCCGCTACCACTCGCTGACGGTGCTCGCGGAGACCATCCCGGACGCCGAGTTCGAGATCACCGGGCGCACGGCCTCAGGCATCGTCATGGGCATGCGGCACCGGGACCTGCCGGTGGAAGGCGTGCAGTTCCACCCCGAGTCAGTGCTGACCGACGGCGGGCACCGAATGCTGGCGAACTGGATGGCCTCGGCCGGGTTCCCCGTCGCCGAGACCCGCGTGGCCGAGCTGGAGCGTCAGATGCGGACGCTCACCGCCGCGCTGGCCTGACCAGCGCGGCGGCGAGCGCCGCCGTCGATCACGGCATTCCGGGAACGCAGGCCGGGCGCTCCTGGTAGAGCAGCACGCGGACGGTCTCGTCGCGCTCCAGCTCCCGGCCCGGGTTCGGGTTCTGCTCGGCGATCCGGTCGATCAGCGCCTCGTCGCAGGTCTGCTCGCCGCCGGGCACCGGGTCGATGCGCCCGGTCCAGCCGAGGCCGCGCAGCTGCTGCTCGGCCTCCTGGACCGTCTTGCCCGAGAGGTCGGGCATCTCGATGGGCTTGTCGATCTGGTCGCCGTTGGAGACGTCGAGCACCACGGTGAAGCCGGGGGCGACCTCGCCCTCCTTGGGCGCCTGGTTGATGACGGTGCCCTCGGCCTGGTCGGAGGAGACGTCCCGGCGCTGCGGGTTCAGGCCGGCGTCGGTGAGGTTCTTGGCCGCCGTCTCGTAGTCCTGGCCGACGACGTTGGGGACGGAGACGGTTTCCTTCTTCTTGCCGACCGTCAGGCTCACCGACGTGCCGACGTCGACCGACTGGCCGGCCGCCGGATTGGTCTTGATCACCTTGCCGACGAGGTTCTCGTCGTCGACCTCTTCCTCGCCGACGGTGGCCGAGACCTGGAGCCGGGCCTTCGTCAGGGCCTCGATGGCCTCTTCCTGGGACTTCTTGGTGACGTCGGGAACCGTGACCTTGCCCGGCTTCACGCCGACCTCGTAGACCACCGTCGAGCCGGGGGCGACCTGCTCGTTCGCGCCGGGCTTGGTGGCGATGACCTGGCCGATCTGCTCGGCGCCGCAGCGGCCGGGCTCGCCGTTGGCCTGCGGCTCGCAGGGCACCTCGACGCGCTCGACGGTCAGCTTGGCCTCGGTGAGCGCGCGGCGGGCGTCGGCCTCCAGCTGCCCGACCACGTCGGGCACGCCCACCGTGGCGGGCGGGGTCGGGGTGTCGTCGGAGTTCAGCAGCCAGAACAGCAGGCCGACCAGGGCGGCGACCACCAGCGCGGCCAGGATGACCGCCCACGTCTTGCGCTGCTTGCGGCGGCGCTCCTCGTCATCGTCGTAGTCGTCGTAGTAGTCGTCGACCAGGGCCTCGGGCCGGTGCCTGCCGCCGCCGGAGCTCGGCGCGGGGCGGCCGGCGTTGAGGACCGCGGTGCGGTCGTCGTCGGTCATCACCATCGGCGCGGCCGGGCGCTGGCCGGAGAGCACGCGCACGATGTCGGTGCGCATCTCCGCGGCCGACTGGTAGCGGTTGGCCGCGCCCTTGGACATGGCCTTGAGCACGATCGCGTCCAGCTGCGGGCTCACCCTGGGGTTGAGCTGCGACGGCGGGCGCGGGTCCTCGCGGACGTGCTGGTAGGCCACGGCCACCGGGGAGTCGCCGGTGAACGGCGGCTCGCCGGTCAGCAGCTCGAAGAGCACGCAGCCGGTCGCGTAGACGTCGGAGCGGGCATCGACGGTCTCGCCCCTGGCCTGCTCGGGCGAGAGGTACTGGGCGGTGCCGATCACCGCGGCGGTCTGGGTGACCGCGGCCTGGCCGTCGGCGAGGGCGCGGGCGATGCCGAAGTCCATGACCTTCACCGCGCCGGAGCGGTTGATCATGACGTTGGCGGGCTTGACGTCGCGGTGCACGATGCCGTGGCGGTGGCTGAAGTCCAGCGCGGCGCAGACGTCGGCCATGATCTCCATGGCTCTCTGCCCGGACAGCGGACCCTCGCCCTTGACGATGTCGCGCAGGGTCCGGCCCTCGACGTACTCCATGACGATGTAGGGCAGCGGGCCCTGGTCGAGCAGGGTCTCGCCGGTGTCGTACACGGCCACGATCGCCGGGTGGTTCAGCGCGGCGGCGTTCTGCGCCTCGCGGCGGAACCGCTCCTGGAACTGCGGGTCGCGTGCCAGGTCGGCACGCAGCACCTTGACCGCGACCTCGCGCCCGAGCCGGACGTCGCGGCCGTGGTGGACCTCGGACATGCCGCCGTAACCGAGCGTCTCGCCGATCTCGTAGCGGTTGGAGAGCAAGCGCGGTGTGGTCATCGGTGCGTCGTCCCGCTCCTAGTCATGTCCAGGTCCCTGATGTTCGAGTTCCTGATTCAGATCCTGATGCTGCATCGGCCGTCACCGCGACCCGCCTTGGGGTCTGCACACGATTGTGACCGTATCGCCGCGGTAGACCGGCCCCTCGGGCACCGATCCGACGACCGCGCACGCCGCGGCGTTCTCGGGGCGCTCGTCGTCCTCGGTCCGGACGTCGACGGCGACGCCGTTGGCGGCCAGGTCCTCGGCGGCCACCATGGCGCTCTGGCCGAGGTAGGGGGTGGGCAGGAAGGCGACCGGCTGCTCGCCCATGCTGGGCGGCCCGCCCGGCTCGGTGTCCTCCGGCTCGGCGGTGGTCGTCGGCGCGGCGTCGGACTCCTGCTCGGAGTCCCCGCGGCCGGGGGTCTGCGGGGTGGTGACCGTGGAGTCGGCGGGCGCGCCGCCGGAACCGCCGTCGTCTTCCATGACCGCGGGCAGGCCGATCGCCAGCGCCGCGATCAGCGCGACGGCCAGCACGACGATCGTCACCCACAGCCCCGTCCTGCTCCGCTCCTGGGGGGCGGGGGGCGGGACCGGCGCGAAGGTGCCGGTGCCCTGCACCGGGTGCATGCCGGGGTGGGTGCCGGGGTGGCCCGCCCTGGCGTACCCGGTCGGGGCGGGCAGCGGCCTGCCCGCGCGCACCGCGGCCACCGCGGCGGCGAACTCCCCGCCGCTGCCGTAGCGGCGGCGCGGGTCCTTGACCAGGGTCGCCTCGATCACCGCGCGGGCGCCGGGGGGCACGTCCGGCGGCAGCGGCGGCGGCGCGTCCCGGATGTGCATCATCGCGACCGTCACCGCGTTCTCCGACAGGAAGGGGCGGTGTCCCATGAGGCACTCGTACCCGACCACGGCCAGGGAGTACACATCGCTGGCGGGCTCGGCCTCGTGGCCGAGCGCCTGCTCGGGGGCGATGTAGTGGGCGGTGCCCATGACCATGCCGGAGCGGGTGACCGGGGCGGCGTCGGCGGCCTTGGCGATGCCGAAGTCGGTGAGCTTCACCACCCCGGAGGGGGTGATGAGGATGTTGCCGGGCTTCACGTCGCGGTGCACGTAGCCGCGCTCGTGGGCGGCCTGCAGCGCGAAGCCCGCCTGTTCGAGGATGTCGAGCACGCGGTCGGCGTTCATCCGGCCGTCGCGGGAGACGATCGCGGCCAGCGGCTCGCCCTCGACCAGCTCCATGATCAGGTAGGCGGTGTCCTTGGGGCCGTCGACGATGGCCGCCGTCTCGCCGTAGTCGTGCACCGCGGCGATGCCCGGGTGGTTCAGCGACGCCGTCGTGCGCGCCTCGGTGCGGAAGCGGTGCAGGAACTCCGCGTCCCCGCACAGCTCCGGCTTGAGCACCTTCACCGCCACGGCTCTGTCCAGCCGCGTGTCGGCGGCCTCCCACACCTCGCCCATGCCGCCGACCGCGATCCGGCGGCTGAGCCGGTAGCGGTCGGCGAGCAGCTGTCCCGAGGTGAGCATGGTCAGCGCCCCCCGACCCCGAGCACGGCGCGCATCGTCAGCCTGCCGATCTCGGCGGAGAGCTTGCCGCCGGTCGCGGCGACGTCCTGGCTCTCCACCACCACGGCGACGGCGACCTTCGGGTCCTCGGCGGGCGCGAACGCGACGTACCAGGCGAAGGGCGGGGTGTTCTTCGGGTCGTTGCCGGTCTCGGCGGTGCCGGTCTTGGAGGCGATGGTCAGCCCGTCGACCTTGCCGCCGCCGCCGGTGTTCTGCTCGGAGGCCACCATCATCTGGGTGAGCTGCTCGGCCGAGCCGCCGGACATGGCGTCGCCGATGCTCTCCTCGTCGAAGCGGGTGATCTCGCTGAGGTCGGGGGCGAGCACCCGGTCGATCAGCTGCGGGCGCATGACCTCGCCGCCGTTGGCGATCGCCCCGGCGATCATCGCGTTCTGCAGCGGGGAGAGCCGAACGTCGCGCTGGCCGATGCCGCTCTGGTAGAGCGCGTTCTCGTCGGCGACGACCATGCAGGCGCCGTCGACGTTGGGCCCGATGCAGGACTGCACGACCGGCATCGGCACGGCCAGCTCGGGATCGCCGATGCCGAAGGCCTCGGCCTGCTCGGCGAGGCGATCGGCGCCCATGTCGTGGGCGAGCTGGGCGAAGGCGGTGTTGCACGACTGCGCCAGCGCGATCTCCATCGGCACCGTGGTCCGGCTGCCGTTGCAGAAGCCGCGGTTGTAGTTGCGCAGCTCCGAGCCGCCGACGGCGATGCGGTCGGTCGCGGTGACCTGGTCGTCCTTGCTCATCCCGTCTTCCAGCGCCGCCGCGGCGACGACCAGCTTGAAGGTCGAGCCCGGCGCGTACAGCTCGCGCGCCGCCCGGTTGAGCATCGGGTTGGACTTGTTCTTCTCGTAGGAGGTCCAGGCCTTCTCCTGCACCGACCCGTCGTGGGCGGCCAGCGGGTTCGGGTCGAACGACGGGGTGCTGACCATCGCCAGGATCGCCCCGGTCTTCGGGTCCAGCGCCACCACCGAGCCCCGGAAGTCCTTGGACTCCATCGCGTCGTAGGCGGCCTTCTGCGCGGCCGGGTTGATCGTGGTGACGACGTTGCCGCCGCGCGGGTCGCGTCCGGTGATCAGGTCCGAGAGCCTGCGCACGAACAGCCGGTCGTCGGAGCCGTTGAGGATCTCGTCCTCGGCCCGCTCCAGGCCGGTGGCGCCGTAGCGGGTGGAGTAGAAGCCGGTGATCGGGGCGTACATCGGGCCGTTGGTGTACTGGCGAAGGAACCGCAGTCGGTTGTTCGTCGGCGTGACGGTGGCCAGCGCGACCATCTGCCCGTCGGCGTTGCGCAGCAGGATCTTGCCGCGCTCGCGGGAGTACTCCTCCAGCAGCACGCGCCGGTTGCGCGGGTCCTCGCGGTAGTCGTCGGCCTTGATGACCTGCAGGTAGGTCGAGTTGGCCAGCAGCAGCACGACCATCACGAGCATGGCCATGCCGACGCGGCGGAGCGGGGTGTTCATTTCGGACGCTCCACCAGCACCGTGCCCGCCTCGGCGATCGGGGTCTGCGGCAGCGGCTTGCGGGGAGCCGCGGTCTGGGGCCTGCGGGCGGCGTCGGAGATGCGCAGCAGCAGCGCCACCAGGATGTAGTTGGCCAGCATCGACGAGCCGCCCAGCGACAGGAACGGGGTGGTCAGACCGGTCATCGGGATCAGCTTGGTGACCCCGCCGACGACGACGAACACCTGCAGGATCAGCAGGAACGACAGACCGCCGCCCAGCAGCTTGCCGAAGGAGTCGCGCACCGCGAGCGCGCTGCGCATGCCGCGCATCGCCAGCAGGGCGTAGAGCAGCAGCAGCGCGGCCAGGCCGATGAAGCCCAGCTCCTCGCCGATCGCGGCGACGATGAAGTCGGAGTTGGCCAGCGGGACCAGGTCCGGGCGCCCGGCGCCCAGGCCGGTGCCGCCCATGCCGCCGGTGCCCTGGCCGAACATGGCCTGGGCGATCTGGTAGCCGCCGCCGATCTCGTTGTAGGTGGCCAGCGGGTCCAGCCAGTTCGCCACGCGCTGCTGCACGTGGCCGAAGAGTTTGAAGGCGATGAGGCAGCCCGCCACGAACAGGCTCAGCCCGGTGACCACCCACACGGCCCGCTCGGTGGCCACGTAGAGCATCACCAGGATCGTGCCGAAGAACAGCAGCGAGGTGCCCAGGTCCTTCTGGAAGACGAGGACGCCGACCGAGACGCCCCAGGCGAACAGGATCGGGCCGAGGTCGCGGGCGCGGGGCAGGTCGACGCCCAGCACCCGGCGGCCCGCGGCCATGAACAGGTCGCGCTTGGAGACCAGGAAGCCGGCGAAGAAGATCAGCAGCAGGATCTTGGCGAACTCGCCGGGCTGGATGGACAGCGGGCCGATCCGCAGCCAGATCTTCGCGCCGTTGATCGTCGGGGCGATGACGCTGGGCAGCACGGCGGGCAGGGCCAGGGCGAACAGGCCGACGGCGCCGAACATGTAGCTGTACTTGGTCAGCGTGCGGTGGTCGCGCACCATGCGCAGGACCACCAGGAACAGGATCAGCGCGATGACGGTCCACGCCAGCTGCTTGGGCACGTCGTTGTTGATCGCGCGCCCGGCCTGCAGCGCGCGCTCGGCCAGGGCCAGGTCGATCCGGTAGATCATGACCAGGCCGAGCCCGTTGAGCAGGGCGACGCACGGCAGGATCAGCGGGTCGGCGTACGGCGCCCACTTGCGCACGGCCGCGTGCGCGACGCCGAAGAGGGCGA
The DNA here is from genome assembly GCF_042657845.1 of Actinokineospora guangxiensis. Lineage (NCBI taxonomy): Bacteria > Bacillati > Actinomycetota > Actinomycetes > Pseudonocardiales > Pseudonocardiaceae > Actinokineospora > Actinokineospora guangxiensis. The sequence continues at coordinate 78,455 of NZ_JBHSKF010000001.1, read as the reverse complement.
AGTAGGCCAGGCCGTACCAGACGATGCGGAGGGTGAGCTGCTGTTCCTGGTTGGCCTCGACGAGCATCAGCGCGGCGAAGACGATGAAGGCGGCGAACCCGAGGAGCACCAGCTCCGTCCCGCGCCGCGTCGGCGCCTGGTCAGCGCCCTGCCCGGTCGCCGGACCCGTCCCGCCCTGGACCGGTGCCGCCATCAGCCGCCGCCGTCCCTGGGCTGCCTGCAGTTGACACCGGGCTGGGGCGTGCGCTCGACGGTCCCGGGCCCGGTGGTCGTAGTGGGTGCAGTGGTCGTAGTGGGTGCAGTGGGTGTCGTCTCCTGGGTGCCCGTCGGCCGCGCGGACCCCCCGGCCGGACCGGTGGCGGGCTGCTCGGGCGGCGGCTGTGCGGCGAAGTCGACGCAGGTGGGCAGCCAGTACCGGTGCCGCAGCTCGTTGAGGAACCCGCGCGCGGAGGCGACGCTGTCGAAGGAGCCGGACCCGCTGCGGACCGCGTCCTTGCCGAACTGCTCCAGGTCCTCGACGAAGAGCCGGTCGCACTGCGGCTCGGTCCCGCAGGAGCCCTCCAGCCTGCTGTTCAGCGACAGGCCGAGCACGCTGCCGCGCACGCCCTGGAAGATCGCGACCTCGCCGACGTCGCTCTCGCCGACGAAGTACTGGTTGTTGACCCACAGCCGCGCGGCCACCGCGCCCGCGACGAGCAGCAGCACCACCACCAGCGAGATCACCACGGCGCGCACGCGCTTGCGGCGCTTGACCCTGGGGTCGGCGGGCGGCGGGGCGAGCGGGTCGCGGCGCGGCTCCTGTGGCCGCGGCGGGTTCAGCGCGCTGGCCCGCGAGGCGGCCGAGTCCGGCGGCGGCGTGGCGTCCTGGCCGTTGCCCGCGGCGCCGCCCACGATCGGGTCGCTGTCGCCGTAGTCGACGTCGAGGACGTCGGCGACGATCACCGTGACGTTGTCGGGGCCGCCGCTCTTGAGCGCCAGCTCGATGAGCCGGTCGGCGCACTCCTGCGGGTTCGGGATCTGGATGGCCTCGGCCAGCGTCTCGTGGCTGACCGGGCCGGAGAGGCCGTCGGAGCACAGCAGGTAGCGATCGCCCGCGCGCGCTTCCCTGATGGTGAGGCTCGGCTCGACGTCGTGGCCGGTCAGCGCCTTGAGCAGCAGCGAGCGCTGCGGGTGGGTGGCGGCCTCCTCCTCGGTGATCCGCCCCTCATCGATCAGCGACTGGACGAACGTGTCGTCGTGGGTGATCTGGGTGAACTGGCCGTTGCGGCGCAGGTAGACGCGCGAGTCGCCGACGTGGACGAGGCCGATCCTGCTCCCCGCGAACAGGATCGCCGACAGGGTCGTGCCCATGCCGTCGAGGTCGGGGTCGCCCGCCACCAGCTCGGCGATGGCGCTGTTGCCCGCCAGCACCGCCTCGCGGAGCTGGCCGAGCAGGTCCTCACCGGGCTCGTCGTCGTCAAGCGGGGCCAGCGCGGCGATGACGACCTTGCTGGCCACCTCGCCCGCGACGTGGCCCCCCATGCCGTCGGCCAGGGAGAGCAGGCGCGGACCCGCGTACACGGAGTCCTGGTTGTTGGAACGGACCAGGCCCCGGTCGCTGCGGGCCGCGTAGCGAAGCACAAGCGTCATGAGCGCAGCTCGATCACCGTCTTGCCAATGCGGATCGGGGACCCGAGGGGCACCCGAAGGGGTGCGGTGACCTTAGCCCGGTCCAGATATGTCCCGTTAGTGGAGCCCAGGTCTTCCACGTACCAGTCCGTGCCGCGCATGGAGAGGCGGGCATGGCGGGTGGAGGCGTAGTCGTCGTCCAGGACCAGCGTCGAATCGTCCGCCCGGCCTATCATGATCGGCCTGCCGTCGAGGGAGATCCTGGTCCCGGCGAGGGCGCCGTGCGTGACGACCAGCTGCCGGGGGGCCTTGCCCCTGGCCTTCTGGGCCGACTTGCGGAACCCCGGCATCGCCACCCGCAGACCCGACGCCGCGTAGATGTCCGAGCGCACCACCCGCAGCGCGGCCAGCACGAACAACCAGAGCAGGGCCAGGAAGCCCGCCCTGGTCAGCTGCATCACCAACTCCGGCACTGAGGAGACCGCTCCCGCTTGTAGGTGGACATGGCTTAACGACCACCGGGGCTGGTGGGCCCCGCTGGTCAATCAGACGTGCGACCGGTCCCGGACGTTGCGCCGGAGACCGGACGCGTTCAGCCCTGGGTCCGGAACACCAGCGACGAGTGGCCGATGCGCACGACGTCGCCGTCGGCCAGCTGCCACGTCTGGACCGGGGTGCCGTTCACCGTGGTGCCGTTCGTGGAGCCCAGGTCGGCGAGCGTGGCGCTCTGACCATCCCAGGTGATCTCCAGGTGGCGGCGCGACACGCCGGTGTCGGGCAGGCGGAAGTCGGCGTCCTGGCCGCGGCCGACCACGTTGCCGCCCTGCTTCAGGCTGTAGTTGCGGTTGGAGCCGTCGTCCAGCTGGAGCGAGGCCGAGAGCTGGCGGGGGCCGGTCTGCACGGCGGGCGGGGCGTAGCCGCCCTGCTGGCCGTAGCCCTGCTGCTGCCCGTAGCCCTGGTCATAGCCCTGCTGGCCGTAGCCCTGCTGGCCATAACCCTGGTCGTAGCCCTGCTGGCCGTAGCCCTGCTGCTGGCCGTAGCCCTGGTCATAGCCCTGCTGGCCGTAGCCCTGCTGGCCGTAACCCTGGTCGTAGCCGCCGCCTTGCTGCTGGCCGTAGCCCTGGTCGTAGCCCTGCTGGCCGTAGCCCTGCTGCTGCCCGTAGCCCTGGTCATAGCCCTGCTGGCCGTAACCCTGGTCGTAGCCGCCTTGCTGCTGGCCGTAGCCCTGCTGCTGGCCGTACTGATCGTTGCCGTACTGGCCTTGCTGCCCGTAGCCCTGCTGGTTCTGCTGTCCGTAGGGATCGCCCTCGGGCTGGTGGCCGTAGCCGGGAGGCTGGCTCATGGATCGGTCTCCTGCGTTGCGGGGGGATGCCTGCCGTCTTCCCTCCGAGGATGACGCTTCCTCGGACTGACGCTTCACGTCGGGGTCGACGGTAGAGCGGGTTCGGAACTGTCCGGTGTGCAGCCCGTCGGAGCGCTCCAACGAGACTACGACGTCGCCGTAGGTCTCCCATCCGTTCTCGGCGAGGTGCTCGGCCACGCAATCCGCGAGCAGCGTAGTCAGCCGACCCTCGTCACCGGTGAAGTTCTGATGGTCGGCAGGGCCGAGCGCCACAACATAGTGGTTGGGCGCAAGCAGCCGCCCGCCCGCGAGCTCGCGGACGTTGGCCTCGCCCTCACGCTGCAGCGCCTGCGCCACCTCCTGCGGCACGACGTTGCCACCGAAGACGCGCGCGAAGGTGTTGCCGACGACGTCTTCCAACCTGCGGTTCAGCCGCTGGCCGATGTTCAAGGGATCCTCCTTCCCGCGCGTGCTCCTGGAGCGATCGTATCCGGGTCGGCAGCCCTCGACACGGGTATGTGTGGACCTGTGTGAAGACCCCTAAAACACTCTGCTAGAGTTCCCCTCGTTCCGCTGAGGAACACCGCACTCGGGCGAGTGGCGGAATGGCAGACGCGCACGGTTCAGGTCCGTGTGTCCGAAAGGACGTGGGGGTTCAACTCCCCCCTCGCCCACAGGCCGAAGGCCGACCTTGTTCGCGCGAAGCGCTCACCGGGTCGGCCTTCCGTCATTTCCGGGGCCGAGCCCCCGGACCCCCACGGTGCGAAATCTCTCGATGCGGGGTGGAGAGGGCGGTTCGCGCGGTCGTCGTGGCGACCCGGCGTGACCGCTGATCGGCTCGGCGTTCCGCCAATTGACTCTGCGTGGTCGCGAGGTTGCCCTCGGTCGGGGGCAGGCGAGTGGCGATGGGTGAGCGGCTCCGCACCCTCTGTCGACGCGTTGGTGCAGGTGGGTGGCCGGTCACCCGGTTGGACGCACAGTCGGGGTGAAGTCCTGATACCGCCTGTCGACCGGTTATCGCCCGCTTTGCGCCGCCGGTCGCAGGAGGGGCGCGACGGTCTCTGATTCACCCCATCCAGGCTGGTACTCCAGTGGTGTACCAATCGACACTCTTGCCCGACCGGCTCCCGGTCTGCGACGGGTGGCAGATGAAGGGCGGATTTCGTGAGTGGCACCCCTGGGCGCACGGCGGTCAGCGAGCACGTCAACACGCTGCCCGCGCAGCTGGCCCCGCCGGTCGAACTGCCCGGTCCCGTCGCCGACCTGGCCGAGGCCGCCGCGGCGGCCATGGGCTGGGCCGGTGTCGTCCTGCCGGAGACGACCGTTCTCGGCAGGCGGGTGTGCCTGGTGGCCGAGCTGCTGCCCGACGCCCACGCCGAGCGGATCTGCCTCGGCCAGCAGCCGGTGACCGACCGCACCGCGGTCGCCACCTGGGCCTGGCCCGAGCTGGCCGGCCGGGTGCCCGAGCCCGCCGTCCGCGTCGTCGGCGCGATCGCCGTCGCCCGGCACTGGCGGACCGGCCTGGCCAACGCCGTGCCGTTCCTGCGCTACGGCGACGCCGCCGTCGTGCTGCCGACCTCGGCGGTGCTCACCCACGACTACCTCGCCAACTGCCTGCCCCGGGCCCGCGCCTACGGCGTCGCGGTGCTGGCCGCCGAGCCCGACGGCGACGCCTGCGGCCCCGTGCAGGTCGACCTGCCCGGCCGCGTCGACCGGGCCCTCCCCGAGGTCGACGCGCTCTACCGCTGGGTCTCGGAGCTGGCCTACGAGCAGATCCTCGAATCGGCGGTCAGCCCCGCCTGACCGGCGTCGGCGGGAGGACCGCTCAGGCTTCGGCGAACCGCCGAGCGGACCACGGATTCCCGCGCGCTCCCGGTGGACGTGATCGAAATCCGACTCCGTCGAAAGAAGCGCGCGCACCCTCGCCGATCGTGATGTGACAAGAACGAGAACCACATCGTGCGGTGCCGGTGTTCGCGAGCCCCACCGGGACCGGCCTGCGCATGCGCACCTTGCCAGGAGGGCTGGAACCGCGTCCTCGGACCGGCGGTCCCGGCCGCCGGGGGTTAGGTTTCAGGCCATGCGCATCGCGATCGCGGGTGGCCACGGCAAGATCGCTCTGTTGACGACCGCGCTCGCCGCGGGTCGCGGTGACGAGGTGGTCGGCATCGTCCGCAATCCCGACCATGTCGCCGATGTGCGCGACCTCGGGGGCGACGCGGTCGTGCTGGACCTGGAGTCCGCCGGGGCCGAGCAGGTCGCGGCCGCGCTCGCGGGGGCCGACGCGGTGGTCTTCGCTGCGGGTGCCGGTCCGGGCAGCGGACTTGAGCGCAAGGACACCGTCGACAGGGGGGCCGCCGCGCTGGTCGCCGACGCCGCTCGGGTGGCGGGTGTGCTCCGCTTCCTGCAGATCAGCGCGATGGGCCTGGACCGCGCGGCCGACCCCGGCGTGGACCCGGTCTTCGCCGCCTACCTGGCCGCCAAGGCCGCCGCCGAGGACGACCTGCGCTCGCGCGACTTCGACTGGACGATCCTGCGGCCCGGCCGCCTCACCGACGACCCGCCCACCGGCCTGGTCACCCTCGCCGACTCCGTCGAGCCCGGCGCGGTCACCCGCACCGACGTGGCGGGCGTGCTCCTGGCGCTCATCGATGAGCCCGCCAGCGCGGGTCGCACGCTGGAGCTGGTCGGCGGGGACACCGAGATCCCCGCGGCGGTTCAGTCCGCGATCGGGCCGAGCACGCGGTCGGTGTAGGGGTTGCGGAACAGGCCGCCGGGGTCGACCTCGGCGCGGACGCGGCGGAAGTCGGCGAAGTGCGGATACCGCTCGGCGAGGGCGGGCGCGTCCAGCGTGTGCATCTTGCCCCAGTGCGGGCGCCCGCCCGCGGCCCGCGCGATCGACTCGAACAGCGCGAAGTACTCCGCGTGCGGCATGCCCTGGAACTGGTGCACCGCGAGGTAGGCCGAATCGCGGCCCTGGGCGGTGGAGAGCCAGATGTCGTCGGCGGCGGCCACGCGCACCTCGACGGGGAACATGACCGGGTCGGCCAGCCTGGGCACCTCGGCGCGCAGCTCGCCGAGCACGTCCTTGAGCGCTTCCCTCGGGATGGCGTACTCGGATTCGGTGAAGCGGACCTTGCGGCTGGTCACGAAGACGCGGTGCGAGACGTCCTGGTAGGACCGCTCGGACACCGCGGTCGAGGAGAGCCGGTTGAGCGGGCGCACCAGCGCGGGCACGGCGCGGCCGAGGCGGCACAGCGCGCCGAAGGCGGCGTTCTCCAGCAGCTCGTATTCGACGAACGTGCGCACCGGGCCCAGCGGCTTGGCCTGGCTGCCCGCGGGCAGCCGGTTGTTGCGCTTGGTCAGCGCCTTGGCGCCGTAGGGGAACCAGTAGAACTCGAAGTGGTCGTTGGCGGCGCAGTGCTCGTCCAGGCCGTCGAGGACGTCGTCCACCGGTTCGGGGCGCTCGACGGCGGAGAGCACGAAGGCCTGCTCGGTGCGCAGGGTCACCGCCGTGATCACGCCCAGGGCGCCGAGCCCGACGCGGGCCGCGGCGAAGAGGTCGGGGCGCTCGTCCGCCGAGCAGGTGACGACCGATCCGTCGGCCAGCACCAGCTCCAGCGCCTCGACCTGGGTGGCGATGCCGCCGAAGCGGGCGCCGGTGCCGTGGGTGCCGGTGGAGATCGCGCCCGCGACGGTCTGGGCGTCGATGTCGCCGAGGTTGGTCATGGCCAGGCCGAGCCGGTCCAGCTCGGCGTTGAGCCGGGCGAGCGTCGTGCCCGAGCGCACCGTGACGAGGCCGCTGGACACCTCTGATGAAACGATTCCCGTCCAGTGGGCGAGGTCGATGGCGACGCCGTGCGCCGCGCCGACCGCGGTGAACGAGTGCCCGCTGCCGCGGGCGCGCAGCGTGAGCCCGGCCGCGGTCGCCGCGGTGGTCGCCGCCGCGATCTCCTCGACCGATCGGGGAGTCAGCACTTCCGCGGCCACCGCGCTCTCGGTGCCCGCCCAGTTCCGCCAGGCCCTGGTCATCCCAGGACAATATGTGAATCGACTTCACATTTCAACCGGGATTGCCGTACCGTTGCCCGCGTGGACCAGCGCAGCCTCGACGCCGCCACCGCCCACCTCGACCCGCCGTTCGCGGTGGTCGACCTGGCGGCGTTCGACAGCAACGCCGCCGACCTCGCCCGCCGCGCCGACGGGCGGCCGATCCGGGTGGCGAGCAAGTCGGTGCGCTGCCGTCCCCTGCTGGAACGAGTGCTGCGCGCCCCGGGGTACGCGGGCGTGATGGCCTACTCCCTGGCCGAGGCGCTGTGGCTGAGCGAGGCCTGGGCGGACACCGACCTCGCGGGCACCGACATCCTCGTCGCCTACCCCACCGCCGACCGAGCGGCCCTGCGCGAGCTGGCAGGCCGCGAGCGCGCCCGCGCCGCGGTCTCGGTCATCGTGGACTCGGTGGCCCACCTGGACTTCATCGCCGCCGCGCTCGGGCCCGGCCACCCCGAGATCCGCGTCTGCCTGGAGCTGGACGTGTCCTGGCGACCGCTGTTCGGCGACCCCAAGGTGCACGTCGGCGCACTGCGCTCGCCGGTGTTCACCCCGGCGCAGGCCCGCGCCCTGGCTGTCGAGATCGGACGCAGGCCCGGGATCGCCCTCGTCGGCGTGATGGCCTACGAGGGCCAGATCGCCGGTCTGGGCGATGATCCGATGAGCCGACCGCGCGGCGCGGTGCTGCGCTGGATGCAGAAGCGCTCCGGCGCCGAGCTGCTGCGCAGGCGCTCGGCGGCCATCCGGGCCGTGCGCTCGGTCGCGGAGCTGGAGTTCGTCAACGGCGGCGGCACCGGCAGCGTGGAGCTGACCCGCGCCGACCCGTCGGTCACCGAGATCGCCGCCGGGTCCGGGCTCATCGGGCCTGCCCTCTTCGACGACTACCGGGCGTTCACGCCGCGGCCGTCCCTGCTGTACGCGGTTCCCGTCGTGCGCAGGCCCGCCCCCCGCGTCGCGACCGTGTTCGCGGGCGGCTATCTGGCCTCCGGGCCCGCCGACAAGGCCCGGCTGCCGCGGCCGCACCTGCCCGGTGGCCTGCGGCTGACGGCCATGGAGGGCGCCGGCGAGGTGCAGACCCCGGTCATCGGCGAGGCCGCCGACCGGCTGCGCGTCGGCGACCGGGTGTGGATGCGCCACGCCAAGGCGGGCGAACCCGCCGAGCGCTTCACCGAGTACCACCTCATCGACGGCACCGGTGGCACCGACGCGACCGCCGTGCCCACCTACCGGGGCGAGGGAAAGAGCTTCGGCTAGACCCGCCAGGACTCCAGCTGCCCCGACAGGTACGCCCTGACCACCATCTTCGCCTCCGAGATCACCGTTTCCTCGGGGAACAGGCTGCGCCGGAAGGCCAGGTTCAGGATGCTGTCGGCGATCTCGTGGGCCACCGCGACGGGCAGCCGGATCTCCTCGGCCGCCACCCCGAACCGGGCGCCGAGGAACGCGGCGATGTCCTCGGCGATCACGGTGTTGTTGTCCCGGTCGTCATCGATCAGCCGCACGTCGACCACGTCGCCGAAGCGGATGCGCCGGAAGCCCGGGACCTCCCGGTACATCTCGACGTAGAGGTCGAAGACGATGTCCGCGCCGAGCGTCCAGTGCGCCAGCGGCGTCGCGTCGAAGCGGCGGCCGATCTCGGTCATGAAGTGCGCGAGGTTGCGCTGCGTCAGCGCCTGCACGACCGCCCGCTTGTCCGGGAAGAACTGGTACAGCGATCCCACCGCCACCTCGGCGCGCTCGGCGATCAGAGTGGTGGTGACGCCGTCGTATCCGAGGTCATCGATCAGCTCCGCGCACGCGTCGAGCATGCGCTGGACGCGCTGGGCGCTGCGCTGCTGGACGGGCTGCCTGCGAAGCGGGGTCGGGCTGGCCACGCGACTCCTTCCGGGTGGTCGGTGGCCTCCATAGTGCCCGGTCGAGCCGTCGGGCGGGGCGGGTTCGGTGCGGACTGCCCCTTTGGTACCGCGGACCGGTGCTGGTCGGGGGAGGGGATCAGCAGCACCGGCCCGCGGGGGTCTGTGTCAGGTCAGGCGGCAGCCGGTTCACCGCGTTCGGGGGCACGGGTGAACCGGCCGCCTGCCTGGTCGGCGGTCGCGTCGTCGCACGTGTCCGGGGTGGCGACGACCCGACCGCCGGGTCTAGCGCGCGCCCGCGGGAACGGGGCGCAGGGCGTGGCGCGCGGGCTGCTGCGGGGCGAGGCCGCCCGCCACGAGGTGCTCGTAGGCCGCGCGCCAGACGGGGCACGGGGCCTTCTGCTGGCGCCAGCGGCTGGAGCAGACCGGGCAGTTGCCCTTGTCGTCGGGCTCGTGGGCGCTCAGCATCGCGCGCCAGCCCTCGGTGAGGCGGGGCAGCTCAGAACGCGCGACGGACAGCAGAGAAGGGGCATCGGCCCTGTTGGCCAGCTCGGTGAGCATGTCCAGGCGCTCCCACACGGCGCTGCGCAGGACCTGGCCGAGTATTTCGTCCACCTAACGTCACCCTCACCTTTCCGCCTGTGCGGCGGCTTCCTCGAGGGCGGTCCGCAACTGGCCGAGCTGGCCGGAGGTGAGGACCGCCGTCTCGCCGGGGGGTCCGACGAGGACGACCGTGTCTTTCTCGACGAGCACGGTGAGGCAGCGGTCGCGGTTGACCACGTCGCCGCAGGAGATGCGCCACACCCGGCGCCCGCCCGCGGGCACGTCGCGGAGCCCGGTAGGTGCCGACCCGGTTGGCGTCGTACCCAGCAGCTCCACGACTTTGGTTTCCCTCCGTGCTCTCACGCTTACAAGGAACTACATTGAGGTGTGGTGGACGGGATTGTCAGAGACGCAGCGCCGATCGGCGGCCGATCCACGGTAAGCGGTCGACGGTCTTCGGTCGGACCGATCAGGTTCACCGAAGTGCACTTCTCGTGCCTCGTGAAGTGCGCTTACGCTGCGCTCGACGCCCGATGGACTGTGAGGGGGCGGAATGAACTCGATCGGATCTCAGAGTTCTCCCATTACGAGTGACACGTGGGAAGACCCGGAGATGCGTTCCGCGCTGGCCGCGCGGGAGGTCAGTTCCGTCTACCGGCTGCTCAGGCGCACCGGTGTCTCACAGCGCCAGATCGCCGCGATGACCGGCCAGTCGCAGTCCGAGGTGTCGGAGATCCTCAAGGGTCGGCAGGTCATGGCCTATGACGTGCTCGCCAGGATCGCCGACGGTCTGGGTGTCCCGAGGGGATACATGGGCCTCGCGTACGACGAAGTCACCGCGGTGCGAGTCGCGGTCAGTCGCGAGGCCTCAGACTCTGAGGAGAGCGAAGAGGTGAAGCGTCGGGAGTTCCTGGCACACGCCGCCGCCGTGACGGTGGGCGCCAATGTGCTGGGCACCAACTCCGGCTCGTGGGTGGCGAGCCCTGAGCACACCCCGGGACCGGGGCGGATCGGGATCACCGACGTCCGCCAGGTGGAAGCCGCCACGCGCGCGCTGCGGTCGCTGGACTACCAGTACGGCGGCGGCTTCTGCCGCGACGCCGTGGTCGCGCAGCTGTCGTGGGGCCAGCAGATGCTGAACGCCTCGGGCACCGAGCACGTCAAGCAGCGCCTGCATGTCGCCCTGGCCGACCTGCACAACCTGGCCGGGTGGACGTCCTTCGACATCGGACTGACCGACTCGGCCCGCACGCACTTCGGCAAGGCGCTTGAGCTGGCCAAGGCCGGGCGCAGCGAGCCGCTGGTCGCGAACATCCTCTACCGCATGGGGCGGGTCTACCTGCACCAGAAGTCCCCGGACGACGCGCTGAAGATGTTCCAGCTGGGCCAGATCGCCGCCCAGGAGTCCGGCTCCGAGCTGGCGGTCGCGGTGATCTGCGCGAACCAGGCGTGGGCGTACGCGATGCTGGGGCGCAAGGAGCAGACGATGAAGCTGCTCAACCGCACCCGCGACGAGTTCGGCCGGGCCAACCTGGCCGACGCCGACGACTGGGTGAAGTTCTTCGACGAGACCGACGTGCACGCCATGATCGGCACCGTCCACACCGCCCTGGCCGCCACGGTCGACCCGAGCCACACGAAGTTCGCCATCCCGGCGCTCTCGCGCGCCCTGGACGGCTATGGCGACGACATGGCCCGCAGCAAGGCGTTCAACCTGAGCGCGCTCGCGGTCAACCACCTGCTCGAAGGCGACATCGATCATGGCGCGAAGGTGGGCCGCCAGGCCGTAGACCTGGCGGTGAACCTGAAGTCCAAGCGGGTCGTGGACCGGCTCGACACCCTGCACGACGAGGCCGTCAAGCGCAGCAACAACGCCGACGCGCGCGACCTCGCCGAGCAGATCTCCAGCGTCAAGATCGCCTAGGTCGACCGGTGTCACGGTGCCTGTGGTCGCCGAGGGGATGTTCACCAGGGAGAATCTGCGCTCCGCGCTGGCGGAGGTCTGCGCGGCCGCCGGTCTGGACCCGGCGGGCGCGCGGCTGCTGAGGTTCACCAACAACGCGGTGTTCCTGCTGGCCGGCGCGCCGGTCGTGGTCCGCATCGTCGGGTCGGTGGCGCTGCGGCACCGGGTGCGCAAGGTCGTGGACGTGGCGCGCTGGTTCGCCGAGCACGACGTGCCCGCGGTCCGGCTGATGGCAGGCGTCGAGCAGCCGGTCGAGGTGGGCCCCTACTCCGCCACGCTCTGGGACGAGGTCCCGCTGACCGGCCGTCGACCCGAGCCCGCCGACCTGGCCGCCCTGCTGCGCGAGGTGCACGGCCTGCCCGCGCCCGCCGGGCTGCCCGCCTGGGACCCGCTGGACGACGTCCGCAGGCGCATCAGCGAGGCCGAGGGGCTCGCGAGCGGTCTTGTCGACGGCGAGCTGGACTTCCTGCGGGAGCGCTGCGCCGAGGTGGCGCAGCGGCTGGGCGGCGTCGAGTACGCCTTGGCCGCCGGGTTCGTGCACGGCGACGCGCACCTGGGCAACCTGATCCCCGGCCCGGCGGGGCCGGTGCTGTGCGACTTCGACTCCAGCTGCGTGGGCCCCCCGGAGTGGGACCTGACGCCGCTGGCCGTCGGGGTGCGCCGCTTCGGCGAGCCGGTGGCCCGCTACGCCGAGCTGTCCTCGGCGTACGGCTTCGACGTGATGGCGTGGCCGGGGTTCGCGGTGCTGTGCGAGGTGCGTGAGCTGAAGCTCACCACCAGCGTTCTGCCGATCATCGGCAGCAGCCCGGAAGTGCGGCCTGAGCTGCTGCGCCGACTGCGCGACTTCCGTGTCGGTGACACCTCGGCGACCTGGTCGCGCTACACCTGACGCGGGGGTTAGCCCGTTCGGCGGTTGTGCGCCGGTAACGAGCTGCGTTGTGTGAACGACAGCACGGACGAAGGGCCGATCGGGGTGAAGGGCGGCGCATGTTCGGGAAGGCGCGACGCGGCAAGCGGGCGCTGGAGTCCGCCCAGGTGCTGGACGACGTCGTGGAGAGCCAGCTCGCCCTGGTCGCGCGCCTGCCCGAGGAGAGCCGGGTCCGCGCCGCCGAGCACCTCGCCGAGATGGTGCTGCTCGCCCAGGCCTACCGGCACTACGCGCAGGGCTGGATCACCCGCAGGGAGCTGGACCGCCGGGGCCGCGAGGCCGCCGAGAAGCTGACCCTGATGCGCAGGCCGAGCCCGATCCGCGTGCATCTCACCGAGCCGGACTGACCATTCACCGTTAAGCCCTCGGCCGCCGGGCGGGTTGCACGCCGCGGGCCACTCGCCGCCGAACGGCACGGGTGGGGCGATGAGAGGAAGTTGTCCACAGGTTGTGTGGACAAACCTGTGGACTGACCTGTGGACAAGAATGCGGGAATCCTGTGTCCCAGGTCATGCGGCGGGCACCCTGGTGAGCACCACGGCCAGCCCGAACGCCAGACCCATCACGCCCAGCTCCACCGCCGCCCACGTCACCAGCGGTGTCCGCCGGTGCGCGGCGATCCCGGGCAGCAGCCGGAACCGGATGTGCGCGCCCAGCGCGCCGAGCGCGACCAGGCAGCCGAGCTTGAGCAGCAGCACGACCCCGTAGCCGCCGGCGAAGACGGCGAAGTCCGGGGCCAGCTCGATCGCGCCGTTGACCACCCCGGACACCCCGACCACGAGCACGCACACCGTGGCCAGGCGGGAGAACCGCGGCAGCGCCACCGCCAGCAGCGTCCGGTTGGCCGCCAGCAGCACCACCACCGCGCCGAGGCCGCCCGTCCACGCCGCCGCCGCCATGACGTGCAGTTCCATCGAGATCATCGTGACGTCGTGCCAGCGCCACCCGCTGGCGTGCCCGGTCACCGGCAGCGGCAGCAGCGCGAACAGCGCCACGGCCGCGCGCAGCTCGGCGGGCACCGCCTCGCCCTTGCGCACCGCCAACCCGCACAGCACGGCGCTGACCAGGGCGAACCCGGCGACGAACACCAGTGCCTTGCCCGCGCCCACGGTCGAGACGTACTCGGCCACCGCGGCGGGCGACACCGCCCCGGACGCCCGCAGCTCCGCGGTCTGCAGCACCAGGGCGACCAGCGCGGCCACCGCCCACAGCAGCGACGTGGCGACCGCCGCGCGCCGGGCGGCGGCCAGGACCGGCTCGGCGCTGCGCGGGCGGTCGAAGCCGACGAGCATCGGCAGCAGGCACAGCCCGACCGTGGCCACCGCGGCCAGGTCCAGCAGCACCCTGGCCAGCGGCAGCCCGATCCGCACGCCGGCGCCCGCGTCGGGCAGCCCGGCGATCGGCTCGGCGGCGGTCACCGCGATCCCGAGCAGCACGCCGGCCGCGGCCGCCACGGTGACCGCGGGCAGGACGAGCCTGCCCGCGGTCCGCGCGCGCTCGGTCACTTGGCGGGCGCGCCCAGGCGCATCGCGGCGACGATGCCGACCGCGACCAGCACGACCGCGCCGCCGATCCACACCCACACCGGCACGCCGCCGTCGGCGGAGCCGGTGTCCGGGGCGGGCGCGGTGATCTCGGCGGGGGTGCCGTTGCCCGCCTCGGTGAGGGTGAACGTGACCTCCCCGCGCACGGGGTGGCCGTCGGCGGACAGGATCTGGTAGCCGATCCGGTACTCCCCGGCCGGGCCCAGCTCGCGCACCGGGGCGCTGACCGTGGTGCCGCTGACCGTCGGTGCGCCTGCCTGCCACTGCGTGTCGCCGGGCCCGATCACGACGACGGTGTTGAGGTCCTCGCTGCCCTGCACCGCCTGGTCGAACACCAGCTCCACGGTCGAGGGCCCGGTCTGCAGCGACGCCTTGTTCGCCGGGTTGCTGCTGACCAGCTGGTTGTGCGCGTACGCCGGTCCGGCGAGGCCGAGGAGTCCGAACAGGACCAGGCCGAGCAGCCCCAGCAGGCGGGTGCGCACGTCAGGCCTTCGTCAGGCGCCGGGCGCGCAGCGTCGCGCCGACGCCGATGCCCAGGCCGAGCGCGCCGACGGCCAGGCCGATCCCGCCGAGCCAGCGCGCGGTGGTGTCGGTGCCCGCGGCCTCGGCGTGTCCGCCGTCGGAGTCGTTGGCGGTGTTGGTGGCTCCGCCCGCGCTGTCGGTGCCGCCGGAGCCGTGGCCGTGGCCGCCGTCCTCGGAGTCCTTGGCCGCCAGCTGCACGACCGGCGCGGGGCGCTCGGGCTCGGCGCCGTCGGTCGGCGGGGCGTCCCAGGCGACGACCTTGCCGCCCTCGTAGGTCTGGATCGCCGGGATGACCAGCTGCTCGGTCTCGGGCATCGGGCCGCCGCTGACCTCGAACTCGCCGAACTCGCCCGGCGCGATGCGCACGCCGGAGTCCGCGGTCCAGGTGACCGAGAGGACGGCCTCCTTGATCTCGTTGCCGTGCACGGTGACCGGAGTGTCCAGCGGGCCCTTGGTGACCTTCGCGGTCCAGCCGGGGACCGGCTTGGTGCGCAGCGAGACGAGCGGGGTGTCCTGCGGGAGCTTGATCTCCAGCTTGACGGTGCCGTTGGCGTCGTCCTCGTTGGGCACCCGGAAGGTGATCTTGGTGTAGCCGCCCTGGGTGGCGGTCTCGCCGATGACCTTGGCGGTGACGTGGGCGGAGGCGGTGCCCGAGGAGAGCAGCAGGGCGCCGCCCGCGCAGAGGGCGACCGCCGCGGCGCGCGCGGAAGTGCGGTTCATCGTTGGGGGGTTCTTTCCTGATCGGTGGATTCGGGGGTTCGGTGATCAGGAGGGGATAGGGGGGCCGCGGCGGGCGCACACCACCCGCAGCACCACGGCGAGCAGGGTGCCGACCCGGGGGCCCGCAGGCGGCGCGACCGCGGCGGGCGGGCTCGACGGCGGCGCGACGAGCGCGCGGACCAGCCCGCGCAGCGCCGCGCCGATGAGGTCTAAGGCGTGCCCGGCCCGCGCGTGCAGCCACGCCGCGAGCGCGGTGGCGAGCACGTGGGCGGCGGTCATCAGCAGTCCGTTGACCGGGGCGTCGCCGGCCGGGGTGTCGGGGTGCGCGACCCCGGTGAGCAGCAGGTGCAGGGCGGACTGGCCGCCCGCCAGCAGCGCGAACGCCACCCACGGCCCCGTGCCTGCCAGCGCCGACCCGGCCCACGCCACCAGCGCCACGATGGCCACGGTGGGCGCGGCGTCGGGGAACCCGCCGCCCGCCGCGCCGTGCGCGGCGATCGCCAGCGCGCCGGTGCAGGCGCCCAGCAGGGCGCCTCGGGACCGGCGGGACGTCATGGCCCCAGCGTAGTCAGCGCTGTCCAGACCACCAGGTCTTCGTGTGTGCTCAGACACCCAGTCGGCGCAACAGCCGCGCCTCGATGCCGTCCAGCTCGGTGGAGACCGCCTTGTGCGCCGCGCGCCTGCGGCCGGCGGGCATGCGCTCGGCGGCGCGCACCGCGGCGGCCAGCTGGCGCAGCCGGGTCTCGGTCTCCTCGGTCAGCTCGGCGGCCTCGACGGCGTCCTGGCCGTCACGCTCGGGAAGCTCCGCGAGCGCCGTCGCCACGCCCGAGATGCGCGCGTGCAGCACGCCGCCGTGCCCGGAGTACTGGGCCAGCTCGCCGACGTCGATGCCCATGCGGCGCGCGCGGTGGCGGTCCCAGCGCTCGCGCAGCACCCCTGTCGCTTTGATCAGGTACGGCGTGACCACGGGAATCACGGCGGGCGCGACCACCTTGGCCACCGCGATCGCGTTCTTGGCACTCCCCGGGTTGATCCGCGACATCTCCTGCCTCCACAGCTCGATGGTGTGCAACCTACCGACCCGTCCGATCCGTCGCACAGGGCAACTAAACTGCGGTACGTGACGAACACGGTGCTCCTGGACGCCGGCGTGGTGAGCCGCTGCAGGCGTCGCGTGCACCTTGAGCACGATCCGGCGATGCGCGAGGCCCACCGAGCCGCGCCCGACCCCACCGGCGAGCTGCGCAAGGCCGACGCCGCCGCGCACCGCCGCGCCGTCGCCGACCGGCTCGCCGAGCGCCACGGCACGGCCTGGCGCGAGATCGGGCCGGGCCCGGCCGCCGAGCGCGAGCTGGCGACGTCGGCCGCCATCGCCGACGGCGCCGCGTTCATCTGGTCGGCGCAGCTGCCGCGCGACGCGGGGGGCGGCAGGCGCGGCACCATCGATCTGCTGGTGCGCTGCGCCGAGGGCGCGGGCGGCGCCTTCGGGTACGTGCCGGTGCTGGTCGTGCGGCACAAGGTGACCGACCCGGGCACGGGGGCGCGCACCTGCGCGCTGGCCGAGCTGCCCGCCGTCGGCGGGTCCCCCGACGAGCGGCGCAAGGTGCGTCCCCAGCCGCGCGACCAGCTCCGCCTCGCCCACGTGCGCAGACTGCTGGAGGCGGCCGGTCACGCCGCGCCCGGCCCCGCGCTGGCCGGGGTCATCGGCCTCGACGGCGACGTCGTCGTCTGGCACGACCTGGACGCCCCGACCTGGCCGGGCGGGCGCACCGCGCTGGAGGAGTACGACAGCCGCTTCGCCGACCGGCACGCCGTCGCCGCCGCCGCGGCGGCGGGTGGGCGGGCGCTGGCGGAGCCGTCGCGGATCGTGGAGTGCCGCAGCTGCCCGTGGTGGCCGGTCTGCGAGGGCGAGCTGATCGCAGGCCGCGACGTGAGCCTGGTCGTGCGCGGGGAGGACGCGGGCCTGCTGCGGGAGGCGGGGGTGCGCACGGTCGACGAGCTGGCCGCGGTGGACCCGGACGCCTCCGGCGATGAGGTGCCCGCCCTGGTCGGCATGCCGGTCGCCGACGCCGTCGGCCTGGCCAAGGCCTGGCTGGCCGACCTGACGCTGGTCCGCCGCGCGGAGCGGGTCACCGTGCCGCGCGCCGATGTCGAGGTCGACGTCGACATGGAGAGCTTCGGCGACGCGGGCGCCTACCTGTGGGGCGCGCTGCTCTCCGGCGCGGACGTGGGCCTGGCGCCGGGCTATCGCGCGTTCGTCAGCTGGGAGCCGCTGCCCACCGACGACGAGGCCCGCTCCTTCGCCGAGTTCTGGGCCTGGCTGACCGGGGTCCGCGCCGCCGCCGCGCGCCGGGGGCTGACCTTCCGCGCCTACTGCTACAACGAGCTGGCCGAGAACCGCTGGCTGCTCGCCTCGGCCAAGCGCTTCGCCGGGCGTCCCGGCATCCCGCGCCGCGCCGAGGTGCTGGCGTTCATCGAGTCCGACGCCTGGTTCGACCTCTTCGCCAGCGTCCGCGCCCACTTCCTGTGCTCGCACGGCAAGGGGCTCAAGACGATCGCCCCGGTCGCGGGCTTCACCTGGCGCGACCCGGATGCCGGCGGGGAGAACTCGATGCGCTGGTACCGCGCCGCGGTGGGCCTCGACGGCGGCGTCCCGGACCCGGCACAGCGGGTGCGGCTGTTGGAGTACAACGAGGACGACGTCCTCGCCACGGCCGCGCTGCGCGGCTGGATGTCCTCGCCGGAGGTCGAGAAGATCCCCTACGTCGGCGACCTCTGAGGCGTCCGGTCGACCGCGATCGGTCCGAACTCGACGGTGACGTCGCCGAGCACGAGCAGCGCGGCGGTGAGCAGCGCGACGAGCACCGCCAGGGTGGCGGCCAGGCGCGCGGCGCTCGACCAGGAGTTGGTCCAGCGGTGCAGCAGGGCGGGCCAGGTGGTGGGGTCTGCGGTCATGGCGGAATCCGTTCTCTCGGTTGTGCCGTTGGCGCATTCCTATGCCGTGGCGCCGCGCCCGGGCAAAGTCCCGAGGTGACAAATCGGTGCCGGACCGACCGATAACGGAGTGGCTCACCTGCGATTCTTAAGAATCTCTTGATCTTCGCGTTTAATGGTTGAGTTGTCACCGAGTTGGCTTGATCGAATCGGACTTGTCGCAGCTCAGGCCAAGTTGTCAGACGCTTGTACACCAAGTTGTCCGGTGATGGGCCGAGTGACCCCGATCTCCCCTGAAGGGGGGAAGTCGAGTGCGGCGCGATTTGACTCTCCGCTACGCTTTGGCCACCTTGAGAAACCGCCAAGAAAGGGGGATGGCGGTGCGTAGAACACTGGAATGCCGACTGCACCACGGTCGCGGGGTGCGCGATCCGGACCTCATCGCCGCACTTCCCGCCGACTTCGCCCGGCGCCTGCACATCGACCGCGGCGCCCACCCCGACCTCGTGCTCGCCACACTGGTCTGGCAGGTCAGGACCGCGATCGCGCGGGTGCCGCTCAGCACGGCCCACCGCCGCGTCTTCACCGCCGCCTTCAACCTCGACCGCGACCCGCGCCTCACCGCGACCACCACCCGCAAGGAGCGCTTCGCCCTGCTGCGCGCCGCGGGCGGGCCCGCGCCCGACACCGCGAACCGCTACTGCTCCAAGGACATCGGCCCGGTCACCGACCTGCTCAGGAACGGCCGCTTCGCGCCGCCGCCCGCGGCGGAGCTGGCCCGCGAGGCCGGGGAGGAAGCCGAGCACCGCACCCGGCACGCCCGGCCCGCGGCGCTGTCGGAGGACGAGTTCGCCCGCGTCGTCGCCGAGCGCGGCCCCGGCGCGGGCCCGGCGGTCAAGCGCGGCGTGGTCCACTTCGCCGTCTCCGAGCGCGGCCTGATGGTCGTGCGGCGCACGGCGGGGGTCGGCGACGTCGCCTGCGTGTTCACCAGCGCCGAGCTGCTGGCGCGGTACCAGCGGGCGACGGGCGCGCCCGAGTCCGACCGCCGCACGCGCGCGCCGGGCCTGAAGGTGCTCCAGCGGCTGGTGCAGGACGGCTCGCTGGGCCTGGCGGTCAACCCGCTGGGCGGAGCGGGCGCGGACGCGGGCCACGCCTGGACATCGGAGGAGCTGATGGCGCTGATGGCGCTGTGAGCGGGTTCTCCGTCGACCTCGCCGAGCTGGCCGCCGTCGCAGGCCGGGCCAGGGCGCTGGCCGACGACGTGCGCGACGACGCGGTCTGGAGCTTCGCCCTCGACGTCGCCAACTGGCCTGCTGAGGACCCGGTGCGCGCGGCGGTCGAGCGCTACCAGCGCAGCCTGCGCGCGGCGGTCTGGCGGGTGTGCGCCAAGGCCGACGCCACCGCCGAGAACCTCGACGCCACCGCCACGGCCTACCGGCGCGCCGACGACGACGTGCGCGCCGCACTGGACGAACTGGGGTAGGGGCGTGGAAGAGCAGGTCCCCGGCGCCGCCCGCTGGGTCGCCATGTTCGCCGAACAGCTCGCCGCGCAGGCCGAGCCGCTGCACCGCGGCCTGGCCGCCGCGCGCGACCTCGACCCCGCGCACTGGGCGGGCGCGGCCAGCGAGGTCTACGCCCTGGCCCGTCCCGAGCTGCCCACGGCCATGGGCGCGGTCGTCGACCTGCACGCCGGGGTGCGGGCGCGGGTCGAGGGGCACAACACGTTCGTGCACACCCTCCCGCACCTGCTGCGCGACGCCGACCCGGACGAGCGGGCCCGCCTCCGCGCGCTCTACCTCGGCACGGCTCAGGATGTCGCCGCGTTCCTGCGCGCTCGCGCCGACGCCCTCGACCTGGTGCTCCCCGACCCCCTCTCCGAGTCCGTCCCCGAACAGCGCCTCCCGGAGCAGGTCCCCGAGCAGCGCGCCCCGCAGCGGGCACTCTCGCGGGAGGACAGGTACGCGGCGCTGGTCAGAGACGAGGTGATCGCGGGCACGCGCACCGAACGGCTGCGCTGGGCTGTCTGATCGGCCCGCGCCCACTACGGTTCAAGCATCAACGAACCGGCGTCGAGGAGGACGGATGGCTCAGCGGGTACAGGGCGTCGTGGCGAAGGCCAAGGGGCAGCCGGTTTCGGTGGAGACCATCGTGGTCCCCGACCCGGGACCGGGCGAGGCGGTCGTGCGGGTCCAGTCCTGCGGGGTGTGCCACACCGACCTGCACTACCGCGAGGGCGGGATCAACGACGAGTTCCCGTTCCTGCTCGGCCACGAGGCCGCGGGCGTGGTGGAGTCCGTCGGCGAGGGCGTCACCGACGTCGCGCCCGGTGACTTCGTGATCCTGAACTGGCGCGCGGTCTGCGGCCACTGCCGGGCCTGCCTCAAGGGCAAGCCCTGGTACTGCTTCAGCACCCACAACGCCGCCCAGCCCATGACGCTGGAGGACGGCACCCCGCTCTCGCCCGCGCTGGGCATCGGCGCGTTCGCCGAGAAGACCCTCGTGCACGCGGGCCAGTGCACCAAGGTCGACCCGGAGGCCTCGCCCGCCGCGGTCGGCCTGCTCGGCTGCGGGGTGATGGCGGGCATCGGCGCGGCCGTCAACACCGGCGGTGTGACCCGCGGCGACACCGTCGCGGTGATCGGCTGCGGCGGTGTCGGCGACGCGGCCATCGCGGGCGCGCGCCTGGCGGGCGCCACCACCGTCATCGGCGTCGACCTCGACGACCGCAAGCTGGAGTGGGCGAGGAAGCTCGGCGCGACCCACACCGTCAACGCGGGCGCGGGCGACCCGGTCGCGGCCATCCAGGAGCTGACCGGCGGCTTCGGCGCGGACGTCGTCATCGACGCCGTCGGCAGGCCGGAGACCTGGAAGCAGGCCTTCTACGCCCGCGACCTCGCGGGCACCGTGGTCCTGGTCGGCGTGCCGACCCCGGACATGCGGATCGAGATGCCGCTGATCGACCTGTTCTCCCGCGGCGGCTCGCTCAAGTCCAGCTGGTACGGCGACTGCCTGCCCAGCCGCGACTTCCCGTACCTGGTCGACCTCTACCGCCAGGGCAGGCTCGACCTGGACGCCTTCGTCACCGAGACCATCCCGCTCGACGGCGTGGAGGCCTCCTTCGAGCGCATGCACCACGGCGACGTCCTGCGCTCGGTGGTGGTCTTCTGATGCGCGTCGACCACATCGTCACCTCGGGCACCTTCAGCCTCGACGGCGGCACCTGGGACGTCGACAACAACGTCTGGATCGTCGGCGACGACCGCGAGGTCATCGTCATCGACCCCGCCCACGACGCCGACGAGATCCTCGCCGCCGTCGCCGACCGCGAGATCAAGGCCATCCTCTGCACCCACGCCCACGACGACCACATCAGCGCGGCGGAGGCCCTCGCCACCGCCACTGACGCCCGCGTCCACCTGCACCCGGCCGACGAGCCGCTGTGGCGCATGGTCTACCCGGAAGCCGACTACGACCCGCTGCACGACGGCCAGACCTTCGAGGTCGCCGGCGGCGAGCTGCTCGTCGTCCACACCCCGGGCCACGCCCCCGGAGCGGTCTGCTTCCACGCCCCCGAACTGGGCGTCCTCTTCAGCGGCGACACCCTGTTCCAGGGCGGCCCCGGCGCGACCGGCCGCTCCTACAGCGACTTCGACACCATCGTGGACTCCATCACCGACCGGCTGCTGTCGCTGCCGCCGGAGACGATCGTGCACACCGGCCACGGCGACTCCACCTCCATCGGCGCGGAGTCCCCGCACCGCCAGGAGTGGATCGACCGCGGCCACTGAGCGGGCTGGGGACTGGGCCACCGGCCCAGTCCCCGCCGCCGGTGCTAGCGCGGCGCCATCCGCAGGGCGCCGTCCAGGCGGATGACCTCGCCGTTGAGGTAGTCCTGGTCGATGACCGACAGGGCCAGCTTGGCGTACTCCTGCGGCAGGCCCAGCCGCTTCGGGAACGGGATGCCCGAGGCCAGGGCGGCGCGGAACTCCTCGCTGACGGTGGCCAGCATCGGGGTGTCGATGATGCCCGGGGCGATGGTCACCACCCGGATGCCCGAGGTCGACAGGTCGCGCGCGGCGGGCAGGGTGAGGCCGACGACGCCGCCCTTGGACGCGGCGTAGGCGGCCTGGCCGATCTGGCCGTCGAAGGCGGCGATCGAGGCGGTGTTGATGATGACGCCGCGCGCGCCGTGGTCCAGCTCGTCGGTCTGGGCGATCGCCGCGGCGGCCGTGGTGAGGACGTTGAAGGTGCCGACCAGGTTGACCTGCACGACCTTGCTGAACAGCCCCAGGTCGTGCGGGCCCTTCTTGGACAGGATGCGCGCCGACGGGCCGATGCCCGCGCAGTTGACCGCCACGCGCAGCGGGGCCGGGCCCGAAGCCGCCTGGGCGACGGCGGCCTCCACGGAGGCGGGGTCGGTCACGTCGGCGCCGATGTAGGTGACGCCGTCCACCTCGGGGCCGGTCGCCGAGGGCAGGTCGAGGGCGTACACCGTCGCGCCGCGCCCGGCGAGGGCCGCGGCGGTGGCCGCGCCGAGGCCGGAGGCGCCGCCGGTGACGATGGCCGCGATACCGTCGATCTGCATGGTCGTCCTTTCGCCCGGATCAGTCGGGCGCCAGGTTAACGCTCGTTCAGCCCGCGGGCCGCGACGGTGTGACGCACCCCTACCGGGGCAGGTCGTAGACCACGCCGCTGAGTTCCTCGCTGACGTCCCACAGCCGGCGCGCCGTGCCCCGGTCGCGGGCGGCCTCCAGCGGCTCGACCAGCGCGGGGTGGCCCTTCTGCTCGCGCCTGCCGTTGGGGCCGATGAACTGCCCGCCGTCGACCTCGGGGTGGGTGGCGGCGTAGAGCTGGGGGAGGGCGCCCATCTCGGCGTCCTGGGCGAGCAGGCGGTTGCCGAGCCGGAGACCGAGCTTCTGCACGCCGGTCGGCCCGGCGGACTGCAGGTTGGTGGCGGCGTAGCCGGGGTGGGCGAGCACGCTGGCCACCGCGACGCCGTTGGATCTC
This sequence comes from Actinokineospora guangxiensis, assembly GCF_042657845.1. NCBI lineage: Bacteria > Bacillati > Actinomycetota > Actinomycetes > Pseudonocardiales > Pseudonocardiaceae > Actinokineospora > Actinokineospora guangxiensis. The sequence goes on along the minus strand of NZ_JBHSKF010000001.1, from coordinate 55,441 downwards.
AGCCTGCGGTGCAGCTCCAAGGCGAAGACGACGTTGGCCAGCTTCGACTGGGCGTAGTAGCCGCGGCGGCTGTACTTGTGCTCGCCCTGCAGGTCGTCGAAGTGCAGGAAGCCCTGCTTGTGCAGGAACGAGCTGACGGTGACCACGCGCGCGTCGCGGCCGTCGGCGAGGACCGGCAGCAGCAGGCCGGTCAGCGCGAAGTGGGCCAGGTGGTTGACCGCGAACTGCAGCTCGAAGCCCTGGGCGCTCTCCAGGCGCGGCGTCCACATCACCCCCGCGTTGTTGACGAGCACGTCGAGGCGCTCGACGCCCGCGGCGAAGGAGCGCACCGAGTCGAGGTCGGCCAGGTCGAGGTGGCGGGCCTCGACGTGGGCGTCGGCGTCCTCGGCCTTGATCCGCTCGACGGCCTCGGCGCCCTTCGCCAGGTCGCGCACGGCCAGCACGACGTGGCCGCCCTTGCGGGCCAGGGCCAGCGACGTCTGGTAGCCGAGGCCGCTGTTCGCCCCGGTGACCACGAACGAACGGCCGATCAGACTGGGCATGTCGGCCGCGGTCCAACCGGCGGAATCACCCGGGGGCGTCGTCATGGGCTCAGCCTCTCACCCCGGGCGCTCCCACACCGGACATCTGGATCACAACCTGCCGCGCGCTTACTGTCGCGGTGTGGAGATGCGGCACCTCGGCGAGTCCGGCCTCGTGGTCAGCGCCGTCGGCCTGGGCTGCAACAACCTGGGCAGGCCGGGCACCGCGGCCGAGTCGCTGGCGGGCGCGCGGGCGCTGGTCCGCGGCGCCCTTGAGGCGGGGATCACCCTCTTCGACGTCGCCGACGTCTACGGCGCCCCGCGCGGGCGCAGCGAGGAGCTGCTGGGCCAGGCGCTCTCCGGCCGCCGCGACCACGCCGTCATCGCCACCAAGTTCGGCGTCGACATGCAGGGCGGCAACGGCCCGGACTTCGGCGCCCGCGGCTCCCGCGGCTACGTGCGTCGCGCCGTGGAGTCCTCGCTGCGCAGGCTGAACACCGACTGGATCGACCTCTACCAGCTGCACCGCCCCGACCCGCGCACCCCGCTGGCGGAGACCCTCACCGCCCTGGACGACCTGGTCCGCGACGGCCTCGTCCGCTACGCCGGGGTGTGCAACCTGGCGGGCTGGCAGCTGGCCGACGCCGCGTGGACCGCCCGGGACGCCCGGGTCCGGGCCCCGGTGTCGGCCCAGAACCACTACTCGCTGCTGGAGCGCGAGGCCGAGCGCGAGGTGCTGCCCGCCTGCGCCCGCTTCGGGGTGAGCCTGCTGCCGTACTTCCCGCTGGCCAACGGCCTGCTCACCGGCAAGTACGCGCGCGGGGCCGCCCCGCCCGACGGCAGCAGGCTCGCAGGCCGCCAGCGGATGCTCCTCGACGCCCCGTGGGACCGGGTCGAGCGGCTGCGCGCCTTCGCCGCCGAGCGCGGGGTCGCCATGACCTCGGTCGCCATCGGCTGGCTGGCCGCCCAGCCCGGGGTCGGCTCGGTCATCGCCGGGGCGACCACCGCGGAGCAGGCCGGGACCAACGCCGCCGCGGCGCGCTGGCGCCCCACCCCCGGTGACCTGGCCGCTCTCGACGAGATCTGCCCGCCGGGCAGGCGCTGAGCGGGCCCGCCAGGTTGTCCACAGGGCTTATCCACAGTGTGCACAAGTGTTCGATATGGGAAGAACTGACTCTTTAGCAACGGTAACTAGTTGGGGTAGCTTGGCCGGATGTTCACGACGAGGCCTGAGCTGGCGGGCACGTACGGCATGGTCGCCTCCACGCACTGGATCGCCTCGGCCGCGGGGATGGCGGTGCTGGAGGACGGCGGCAACGCCTTCGACGCCGCAGTGGCCGCCGGCTTCGTCCTGCAGGTGGTCGAGCCGCACCTCAACGGGCCGGGCGGGGAGGTGCCCGCGATCTTCGCGACCGCGGGCGACCCGGAGCCCAGGGTGCTGTGCGGGCAGGGCGTCGCCCCGGCCGCGGCCACCCCCGAGCGCTACGCCGACCTCGGGCTCTCGCTCGTGCCCGGCAGTGGGCTGCTCGCCGCGACCGTCCCCGGCGCCTGGGACGCCTGGCTGACGCTGCTGCGCGATCACGGCACCAAGGAGCTGAGCGAGGTCCTGGCCCACGCCATCGGCTACGCCCGCGACGGGTTCCCGCTGCTGGAGCGGGTGACGGCGGTCGTGGACACCGTCCGCGACCTGTTCACCGAGCACTGGCCGACCTCGGCGCGGCAGTGGCTGCCCGCCGTCGGCGAGCGCTTCGCCAACCCGGTGCTCGCGGGCACCTGGGAGCGGCTGCTGACCGAGGCCGTCGGCCCCACCCGCGAGGCGCGCATCGACGCCGCCCGCCGGGCCTGGTCCAGCGGCTTCGTCGCCGAGGCCGTGGACAAGTTCTGCCGCACCGCCTTCCGCGACGACTCCGGCCGCGACCACGCGGGCCTGCTCACCGGCGAGGACATGGCCTCCTGGGAGGCCTCCTACGAGGACGCCGTCTCCGCCGACTTCGGCAGCTGGACGCTGGCCAAGTGCGGGCCGTGGACGCAGGGTCCGGTGCTGCTGCAGCAGCTGCTGATCCTCGAAGGCCTCCCGGTGTCCTACGTGGACGGCGTGCCCACCGCCGACACCGTGCACCACGCGCTGGAGGCCACCAAGCTGGCCTTCGCCGACCGCGAGGCCTGGTACGGCGACGACCGGGACGTGCCGCTGGAGGCGCTGCTCTCCCGCTCCTACGCCGCCGAGCGCCGCGCCCTCATCGGCGACACCGCGTCGATGGAGCTGCGCCCCGGCAGCCCGGACGGGCGCGCCCCCCGCCTGCCGGAGTTCCTGGTCTCCGGCTCGGCCCCGGTCCCCACCAGCGGCGCCATCGGCGAGCCGACCGTGCGCCCCGACGGCACCACGCGCGGTGACACCGTGCACGTCGACGTGGTCGACCGCTGGGGCAACATCGTCTCGGCGACCCCGTCCGGCGGCTGGCTGCAGTCCTCGCCGGCGATCCCCGAGCTGGGCTTCTGCCTCGGCACCCGGGCGCAGATGTTCTGGCTGGAGCAGGGCCTGCCCAACTCCCTGGCCCCGGGCAGGCGTCCGCGCATCACCCTCACCCCGAGCCTGGCCCTGCGCGACGGCGTGCCCTCGCTCGCCTTCGGCACCCCCGGCGGCGACGGGCAGGACCAGTGGCAGCTGTGCTTCTGGCTCGCCCACGTCGAGGCGGGCCTCAACCTGCAGGCCGCCATCGACGCGCCCGCCTGGCACAGCAACGCCGTGCCGAGCAGCTTCTACCCGCGCGACCACGTCCCCGGCGAGGCGCACGTGGAGTCCCGGCTGGGCGCGCAGACGCTGGCCGCCCTCGCCGCGCGCGGGCACAAGCTGGTCGACCTCGGCCCGTGGACGCTGGGCAGGCTCTCGGCGGTCTCGCGGCACAACGGCCTGCTGCGCGCGGCGGCCAACCCGCGCGGCATGCAGGGCTACGCGGTCGGCCGCTGAGCGAGCAGGCCGAGCAGCCTGGTCGTGGTGTTCCAGTTGCGCGCGGTGCCCAGGATCTTCCACTTGCGGTCCAGCAGCGGGAGCAGCGCGGGCGCCGTGGAGATGCCGTCGGGACACCACTGGTAGATCGCGTGGTCGCCGACGCGGACGCGGTCGGGGTCGAGCGCGACCGGGTCGTGCTCGGCGAGCTGGGCGGGGGTGGGGTTGGACTCCAGGAAGTAGACCTGCATGCGCGAGCCGTTGTCGGCGACGTCGCGGAACGGGTGGCCGTCGACGACCGCGCGCAGCTGCGCCTCGGTGCGCACGAGGCAGCGGGTCCGCAGGCCGACCCCGGCGGCCAGCGCGGCCTCGATCACGGCGGGCTCGGGCGCGCGTTCGGCCTCGAAGACGGCGTTGCCCGAGCGCAGGACGGTCGTCACACCGGTGTAGCCGAGTCCGGTGAGGACGGTCTTCAGGTCGGGCATGGACAGCGCCGTGCCGCCGCCGAGGTTGACCCCGCGGAGCAGGAGGACGTAACCGGTCACGTCCGGATTGTGCCCGCGGCGACCTCGGCCGGGTAGTCGGCGTAGTACGGGACGTACCCGCCGTCCTTCAGCACGTGCACGGCCCCGCTCCCGGAACCGTCCACTTCGTACCCCTCGGCGCGCAGGTCCACCTTGCGGGACTTGAAGGTGGAGGTCTGCTCCACGGCGTCGATCACCCGCACGAACAGCGGCACGGCGTACCCGGGCAGCCTGCCGCGCAGGTGCTCGGCCATCCCCGTCCCGTCGAAGTCCGCGCCCTCGCGCAGCTTGACCGCGGCCATCCCCGCCTTCCCGTCGGCCCCCGGCACGGCGACCCCGTAGACCACCGACTGGTCGACGTCGGCGTGCTCGTCCACGGCGGCCTCGACCTCGGTCGTGGCCACGTTCTCGCCCTTCCAGCGGAAGGTGTCGCCGAGCCGGTCGACGAACGCGACGTGCTTGAACCCCTGCGCGCGCACCAGGTCGCCGGTGTCGAACCAGCAGTCGCCGTCGGCGAAGGCGTCGCGGACCAGCTTCTTCTCGGTCGCCTCGGCGTCGGTGTAGCCGTCGAAGGGGGCGCGGTCGGTGACCTTGGTCAGCAGCAGGCCCACCTCGCCGGTCTTCACCTTGCGCAGCCTGCCGCCGACCCGGCGGGCGGAGTCGCCGTCGTACTCCACGACGGCGTGCGGCAGCGGGCAGGCGCCCGCGGTGCGCGGGACGTTGAGCGCGTTGACGAAGGCCAGGTTGCACTCGCTGGCCCCGTAGAACTCCGCGACCCGCTTGATGCCGAACCGGGAGGTGAAGTCGTCCCACAGCTCCGGGCGCAGCCCGTTGCCGACGACCACGCGCACGTCGTGGTCGCGCTCGGCGGCGCGCTCGGGCTGGTTGAGCAGGTAGCGGCACAGCTCGCCGATGTAGCAGAAGGCGGTGGCCCCGGTGCGGATCACCTCGTCCCAGAACCGCGACGCCGAGAACGAGCGTCCCAGCGCGAACGTCGCCCCGGCCGCGAGCACCGACGACAGCGACACCGTGAGCGCGTTGTTGTGATATAGCGGCAGACAGCAGTAGAGCGCGTCGCCGCCGCGCAGCCGCACCCCCAGCTTGCCGAGCCCGGCCATGCTCTTGAGCCACCGGAAGTGCGACATCGCACTGGCCTTCGGCAGCCCGGTCGTCCCCGACGTGAAGATCAGGAACGCGGTGGTCCCCGCGGTGATCGCGGCGGTCCGCTCGGGGTTCGCCGCGCTCGTCCCCTCCTCGGCGAGGGTGTCGATGTCGAGCGCGTCGGGCAGCAGCTCGCGGTGCTCACCCCCGGCCACCAGCACCACGGCGTCGAGCAGGCGAACACTGTGGTCGAGCACCTCGCCGCGCTGGTTGTGGTTGATCATCCCGGCGGCGGCCCCCAGCTTCACCACCGCCAGCGCCACCAGCAGCGTGTTCGGCGCGTTCGGCGCCATCACCCCGACCACCGAGCCGGGCCCCACCCCCCGCGCCGCCAGCGCCGAGGCCATCCGGTTGACCGTCGCGTTGGCGGCGCCGTAGGTGATCGCGGTGTCCTCGAACCGCAGGAAGTCGCGCCCGGGATGGCGGGCTGCGGCCTCCTGGAACACCAGCCCGACCGACTTGGCCGTCGTCGGCTTCACCGACACCAGCCCGACCAGCCCACCCAGCATCATCGGCCCGTCCGCCACCAGCGACGGCACGGCCCGCAGGACGTCCGCCACCCGCACCCTTGCGTCCATGCCACCCGACACTACTCGACAGTAGGTTCAGGCGACAGCGGTCGCACGCACCCGGCCCGCGACGCCCAAGGTGGATCCCCGCGGGCTGAAGCGCCGGGGCGCGCGGGAGGGCCGGCTATCCTGGCCGGGTGCCAGGGGACCAGCAGACCGAGCTGCCAGCGGTGCACGAGGCGTGGCTGCCGCGGGAGCACTCCCTCTACCGGCCGCGCTACTCCAAGCGCCAGCGGTCGGGCCTCATCTGCGCCGCGGTCTTCTTCCTCACCCCCGTCCTGCTGCTCGTGCTCGGGGTCCGGCCCGCCTCGTTCGAGAACCGGGAGCTGGCGGCGTTCCCCAGCGTCGGTGACGGGTGGGGGCTGTTCACGGACCTGCCCGCGTGGGCATCGGACCACCTGCCGCTGCGCGATGTCGCGGTCGGCGCGGTCGACGACGTCAGCCGGGGGGTCTTCGGCGAGGCGCCGGAGCTCGGCCGCGGGCACGGCACCGCGCCCGTCGGGCCGATCGCGGGCCCCCGGTTCCCCGACCCGGACGACCCCGCGGCGCGTAACTCGTCCTACCCGGACGTGATCCAGGGGCGCGACGACTGGCTCTATCTGGGGGAGGACATGCGGGGCGCCTGCCTGCCCTCCCTGCAGCGGGAAGAGGTGATCGCCCGGCTCCAGCGGCTGCGGGCCGCGGTGGAGAAGTCCGGGCGGACCTTCCTCTTCGTGGTGGCCCCCAACAAGTCCACGATGGTGCCGCAGTTCCTGCCGGAGACCTACGTCGGTTCGGACTGCGCCAAGAGCGTCTCCGAGGTCTTCTGGCGCGACACCGTGCCCAAGACCGGCGGCGTGGACCTGCGCGAGTCGCTGCGCGCGGTGGCCGACGACGACGTGCTCTACACCAAGGTGGACAGCCACTGGACCCCCGGCGGAGCCCTGGTGATGGTCCGGGCGATCGCCGAGGGAATCCAGCCGGGGGTGACCGGTTCCTGGCGGGTCGGCTCCGGAGACCTGCTGACGGCCAAGGGCGACATCCCCCTGCTGATCGGGCGGGAGGAGACCGCGACGGTGCGCCACTACGACCTGCTCCCGGACGGCAGGACGGTGCGCAGCAGGCCGGTGAACAAGCAGTTCCTCGAACCCCTGCCGCTGACCCAGGCGCCCGGCGACGGGGTCGTCGGCAACCGGGTGGCCATGGTCGCGGACTCGTTCTCCCTCTCCGCCACCCCGTACCTCGCCGGCGCCTTCGCCGATGTCACCGTCGTGCACGCCGACTCGGTCGGCAGACGGGCCGTGGACCTGGCGCGGTTCTTCGCCGACCGCGACGTCGTGGTCGTCCAAGCCGTCGAGCGGTCCCTGGTGAGCGGGCGCAACGGCCTGCTGGAGGACGGGGTCGTCGAGGAGGTCGAGCGGGTGCTCGCCGCCGATCCCATCCGGTGAATAATCCGGCTGTGGGAACAAACGTCGATGTGTGGGCAGAGTCCGACCAGCCCGGTCTCGGCGGCCAGGTGCTGGCCCGGGTCGCCGTCGCCGGGATCGCGAAGGCGGGCGCGCGACCCCGCGTTCTGGCCTCGGGCCCCGGTCTCGACGCGGCCTTGCCCACCGTCGTCGGTGTCGCGGGTGCCCCGGTAGTCACGGTGGTCACGGGGGCGCATCCGCTGGAGTCTCCCGTCCCGGTTCCGGGCGGCGCGGTCGCATGGTCCGGGGTCAGTGTCGGCCCGCGTCCGTCCCCGGAGTGCCTGCGCCAGGCGCGCGATGCCGTCCTGGTGGCCGTTCGGGACGAGGAGTCCGCCGCCCGGCTGCGCGCCCACGGCGTCGAGCGCGACATCGCCGTCGTCCCGCACCCGGCGCTCGCCGCCCGGCTGCTCCTCGACCCGGCCGAGGTCGAGGAGCGGGTGCGGCAGCTGAGGATGCTGGGCTACCTGCCCGAGAAGGGCGACTACCTGCTCACCGCGGGCGTCGCCGCCGAGGCGCTGCCCGCGGAGATCACCGAGCCGGTGCTGCGCCTGGACGACGACCTGCTGGTGGAGGACCGCCTCGCCGCGATCGCCGCGGCGAGCGCCGTCATCGCCTGCGACGACGACACCTGCGCTGTGGCGATCTCGTTCGGCGTGCCCGCCGTGCTGTACTCCCCGGCCGGGCACCGTGGCACCGAGGCGGCGCGAACCGCCACCACCCCGGCCGAGCTGGTCGCCGCGGTCCACGACCGGACGCCGCCACCGCGAGCGGAGGCCGCCCAGGAGCGGCTGGCCGCGCACCACGCCGCCATCGCCGACCTGGTGGCCGAGCGCGAGGGCGAGGTGGGCCGGGCCGAGCTGCTCGCCGAGAACGCCGCCCTGCGCACCGCGCACGCCCGCCTCCGCGAGCGCCAGCTGGTCGAGCGGGCCAGGCTCGCCGAGCCGATGGCCGACCTGCTCGCCGAGCGGGTGCGGCTGCTCGCGGAGATCGAGCTGCTGCGGGCGGAGGGCGTCGCGCACCGCGAGCGCGCGGAGCGGGCCGAGGGGCTGGCCGAGGCCAGGGCCGTGGAACTCGACGCGTGGCAGCGGACCAAGCTGGTCCGCTGGAGCAGGCCGCTGCGCTCGGCCTACGGCCGGACGGCGGGCAGGTGAGCCCGCGCGTCACCGTCATCCTGGTGTCCTACGGCGGCGCCGAGCTCGTCGTGCGCTGCCTCGACCTGCTGGCCCAGCACACCCCGCAGGCCTACGACGTGATCGTCGTGGACAGCGCCTCGCCCGACGGCACGGGGGAGTGGCTGCAGGCCAACCTCACCGGGGCGAGCGTGCTGCGGATGAGCGAGAACCTCGGGTTCGGGGCCGGGTGCAACCTCGGTCTCCGGCACGCGAGTACGGAACTGGTGTGCTTCCTCAACGCCGACGTGGAGGTCTCGCCGGGCTGGCTGGAGCCCCTGCTCGCCTTCCTCGACGCCCACCCCGAGGTGGGCGCGGTCGCTCCGGTGATGCTCAACCCGGACGGCACCGTGCAGGAGGCGGGCAGCGTCATCGGCGGCGACGGCTGGTGCCGCGCGTACACCGCCGACGAGGCGGAGCTGTACCCGAGGGCCGTCGACTACGCCTCGGCCGCGTGCCTGGTCGCCAGGAAGCAGGCCGTGGTCGAGGCGGGCGGCTTCTGCACCGAGTACGAGATCGCCTACTTCGAGGACGTCGACCTCGCCATGGCCATGGCCGCGCGCGGCAGGCCGACCTGGCTGGTGCCCGCCTCCCGGGTCGTGCACCAGCGCCACGGCAGCAGTTCCTCGGCCCGTGCCGAGGAACTGATGCGGCTCAACCACGGCACCTTCGTGCGGCGCTGGGAGGCGGAGTTGGCGGCGCGGCCCGCCGTCGTCGGCGTCGACGAGCACCCGCACCGGATGACGTGGCTGCGCGACCACGCCGCGCCCTACCGGGTGCTGCTCATCGATGACCGCGTGCCGCAGGCCGACCGGGGCCGGGGCGACCCGAGGACGATGGCGGTGCTCGACGCCTGGCGCTCGGTCGACCCGCGCGCGTCGGTGACCTTCTACGCCGTGACCCCCGACCGCGCGCAGGAGTGCGCGCCGCTGCTGCGGGCACGGGGGTACGAGGTCGTCACCGATGTCGCCGACCCCGTCCGCTGGTCGCGGGAGCGTGCCGGCCTCTACGACGTGATCGTCGCCTTCCGACCGCACAACTTCACCACTGTGGGGTTGTCCATCGCCTCGGCGCAGCCGCAGGCGGTGCGCGTCTACGACTCCGAGGCGCTGTTCCACCGGCGGCCGGAGCAGCATTTCCACAGCGCCGAGGACCTCGACGTCCGGCGGCGGTACGCGATCGAGGCCCACCGCCTGCGCGAGGAGGAGGTCGCGGCGTTCACCTGGGCGGACGTGGCCGTGTGCGTCAGCGAGGAGGAGGCGGGCTGGGCGCGGCGGGTTGCTCCCGGCACCAGCGTCCACGTCGCCTGCTACCCGGCGTCGGTCCCCGACGCCGTGCCCGGCCGCGAGGGGCGCGCCGGGATCGCCTTCTTCGGCGGGTTCGACAACACGCCCGGCACCCCGAACGAGTTCGCCGTGCTCGAACTCGCCGACGAGGTCTTCCCGGCGCTCGCCGAGCGGCACCCCGGCTTGCGGATGCGGGTCGTCGGGGCCGACCCGTCGCCCGCCGTGCTCGCCCTCGCGGCCCGGGGCGTGGACGTGGTCGGCAAGGTCCCCGATCCGCAGCCGGTCCTCGCCTCGTGCCTGCTGCACATCGTCCCGATGCGCTACGGCGCCGGGGTGAAGATCAAGTTCGTCGACTCGATGGCCGCCGGGCTGCCGTTCGTGACCACCCCGGTCGGCGGCGAGGGCCTGCACCTGGGATGGACCGCGCGGCACCTGATCGGCAGCTCGCCTGCCGAGCTGGTCGAGCTGAGCGACCGGTTGATCGGCGACTCGCCGCTGTGGACCGACATCCAGCTCGCGCTGCTGGACATCTGCCGCACCCGGTTCTCCGCGACCGCCTTCGCCGAGGAGATGCGCGGCGTCATCGCCGACTGCGGCGTGCTCACCTGAGAGCGGTCAGGGAGTCGCCGTCCGCGCGCCGAGCGCGAGCCGCGACCGCCTGAGCAGGCGCTTGCGCACCGCGGCGGCGACCAGGCGGTGCTCGGCGCCCGCGGTCTCGTCGGCCCGTCGCAGGCGGACCCCCGCAGCCGCCACCAGCAGCGGCAGCAGCTCGTGGTCGGCGCGGGCGAGCAGGCGCAGCGCCCGCCGGGTGCGCGCGTCGGCGGGGTCGCAGCGCGCCGAGAGCACCGCGGCGAACTGCGCGATCCGCGCCAGCTCGTACTCGGCCACCGCTTCGAGCTCGGCGGCCTTCACCCCGCCCGACGGAGCGCTCCCCGTCGCCGCCCAGCGCAGCATGCCCAGGGCGCCGGGCAGGTCGGCGTCCAAGCGGTCGTCGCGGCGCCCGGTGACGTTCGCCCCGTGCTGGCGGTAGGAGTAGAGGGGCCTCGGCACGAACCTGACCGACCCGTGGGCCAAGGCCACCGACCCCACCCACTGGTCGTGGAAGGCGGACGGGCTCCCCGGCGGGAACGGCAGCACCGTGTCGCGCACCAGCGACGCGCGGACCAGCATCGAGGCGCCGGTCATGGTGTTGAGCATCAGCAGCGAGTCCAGGTGCGACCACTGGTTGGTCCGCCCGCCCCAGAACGACGACCCGATGACCGATCCCTCGTCATCGATGAGCCGCATGTCCGAGTAGGCGAGGGCGACGTCGGGGTCGTCCAGCTCCTTGGCGAGGGTCGAGAGCTTGTCCGGGTCCCACACATCGTCCTGGTCGCACAGCGCGATGGCGTCGGCGTCGGCGGGCGCGCACATCAGCGCGCGCTCGAAGTTGCGGTAGAAGCCGACGTTGTCGGTGTTCGCGACCACCGTGAAGCGGTCGTCCCCGGCCACGATCTCGCGGATCTCCTCGACGAACGCCTCCCCTGAGGCGTCGTCGCAGATCACGCAGTGCCAGTTCGGGTGGTCCTGATTCCGGATCGACTGGATCTGCGCGCTCAGGAAGTCCCGGTCCGGGCGGTAGGCCGCCAGGCAGACGGCGATCCTCGTCCCGGTCCCGGGCCAGTCGGCGGCCGTCTCCGCGGCCTCGAACCGGGGGACCGCGCGTAGCGCGCCAAGTTCCCGGCGCAGCACCGTGCCGTCGACCAGCCGGACCAGCAGGACCACCGGAAGATCCACCGCGGTGTCCACAGCGGGCAACAGCACCCGGAAGACCACGCCCGCGCCGCGGGGCGCGCGCACGCCCGCCGCCGCGAGCGCGGCGGCGACGTCCGGGCGGTCGTGCCCGCGGTCGCCGGTGACGCGGTGCGCGCCCACGGCGATGTCGACCTCGCGCACCGGGACCGCGTCGTGCGCGACCCACCCGCGGAACTCGACCGCCTGACCGCTCCCGACCGCGACCGGCCCCACGGGGACGGGCAGGTCGAACCGCAGCCCCGCGTCGCGCTCGGCCGCGGCCCGGTAGTCCCGGCGCACCAGTGCCGGGACCGCCCACGGAGCCGTGCGGGACACCCGGCGCAGCACGCCGTCGGGTTCCTCGCCCGGGTGGGCCATGGCGAGGTCGCGGACTCCCCTGGCCAGCCGGGCCGCGGGCCACAGGACCCTGGCCGCGGTGCGCACGACCCTGGACCCCGCCAGCGTGGCCAGCTCGGCCTCGGTCCTGGCCAGCCTGTCGTCCAGATCGGCGGCGGAGCGCGCCGCGTCGACCGCGGCGGCCTCGGCCACCCCGGCCGAGCGCCACGCCGTCGCGGCCTCGGCGGCGGTCCTGGCCACCTCGGCGAAGGCGCGGCCCAGCCGGTCGTCCTTGACGGCGAGTTCGGCTCGGGTCATCGCCAGTTCGTGCTCCAGCAGCGCGCCGCGGTCGGCGTCGCGCCGGGCGACTTCCTCGGCGGCGTCGCGCTCATCGGTGAGGTCGCGCTCCCGGTCGGCGAACCAGGCTGTGGCCTCGGCGAGGTCCCGGGCCAGCCGGGCGCGCTGCGCCCGGTCGGCCATCAGCTCGGCGAGCCCGCCCACCACGTCGGCGGCCGACTCCCCGGGAACGGCCGCCGCGGTGCGGGCGATGTCCTCGGCGATGGCTTCGGCGGGCGCCCCGGAGACCGCTTCCTGGAACGCCGCCTCGGCGGCGACGAGTTCGGTCCACCGGGATCGCGCGGCACCGCCGAGGCCCACCAGTCCGGCGAGCCGCGCGGTGACCTCGGCGGGCGAGGCCCCGAACCACGGTGTGGGCAGCTTGTCCGCGACCACTTCCCGGGAGAACTCCAGCAGCGCGCGCAGCAGGGCGAGATCGCGGTCGACGCCGCCACCCGCCGCCCATTCCAGATCGATGCGCCGCAGCCCGGCGGGCGTGCTGATCAGGTTGCCGGGGTGCACGTCGAGGTGGTCGGCGGGGAGCACGGGAACGCCGGGCACCCCCGGGAGGTAGGGGTGGCGGACGTCGTCGGGACCCAGCGCGCGGGCGTCCTGCTCGCACACCCCGCGCCAGGCCCGGAGCAAGGCGGTCACGTCGTCGAGGTCACCGCGGGCCAGCGCGTCGATGAGGCAGGTGTCGAGCGGCTTGCCCGGCACCAGCGGGTCCTCGTCCACGCGGTTCTGCCGCAGCCACGGGTGCTCGTGCTCGGCTCCGCGGTCTCCCAGCGCCCTGAGCACGAGGTCGTCGCCGAGGACCCGGTTGCGGCGCCACTGCGGCAGCCTGCCGCGGGTCAGCAGCCACGCGAGGCCGGGGTAGGTCGCGGTCGCGACCGCCGAGGGACGTCGGGCGGCCAGCACCAGCAGCGCGGGCGCGGTCGCGCGCGCACCGCCGTCGGCGAGGAGCGCGCGGTGCGCGGCCCGGCCCGGCACCGGCACGTCGGCCAGGCCGAACATGCCCGCGAACGGATGGCGGACCAGCTTGTCCACCAGCTCGTCGGCGTCCTCTCGGCCGTAGGCCGCCTCGTCCACGACCACCCTGGGGACGGTCCAGTCGGGGTAGGGGTGGAGGAACCGCTGGACCACCAGCCCGGCGGCGGCCAGTTCGGCGCTCAGCTCCGAGCGGGTCCACCGGGCGGGCGCACCGCCCAGGAGGCGGTGGAAGCCGGTGCGGTTGGTCGCGGCCCACACCAGCAGCCCGTCATCGCCCACCGCCGCCGCGGCGGCGGCGACGGACACCGCCTCGCCCGTGACGACCACGAGATCCGCGGGCCGATCGGCGTCAGCGGGGGTGCTGGTGATCCGCACCGACGGCAGGTCGCCGCACCGCTGGCGGGCCGCGTCGGCCAGCTCGGGGTCGACCTCGACCCCGAGCACGGACACGCCCGCTTCCCCCAGCACGCGGGTGATCGCGCCGCTGCCGCAGCCGAACTCGACCGCCGTGGTCCCCGCGCGCAGGCGGACCGGGGCGAGCACTCCCGACCGTGCCGCGGAGAAGTGCAGCGCGCCGTCCCAGCCGGTGGCCAGCCGGGAGAGTTCAGCCGACTCGGCGGTCACGTCCGCCGCGGCCCGCAACAAGCGGGCCGCTTCCCGCCCGCCGGTCATTTCAGCGGCGGGAACTTCTCGGTCTGCGCGGCGAGGAGCTCGAAGAACGCCTTCTCCGACCCTTCAGCGTCCAGGCCGAACGCCTCGACGCGGACCATGTACCCGCCGTCGGCGACGTAGTGGGCGCGGAAGACCGTCGGATTCTTCTTATCGGCGGCGGCCAGCTTGCGGATCACCACGTCGGGGTAGTCCGTCGAGTCGACCTCTTCGTACTTGGCCTGCTCGTAGAGGGCGTCCATGGCCACCAGCGCGGCGCTCGCGTCCTTGCCGTCGCCAACCTTGAACGCCCACAGCCCCCGGCGCATGCCGTTCTCCTCGGTGACCAGGCCACCGATCTCCACGACGCCGTTGGCCTGCATGAGCTTCGACTCGCGCTCGGTGGGCAGCTTGCGCTGCAGCGCCTGGTCGATCGTCATGGTGCGGTTGAGCGCCTCGCGGCCGACGATCTCGATGAACGGCCCGCTGGGGACGTTCGGCGGCGGCAGGACCGGCTCCTGCTTCGACGTGGTGGTCGGCGGGGGCGTCCCGGGGTCGGCGCTGTCGTCGCCGCTGAACCCGAAGAACCACACGGCGCCGCCCGCCAGTGCCAGGACCAGCACGACGGCCACGGCGATGAGCGCGACCTTGCCCTTGCCCTTGTCCGGCTCGGCGAAGATCTCCGGGCCCTGGCGCGGCCACCCGCTGTTGCCGAACCCGGCGGGCAGGTCGTCGCTGCCCCACGGGGTGGAGGGCGCGCCGCCGGTGGTCGGGTGCACCGACTCCCACGGCGGCGGGGACGCGGCGTAGTTCGGCGGCGGTGGGGGCGCGACGTGGGAGGTGGAGACGATCTGGGTGCGGTCCGAGGACGCGTCGTGCCCGCTGACGACCTGCGTGCGGTCGGAGTGCTGCTCCGGCCTGACGGCTTGCGTGCGGTCGGCCTGGCCACCGGGCGGCGGGCCGCCCGCGTGCTGGCCCGGCGGGGGGCCGGTGATGGGCTGCACGTACTGCGTCCGCTCGGCCTCGGGCGGCTGCTGCTGTTGCGGCGGCGGTTGTGCCGGGCCGCTCTGCCCCGCGGCCTTGCTCAGCAGGGCGTCGCGGCGCGACCGGTACTCGTCGGCCGAGAGCTGACCGGCGGCCAGCGCCGAGTCGAGCTGCTGCAGCTCGTCCTGCCAAGACATCGAAGTCCTCCCACCCACATCACTACGAGGTCATTGTGCCCAAGCGTCCGCGCGCACCGGCCGGCGGTCCGCCGTCACCGGGGCGGGGCCGCGCCGACGACGACGCCCGCCACGTCGCCGAGACGTGCCAGCAGGTCGTCCCGGTCGCCGCGCGGAACCTGCAGGACCAGCGCCTGGACGGTGCCGGTCGCGGTGGCGTAGGTCAGCCGGGCTTGCGCCGCCCGCTCGTTGCCGAGTTCGGCGGCGCGCACGCCATCAGGCAGGCCGGGCACCTCGGCCTCGGTGAACCCCAGCGCGCTCTGCGCGGCGACGAGCTTGTCGGTCTGCCCGGCCGGGTCCGCGCTCGGGTAGGCGAAGACGAGGTACTGGTAGGGCTTGTCCGCAGAACCCACGTAGGTGATCTCGGCGACGCCGACCTCGCCCAGGAGCGCGGTCTCGGCAGCGGTGATCAGGTTCTCCTCGCGCGCCTCCGCCAGGCTCATCGTGCCCGACCGAGCGTCCGCTTCGCCGGGGAGCCGCAGCTCGGTGAGCGCGGGCGGGGCGGGCGGAGCGGCCTGCGGAGGGGGCGCGCCGGGCTCGCCCGGCGCGCTGAGCATCCACACCCAGATCCCCGCCGCGACGAGGGCCAGCACCGCGAGCACGGCCACCGGCGCCAGCCAGGGCTTGCGCAGGGTCGACGGCGCGGTCGAGAAGATGGCGCTCGCCTCGCTCGGGGTCACCAGCGGCGGCGCGGTGGCGGGGCCGGTGATGGCGGGGCCCGCCAGGGGGGACGCGGCGAGCGGCGGGGCGGCGGCGGGAACCGGGGCGGGGTGGCGCGGGCCGTGGTGCTGCAACTGGGACTGGGAGGACGCCTCGGCCAAGATCTCGTCCCGCCTGCTGCGGTGCTGCGCGGAGGTGATCTCGCCCGCGGTCAGCGCGCGGTCGAGGCGCTGGATCTGGTCGAGCCAGTCGGTCATCGTCGGTGCTCCCGCTCCGGATCGGTGCCTGCCGGATCTGTGCCATCCGGATACGAAGCGTGCGCATCGTACCCAGAACCGACCACCCCCGGTGGGGGCTTCATCCGCTGGATGGTGAACAACCCGTATCGAATCGCCAGGCAGAGGTCACCCGCCGTGTGACAGGCCCTGAGCACCAACGCGACCGAGGCGGCCTCGGCCAGCCCGATCAGCGGCGTGAGGACGAGCGCCACCGCCGCCTCCCGCGCGCCCAGGCCCGCGGGCGCGAACACGACCACCAGGCCGACCAGCCACCCGAGCGCGAACACCCCGGCGCCGACCGCCGCGATCCTGCCCGCCGATCCGTCGAATGAGGACGCGAGCAGCCAGACCGACCCGCCGTAGAGGACCCACGCGAGCGCCATCCACCCGACAGGTGCGCCGAGGTGCGCCCAGCGCAGCTCCGGGACGTCGCGACCCGACCGGCTCGCCGTGCGCGCGGCGAACCGGATCGCCCGGGGGTGGAGCAGGACCAGCGCGGCCGGGGCCGCCAGGCCCAGCCACCAGTACCGGTCGGCCAAGCCCGGTTGGGTGATCAGCAGCGTCGCCGCCGCGACCACCGAGGTCACCGCGTGCACGGCGAGGAACATCGCGCCGGAGACCAGCGCCCTGCTCGCGGGCACCCCCGCCGACGCCGCCAACCTGACCTGCGCGAGGAAGGGCCAGATGGCGCCGGGAAGGTACTTGCCGACCTGCGCGGGGAAGAAGATCCGCCGGGCGGCCGGCCCGGTCACCGGCGAGCCGAGCGCGGCCAGGCAGCTCCGCCAGACCTCGGCCGTGGCCAGCAGGCCCGCGACCGCGAGGGCGAGCGCGCCGCCGATCCGCCACCACGACATCGCGCCGACGGCGTCCCCGATCCGAGCCCACTCACCGCGCAGCGCCCACACCGCGGTGGCGCAGGCCGCGGCGACGAAGACCGCCGCGGCCAGCTGCGCCACCCGGCGCGGGCGATCAGCCACGGCTGATGAGGCCGGTGGTGGTGGGGTAGGGCAGCGCCGGGGTCGCGCCGCGCAGGTGGCGCACCCGCAGACCGGGCGCCTCGACCGCGGGCCGGTAGCGGGCCCGGCGGACGTTGTCGAACACGATCAGCCCGTCGTCGGCCAGGTGCTCCAGCGCGCGGCGGAAGCTGTCGACCCTGGCCCGGCCGTCCACGACGATGAGGTCGAAGCGGCCGCCGACGGCCTCGATCGCGTCGACGTAGTCGTCGAAGGCGAGGTCCTCGTGGCCCGCGCGCCCCGAGCGGGCCCGGCTGCCGGGGCCCGCCGGGGTGGGCGCGACGACCCGCAGCTCGACGTTCGGCAGGTCGGCGACCATGGCGGCCACGTGCCTGCCGAACTCGGCGTCGTGCTCCACGCTGTGCACCCGCGCGGCGCGCTTGGCCAGCCAGACCGTGGACGCGCCCGCGCCGTACTCGAACACCCGGGCATCGGCGCGCCGGGCCAGGAACCGCTCGACCTCCCGCATGGCCGGGTAGCTCCACCAGGCGAGGTCCTGCGCGACCAGGTCATCGACGTCGTGGATGGAGAAGAGCGTCCGCACGTGGCGCAGGACGGGGGAGGCGCTGTTCCCGAGCCGGGCCAGCAGGCCGCTCCGCTCGGCGATGCCCCGGGTGCCCCGCACCGCGCGCACGTAGGCCGTCCGCAGCCCGCTCACCGCTCCAGCTCCCGCGTCGGATGGACCGCGCGGTCGGCGATCAGGTCGGTGATCTCGTGGCGGTTGGCGGTCCGGTGCAGCACGATCTCCGCGATCAGCCCGAGGGAGACCATCTGCACCCCGAGGATCACCAGCAGGACCCCGAGGTTGAGCAGCGGGCGGGTGCCGATCGGGTCGCTGGTGAAGATCCACACGCAGGCGAGGTAGGCCAGGATCAGGAAGCCCACCCCGCCGAAGAGCAGGCCAAGGCCGCCGAACAGGTGCGCGGGGCGCCTGCCGTACCTGGTGATAGTCATGACCGTCATCAGGTCGATCGCACCGCGCACGTACCGCTCGAAGCCGTACTTGGACACGCCGTGCTCGCGCGGGCGGTGGTTGACCGCGCGCTCGACCACCTTGTAGCCGTGCTGGTGCGCCAGAGCCGGGATGTAGCGGTGGAGTTCCCCGTAGAGCGGCAGCTTGCGGTAGACCTCGGCGCGGGCCGCCTTGAGCCCGCAGTTGTGGTCGTTGAGCTTCAGCCCGGTGATCACGCCGGTCGCCTTGTTGAACAGCTTGGACGGCAACCGCTTCGACAGCGGGTCCTTGCGGTCGGCCTTGTACCCGCTGACCAGGTCGGCGCCATCGGCGAGGTCGGCCAGCAGCCGGGGCACCTCGGCGGGGTCGTCCTGCAGGTCGGCGTCCATCGTCACGATGATGTCGCCGCGGGCCTCGGTGACCGCGCCCGCGAGCGCCGCGGCCTTGCCGAAGTTGCGGCGCAGCCGCAGCGCCCGCACGTGGGGGTGCTCGGCGGCCAGTCCCGTCATCACCGCCCAGCTCCGGTCGGTGCTGCCGTCGTCGACGAAGACGACCTCGTAGTCCCGGTCGGTGATGGCCTTGGCGAGCTGGTCCACGAGTTCGGCCAGCGTGGCCTCCTCGTCCTTCACGGGGACCAGCACGCTGATCTCCACCGGCTTGTCGGTCACGTTCCCCCCTCGGGATCGGCTGCGGGCAGCTCGGTGGTCAACACGCGGCCGTCGAGCAGGACGACGACCAGCCGGGCTCCGGGACCGCCGCGGCCGACGACGACGAACCCGGTGTCCTGTCCCGCCCACCGGTACTCGGTCGCCACGTCCGACCTCGGTTGGGACACCAGCCCGCCACCGGTCACGGTCCCGTCGGCGGACACCAGGATGGCGCACCGCGCGCCGAGGCCCGCGCCCGACACCCAGCCCCGCACGAGCAGCGCGCCGTCCCGCGGCTCCACGGAGTCCAGGTAGCCGACCACCGCGGGCGGGGCGTCCGGGCCCGGCGGGGCGCCGAGCGGGGCGGCGGTCGAGAGGTCCACCCGGGACCCCAGCTCCGGGCCCGCGCACCCGAGGCTGAAGTCCGCGGAGAAGGGGAAGTGGCCCATCGCGGCCAGCCGCGGGTTGAGCCTGTCGGAGTCCGGCAGCCGGTAGTCGAGGTCCTCGGCGATGCCCGCGCGCATGGCGATGGCCTGGACCTGGGCCTCGCGGATGTTGGAGCGCACGGAGATCGCCTCGGGCGAGCCGAGGGCGAACCCGAGCACCCCCACGCCCACGGCCAGCACCGCGGCCTTCGCGGCCTCGCGCCGGGCGAGCAGGGCGGCCGCGATCACCAGCAGCGGCAGGCACGACAGCGTCGCCAGCGAGGTGTAGCGGCCGGTCAGGCCCTGGTTGGCGCCGTAGTCGAGGCGGGCGAGCGCGATCATCCCGCAGCACATCAGTCCGTGGCAGGCGAGCACCCACCAGAAGAGCAGGTCGGACCGGCGGGCGTCCGCGACGGTGAGCAGCAGCGCCAGCGCGGCGACGACCGCGACACCCGCGGCGGCGGCGAGGCCCGCGTCCTTGGCGGTCCACAGGTGGCCGACGACGGTGAAGAACCGGAAGACCAGGGTGCCGAAGTCGTCGGTGCCCGCCGTGCCCGCCTCGACCGCCGGGCGCAGTGCGGTCCATGTCGCCAGGACCCCGGCGAGCGCGCCGATCGGCAGCACCCGCCGCCACACCGGCTCCCCCCTGACGACGGCGATCACGGCGATGCCGACCCACACCGGGAAGCCGGTCCCGTAGCTCAGGCAGGCCAGCAGCGCCGCCGCCCAGGCGGGCCACCAGCGCCCGCGCACCGCGAGCAGGAGCGCGGCGACGGAGAACAGGTTGGCCATCAGCCAGGCCGCGCCGCTCATCGCCATCGCGAAGTTGTGCAGGCCGTGCGGGCTGAACACCAGCAGCGACGCCGCCGCGACCAGGCCCGCCCGCACGATCGGGGGGATCGATCTCGGCAGCGCCGCGCGCAGGAGCAGCACGGTGAGCGCGGCGATGAGGACCACCGCGAGACCGAGGGTGCGGTTGTCGCCGTCGAAGATCCTGGCGTTGATCCAGTAGAGGACCGACGGCAGCATCAGCGGGTGCTCGTTCTGCAGCGTCAGCAGGCCGTCGGGCTCGAAGCCCCCGCTCGGGGTGGTGATGCGCAGCAGCACGTCCCAGTAGTCGAGGAGGGGGAGCTTGGGCGCGCGCAGGACGTCGACGACCATGACGACCAGCGGCACCAGCGCCACCGCTTCCACCAGGCGGGGGATGGCCCTGGCCGCGAGCTGGGCGCGGCCGGTCCGGTCCGCGGTCGGTGCGGACATGGTCGTGGTCACAGCTTTCCCCCGAGAGCGCCGGTCCTTCGGGTGGGCAGTGTAGGCGGCCTGTTCCGGGCCCCGCGCTCAGCACGATCGGCACGTAGGATGGGACCCATGTTGTTCGGCCGCCGTCAGGACCGCGTCATTGATCCCGCCCGAGCACTGCCTGGCAGGTCCACGCCGATCCCCGGCGTCCCCGCCACGCACGCCGTGAACGGGCGCCGCATCCAGCCGCCGTTCCCCGACGGGCTGGCCACCGCCGTGTTCGGCATGGGGTGCTTCTGGGGTGCCGAGCGCATCTTCTGGAAGCTGCCGGGGGTGTTCTCCACCGCTGTCGGCTACGCGGGCGGGCACACCCCCAACCCGACGTACGAGGAAACGTGCTCCGGGCAGACCGGTCACACCGAGGCGGTGCTGGTCGTCTTCGACCCGGCTGCGGTGTCCTACGCCGAGCTGCTCAAGGTGTTCTGGGAGTCGCACGACCCCACCCAGGGCATGCGGCAGGGCAACGACGTCGGCACCCAGTACCGGTCGGCCGTCTACTTCACCGACCCCTCCCAGCGCGCCGTCGCCGAGGAGAGCCGAGCCGCCTACCAGCGCGCTCTGGGCGCGGACGGATACGGCGAGATCACCACGGAGTTCGCCGAAGCCGGGCCCTTCTACTACGCCGAGGACTATCACCAGCAGTACCTGCACAAGGTTCCGCACGGCTATTGCGGCATCGGCGGCACCGGTGTGAGCTGCCCGGTCGGCCTGGGTGTGGGCGAGGACTGAGGCGGACATCGCAGGCACTGTTCGGCGAAACCCTTTCTCCGGGACGCCGCTGAGCGCATGATGCCCGCTTATGGGCAAGCGGGAGCAGGCTGCGCGGCAACTCGGGCGGTGGGTCGAGCCGGACGAGGTCGAGGCCGAGGGGCGCGCCCTGCGGGACGCGGTCGGGCACGACGCGCACCGCAAGGTGCTGCTCGCGGCGGATCGGCCCTCCATCGTGGAGTTCGTGGAGCGGTCGAACGTGGGGCGCATCCCGGAGCTGGTGCCGTTGCGGGTGGCGCGGATGGTGGTCTCGCCGTTCGCGTTCTTCCGGGGCAGTGCCGGGCTGATGGCCGCCGACCTCGCCGCCGGGGCGCGGTCCGGGGTGGACGCGCAGCTGTGCGGGGACGCGCACGCGGCCAACTTCGGGCTGTACGGGACGCCCGAGGGCAAGATCGTCATGGACATCAACGACTTCGACGAGACCGTGCCCGGTCCCTGGGAGTGGGACCTCAAGCGGCTGGCGACGAGCATCGTGCTCGCCGGGCGCGAGGGCGGGGTGGGGGAGAAGGCGTGCCGGGTGGCCGCCGAGGACGTCGTCGCCTCCTACCGCAGGACGCTCGACCACCTGGCCGAGCTGCCGTTCCTGGAGTCGTGGTCGGCGCTCGGCGACGAGGCCGTGCTGAGCAAGGTGGCCGCGGACGCGCTCGTGGACGACTTCGCCAAGGCGGCCAAGAAGGCCCGCAAGAACACCAGCGCCAAGGTCGCGGGCCGCTGGACCGCGCGCGGGGACGACCAGCGGTGGCGGTTCATCCCGGACCCGCCGGTGCTGACCGCGGTCACCGAGGGGACCTGGCACGCGGTGGTCGACGCGCTGCCGGACTACGTCGACACGCTGCGCGAGTCCCGGCGGAACCTGATCATGCGGTACGGGGTGTCCGACGTGGCGTTCCGCGTTGTCGGGACGGGCAGCGTGGGCCTGCGCAACTACCTGGTGCTGATGCACGGCAACGGCGACGAGGCGCTGGTGCTGCAGGTCAAGGAGGCCCGGCCGTCGGCGCTGGCGCCCTATGTCGGGCACACCGCCAGGCACGAGGGCAAGCGGATCGTGCACGGCACGCGGCTGGTGCAGGCCGAGACCGACATCCTGCTCGGCTGGACCACGGTGGCGGGCAGGCACTTCATCGTGCGCCAGTTCCGCAACCGCAAGGGCGAGATCGACGCGACCACCCTGGAAGCCGACCACCTGGACGACTACGGCCGGTTCGCGGGCGCGCTGCTGGCCCGTGCGCACTCCCGCTCGGTCGACCCGCGCCTGCTGGCGGGCTACTGCGGCGGCGGCCTGGACGAGGCGATCGCCTGCTACGCGGTCGACTACGCCGACCGCACCGAGGCCGACCACGCCGAGCTGGTCGCCGCCGTGCGCGCGGGACGACTGGACGCCGCCGCCGAGGCGTGATCCGATGCGCCGGTGGACCGCAAGCGGCACGGCCTGCACTACACCCCGCCCGCCCTCGCGGCGTTCGTCGCCGAGCGCGCCCTGGCCGCCGCGCCGCGGCGCCCGCTGCGCGTCCTGGACCCGGCCTGCGGGGACGGCGAGCTGCTGGCCGCCGTCGCCGCCCTGGCCCCCGACGCCGAGCTGACCGGCTACGACCTGGACGAGCGCGCCGTGGCGGCGGCATCGGCCCGGCTGCCGCGCGCGGCCATCGCGCACAAGGACTTCCTGGAGAGCCCGCCGCCGGAGCGCTTCGACCTGGTGGTGACGAACCCGCCCTACGTGCGCACCCAGCTGCTGGGGGAGCGCGCGGCCGAGCTGGCGAAGCGCTTCGGCCTGCGCGGGCGGGTCGACCTGGCGCACCCGTTCGTCGCGGTGGCGCCGAGCCTGCTCGACGACGGCGGGGTGCTCGCGCTGCTGTGCTCCAACCGCTTCCTCAGCACCCGCGCGGGGGAGAACGTGCGGCGGGTGCTGACCGAGGAGCTGTCGGTGCGCGAGGTCTTCGACCTGGGCGACACGAAGCTGTTCAGCGCCGCGGTCCTGCCCGCGGTGGTCGTCGCGGTCAAGGGCGCCGCGCGCGGCGACGCGCGCTACGCGACGGCGTACACAACGGACTCCCCGGCTCCCGAGGGCGACCTGTTCGCCGCGCTGCTGGCCGACTCGGACAGCATGATGTCGTTGCAGGGGAAGGCTTTCGCGGTGTCGGTCGGTGTGATGCGCGACTGGCGTCTGTCCACACCGGAGCGTGACAGCCGGTTCGAGCGGATCGCCCAGCGCACCTGGCGCACGGTCGGCGAGGTGGCCAAGATCCGCGTCGGCATCAAGACGACCGCCGACAGCGTCTTCATCGCCGACTGGTCATCGATGCAGGACCCCCCGGAAGCCGCGCTCCTGCGCCCTCTGCTCAACCACACCGACCTGCGCGCCTGGACCCCACCCGCCGCGCCCGCCACCCGAGTCCTCTACCCCTACCTCGACCGCCCCACCCGCCAGCCGGTCGACCTCGCCGACCACCCCCGCGCCGCCGCCTACCTCGAACGCCACCGCGACCGCCTCGAAGGCCGCGCCTACCTGCGCAGAGCCGGCCGCGAGTGGTTCGAGATCTGGGTTCCCCAACGCCCGTCGGCCTGGCGCGAACCGAAGATCGTCTTCCCGGACATCAGCCCGGAACCGCGCTTCACCATCGACCGCACCGGCTCCATCGTCAACGGCGACTGCTACTGGATCAGCGTCCCGGAGATCGGTGAGGACCTCGCCCACCTCATCCTCGGCGTCGCCAACTCCGCCTTCGGCCTTCGCCACTACGACGACGTCTGCGGCAACCGCCTCTACGCCGGCCGGCGCCGCTGGACAACCCACTACGTCGGCCGCCTCCCCCTCCCCGACCCGCAATCCCCGGCCGCCCGCGGAGTCATCGCCACCGCCCGCGCTTTGATGGCGGGCGACGGGAACCAGGATGGCCTCGACGCCGCGGTGGAGCAGGCCTTCCACGCCCAGTGGGGAGCGGGCGGGCGGTGATCCGACGAGGAGCGCGGCCCGCGCCGAACGCGAATGAGGGCCGATCCGGGTGGATCGGCCCTCATTCGGTGGAGCGGACGACGGGATTCGAACCCGCGACCCTCACCTTGGCAAGGTGATGCGCTACCAGCTGCGCTACGTCCGCGTAACGCGACGAACTATAGCGCCTGCCCTGGACGTGCCCGCACAGGGGGCCACCGGAGCGCCCCTTCGGTCGGACCGGGTAACCCAACCGTGGGAGCGCTCACTCACTCGGTCAGGGGAGGCTGATCGGCGGTGGTTCCTTACCGTTATTCACGGTTGAGGTCCGATCACCCGTCGGATGTGGCATGTTGTTCAGAATTGCCAGGTGTGGCGTGCGAGGGAGGTACCGGGCCGGATGAGCTTGACCGACCGGCCCGCCGAGGAGCCGAGGGCCGTCAACGGGTGTCCCGAGGACCGTGCCCTCCTGGAGCGGCTCCGGGCGGGGGATGACGCCGCGTTCGGGGAGCTCTTCTCCCGGCACAGCGACGCCGTGCGCAGGCTGGCGCTGGGGATCGTGTCCGATCGGGCCGAGGCCGAGGACCTGGTGGCCGAGGCGTTCTTCCGGGTGCTGCAGGCGATCCGCCGCGGTGCGGGGCCGGTCGACAACGTGCGGGGCTACCTGCTGATCGTCGCCCGGCGCGTGGCCTGGGAGTGGAACGGGCGCCGCCGCGACGTGCCGGTCTCCGACGAGGAGCTGGACGTGCGGGTCGGGGCCGACCCGGACAACACCGGGCAGTCCACCGAGCGCACGCTGATCACCCGCGCGTTCACCTCCCTGCCCGAGCGCTGGCGCAGCGTGCTGTGGAAGGTCGAGGTCGAGGGCGAGCGGCCCGCCGTGGTGGCGGGCAACTTCGGGCTCAGCCCCAACGCCACCGCGGCGCTGGCGCGGCGGGCCCGCCAAGGCCTGCGCGCGGCCTACCTGCAGGCGCACCTGACCACCGAGACCCGGCCGATCGGCTGCCGTCCCGTGCTGGAGAAGCTCGGCGCCTACACCGCGGGCGCGATCAAGGGCTCCGAGCTGCGCCGCGTGACCAGCCACCTGTCCGGCTGCGCCTCCTGCACCGCCATGTACGACGAGCTGCGCGACGTGTGCTCCGGCCTGCGCGCCCACGCCGCCTTCATCACCGCCCCGGTGGTCGGCATCGGCGTCTGGGCGCAGGTGAAGGGCTTCCTGGCCGGGGCCAAGACGCAGATCGCGCTGGCAGGCGCCGCCGCCATCGGCGCGCTGGGAATCGCCCTGGTGCCCGGCGGGCCGGACACCGAGTCGACCGCGCTGGACGACCTCGACTCCGACGACGGCATCGTCCTGACCTCCGACGCCTCGGCGCCCACCGCCCCCGCGATCGTCACCACCACC
The DNA here is from genome assembly GCF_042657845.1 of Actinokineospora guangxiensis. Lineage (NCBI taxonomy): Bacteria > Bacillati > Actinomycetota > Actinomycetes > Pseudonocardiales > Pseudonocardiaceae > Actinokineospora > Actinokineospora guangxiensis. Next base: position 30,143 of record NZ_JBHSKF010000001.1, on the reverse strand, counting down.
GGCCGGCGAGCCCCGAAGACCCGTTCGGAGACCATCGCCGTCGACGCCCCCGCCGCGGCAGGCGAGGCGACGACCACCTCGGACGCGCCCGCCGTCCCCCCGGCGGGCAGCTCGTCGGAGACGACGACGACCGCCCAGGACGCCCGGGTCGACACCCCGCCGACGTCCGAGGAAGCGGACATGGGCGTCAAGCTCGTCGAGCCCTACGACGAGTCCCTCCCGGTGGTCTACACCCACACCTCGACGCAGCGGAAGTGGCAGGTCTACGACGACCGCGAGGTCTACACGGTCACCACGCGCGAGACCCGGGTCAACACCGCCAACCAGACCACGGTCGCGACGAGTTCCACGGCCTACACCAGCATGCGGCCCACGCCGGACCCCGGCACGCCCTAGTTTGTTGATCACCTGACCCCTCGGTGCGACAATGAGTGTCAAGAACGCCGCCGAGGCGGTAACGTGCGTCTCGGTTGCAGTGACTGACAGCGACGTCCCGGTTACCCCGCTACCGCGCCGAAGGGCAGGACATGACGCGCCAGGTACGTGACGCGAACGGCAGGCTGTGGACGCTGGACGGCCAGCTCGAATGGCGAACCCCGGCGACCGAGGACGACTTCGAGCACGACGTCGCCGCGGGCATCGCGCCCGGCGTCATCATGATCGTGCTGATCGTCACCCTCGGCGTGGTGCTGGTCAGCTGGATGCCCGCCGACGTGGTCGTGCCCGGCTGGCTGATCCTGATCCTGCTGCTGGTCTTCCTGTTCTTCCCGGCCCGCTGGGCGCTGCGCCGCCCGTGGACGCTGACCGCCGAGACCGGCGACGGCGAGGAGGAGGACGGCGAGCCCGTCGAGCGCTGGGTCGGCACGGTGCGTGGCTACTTCGCCGCCCGCGGTGAGATCGCCAAGATCGCCAAGGACCTGCAGCAGGACGCCCAGCCCAGCTGGGAAGGCGTCCTCAAGCCCATCGAGTGACAGGAGCGCCGCGCCGGGCGAGACTGGTCGCGTGCCCGAGCTGCCCGAGGTCGAAGCCCTAGCCCACCACCTGCGCGAGCACGCCGTCGGCCGCACGGTCGCCCGGGTGGACGTGGCGTCGCTCAGCGTGCTGAAGACGGCCTCGCCGCCGTGGACGGCGCTGCACGGGCGGACCGTGACCGGCGCGGGCCGCCAGGGCAAGTACCTCGACCTGGACTGCGACGGCGTGCACCTGGTGGTGCACCTGGCCCGCGCGGGCTGGCTGCGCTGGTCGGACACGCTCTCCGCGGCCCCGCCCAAGCCGACCGGCAAGGGCCCGCTGGCGCTGCGCGTGCACCTCGGCCCGCCCGGGGAGGGCCCCGGCTTCGACCTGACCGAGCAGGGCACCAAGAAGGGCCTGGCCGTCTGGATCACCGACGACCTCGGCTCCATCGAGCAGCTGAGCACCCTCGGCCCGGACGTCATGGGCCTGACCCGCGACGAGTTCGCGGGTCTGCTCGCCGGGCGCACCGAGCGGCTCAAGACGGTGCTGACCAGCCAGCGCGTCATGGCGGGCATCGGCAACGCCTACAGCGACGAGATCATGCACACCGCCCGGCTCTCCCCGTACGCCACGGCGGGCAAGCTGCCCGACGCCGCCGTCGACGACCTGTACGCGGCCCTGCGCACCGTGCTCAGCGACGCCGTCGACCGCTCCGTTGGCCAGTCCGCCGCCCGGCTCAAGGGCGAGAAGCGCTCCGGCCTGCGCGTGCACGCCCGGACCGGCCTGCCCTGCCCGGTCTGCGCCGACACCGTGCGCGAGGTGTCCTTCGCCGACAAGTCCTTCCAGTACTGCCCCCGCTGCCAGACCGGCGGCAAGCCGCTGGCCGACCGCAGGATGTCCCGCCTGCTCAAATAGGCCGGGTGCGAACCGGGGCCGGGGTAGCCTGCGCCCTTGTCTCACCTCCGGCTGGACGGGAGCATGGGCCAGTGGCCGAACTGCTGACCGAGCGCGCCTTCATCGGCGTCCTCGCCACGCTGCTGGTCCTCAGCCTGTTCGTCGTGCTGTGCAGGCCGCGCAAGTCGGGCTCGGTGCAGGACGCCGTGCTCGACGCGGTGTCGCGGCTGTCCAAGGCCGCCCCCGGTCTGCGCGGCGGGCTCACCGAACAGGCCGCCGACCAGGCGAGCAAGCACCTGCTGGAACTGCTGAAGAACGTCGCCGTCGGCGTGTGCGACGCCGACGGGCGGCTGCTGTCCTGGGACGGGCAGGCCAACGAGCACTACGAGGACCTGGAGACGCCGGTCTTCGAGGTCGTCCAGCACGGCACCCGCGCGCACGTCAAGCACGAGGACCTGCAGTGCCGCAAGCGCGGCAGCTGCCCCATGCGCGCCGCGGTCATCGTCCCGCTGATAGTCGACGGCCAGATCGAGGGCGCGCTGATCCTGGTGGGCGGCGTCGACAGCAGGCGTCTGATCCGCGCCGCCGACGAGGTCGCCACTTTCCTGCAGGTCCAGCTGGAGCTGGCCAAGCTGGACGAGCAGAAGCAGCAGCTGGCCCAGGCCGAGATCCGCGCGCTGCGCGCCCAGATCTCCCCGCACTTCATCTACAACGCCCTCAACACCATCTCCGCGCTGATCCGCTCCGACCCCGAGCAGGCCCGCGAGCTGCTGCAGGACTTCGCCGACTTCACCCGCTACTCCTTCCGCACCTCGGGCCTCTACGCCACGATCGCCGACGAGCTGGCCAACGTCGAGCGCTACCTGACCATCGAGTGCGCCCGCTACGGCGAACGCCTCAGCGTGCGCTTCCGCATCGCGCCGGAGGTCCAGTCGGTCGTGGTCCCGTTCCTGGTCCTGCAGCCCCTGGTCGAGAACGCGGTCCGCCACGGCATCGCCAAGAAGCCCGGCGGCGGCACCGTCAGCGTCTTCGCCCACGACAACGGCAACGAAGCCCTCATCACCATCGAGGACGACGGCGTCGGCATGGACGCCGACCGCCTCCAACGCGACCTGCGCGACGCCCACAAGACCGGCTCCCACGTCGGCGTCGGCAACATCAACCAGCGCATGCGCCAGGTCTTCGGCGAGTCCCACGCCCTCATGGTCGACACCGCGCCCGGCCAGGGCACCAAGATCACCCTGCGGGTGCCGAAGTTCCACCCCGGCGTCAGCATCGGCTCCACCCCCTTCGCCCCGGTCGAGGCCGAGCAGACCGGTCCCCAGCAGCCCGTGCGGTAGGTTGCGCGGACTTCTGAAAGTTCAGAACTGAGCCATGGCGACCACCGAGGTGCAGTGGAGCGAGTTGCAGCGCGACCCGAAGGCGGTCGCCGCGCTCGCCGATGCGGGCGACGTGCACGTACGCAGGCGCGACGGCGTCCCCCTGCTGTCAACCAGGGCGGACCGCGTCCGCACGACCACCGAGGGGACTGTCTTCGCCGCGCGGGCGTTGCGCCACACGCTGGTTGAGGATGCCTCCGAGGCGCAATGACCGGGTAGCGCCGCCCCGCGCGCCCGGGCGGCTGGGAGCTTCGATCGGGTTCAGCCGTCGTAGCTGGTGAGAGCTTGGCGCAGTGGCAGTACGAGGTCACCTCCGGCGGCCGGATCTGGTAGTGCCCGGACTCCTCGCGGCGCATCGTCTGGATCATGCACGCTGGGCCCGGTCACCCCAAGGCCACCGACTGATCGCTGAACCGCGTGATCGCGCACCCGCACGTAATGTGGGGTGATGAGCGTGACCGAGAAGCTGGTGTCCCGGCTGCCCCGCATCGGCGAGAAGTCCGAGCGCGCGCCCGTCGTCGCCGTCGTGCGGTTGCACGGCGTCATCAGCCCCACGCCGACGCCGCTGGCCGCGCGCGGGGTCATCAACACCGCGACGACGGAGAGCGCGCTGACGCGGGCCTTCGAGCACGAGCGGCTGGTCGCCGTGGCGCTGGCGATCAACTCCCCGGGTGGGGCGCCCACGCAGTCGGCGCTGGTGGCCGAGCGGATCAGGGAGCTGGCGGCGAAGAAGTCGGTGCCGGTGCTGGCCTTCTGTGAGGATGTCGCCGCCTCGGGTGGGTACTGGCTGGCCTGCGCAGGCGACGAGATCTTCGCGCACGGGTCCTCGATGGTCGGGTCGATCGGGGTGGTGTCGGCGGGGTTCGGGCTGACGGGGCTGCTGGAGCGGTTCGGGGTGGAGCGGCGGGTGCACACGGCGGGGACGCGGAAGGTGCGGCTCGATCCGTTCCGGCCGGAGGAGCCGGAGGACATCGCCTGGCTCAAGGACCTGCAGGGCCAGTTGCACGACCAGTTCACCGCGTGGGTGCGCGAGCGCCGCGGCGGCAGGCTCGTGGGCACCGACGACGAGCTGTTCTCCGGTGAGGTCTGGACAGGGCTGCGGGCCAAGGAGCTGGGCCTGGTCGACGGGGTCGGCACGCTGCGGTCGGTCATCGCCGAGCGGTACCCGGACGCGGAGCTGGCGGTCGCCGCGCCGAAGCGGCCGCTGCTGGCCCGGCTCGGGGTCAACGCGCCGGGCATGTCGACCGCGGACCGGATACTCGCCGCGATCGACGCGGTGGAGGCGAAGGCGTCGTGGTCCCGGTTCGGGCTGTGAGCGGCACGAAACCATAAACGCAGAGTCACGATTGATCTTTCGGTCTCACCCGGTCGACGGACCCCGGGTTTGGCCGTAGACAGGCGTGGGCGACACTCGGCAAGATGCAGGTCACCGTGAGTACCGCGAACCCCACCTCCGGTCTCGTCGTCCTGGCCGTCGACGACGAGCCCGCAGGCATGGACCTGCTGGAGGAACGCCTCACCGGCAACCGGCACATCCGCCGGGTCATCCGGGCATTCGACGCCACCGAAGCGCTGCTGACCCTCGCCGGGGACGACGCCGAGCTGGCCGCGCGCAAGCAGGCCGGGCTGTCGGTGGTCGACGCCGTCTTCGCCGACCTGGACATGCCCGGCCTCACCGGCATGGAGCTGGCCAAGGTGCTGACCGGCTTCTCCCCGCCGCCGGTGCTGGTGTTCGTCACCGCGCACGCGCACGAGGCGGTCAACGCCTTCGACCTCGGCGCGGTCGACTACATCCTCAAGCCCGCCGAGCAGGACCGGATCAACAAGGCCGTCGAGCGGGTCCTGGCCAAGATCGACCGCGACGACGCGGGCAAGCAGGCCGTCGTGCCCGAGCAGCGCGACGACGAGGTCATCCCGGTCGAATTGGCGGGCACCACCAAGCTGGTCTCCCGTGCCTCGGTGCGCTGGGTCGAGGCCCAGGGCGACTACGCCCGCCTGCACACCTCCGACGGCTCGCACCTGGTGCGCATCCCGCTGGCGCAGCTGGAGGAGCGCTGGGAGAAGGCCGGGTTCGTGCGCATCCACCGCAGCTACCTGGTGCCGATCAACCTGATCACCGAGCTGCGCATGGGCGGCTCGGGGTACTCGGTGGTCATCGGGCACGAGGAGAAGGTGCTGCCGGTCAGCCGCAGACACACCCGGGAGCTGAAGGACCGCCTGGTCCGCGGTCAGGGCAGATGATCCGGGCATGAGCAAGCACTCGGCGGGTGACGGGGCGGGCACGCAGCCCGGCCAGGCGGCGCGACCGCGGCGCAAGCGGGTCATCCTCGCCGACTCCGCCGCTCCCGTCACCCTGCTGCGCACCGTCGACGAGCTGGAAGAGCAGACCAGCTGGGCCGAGGAGGTCGTCAGCGAGTTCATCAGGGCGCAGATCCGCTCCGCGGTGCTGCTGGCCTGCCTCGCCATCGGCGTGCTGGGCGTGCTGCCCGCGCTGTTCTTCCTGATCCCCGGCCTCTCGCAGGTGTCGGTGGCGGGCATGGCCCTGCCGTGGCTGCTGCTCGGAATCCTGCCGTTTCCCCTCCTCTTCGGGATTGGTTATTGGTACAACGTGCTAGCCGAGGAGCACGAAAAGGCGTTCGTCGGCATGGTCGAGAAGTAGCCGCTTCTCCCGGCGACCTTGGACGCGAATGGACTTCAACATCTGGGCGACGGCGGGCATCGTGCTCGTCAGCGCCGTCACCTTCGCGCTGGGGTTCCGCAGCTCGCGCCAGGCGAACACCACCCAGGACTTCCTGGTGGCGCGCCGGACCGTGCGCTCGCGGCGCAACGCGGCCGCGGTGTCGGGGGAGTACCTGTCGGCGGCGTCGTTCCTCGGCGTCGCCGGGCTGGTGCTCAAGGACGGCGCCGACGCGCTCTGGTACCCGATCGGCTTCACCGCGGGCTACCTGGCGCTGATGCTCTTCGTCGCCGCGCCGCTGCGCCGCTCGGGGGCCTACACGCTGCCGGACTTCTGCGAGTTCCGGCTGCGCTCGGCCGGCCTGCGCAGGCTGGCCGCGGTGTTCGTGATCTTCATCGGGATGCTGTACATGGTCCCGCAGCTGCAGGGCGCCGGGCTGACCGTGCGCCACATCCTGCCCGGGGTGCCGACGCAGGTGGGGGCCGCAGTGGTCGCGGTGCTGGTGGTGGCCAACGTGGTCGGCGGCGGGATGCGGGCGATCACGCTGGTGCAGGCGTTCCAGTACTGGGTCAAGCTGTTCGCCATCGCCGCGCCCGCCTTCGTCCTGTGCGCGCTGTTCATCGGCGGGGGCGGGGCCCGCGGCATCGGCGCGACCGGCCTGTCGGAGCCGCTGCCGCCGACGTTCACCCGCGACGCGGTCATCCAGGTCGAGACGTCGGTGGTGCTCTCGGTCGACGCGCACGTGCGCCTGGTCGCCGAGGGCACGGTGGACGGCAGGCCCGCCGACGGCACCACGCTGTGGGGTCCGGGCGAGCACGAGGTGGCGGCCGGGTCGACGCTGCGCTTCACCGAGGGCTCGCCGGTCCCGGTGGTCAAGGGCGCGGTGGGCGACAACGCGGACTGGCAGAGCCCCGCCTCCGACGCCGAGGACCTGCTGACCACCTATTCGCTGATCTTCGCGCTGTTCCTGGGCACGATGGGCCTGCCGCACGTGCTCGTGCGCTTCTACACCAACCCCGACGGCCAGGCCGCGCGCCGCACGACGCTGCACGTGATGCTGCTGCTGGGCCTGTTCTACCTGTTCCCCACGATCATGGGCGCGCTGTCGCGGGTGTACCTGCCGGAGCTGCTGGTGACCGGCCAGAGCGACCGCGCGGTACTGGAGCTGCCGATGGCGGTGGTGGACAACGTGTTCGGGGAGATCCTCGGCGCGGTGGTCGCCGCGGGCGCGTTCGCGGCGTTCCTGTCGACCTCTTCCGGGCTGCTGGTGAGCGTGGCCGGGGTGCTCTCCACGGATGTGTTCAAGTCGAGGGTGCGCGACTTCCGCCTGGCCGCGGCGCTGGCCGGTGTCCTCCCGCTGACCGCGGCGCTGCTGTTGCAGCCGTCGGATCTGTCGCTGAGCGTCGGGATGTCCTTCGCGCTGGCGGCCTCGACGTTCTGCCCGGTGCTCGTGCTGGGCATCTGGTGGCGCAAGATCACCTGGGTCGGCGCGGCGGCGGGGATGCTGACCGGCGGGACGCTGGTGCTGACCGCGCTGGCGCTGACGACGGTCAGCGGCTACACCGGCGGCTGGGCGCCGTGGTTCGTGCAGCAGCCGGGGCTGTTCACGGTGCCGCTGTCGTTCCTCGCGGTGATCATCATGAGCAAGGCGACGCACCGGCACATCCCGGCCGAGACCAAGCACATCCGCATGCGGATGCACGCGCCCGACCGGCTCGGGCTGATCAAGGACCGGGCCACCGGTCTGGGTGACTCGCGGGCCAAGCACGTGCTGGGCAGGCACCGCCGCTGACCCGGTGGTGGCGGTTTGGTAAGGCCGAACATCGAGTGAGCGTATTGCTGATCGGGTGAAAGTCGATTCACTCGAATTGGTGACTGGAAACTCATTGTTTGGCATTTGTGACTCGTCTCACGAGATATGCCGTTCGGCGCATCACCCGACGGTCTTGCCGAATTCCCCCGAAATGGAGGAGTAACCGCAGCCGCAACCGGCCCTAGGGTTTCGCCTCGGTCCTCACCCCCGAGCGCGAAGGATGTGACAGTGTCCGCCAGTCCAGCGGAAACCTCCTGGGAGCAGGTCCAGGACGGCCCGGAGTTCACCGAGTTGCGGCGCAGGCTGCGCCGTTTCGTCTTCCCCATGACCGCGGCGTTCCTGGTCTGGTACCTGGTCTACGTCGTGCTCGCCGATTACGCGCCGGAATTCATGGCGCAGCGGGTCGCGGGCAACATCACCGTCGGCCTCGTGCTCGGGATCGGGCAATTCGCGTCGACCTTCCTCATCACCTTCCTCTACGTCCGCCACGCGAACCGCAGGCTCGACCCGCTGGCCGACAAGATCCGGACCGACCTGGAGTCCCGATGACCGCCGCCCACCTCGCCGCCCAGGCGGAGGGCTCGAACGTCGCGCTCAACATCGCCATCTTCGGCGCGTTCGTCGCCGTCACGATGGTCGTGGTGTTCCGCGCCAGCAAGAACTCCCGCACCGCGGCGGACTACTACGCCGCGGGCCGCTCGTTCACCGGCCCGCAGAACGGCGTCGCCATCTCCGGCGACTACCTCTCGGCGGCCTCGTTCCTGGGCATCGCGGGCGCGATCGCCCTCAACGGCTACGACGGCTTCCTGTACTCGATCGGCTTCCTGGTGGCGTGGCTGGTCGCGCTGCTGCTGGTGGCCGAGCTGCTGCGCAACACCGGCAAGTACACGATGGGCGACGTCCTGGCCTTCCGCATGCGCCAGCGCCCCGTGCGCGCCGCGGCGGCGACCTCCACCCTGGCCGTGTCGTTCTTCTACCTGCTGGCCCAGATGGCGGGCGCGGGCGGCCTCGTGGCGCTGCTGCTGGGGATCACCGACTCGACCGGGCAGGCGCTCGTCATCGCCGTGGTCGGCGCGCTGATGATCCTCTACGTGCTGATCGGCGGCATGAAGGGCACCACCTGGGTGCAGATCATCAAGGCGGCGCTGCTGATCTCCGGCGCGGCGGTGATGACGGTGTGGGTGCTCGGCAAGTACGGGATGAACCTCTCCAGCCTGCTCGGCGCGGCCGTCGAGGCCAGCCCGCAGGGCGAGAAGGTGCTCGGCCCCGGCCTGCAGTACGGCGCGACCGGGCTCAGCAAGCTGGACTTCCTGTCCCTGGCCATCGCGCTCGTGCTCGGCACCGCGGGCCTGCCGCACATCCTGATGCGCTTCTACACCGTCCCCACGGCCAAGGAAGCCCGCCGCTCGGTGGTCTGGGCGATCGCCCTGATCGGCCTGTTCTACCTGTTCACGCTGGTTCTGGGCTACGGCGCGGCAGCGCTGGTGGGCCCCGAGGCGATCAGGAACGCCCCCGGCGGCCCCAACTCCGCCGCCCCGCTGCTGGCCGAGGCGCTCGGCGGACCGGTGCTGCTCGGGTTCATCGCCGCGGTCGCCTTCGCCACGATCCTCGCCGTCGTCGCGGGCCTGACGATCACCGCGTCGGCGTCCTTCGCCCACGACATCTACGCCAACGTGATCAAGCGCGGGCAGGCCGACGACAAGGACTCCGAGGTCCGCGTCGCCCGCATCACCGCCGTGGTCATCGGTGCGCTGGCCATCGTCGGGGGGATCGCGGCCAACGGGCAGAACGTGGCCTTCCTGGTCGCGCTCGCCTTCGCCGTCGCGGCGTCGGCCAACCTGCCGACCATCCTGTACTCGCTGTTCTGGAAGCGGTTCAACACCACCGGTGCGCTGTGGAGCATCTACGGCGGCCTCGGCGTGTGCGTGCTGCTGATCGTGTTCTCCCCCGCGGTGTCCGGCAACGCCAAGGCGATGTTCCCGACCGCGGACTTCGACTGGTTCCCGCTGGCCAACCCGGGCATCGTCTCGATCCCGGTGTCGTTCCTGCTCGGCTGGCTCGGCACCGTGCTCGGGCCGAAGGCGGACGCGGGCAAGTACGCCGAGATGGAGGTCCGGGCGCTGACCGGGGTGGGCGCGGAGAAGGCGACTGTCCACTAGTTCACCCGCGCGCTACAGGGGGGCGTGGCAGCATCGACGGCGTGACGAACGTGCCCGAGGTGACCGTGTCCGACATCCCCGCCGACGCCACGCTGCTGGACGTCCGCGAGCAGGACGAGTGGGACGCGGGCCACGCCCCCGGCGCGCTGCACATCCCGATGGGCGAGGTCGCCGGCAGGCTCGCCGAGCTGCCCGACGCGCCGCTGCACGTCATCTGCCGCATGGGCGGGCGCTCGGCGCGGGTGACGCAGTACCTCAACGCCAACGGCTGGGACGCGGTCAACGTCGGCGGCGGGATGACGTCGTGGGCGGCCGAGGGCAAGCCGATGGCTTGCGCCTCGGGGGACCCCGAGGTCATCTAGTGGGGCGGCCGGTCCCGCGGCTGCGCTGGGTGGCGACCCCGCCCCCCGGCGGCCCGGCCGCGCCGCCGCCCGCCCCCCGCCGCGAGCCCTACCTCGGCCCGCCCGCCTACCGCGTCCCGCCCCGCTGGGGCTTTCCCGCGCTGGCCTGGCGCCGCCCGACCTCGATCCCCGGCGTCGACGACCTCACCCCGCCCCCCGTGCGGGTGCGCACCAGGGCCGCGGTGGCCGTCGCCACCCTGTGGACGATGACCGCCCTGGCCACCGCCGCCGCGGGCGCCGAGGTCTTCCGCTACACGCTGCTGGTGCGTGCCAGGTCCAACGCGCTGGAGCGCGACACCGTCGTGCTCTCCGACGCCTTGGTGGTGACCGGCGCGACCTTGGCGCTGATCGCGGGCGGACTCGCGGTGGTGGTGACCGTGTGGTGGCTGCTGGCCGCCCGCCGCGCCGCCGCCGAGCAGGCGGGCTACCGCCCCGCCCGCGACGACTGGCGGGTGCTGCCGCTGCTGCTCGTCCCCGGCGTCAACCTGGCGGTCGCGGGCTCGGTCGTCGCCGAGCTGGAACACGCGGCCCTGGCCCGCCCCGCCGACACCCGCCCCCGCCCCGGCCCCCTGGTCCGCGGCTGGTGGATCACGCTGACCGCCGCGGGCCTGCTGTTCGCCGCCGCCGTCGCCTGGCGCTTCCGCTCGGGCGTGCAGGCCCAGGCCGACGGCGTCCTGCTCACCGCAGCCAGCGACCTCGCCGCCGCCGCGACGGCCGCCGTCACCGCCGTCCTCGTCTCCCGCCTCACCGGCCTGCTCGCCCCGATCGACCCCGCCTCGGTGCCCCGCCTGCGCCTGGTGCGCGTCACCGGAGCGCCGGAGCCCTCTCGTCGGACCCGTCCGAGCACGTCGCGTCGCTGAGCGCGGTCTCCAACCGGTCGCCCGCGTCGATCAGCAGCGCGCCCAGGCGCTTGCAGGTGTCGACGTCATCGATCAGCAAACGCACGGAGCTGGTGTAACCCCTTGATGAACCGATGACAACCTCGATGTCGCCGTCGACCCGGTTCAGCTCCGAGGACATCGGGCTGTGGGAGTCGACCTGGACGTATGACTCGATCTTGATGCTCATGGGCACCTCCTTGTCGCTCTAGTCTGGAACTCTCAAAGTTGGAATGCAACCTTCGACTCGCGATCCGATCGGGTGGTGTGCCACTACGCTTGAGCAGTAGCGAGCAGGGAGGGGCGCGCGTCGAATGGCCACCGTGCGGACGGTCAGGAAGCTGATGCTCGGCCGAGAGATCGAGCACATGATGAAGTCTGCGGGCAAGTCACCTGCCGACCTCGCGGACATCCTCGGCACCAGTAGGTCGCGGGTGGGACAACTGCTGAGCGGGCAGGGGCTGGTGTCGGTCGGCGACTTGGAGCGACTGGCCAACCAGTTGGGATTCTCCGACGCCGACTACCACGCGGCGCTGTTCGCGTTGCAGAAGGACAACCACAAGCGCGGCTTCTGGAACACCGGCTACCGGCGTGCCTACATCCACGAGTTGCGCTTGCGCGTCGACATCGAGATGCACGCTGACCGCATCCGGGAGTTCGAGGTCGAGGTGGTCCCGGGTCTCTTGCAATGCCCCGATTATGTTCGCGCGTTCTACGCGGGCATGCCGGAGACCGAGGGCTTGACTCTGGATGACGAGGTGGAAGCCCGCGTCGCTCGTCAGGACATCTTCGGCAAGGAGAGTCCGCCGAACGTCCATTTCGTGTTGTCCGAATCGTGCTTGCGCCGGGTCTGGTGTGATGAGCTGACCATGATCACCCAGCTGGAGTACATGATCGCATTGTCCCAGCGGGAGAACGTGATGATCCAGGTGCTTCCCTTCAACCGCCCTGTCGGTAGGCGGACGCCGATCGGCAATCGGTTCACGCTGCTGCGCATCCCGGCCGTCGGTGTCGCAGGTCCACTGGAACTTGCCTACACCGAGGGGCGTGGCGAGATCCGCTACCTGGATGACGTGGACGCCCTCACCGCGTACGACAACGCATGGACCAGGTTGAGCACCGCGTCGCTAACCTTTGACGAGACCCGCAGCTTCCTCCATGAGATGATCAAGGAGTGTCGATGACCGAGGGCCGCACCGCTTTCCGCAAGTCGTCTTTCAGCGATCCCCAGGCGAACTGCGTCGAGGTGGCGCGCGGGGTGCGCTCGGTGGAGCTGCGGGACTCCAAGGTCGAGTTCGGCGGTCCCGCCGACGCCCGCATCCGCCTCCGCCCGGCCGCCTTCGCCGCGTTCCTGCGCGCGCTCTAGACCGTCACCGGCAGCGCCGCCCACCCCCGGATCACGAACTGCGGCCTGCGCACCGGAGCCTCCGCCGCGGCCAGCTCCGGCAGCCGCGAGCGCAGCGCCCGCAGCGCCGCCGCGATCTCCACCCGCGCCAGCGGGGCGCCGACGCAGTAGTGGATGCCCGCCCCGAAGCCCAGGTGCGCGTTCGGCGATCGGCCGATGTCCAGGCGGTCGGGGTCGGGGAAGACGAGCGGGTCGCGGGCGGCAGCGCCCAGCAGGGCGGCGATCTTCTCGCCCGGTTCGATCCGGTGGCCCGCGATCTGCACCGGTTCGGTGGCGGTGCGCTCGAAGAGCTGGAGCGGGGCGTCGAAGCGGATCAGCTCCTCGACGGCGGTGGGCAGCAGCTCGGGGGTCAGGCGATTCCACTCGGCGCGGTGGGCGAGCAGGGCGTGCACACCGTTGCCGATGACGTTGACGGTGGCCTCGTGCCCGGCCATGAGCAGCAGGACGGCGGTGGCGACCAGTTCGTCGTCGGAGAGGCGGTCGCCGTCGTCCCGCACGGCGACCAGGTCGCTGACCAGGTCCTCGCCCGGGGTGCCGCGGCGGTGGGCGGCCAGCTCGCGCAGGTAGGCGACGAACTCGCCCGCGGCCCGCTCGGCCTCGGCGGCCTGCTCGGCGGGCAGGCCGTACTCGTACATCTTCACGATCGCGTTCGACCACGGCTGCAGCAGGCCGCGGTCGGACCCGGGCACGCCCAGCAGCTCGCCGATGACCTGGATCGGCAGCGGAGCGGCCAGATGGGCCAGCAGGTCGGCCGAGCCGTCCTCGGCGATCGCGGCGGCCAGGTCCTCGACCATCGTCTCGGCCAGCGAGTCCACCCACGGGCGCAGGCGCTCGGTGTGGCCGCGGCCGAACGCCGCCGAGATCAGCCTGCGCAGCCGGGTGTGCGTCGGCGGCTCGTTCTCCAGCAGCGAGTTGCGGTGCAGCAGGTTGAACGCGGCGAACGCCTCGACCGGGCGCGCGTCCGTCCACAGCCGACCCAGGCCGCGGTGGCGCAGCACCGCCGAGCAGGCCGCGTGCGAGACCGCGACCGCCTGTCCCAGCGGCTCGCTCACGTGCACGTCGGCCTCGGCGCGCAGCGCGGCGAAAACCGGGTACGGGTCGGCGAGGACGGCGGGGTCGGCCGGGTCGAAGCTCATGGGCCCATGACACCATCCGCGCGTGCAGCCCGCCGTCGTCGCCCACCGCGGCGCATCCGCGCACGCGGCCGAGCACACCCTCGCCGCCTACGACCTCGCCATCGCCCAGGGCGCCGACGCCCTGGAGTGCGACGTCCGCCTGACCCGCGACGGGCACCTGGTGTGCGTGCACGACCGCAGGGTCGACCGCACCACCAACGCCAAGGGCGTGGTCAGCACCCTGTCGCTGGCCGAGCTGTCGCTGCTGGACTACGGCGGCGAGATCGGCGTGCTCACCCTGGACGCGCTGCTCGGCCTGGCCGCCGACCACGGCGTGCCGCTGTTCGTGGAGACCAAGCACCCCGTGCGCTACGGCGGCCAGGTGGAGGCGAGGCTGGTCGAGCTGCTCGCCACGCGGGGGCTGGCCCGACCCTCCACTAAGGAGGAATCGCCGGTGGTGGTGATGTCGTTCTCCACGCTGGCCGTGCGCCGGGTCAGGGCGCTGGCCCCTCGGCTGCCCACCGTCCTGCTGCTCACCCAGCTGTGGCCGACCCTGCGCGACGGAACGCTGCCCCCGTGGGCCGACCACACCGGCCCGTCGGTCGCCATGCTGCGCCGCGACCCCGAGTACGTCGCCCGCGCCGCCGACCACGGCCACGCCACCTACACCTGGACCGTGGACGACCCGGCCGACGTCGAGCTGTGCGCCGGCATCGGCGTGCGCTGGCTGGCCACCAACGCCCCGGCCGCCACCCGCGCCACGCTCGCCCGGTAGCGTCTCGGCAGGTCCGGTCTCGATGAGGAGTTGCAGGTGTCCAAGCGATCCGCGGTGAAGAACGCGCGCAAGGCCAAGGAGCAGGACCCCTCGGGCGTCAACCCCCGCCAGCCCTGCCCCTGCGGCTCCGGCAAGCGGTACAAGGCCTGCCACGGCTCCGCGGGCGGCGTCGTCGACGTCCCCGTCGCGCGCCCCTTCGACGGCCTGGCCAACGAGTGCGAGCTGATCGCCATGCGCGAGTTCGTGCCCTCCGGCACGGCCCCGCTGAAGCTCAAGGACGGCGAGGTCACCCTGGCGACCGTGCTGCCCATGGCCGCCGCCGCCCTGGTCCGCGCCGACGGCGTGAAGTTCCTCGGCCTGCAGGTCCAGACCCGCTCCAACGACATCAGCCGCGACCTCGCGCGGGCCCTCTCGTGGCTCATCGACGCCAAGGAAGGCGACGTCCTGCCGGTCGTCGGCCCCGAGTCCGACCCCGGCCCCGACGCCGAGCGCCTGCAGGACCTGGTCGACACCGCCGCGGAGCTGGTGGTCGAGGTCCGCCCCGACTTCACCTGGTGGCTGCCCGAGGGCAGCGAGCCCAGCGGCGACGTCGCCCTGTCCCTGGAGCGCGCCAACCAGGCGATCATGCCCACCGAGCGCATCGGCCCGGCCGCCTACTGGGTGGACGCCGGCGAGAAGGCCCACCTGCGCTGGGTCCGCCCCGAGCCGGAGGAGGAGCTGCTCGCCGCCCTGGCCCGCCTGCACGCCCGCGGCGAACTGACCCTCGGCGACGGCTCCCGCTACGCGGGCTCCTTCCGCGCCCACGGCCTCCTGGTCCCGGTCTGGGACCTCGACCGCGAGCGCCACGCCCGCGAGTGGACCACCGCCGCCGAGGAACTGGGCGCCCGCCTCGCCGACTCCCTGGCTTCCCTCGCGTCGGAGCCGCTGACCGGCACCGAGCGCCGCGCCCGCGACGGCCTCCTCGGCAGGCAGATCACCATCCGGTGATCCTGCACATCCTCCCGGAGTCGGACTGGCCGGTCGCCGAACTGCGCCCGGCCAGCCTGGCGACCGAGGGCTTCATCCACTGCTCGGACCCGGGCACCGCCCACCTCCCGGCCAACCGCCTGTTCCGCGGCCGCGCCGACCTCCTCCTGCTGGAGATCGACCCCGCCAAGCTCGACGTGGCGCTCCGCTGGGAGCCAGGCTCCCCGCCCATCCCGGACGGCCCGTGGTTCCCCCACGTCTACGGCCCGATCCCGGCCGCGGCCGTCGTCGCCGCGCACCCCTTCCCGCCGAACTCGGACGGCACTTTCACGCTCCCGGAGTCACTGGCCCACCGCTGACCGGGCCTCTGGTGCGCAGCCCTGGGTGTGCCGGTGCCGGGGACGTCGCCTCGTTCGCGGTGCGGAGAGCGGAAAGCGGGGCGGCCTGCCCGGCCACCCCGCCCGCACGTTCCTCCGATCAGCCGATCAGAGCGTCCCGCCCGCCGCGCGCGGTGCCAGCGGGTCCTCGCCGCCGTCGCCGACCTGCTCCCGCGCCAGGTAGTCCTCCACGTGGAACAGGTTGCCCGCGGCCCGCCGGACCACGTTCAGCAGCGTCGTCATCTGCGCGACTTCTTCGACCTGCTCCTTGAGGAACCACTGCATGAACTGCTCGCCCGCGTAATCGTCCTCATCCCGCGCGACCTTCGCCAGCGCGATGATGTCGTCGGTCACGCCGCGTTCCTGCTGGAGCGCCAAGGCCACCAGATCGGCCGGTTCGGTGAATTCATTGCGGACCTCGTCAACGCCGGGAATGGTGACGGCGACGTCGGAGTCGATGAGGTACTGGACGATCATCATGGCGTGGTTGCGCTCTTCCAGCGACTGGCGGTAGAAGTGCCGGGCCAGGCGGGGGAGGTCCTGGCCGTCGAACCACACCGCCAGTGCCACGTACTGCTGGGAGGCGGTGAACTCGTTGCGAATCTGCGCTTGCAGCAGGCGGTGGAACTTGGAGGTCATGGCACCGAGAATACGTGCGAGAGGTTTCCGGCGCTAACCAGGTGAGCCTAATCTGTGACACATTAGGTAAGCCTATAAAAAGGGCCGATCAGGTAAGGCATTCCTAATCTCAGAAGTGATCACCGAAATGGGGGAACCAGATCGGGCCCGCGGGCGACGAAGTAGGGGCATGATCACCAGACAGTCGCAGGAGGCGCCCGTGCTCACCCGATCGGCGACGGGCAGGGCAGCGGCCTTGCTCGTCGCCGCCCTGCTCGCCGTGTTCGGTGCCGCCGTGTTCCTGGGGGTGTTGTGGTTGCTCGGTTAGAGCGGGTCGCGGCTGATGGGGCAGGACATGCAGCGGGGGCCGCCGCGGCCGGTGCCCAGTTCGGAGCCGCTGATGCGCAGCACCTCGACGCCTGCGTCCTCCAGGCGGGAGTTGGTCTCCACGTTGCGCTCGTAGGCGACCACCACGCCGGGGGCCACGGCGAGGGTGTTGTTGCCGTCGTCCCACTGCTCGCGCTCGGCGGTGACTGGGTCCAGGCCGGTGTCGATGACGCGCAGGCGGTCGATGCCCATCGCGGCGGCGGCGGCCTCGAGGAACGGGGCCGGGCCGTCGACGGCGACGCCGCCGTCGGGGCCCATGCGCAGCGAGTACGCGGTGAGCGTGTCGCGCACCGCCGGGTACATGACCACCGCGTCGCGGTCGACCATCGTGCACACCGTGTCCAGGTGCATGGTGGCCCTGTCCTGGGCGATCGGGACGGCCAGCACGGTGTGGGCGAGGCCGTCGGCGAAGGCGGAGCGGGCCAGCGACTCCGCGCCCGCGGGGGTGGTGCGCTCGCCGACGCCGATCGCCAGCACGCCAGGGGCCAGCAGCAGCACGTCGCCGCCCTCCACGGGCGCGGAGCTGGCGCCGTAGGCGCGGCCGGCTGAACGGAACCGGGGGTGGTAGGCGTACACCAGGTCGAGCAGCGCGGTCTCGCGGGCGCGCGCGGGCAGGGCCAGCGAGGCGATCGCCACCCGGTCGCCGATCCACACCGAGGAGTCCCGGGTGAACAGCAGGTTCGGCAGCGGGTCGACGACGAAGTCGTGCGGGTGGTGCATCTTGCGCACCAGCGACGCGCCTTCGGCGGCGGGCAGCTCCTCGAAGGTCATGCCCCCCATCAGCACGTCGGCCAGGCCCTTGGCGTCGACGGTGGCGAGGTACCCGGCGAGCGCGTCGGCCAGCTCGTTGCCGATGCGGCGGCGGTCGACGGCGGTGGCCGCGGCGGCGGCGTGGGCGCGCTCGTCGGCGAGGGCGGCCACCAGCGCGTCGGAGAGCAGCATCACCTCCACGCCGCGGCCGGTGAGCACGTCGGCGAAGGCGTCGTGCTCGTCCTGGGCGCGGTCGACCCACGGGATGCTGTCGAACAGCAGCTGGTCGTTGTTGCGCGGGGTGAGCCGCTTCAGCTCGTTGCCGGGGCGGTGCAGCAGCACCGTGCGCAGCGGCCCCACCTCGCTGTCGACCCGCGGCGCGGGGGCGGTCTGCTCGGCGTCGGGCACGGGGAGGTCGGTCACGTCCGCAGCGTAACCACTCGATACGGGATCTGCCGCCGCCGAGCGGCCGCACCGGAGAAAGAAGCCGGATTCCGTGAAGCAAGCAATCGATCTGTTAACTGAAAGGCGAGATCAGTGCGTAGTTTGTTGCGCAAGAAGGTGACCTGGGCGGCGTTGGCGTTCGTCGTGGCCGTCGTCACCGTCGGATTGTGGGCGTTCCAGCCCTGGAAGCTGTGGACGCGCAGCGAGGTCAATGAAGCCCTGCCGAGCGAGTTCGCCGTCGCGCAGACCACCACGCCACCCCCGACCAGCCCGTCACCGACCGAGACCGCCACCACGACCGCCACCACGGCCGCCACCACGACCGTCACGACGACCACGACCTCGACCCCCGCGGGCCCGACCGTCCTCGCCGAAGGCGAGTTCGTCACCCAGGAGCACGAGACCCGCGGCACCGCCCGCGTCCTGAGCAGCGGCGGCACCCGCATCCTGCGCCTGGAGGGCTTCTCCACCTCCGATGGCCCCGACCTGCACATCTGGCTCTCCGACGCGACCGCGGGCGGCGAGTGGGGCAAGTACGACGACGGCCGCTACGTGCGCCTGGGCGCGATGAAGGCCACCGACGGCAACCAGAACTACGCCATCCCCGCCGACGCCGACCTGGCCGGCCTGCGCAGCGTCGTCGTCTGGTGCGATCGCTTCAACGTCGCCTTCGGCTCGGCCCCGCTGGACCTCTAGGAGGGCAGCTTCGGGCCATCGCCCAGCAGCGGCGCGAACAGGTCGCCGTGCTCGGCCACCCGGTCGAGGACCTCGTCGGCGGTGAAGCGCACGTCCGAGGGCGAGCCGCACGCGGCGACCTCGTCCCAGGTCAGCGGGGTCGAGACGGTGGGCTGGGCGCGGGCGCGCAGGGAGTACGGCGCGACCGTGGTCTTCTGCGGGTTGTTCTGGCTCCAGTCGATGAACACCTTGCCCGGCCGCAGGTTCCTCGCCATCCGCGACAGCACCAGCCCCGGCGTCTGGCGCTCGAACTCCTCGGCCAGCGCCTTGGCGAACTCCGAGGGCGTGGACTCCGCCGCGGTCCGGACCGCGGCGCAGACCTGCATCCCCTTGTTGCCGCTGGTCTTGGCGACCGGGTCCATGCCCGCGGCCACCAGCACCTCGCGCAGCCGCAGCGCCACCGCGCAGCACTCCACGACGGTGGCGGGCTCGCCGGGGTCGAGGTCGAAGACCAGCCGGTCGGGCAGCCGCTTGCCGCCGCGCGGCCCGACCGTCCACTGCGGCACGTGCAGCTCCAGGCCCGCCATGTTCGCCGCCCACACCACCGAGGGCAGGTCGCCGAGCACGGCGAAGTCCAGCGTCTCGGCCCCGGTGCTGCTGCCCGGCGTCGCGATGGTGACCGTCCTGATCCAGTCCGGGGCGTGCCGGGAGGCGTTCTTGTCGAAGAAGCCCGCCTTCGCCACCCCGTCGGGGAAGCGGCGGAAGGTGACCGGCCGGTCGGCCAGGTGCGGCAGCAGCACGGGCGCGACCCGGCTGTAGTAGTTGATCACCTCGCCCTTGGTGAAGCCCGCCTCCGGGTAGAGGACCTTGTCCAAGTTGGACAGCCGCATCCGCTGGCCGTCGACGTCGACGAGCACCTCACCGGCCATCGGGGTCCCACCTCTCGACGTCCTCGGGACGCTTGTCGGCGCGCAGTCCGCGCCAGGCGGCGGCGCGCAGCTTGTCGTCGCCGGTCCAGTTGCGGAAGACCACCTCGCCGACCAGCGTCGGCTCCACCCAGCGCGCGCCCTTGGCCTTGTCGCGCGGGACCTCGTTGCAGAACGGCGATGTCCGGCGCGCGATGCCCTTCAGCTCGCCCATGAGCATGCGCAGCACCTCCTCGCTGAACCCGGTGCCGACCAGGCCGACGTAGCGCAGCCCGTCGGCGCTGGGCAGGCCCAGCATCAGCGAGCCGAACACGTCCGAGCGCTTGCCGTCGCCGGGGCGCCAGCCGCCGACGACGACCTCCAGCGCCCGGATGTTCGCGATCTTGATCCAGTCCGGCGAGCGCCTGCCCGGCAGGTAGCGCGAGGTCAGCCGCTTGGCCACCACGCCCTCCAGGCCGCGCTCGCTCGCCGCCGCCACCACCGCCGCGCCCTCACCCGGGTAGCTCGGCGAGGTCAGCCAGCGCGCCCCGCGAAGCTCCAGTTTCTCCAGCAGCGCCCGGCGCTCGCGCAAGGGCAGCGACAGCGTCGAGTGCCCGTCCAGGTGCAGCAGGTCGAAGACGATGTAGGTCGCGGGCAGCTCGGCGGCCCAGCGGCGGGCGGCGCGCTCGTCGCTGGTGTGCATGCGCTTCTGCAGCGCGTGGAAGGACGGACGGCCGTCCTCCAGCACGACGATCTCACCGTCGAGCCACACCTGGGTCGAGCCCAGCTCCTCGGCCATCGGCCGCAGCTCGGGGTAGTGCGAGGTGATGTCGTTGCCCAGCCGCGACAGCAGCGTCAGCCGCCCGCCCTCGCAGCGGGCCAGGCCGCGCACCCCGTCCCACTTGAACTCATACGCCCACAGGTCGTCCTCGGCGGCGGGCGGCAGCGCGCCCGCGGTGGCCAGCATCGGCTCGACCGACTCCGGCAGCGGGGCCCAGCCCGTGGGCGCGGGCTCGGAGCGGCGGACCATCCAGTCCTTGTCGGACTTGCCGCCCTTGAAGAACGTGTACCGCCCCCGGGCGCGCTCGCCGTGGAAGACCACGGCCACCTCCCGCTCGCTCCACTTGAGGGTCTCGTAGCGGCCGCGGTCCCAGATGGTCATGGAGCCGCCGCCGTACTCCCCGCGCGGGATCTCCCCCTCGAAGGCGGCGTACTCCATGGGGTGGTCCTCGGTGTGCACGGCGAGGCGGATGTCGTTGGGCTCGGTCGGCAGGCCCTTGGGCACCGCCCAGCTGACCAGCACGCCGCCGCGCTCCAGGCGCACGTCCCAGTGCAGGCTGCGGGCGTGGTGCTCCTGGATGACGAAGGTGTCGTCGCCGCCTGCCGGGGCGTCGTCGGCGGGGATCGGCTCGGGCGTGCGGCCGACCGCGCGCTTGCGCCGGTACTCACCGAGTCCTGCCATCCGTCATTGGTACCCCGACCTGCGGCGACGCGCCAGTGAACGCGCCGGAGCGCGCGGTCGGCGACGGGGCTGCCGCGCGGAGGGACGTATCGGTCAGAATGCGGGGATGACCGACCTCACCGACCGCGATGAAGCGCCCGGGTGGGACGCGATCGACGCGGCGCTGGCCGACCTCTACCCGGGGATCGAGCCGCGCCACGTCGGCTACCCGCCCGGCGTCCACTTCGGCAGCGGCTTACAGGGGTGCAGCGCGTACCCGACCGAGGAGTTCTGGCACTACGTCAGCTACGGCCTGACCGAGCTGTGGGCCAAGGACGCCGAATCCGACCCGCGCTGGAGCGGCTGGGGCTTCGAGCTGACCATGCGCGTGCGCAGGCTGCCCGGCCAGGACCTCGCCCCCGGCTGGCCGTTCTCCCTGCTGGAGCACCTGGCCCGGTTCGTGCGCGACCAGCGCGCCCTGCTCGCCGACGGCCACAAGGTGGACCTGCGCCAGCCGCTGACCGACGGCAGCGGCCTGACCGCCGTCGCGTTCGCCTTCGACCCCGAGCTGGACCCGATGGACACCGCCAACGGCCGCGTCGAGTTCCTGACCGCCGTCGGCATCTCTCCCGACGAGCTGGCCGCGCTGCACGACGGCGAGTGGTCCCTGGACGACCTCGGCGACCCGATGCTGGTCACCGACCCGACTAGGGCAGCCAGCTGACCTCCTCGCGCAGCAGCGCGTAGCCGAGGAAGGCGACCACGTCCAGCAGCGTGTGCGCGATGACCAGCGGCCACAGCCGGTTGCTCCGCTGCCACACGCGGCCGAACACCAGGCCCATGACCACGTTGCCGATGAACCCGCCGAACCCCTGGTAGAGGTGGTAGGAGCCGCGTACGAGGCTGGACACCAGCAGCGAGGCGTTCTCCGACAGGCCCAGCTGCCGCAGCCGGGTGATCAGGTACCCGACGACGAGCACCTCCTCGGCCCAGGCGTTGCCGAAGGCCAGCAGCGACAGCGCGATCGGCCGCCACCAGGTGTCGTCCAGCGTCGAGGGCGCCACCGCCAGGTTGAACCCGGCGGCGTGCGCGGCGAGGTAGAACGCCAGGCCCGGGATGCCGATGAGGGCGGCCAGCCCCGCGCCCGCCGCGGCGTCACGGCCCGGCCTGCTCCGGTCGAGGCCGATGGCGGCCAGCTTCATCCCGGCCCGGTAGAGCAGGTACGCGCCGAGCGCGCCCCAGGCGATCAGCCGCACGACGCCCAGCAGCTGCTTGAACAGGTCGATCAGCCCGGCACGGGCGAGCGGGACGTTGATCGCGATGGTCTGGTCCTTGATCGGGACCGGGGCCAGCAGCGAGTCCAGCAGCGTCAGCAGGCTGCTGAGGCCGGACAGGCCCAGGGTCACCGCGAAGACGATGACCAGCTCGATCGTGATGAGCCTGCGTTCCTCTGGCGGCGCGGGCTCCAGCGGCCGGGGCGGGTTCAGCCAGCCCATCAGCCGATCCTGGCCACGGTGAGGAACGGGTAGCCGGGCAGGCCGACGGCGACCGGCCCGTCGGCGGGCGCGCCCGCGGTCCACATCCGGCCGGTGGCGGCGATGTTGGCCAGCAGGGCGTGGCCTGCCCGGTGGAACCGCACGTCGGCGGTGCGGCCGTCGGCCAGGGTCGCCTGGGCGATGACGGTGCGGGCGTCGGTCAGCTCCAACTCGACCGGCACGGGGGTCCAGGCGCCCGCGCCCAGCAGCGCGCCGACCCGGCTCCAGTGCCGCAGCCGGTAGACCCGCCAGGCCAGCAGGCCCAGGATCAGCGCGGTGGCGACGAGCAGGCCGAGCAGCAGTTCGCCGCGGCCCTGCGTGCCCCGGCGCAGCAGGTCGACCAGGACGAACACGGCGAAGGCCAGCAGCAGCGCGGGCGCGAGGATGTCGGTCTTGGAGCGGCGGCGGGGCCCGGCGATGGCGCGGGCCAGCACGGCGTCCTCGGCCGCGGTGGCCGCGGCGCGCGGGTCGCTCTGCACCGGGCTGATCTCGTAGCCGCCGCCGATCTGCACGTCGGCGACCTTGGCCTGGCCCAGCGGCAGCGCCAGGCCGGGGGAGCGGATGGCCGCCCAGCCGCGCTCGTCCGGGCCGACCAGCCAGACGCGGCCGGTGCGGGCGAGCACCTGCTGGGCGGTCCAGGACAGCGCCGGGGCGAGCAGGTCGGTGGTCACGCCGTCGGGCTCGCGCAGCCGCAGCGGCGTGCGCGGCAGGCCCTTGAGCGTGCGGTAGACCCGCACCTTCGCCGGGCGCCACGGCTGGGCGCGCAGCAGCGCGGCGGCGGGCCCGATCCAGAACGCCGTGGTGGCCAGGACGACCAGGGTGCCGAGCACGAACGCGAGCGCGGCCATCGTGAACAGGGCGCTGGCCAGCCCGCTGAGCAGGATGGCGGGGACGGCGAACACGGCGGCGGAGACCGGTAGGACGATCAGCGGCAGGCGCAGCGCGCGCAGGGCGCGCGCGGTGGCC
This sequence comes from Actinokineospora guangxiensis, assembly GCF_042657845.1. Lineage (NCBI taxonomy): Bacteria > Bacillati > Actinomycetota > Actinomycetes > Pseudonocardiales > Pseudonocardiaceae > Actinokineospora > Actinokineospora guangxiensis. The sequence goes on along the minus strand of NZ_JBHSKF010000001.1, from coordinate 6,629 downwards.
GGGTCGTCCACCGCGACGCCGCCGCCGGGCGGTTCGGCGGCCGGGACCTCGCTCATTGCTGGCTCCGTCCGGGTCGGGCCGCGGGATCGTCCGCGGGTCGACGGGCAGCGTAACCACATGGGGGACAATGGCGGCGCTCGACTTCCGCGCCGGACACATCCAAGTTAGGGTGTCCTAACTAGGGAGGTGACCAGTGACCGCTTCCACCCCGCGTCCCCCGGCGCCCTCGCCTGCCGAGCGGGCCAGGACGATCGCCGCGCTCGGCGGTCGCGCCACGCTCGCCCCGTCGGCCGCCGACGAGCGCGTCACCCCCGTCCTGCACCACGTGCACGCCGACGGCGGCGTCAGCGTCCTGCTGCCCGCCGCCCACCCGGTGGTCGCCACCGCCTGGCAGTCCCCGCGCGGCGAGCTGGCGACCATGGTCGAGCTGGCCGACGCCGCCCCGGTCCCGCTGCGCGAGCCGGTGCGCGGGCTGCTGTGGATCAGCGGCTGGCTGCGCGCCCTCACCGACGAGCAGGCCCGCGCGCTGGCCGTCGAGGTCGCCGAACACCGCCCGGACCCGCGCCTGCTCGACGTCGGCCACACCGCCGCGCTGCTGCACCTGACCCCGGCCGCGCTCGTCCTCGCCGACGCCGAGGGCACGCACCCGGTGCGCATCGGCGACTTCAGCGCCGCCACCCCCGACCCGTTCGCCGCCAGCGAGGCGGGCTGGCTGCGGCACCTGGAGCTCTCGCACACCGACGTCGTCGGCGCGCTGAGCCGCCACCTGCCCGACGAGCTGCGCGGCGGCCACGTCCGCCCGCTGGGGCTGGACCGCTTCGGCATCCGACTGCGCGTGGAGTCCGTCGACACCGACCACGACGTGCGGCTGGCCTTCACCCGGCCGGTGCGCACGAACGAGGAGCTGGGACTGGAGCTGCGCAAGCTCCTCGGCTGCCCGTTCCTCGCCGCCCAGACCTAGCCGCCCAGACTTAGCCGCCCAGACCCAGCCCGGGTCAGACCTGCGAGGGCGCCGCGACCGCCTGGCGGATTTCTTCCAACAGCTCGGCGAGGGCGGCGACGTCGGCCGGCGCCGGGGCCTCCGGTGTGGACAGTCCCGCGATGTGGGAGGCCGCGTCCTGCAATCCGAGCGTCGCCCACTCCAGGACGGCGAGGTCGTCGGTCGTGTCGCGCCCGGCCCGGCGCTGCGCGGTCACCAGCTCGGCCACCGCGTAGAGCCCGGTGACCGCCTCGTCCAGGGTGCCCCGCAGGTCCAGCAGGGGGCCGTCGGCGACGAGCGCGTCGAAGTCGGCCTCGGCGTCGATGGCGCGGTCGAGCCACCCCGCCTCCGGCGAGCCCGGCTCCACGTCGGGGGGCGCGGGCTGCCCGGGCTGCCCGGCGAGCCGCTGCGTCAGCCACGGGACCACCGCGCGGCCCAGCCACACCGCCAGTCCCACGAGGACGATCGCGACGGCGGGCAGGTGGATCACGACGCCGACCAGGACCGCGCACACGGCCAAGAGCACGCCCCACGGGTCCGCGAGCGCGCGCACGTGGCTGGACATCCGACCTCCCCTGGTTTCGGGCGACAGTATGCGTCCCGAACGGGCCGAGCGGGAGTATCGGTTCCGGATCTAGGTCCAGTCGGGACCGCGCTTTGCCCAGGACCAGGCGTAGCGCGGGTCCTCGGTGTCGACCGCGGCCTCGCCGAGGTCCAGGGGGCGGAAAGTGTCGACCATGACCGCGGTCTCGTCGAAGCGGTCCGCGCCGAGGGAGGCCTCGGCCGCGCCGGGCTGCGGGCCGTGGGTGAACCCGCCGGGGTGCAGCGACAGCGAGCCGATGCCGATGCCCGAGCCCTTGCGCGCCTCGTAGTCGCCGCCGACGTAGAACATCAGCTCGTCGGAGTCGACGTTGGCGTGGTTGTAGGGCACCGGGACCGCGAGCGGGTGGTAGTCGACCTTGCGCGGGACGAACGAGCACACCACGAAGTTGGGGCCCTCGAAGGTCTGGTGCACCGGCGGCGGCTGGTGCACGCGACCGGTGATCGGCTCGAAGTCGGCGATGTTGAACACCCACGGGTACAGGCAGCCGTCCCAGCCGACGACGTCGAACGGGTGGTTGGCGTAGGTGTAGCGGGTCAGGCCCGCGCGGTGGCGGACGAGCACGTCGACGTCCTCGCCGTCGACCACCAGCGGCTCGCTCGGGCCGCGCTGGTCGCGCTCGCAGTAGGGCGCGTGCTCCAGGAACTGGCCCTTCTTCGACAGGTACCGCTTCGGCGGGCCGACGTGGCCGGTCGCCTCCAGGATGAACAGCCGCAGCTCGCCCTCGGGCACCACGCGGTAGGTGGTGGAGGTCGGGATGACCACGTAGTCGCCGTCGCCGACGCTCAGCGCGCCATAGATGGTCTCCACGACGCCGGAGCCGCCCTGCACGTACAGCAGCTCGTCGCCGACGGCGTTGCGGTAGAGCGGGCTGGGCCGGGTCGCGACCACGAACGCGATCACCACATCGGGGTTGCCGAACAGCGTCCGCCTGCCGGACACCGCGTCGGCGTCGCCGGAGAACTTGAGGTCCTGGGTGCGGAAGTGCCGCGGCTTGAGCGGGTGGTTGGGCGTCAGCGGGGCGCGGGGGTCGGCCACCGCCTGCGCGTCCACGATCGCCGTGGGCAGGTGTCGGTGGTAGAGCAGGGCCGAGTCCGACGAGAAGCCCTCCACGCCCATCAGCTCCTCGGCGTAGAGCCCGCCGTCGGGCTTGCGGAACTGGGTGTGCCGCTTCGGCGGGATCTCACCGACCTGGCGGTAGTAGGGCATCGCTCCTCCGAGACTCCCGGAAAGTGTCCGCTGTGCGGACATCTTTGTTCATTTGCTGATACGCTACTAGCGTGTCAGGCGTGTCAAGTGCCGTTCCACTCCCTGCGCCCGGTCCTCGTGGCATCCCGCCCCTGTTCGCGCGGCTGGTCGATGACGCCGCCCTGTTCCCGCCGGGCAGCGCGGCGATGCCCGACGCGGTGCGACTGCACCTCGAAGGACGGGAGGGCGCCCACGCCGGACTCATGGGCGTGTTCCTCTGCCCGGCCTCCCGGCTCCCCGAGCTGATCACGGAGTTGATCAAGGCGAAGCCGACCAAGCCGGTCGGCCTCTCGCTGGTGATCGACACCGGGCTCGGGGGCGTCCCGAAGGCCCTGTCGATCGTGGAGTCGCGAGCCGAGCTGCTCGCGCTGCGCATGGTCGAGATGCCCGCCCCCACCGACGTCGACGACGTCTGGCTGGAACGGGTCAACGAGTTCGTGCCCGAGGACGTCATCCGGGTCGTGGAGCCGCGCCGCGGCGGCGCGGGCTGGCTGGAGGGCATCCGCCGGGTGGTCGAGCACGGCAGCTGGCCCAAGATCCGCTGCGGCGGCCTCAGCCGCGAGGCGTTCCCCAGCGTGGACGAGGTCGCCGACTTCCTCGCCGTGATCAGCGCGGGCGAGGCCTCGTTCAAGGCCACCGCGGGCCTGCACAACGCCGTCCGGCACACCGAGGAGGCCACCGGGTTCACCCACCACGGCTTCCTCAACCTGCTGGTCGCCGTCAGCCGCGTGCTCTCCGGCGGCGACGTCCGCGGCGCGCTGTCGGAGACCGACGGCGCGAAGCTGGCCGAGGAGGCCGCGGGCCTCGGCGACCAGGCCGCGCACGCCGTGCGCGCGGTCTTCGGCTCCTACGGCTCCTGCTCGCTGGCCGAGCCGATCGACGACCTCGAAGGGCTGGGCCTGCTGTGACCGCGCCGACCTGGATCGATGACCCCGCGTTCGCCGCCGACAAGCCGTTCGGGCCGCAGACCCTGCCCTACGGCGTGGTCGCCGAGGGCGTGGCCGTGCGCGTGGGCGACAAGGCGCTGCCGCTGGCCCCGATCGCCGAGTCGTTCACCGAGGACCTGCGCCCGCTGCTGAGGGCGGCGACCCTGGACCCGCTGCTGGCCGAGGGCAGGCAGGTGTGGTCGCGGCTGCGGGCCCGGCTGCGCGAGCTGGTGACGGCCGCGACCGCGCCCGACGGCGCGGTCCTGACCTCGATCGACACCGCGCGGCTGCCGTTCACCGTCGGCGACTACGTGGACTTCTACTCCTCGCGCCACCACGCCGAGAACGTCGGCCGCATCTTCCGCCCGAACGCCGAGGCGCTGCTGCCCAACTGGACGCATCTGCCCGTCGGCTACCACGGCCGCGCGGGCACGGTGTACGCCTCCGGCACCGACATCCGCCGCCCGCACGGCCAGCGCGCGGGCGAGTCCGGCCCGGTGTTCGGGCCGAGCGTGAAGCTCGACATCGAGGCCGAGATCGGCTTCGTCTGCGGTGGTCCGGTGGCGGGCCGGGTCTCGACCTCGGCCGCGCCCGACCACGTCTTCGGCGTGGTCACGGCCAACGACTGGTCGGCCCGCGACATCCAGGCCTGGGAGTACGTGCCGCTGGGCCCGTTCCTCGGCAAGTCCTTCGCCACCTCCATCGGCGCCTGGATCACCCCGCTGGAGGCCTTCTCCGCCGCCCGCGTCCCGACCGAGGCGCCGGGCCCGCTGCTGCACTACCTGGTCGAGGACCAGCACTGGGGTCTGGACATCGCCATCGAGGTCGAGTGGAACGGCGCGGTCGTCTCCCGCCCGCCGTTCAGCACGATGGCGTACTCCTTCGCCCAGCAGCTGGCCCACATGACCGTCAACGGCGCCACGGTGCGCCCGGGTGACCTCTTCGCCTCCGGGACCGTCTCCGGGCCCGACAGGCACCAGCGCGGGTCGTTCCTGGAGCTGTCCTGGAACGGCGGCGAGCCGGTCGAGGTGGGCGAGGACAAGCGCGCCTTCCTGGAGGACGGCGACACCGTCCGCATCACCGCGACCGCGCCGGGCCCCGACGGCTCGGTGATCGGCCTGTCCGAGGTCGTCGGCACCGTCGTTGCGGCGGACTGACATGCCCGGCATCCGGTCGTCGGCGCCGCGCCCGGCCAACCCGGCGGGCAAGGAGAGCTCGCTGACCCTCGACCGCGGCCTGGCCCTGCTGCAGGCCGTGGCCGACGCCGACACCGAGGCGCCGACGATCAGCGACCTCGCGCAGGCGATCGGGGCGAGCCGGGCGGCGGTGTACCGGCTGCTGGTGCCGTTGCAGACCCGGGGGCTGGTCCGGCGCGAGGGGTCCAAGGTCCGGTTGGGCCTCGGACTGCTCCAGCTGGCGGCGAAGGTGGCCCCGCAGCTGCGGGTGGCCGCGCTGCCCGCGCTGCGCGAGCTGGCCGAGGCGGTGGGGGCCACGGCGCACCTGACCGTGGCCGACGGGGACGAGGCCCAGGCCGTCGCCGTGGTGGAGCCGTCGTGGACGACGTATCACGTGGCCTACCGGGTGGGGACCCGGCACGCGCTGCACAAGGGCGCGGCGGGCAAGGCGATCGGGCTGCGCTCGGACGGGCCCGGCTGGGTGACGACCATCGGCGAGTTGCAGCCCTCCGCGCACGGGGTGGCCGCCCCGGTTCGGGGGGTGCCGGGGCTGCGGGCCAGCGTGGGGGTGGTGACCTTCACGCCGCTGGACCCGGAGGCGGTGGGCCCCCGGGTGGTCAGCGCCGCATCGGCGATCGCCTCCGCGCTGCGGTGAGCCGGGGTCAGAGCGTCACCGCCTGGTAGACCGCGAAGACGGCGAACCCGGCGAAGACCACCCCGGCGACCCGCTGCACGAGCTTCGGCCGGATCTTGTCCGCGATCTTGCGCCCCACCAGGACCGCGATCCCGGCCACGGTGACCAGGGCCAGGAACGCCCCGATGGCCACGAACACCGGCTCCCCGTAGCGGGCGGTCAGCCCGGCGGTGGCGATCTGGGAGGCGTCGCCCCACTCGGCGGCGAAGAGGACGCCGAACGAGGTCAGCGCGATGCGCGCGAAGCTGGTCGTCGCGGCGGTCTCCTTCGGGCCGTCCTCCGGCCCGTCCTGGCTGAAGCCCTCCCGCAGCAGCAGGAAGGCGCCGATGCCGAACAGCAGCGCCACGACCCCGGCCACCACCCGGTCCGGAAGCAGGGTCAGGACCCCGCCGAACGCGGCGGCGATCACCACCTGCACGGCGAAGGCGGCGACGACGCCGACGAATACCGGCAGCGCCCGGTAGCGGGTGGTGAGGATGAGCGTGGCGACCAGCGTCTTGTCCGGCAGCTCGACCACGAAGACCAATGCGAACGCGCTCAGCAGCGCGACCAGTGCGGTTCCCACAGGGTGTGCCTCTCGTCCGACGTGCGAACCCGGACGGAGGGGTGGATTCTCCGACCGGGCGTGTTCCTACCCGGCCGGAGGTCTCGTTCGCCCGCGTGGACGCGGGTGGGGTGCCGGACTCTCGCGAGTCAGTGTGTCGACAGCCCCGCCGGATCGCTCGCGCGATCGTCGGAACTACTCCCCTCAGGCGGTTCCACCTTAGCCGCCGGGCTCCGGCGGCGGCTATGAGGCCGGTCACGGGACCTACGTCCCGCGCGGACAGGACCGCGGCACCTGCCCGGCGGGGACCGCGCGGGAGCAGGCTGGACGCGTGGACGTTCTCGACCTGGCGCGGTGGCAGTTCGGTATCACCACCGTCTACCACTTCCTGATGGTGCCGCTCACCATCGGACTGTCCATCCTGGTCGCCGGGATGCAGACCGCGTGGGTGCGCACCGGCAA